>NZ_AP025508.1:2579716-3224645 GCF_024347615.1 Vibrio splendidus | reverse complement strand
TCACCAGGCATTGCTCTTGGAATAATAAAGTTTAACGTCGCTGCAACTAATAGCGCGACAAAATAAAATGACAAACGTCTTAAAAAATAACCCATAACTCACACCTTACTCACCCAGATTGTTTCCCTGTTTCTGGATTCAGGTCGCTCCTAGCGAAATTTGGAACGAAAAATCCCCTGACGACTAGCGCCATACTTTCAATTGATAGTGTGGGGATTTTTATAAGCGGCGTAAGAAGTTACGCCGCAAAGATTGAACGATTACTTATTTAACTGGTTTTAGGTCCAGTACATGAAGTAGACGCTCTGGAATACCAGCCCAAATGTTTGGACGGCCTTTTGGATTTTCTTCGTTCCACCAACCAGTGAAGCGAGTCGTGTTGTATTGGTACATGTAAGCACCAGACATCACTGGGATTGTCACTTGGTCTGCAGCGATGATTTGCTGGATACCGTGTGCAATATCTAGCTGCTCGTTCTTGTCAGCTGTTTTGTAGAAGCTGTTTAGAAGACCATCTAGCTTGTCGTTTTGGTAGAAGTGCATCGCGAAACGAGGCATACCATCACCAGATTGAAGTGATGAGTTGTAAGCACTGTTCCAGTACGTGTATGGATCCGCACCGTGGAAGTAGTTTGTGTATGCTACGTCGTATGTACCTTCAAGCATTGCTTGGTTGTAAACAGAGAAGTCAGGTGTACGAGCTTTCGCTTTAATACCGATTTCGTTTAGCTGTTCTACCGCTAGTTGAACTGTGTTGTTGAAGTCAGTCCAGCCGTTTGGAGATTGAATCATTAGTTCGAAAGACTTGCCTGATGGAGTGTCAACAAAACCATCTTTATTTACATCTTTGAAGCCAGCGTCAGCAAGAAGCTTCTTCGCGCCTTCAGCGTTGTAAGTGTTGAAGCCTTTGTACTTGTCATGAGTTTTTTCATCAGACCAAGCTTCAAATGCGTAGCCAAGACCCGATGCGAAATCGTTCACAGTACCGCCACCGTAGAATGCGATATCGATGATAGTTTGACGGTCAAGAGCCATAGAGAAAGCACGACGGAATTCAACGTTGCTCAATGCTTCATGCTTCGCAGCATCAGGGTGCTTGAAGTTAACGATGAATGCCTGTGTACCTGCTGGCGGGTACCAGTAGTGGTGTTTAGGGCTAGCTGCAGCGTATGTACGATCGATATCTGGAACGAAAGAAGACGTCCAGTCCATTTCACTGTTTACAACTTTACCTAGGAACTGGTCGTTGTTCGCAATTTGTGGAACACGTAGACAGTCAACATCTAGGTTGTCTGCATCCCAGTAGTTCGGGTTAGCACACTGGATGTATAGTTGAGCTGTAAACGTATCGATTTCTGTAAACGGACCAGAACCTACTGGGTTCTCATTGGTAAACGTTGATGGATCTTTCACGTCTTTCCAGATGTGCTTAGGTACTACAGGTACTTTAGCAATCTCGTAAGGTACGTTCGAGTTAGCTTCTGTTAGGCTGAACTTAACTTGGTAGTCGTTCAGTTTTTCTACAGAAGTTACCCAAGAGTTGATACCAGATTGGTCAAGCTCTGGCTTCTCTTTTACAAGGTTGAAAGAAAAAACAACATCATCAGCAGAGAAAGTTTCTCCGTCCGACCATTTAACACCCTTACGAATGTCGAAAACTACGCTCATCAGATCATCTGACATTGTGAAGTTTTCAGCTAGACGGAACACTGGAGTGTTACCGTGCATTTCGTTGAATACTACTAGCGGCTCATAAAGGAAGTCGGTTGTAGTATGTAGGTTAGTAGCACCAAGGTACGGGTTAAAGTTACGTACAAATGTAGTGTACTCTTTCGGGTGAATAGTCAACTCACTGCGTTCTGCAGCTGTTGCTACTGATGCAAAACCTGTTGTAGCAGTTGCAATAATTGCTGTTGCTATTGCTGTTTTTTTTATATTGGCAAGCATAGCTGTTCCTTACTATTTGCTTTCATTTCACTAATGGATTGAATGTTATCTGTTGCTATTGCTGTTTTTTTTATATTGGCAAGCATAGCTGTTCCTTACTATTTGCTTTCATTTCACTAATGGATTGAATGTTATCTGTCGCTAAATTGTTTAGTAGATACACACTCTAGTTAAAGGCCTACCTCTTCTTCATTGCTCCAGATTCATCGTTGATTCTGAGAAGTGGTAAGAGTGGCCTGTAGGCCTTTGGCAGGAGTAAGAAAACACCTTATCGATGAATTAATCAAACTCGTTTCCCGTCAAAAACGTTAAAAACAAGCAATCCCACGTCATTAACGTCAAAATGGGGTGCTTTGGTGGTTTTTTGTGCGCAATTGTTAAGGTGATGTGACTCGCATTTGGTTTTGCTGTATCGGCTGGGTGTAAGTGGTCACTAACTACCTGGGCTTTTTATTATAAAGCTTTAGGCTAGGGTTTTGTAATTGTAGATCTTGGTCACTTGCCGCTTTTACGTTAAATTTCCCTAGAAAATTAAATCTGCCGTTCTGTTGTGACTCGCTTCTCAAACTGCAACAAAGAGTCAGATAACGGTCAGATATGATTGAGAATAGAACGAAAAGTACTGACGGTTACGAGCACGCACTGTGCGTAATTGGCGTGAATTGCTCCTTGTTTAAAGACGTAAAAAAAGTGCGTTGCAAGCGTTGGGATTCTACTTTTTGTGATTGTTAGGCGTACAAAAAAGCCCACGCTAAGTGGGCTCCATTATTTACAGTATCGTGATCTTACTTCAGGGTTAGCTGGTCAGTAGTTTCTGTAGTTTATCCCTTAGCATCTCGATATGAGTTCTTTCTGGTGTTTGTTCTTTACAGTGTTCAAGTATGAATTCGATAGAGCTCAGTACCGTTCGCCAGCGAGGTGTTTTCGGTAGAGTTTCTACGCGTAGGTATTTGTCTAGCGTTCTAGTTTGTAGGGTACTGCGGTCTAAGTAGACTCGCCATAAGCCACTCTTTTCTGCGAAAGCAAACTTGGTCTCCCCAGTAACAGACTCCCAGTAGATAATGGCATTGGTCATGACATCGACTAGTACTTCACGCATCAGCTCTTGCTTGTTTTTACCCTCACCGGTTGCCTTATCAGCAAGGCGAGTAAATTCACCGCCAAGCTCTTTCAGTTGTTGAAGCTTATCTTTGTCACCTTCAAAGGCGTAGCTTGAAAGTGCCTCAACCGCTGTTTCAAGGTTATTGACTCGGTTTGAGTTAACGCCACCACCGACATTGAAGATATACATGGTGTCGAGCCCTGAACCTTCAGGTAGCTTAAGGATGTCACTTGGAATGCGCTGACGTGTGTCGTCTATATAGATATCAATATCACCACAGTAGTGAGCTTGTTCCACCTTCAGGTATTTAGGCGCGATGATCTCGTCGGCCATTGAGCGCTTGAGTTGTTCTTGCCCACGTCTAAACAGCTTAGCAGCCGCTTCGTTGGCAAAGCGAATACGTTGGTCATCACGAATACAGATGATGGCTTCAGGGGCTGACTCCAACTGCTCCAACAAGCGCCCTTGAGTTTCTAGTAGGTTAGCTTCAACCATGGCCCTGTGTTTAAGCTCTAGTTGCAATTGATCATTCTCAAGACGCCTTTGCTCAGCTTTGCTTGCTGATAAGTGAGCCGTAATTCGCGCCGCCAGTTCTTGTTTGTTGAACGGTTTAGACAAGTAATCGTTGGCACCCGCTTCGAAACCGCGAACACGGTCTTCCGCTTGGTTGAGTGCCGTTAGCATGATGATTGGCAATTGTGCATGATCGTATTGCTTACGCAGTGCTTCACAAACCTGATAGCCGCTCATACCTGGCATCATGATGTCGAGCAGAAGTAACTCTGGTTTCTCTTTTTCAATCAGTTCAATGGTCTCAGGGCCGTCACAGGCGGTGCGAACTCGATAACCTTCTAGCTTCAAGAAGCTGTCTAATACGCGCAGGTTCACCGGCTCATCATCGGCGATAACCAATAACGGGCCATCTGGGTTTTCACTGATAGCGCTGTTTTCTTGCTGAGTGTTATCAATTAAATCCGGCGCTTGGAAGTGTGAGTAGCTCCCTGACTCACTGTAGCTATCCAGTTCTTCTTGGGTAGCTAAAGGTAATGTGAAGCTGAATGTAGTGCCAAGCATCGGTTGGCTACTTACGTACAGTGAACCACCCATCAACTCAATTAACTGACGACTGATGGATAACCCAAGGCCGGCACCTTGGCGATAGTTACTTGCGTCTTGGCCAGCTTGAATCAATGGCTCAAAGATGTGTTCAAGATATTCAGCAGGTATACCTTGGCCGGTATCAACAACTTGTACTCGAATGTTGTCGTCGATGACGCTTGCTGAGATAACAATCTTACCTTCTGATGTGTACTTGATAGCATTGCCAACCAAGTTATACATCACTTGCTCAAGTCGTTGAGGATCCGATGAAACGAGACCTAAATCACTTGGCACTTGGTTAATGATGCGGATTGGCTTGTTACCTAACAGGTGATGAGATAACTCAAGCACTAAGCTGGTGGCTGCAGATAAATCAACAGCAGACTTCTTAATATCCAAGCTGCCATAGCGCATCTTGTGATAATCAAGCAGGTCATCAACCAGTGTCGCCAACCTCTGGCCACTATTGATGATGATATCCAATTGGTACTTCTGGTTGGCAGGAATAGGGCCGTTAGCACCAGATATTAGCGCTTCAGCGATGCCAACCATGCCATGTAATGGTGTTCTCAATTCATGTGAGGTGGTGGCTAAGAATTCATCTTTAAGTTTGTTCGCCAGTTGCAACTCTTCGTTTTGCTTTTGAATGGTCTTAAGGTTGTCCTCAAGCTCACCGTTTTGGCTCTTGATGAGCTGCATTTTTTCACGGATCGATCGCTGCATTCTTTCGAAGCTAACCGCGAGTCGGCCTATTTCATCTTTGCGTTCGGTGTTGATCATGGTTTCATCAAGATCACCTGCAGAGACTTTCTCGGCAGCCCATGTGAGCTTGAGGAGAGGAGAAGTGATGAAATTGGACAGATAATGCGATGCAACAAACACAAGAATGATCGCTGTGAGCATCACGATCACGAAGATCTTTTCTAACTGATGAATACGGGCAAACGCCTCTTTTTCTGGCAGCTCTACGACAAGAGCCCATGTTGCGTATTTCAGCTCAATTGGGGTATATGCTGCGATGATTGCTTGATCTTGAGTGTTGTTGAACGTACCTACGGCCGTTTCGCCAGCCAATGCTTTATCGACAACGTCTAAGCTTAAATTAATCGACTCTTGCGAATGGGCGAGGCTGCGTGGCAGGTGATCATCACCCACAAGCAGTGTTTGAATATTTGAACTCTTGTTGAGATCCGCAATCAGCTTAGTAATCCCATTGATTGGCAGCCTAAACATGGCGTAACTGTGCAGGTAGCCTTGTTGAACAATAGGCGCACCTAACCAAGCCGTCTGCTTACCGTTCTCATCTTTAAAGTCAGAAACGATAACCGGTGTATAGTCCTCGTTGGATTTACGTTTGTCTTTTACGTCTTTTGCTAAGCGTTGAAAGGTAACGCCTAGGTTTGAATCTTTGTACTTACCTGTTAGCAAGTTAGTGCCGTAATCATCACGCTTAAAGATTGAGTAAGCGACGTTACCGTTAATATCGACTAATAGAATGTCATCAAAGTCTGAACGCTTAAGCAATTCTTGGTATGAGTTATGGTAGCGCTTGTGAAGCAGTCGATAACGTTCGCTGCCAATAAAGCTACTAGATTCTGGAAGAATCGATGTCTTGATTTGATCGCCAGAGCCTTGAATGTAACGCTGCTGCGCATTACTGCGCGCTTCGTCAATATCTAACCCTAAGCGTTGGAACGCATTGATTAAACCATAGAATCGCCCGCCACTGGCATTGGCAAGTTCTGAGCGAACAAAGCCCATGACTTGGGACTCTTGAGCTTGTAGATAATCGACAATTTGCTGTTGCTTAGTATCACGGACCGAAACAAGGTGCGAAGTACTTTGTTCCTGAAGATCCTGACTGTGCGACTGGAGGAAAAATATCGCGATAAGTGTCACTGGGGTAATACTGAGGACAAGAAATGCCAGCATTAGGGTATTTTGAAGGCGCTTAAACTTCTGCTTACGATAGAATCTAAACATAAATTGGGTACTACTTTCCTTTGATGTACTGCTAAAAGGGCTGAAAACAAGTACAGAGAATAGAATTAACGGGTTCCAATTTAACGAAATTAACGAGTTTTTTTACTTTGACAAGTAAGTGGTATTTAAAGCGTGTGCAAAAGCTCATTTTTATAGAGTTTTGACAGAAATATGAACAGACAGCGCAGATAATGACCCTGCGCTGTGCTAGATAGGCTATTTGTTTGCGTGATAGATCGCGAATTTAGTGGTCTTATTTAGAGTCGCGCATTTTCCAAACGCTTGTTCAATAATTGGAACGTATTTTAAGAAACTGTTCGCAACAATAATCATCTCGCCAGAACGCTTCAAATGCTTAGGAGCCTGAGCAAGTAAGGTCTCAGTCGCGCTGTAGCTTGTATCCAAACCAGAATGGAATGGTGGGTTACTGATGATGAATTGGTAGTCTTTTGATGTGTCGGAATAGACATCTGAGGCGAAGACATTTCCCGTTAAACCGTTCGCTTCTAACGTAGCTTGGCTTGATGCCACGGCAAATGCACTGATGTCGCACATTTCTAGCTCGATATCAGGGTGACGAGATGCCATTACCGCGCCCAATACGCCAGCACCACAACCAAAATCCAGTACCTTACCTTTCAGCTTTGGCAGAGTATCAAGTAGCAGTTGGCTACCGACATCAAATTGGCCGTGACTAAACACACCTGGAAGGCTTTTTACAGTCAGTGACTGCTCATCAATGTTAACCGTATAGGTTTTAAACCAGTTTTGCAGATTGAAGGCTTGTGGTTGATCGAAGCATTGACCCCAGTAGAAAGAGCAACGGCGCGCCGAATCGTATTTCACGACTTTGCCGTAAGGAGCGAACATCTTCTCGATACTTTTAACACCAGAACGATTCTCGCCAACTACGACAATCTCGGTATCTTTACCTAGCTTGGCAAATAACATCGCCAACAGAAATTCCGCTTCTGCTTTAGCCTTTGGCCAGTAAAGCATCACTAAGTCGGCTTTGGTTTCTTCGGTAAACTCCGCACCATAAAAACGTTGGATGGTGTTGCAGCCTTCTAATTGACGGTAGTAGCTGTAATTAGAAGTAAACACGGTGACTGATTCACAATGTTTCGCTAATTCAACAGGGAATAAGTCTTCTGCCTCACCAGCAACTAAAACATGTTTGCCTTCAAAGTAGGCGAGTTGGCGTTGAGCAATCTGGCTTGGGGCAATATAAGCTGACATAGGACACTCTATTGAATCGTTAGCAAAAAATGAGGGCGGATTTTCGCATAATCCGCCCAAAGCTTGAAGTGTTTAATACTCGTTCGCCAACCAAGTTGACGTTGATTAGGTTAACTCTTGTCTTGCTGGTTCAAAAAGTCTTTAAACTCTTCATCGTAAATATTGAAAAGGACGATCGTAATAGCAAAGATCAGTGGGCCGTAGATCAGGCCGATTAAGCCAAACAATTGAATACCACCCAATAATGAGAAGAAGATCATAAGGGTGTTCATGCCAGCGCTGCCCTGCATTAATAGCGGGCGCAGTAGGTTATCAATCGAGCCCACAATCGCAATGCAGTATACCGTTAGGAAAATAGCCCAAGTGGTATCGCCTGTTAGGAATAAGTACGTAGCTGCTGGAATCCAGATAAGCGCAGTACCAACCACGGGAATGAAGGATGCAAAGCCCATCATGGTGCCCCAGAATAGGCCTGGGAAACCGGCAATCCACATACCTAACCCGCCCGCAAAACCTTGCGCTATTGCGGTTAAGAATGAACCCATTACAGCTGATTTCGATACTTGCTCAATCTCGGTTAGCAATTTGTCTTCTTGGCTACGAGATAAAGGCAAAATATGACGAACCACGCTGATGATTTTGTCGTGATCTCTTAATAAGAAGAACAGAACAAACAGCATCAAGAAGAAATCCATCAAGAAATTGGTCGCATCACCAAGGATTTTTGCACTGATACCAACCAGTTTTGAGCCAAAGCTGGTCGCAAATTCACCGACTTTCTGTGCGATGGCTTGAGGCTCAATGTTGTCGAAAGGCAAGTAGTTATTCACAAATGACAGCGCTTTGACCACTAATGGGTGTGCAAATAAAGTCTGAATACCGCCGTGGGTCACCCATTGGTAGGTGTTCTGAGAGAACAGAGAACCTTGCTGAACAATTGCTGCGAATACTGCCAATAAAGGGATAACAATAATGAAAGTCAGAATCACACAAGACAGCAGAGAGACGATGTTTTCTTTATTCGGGAGCTTTTTTTCAAGCCACTCATGGATTGGGAACATCAATAGTGAAATGATAAAGGCCATCACGATTGAGTTGACGTACGGCTCTATAAGCAAGTAACAAGCATAAGCCGCCGCAAGTAGGGCGATGATGATCACCCAGTGGCTGGTATTGATTTTGAGTTTTTCTGACACGTTAATGGTCTCTATATTTGCGTTCTGAGTTTATAATGGCTGCAAAACAGAGAGTTAGCAATGAGGAGTTTTGATAATGGGATGCTGTAATAAAGATAAGAAATGCCAAGATGAAGAACAGCAAACAAAAAAAGAGATCCCTTGGTTCAGAATGTTCCTTGGTACCTTGATGTTGTTGGTTTTTCTTTTCTGGGAACGTTAGGCGTTTTTAGTTCAGTTTTAGCCTTAATTGAAGGGTAAGTAAGCTGTTATATTTGTGGTTAGCGAGCGTGATGTATTAAAAAGGGCTGCATCTAATGCAGCCCTAAATTCAATCGGTTAGCGACTTATAAAGTGCTTTCGACTATTTGTTTTCAGCAGCAATGATCGCAAGAGAGCGATCAGCAGCTTCTAGTGTTGCATCCAGTTCTTTCGAACCATGAGCAAGAGAAGTAAAGCTTGCTTCGAATGCTGAAGGTGCAAGGTAAACACCGTGATCTAACATTAGGTGGAAGAAGCGCTTGAAGCGTTCGACATCACACTTAGTTACATCTTCGTAGCACGTCACAGTTTCTTGGTCAGTGAAGAAGAAACCAAACATACCGCCAACTTGGTGAACTAGCATTGGAATACCGTGCTTGTCTGCAAGTTGCTTGAAGCCATTAGCCAGTTGCTTAGTTTTTGAAGCTAGACGCTTTTCGTTGCCTTCTTCTCGTAGAAGGTTCAAACATGCGTAGCCAGCAGCCATTGCAACAGGGTTACCTGAAAGCGTACCCGCTTGGTAAACAGGGCCCGTTGGCGCGATGTACTGCATCACATCTTTACGACCGCCGAAAGCACCCACTGGCATGCCGCCGCCGATCACTTTACCAAGACACGTTAGGTCTGGCTTGATGTTGTAGTAAGCCTGAGCACAACCTTCAGCAACGCGGAAACCTGTCATTACTTCATCAAAGATTAGCAACGCACCTTCTTGGTCACAGATTTCACGTAGACCTTCGTGGAAGCCTTCTACTGGAGGGATGCAGTTCATGTTACCCGCTACTGGCTCAACGATGATACAAGCGATCTCGCCTTTGTTTGCTGCGAAGATTTCACGTACTGAATCTAGATTGTTGAAGGTTGCTGTTAACGTTAGTTTCGCAAAATCAGCTGGTACGCCAGGAGAGCTTGGTTGACCTAAAGTCAGTGCACCAGAACCTGCTTTTACCAGTAGACTGTCTGCGTGACCGTGGTAACAACCTTCAAACTTAAGAATTTTGTCACGACCAGTAAAGCCACGAGCAAGACGAATCGCACTCATTGTTGCTTCTGTACCTGAGCTCACCATACGCAGCTGTTCCATTGATGGAACCATCTCAGAGACAAGTTCAGCCATTTTGATTTCAGTTTCGGTTGGAGCACCGAAGCTAAGGCCGCGTTGCGCTGCATCAATGACAGCTTCACGGATAACTGCGTGGTTGTGACCAAGGATCATTGGGCCCCAAGAGCCAACGTAATCGATATATGCTTTCCCATCAGCATCAAAAAGAAGTGGGCCGTCAGCTCTATCAACGAAGATTGGAGAACCACCTACACCGTTAAAAGCGCGCACTGGAGAGTTAACGCCACCTGGAATAGTTTGCTGTGCCTTTTGATACAGTTCTGCTGATTTGGTCATTGATATATCCTCTTTTGACTGTCGGACCAATTGGCACGCATTGTACCTATCCAGAATCCAACTAGGAATGCTTTCGCCGATATAATCCCCCGAATCTGGTTGTTTTGTGTGGTTACACGTTTTAATTGTCAGATATGGGCGAGTTTACGACAGTAAAAGGAACGATCCTGTGGTGAATACTTGAACGTTTCAGTCAGGTATTAGATAATCACCAGAATATAAGAAAATACTCAACAACTATGGTCTCGAATTAGATTTGTATCATGTTGTTTTTGACACAGGTAAGAGAGGTTGTCGTGAGCGAAGTAAATATCCCATTGTCTTTTTCTGATGCAGCAGCTACACGCGTTCAAACGCTAATTGCTGAAGAAGAAAACCCAGAACTAAAACTGCGTGTATACATTACAGGTGGTGGTTGTAGTGGTTTCCAATACGGCTTCACATTTGATGAAAAAGTAAATGATGGCGACACTACTATTGTAAACAGCGGTGTTACGCTGGTTGTTGACCCAATGAGCCTACAGTACTTAATGGGCGGCATGGTTGATTACACTGAAGGCCTAGAAGGCGCACGTTTCTTTGTGAACAACCCGAACGCGACAACAACATGTGGCTGTGGTGCATCATTTAGCGTCTAACGTGAACTGAAAGGTAGCTTGAACTGAGAGCTACATTAGAAATATTTTAAACGCTGAGCTCATGCTCGGCGTTTTTGTTTTTAAGAAATACATCATATAAAACAGACAGTAATTCGACCTGTTCTAGCCATACATACCAAGAGGTATTTAGGTTGGGAATGTGTAATCTTTATTTCATCTACCTTACTTATAGTAAACGCCATATTTTTTAAACTGTCGATAGAGTCCAACTTCGTTGGGTGTGGGTCTGTTAAGGTTACCGCTGTGCATCAGGATGTTGCATATGACAGTGTTAAGCTAATTAGCGCGCCTTAATAACATCGTACAAAAGGATTTGTTATGCCCACTCTATTTTCTAACTCACCACTTTTTCAGAAATTGAAGCAGCCGTGGCTGGTTTCTCTGACTCTAGTCGTGTTGTTGTCGATCTGGCTTGGTTTAGGCGTAGGGCAAGCGGAAGAGTCACCTGAAAAAAAAGCGACAGAAATTCCGTTGGCTAAGGTTTCCTTTCAAACATTTACTTCATCACCGACCTTTAAAACGATTGATCTCTATGGTCGAACGGCGCCCGATAGACATGCTCGTTTGGGGGCTGAAGTTGCGGGCAAGGTTGTTAGATTGAACGTTGTTAAGGGCGATGCGGTTAAAGTTGGACAAGCCATTGCTCAGATAGATAAAGGTGATTTAGAGATTCAACTAGAGCGAGCATCTGCGTTATATCGCTTGAAGCAGAAAGAATTCAAAGCGGCGCAGTCTTTGAAGAAAAGAGGGCTGCAAGGCGAGATAGCCTATACCACAGCAGAGGCTTCATTAACGGAAGCAAAGGCCATGAAGCGCAATGCGGAATTAGCTCTAAAGAACACAGTAATCACATCACCTTTCTCTGGTGTGGTTCAAGACTTGATGGTCGAACTGGGCGATTTCGTTGGCGTTGGCGACCCTGTCGCAGGTGTGATTGACCTCGATCCTTTGGTTATTGAGGCCGATGTCAGTGAGCGCCATATCCAGCATTTGCTAGTCAATCAATCAGCTTTGGTTCGCCTGTTAGGGAGAGAAGAAGCGGAAGGTCGGCTGCGTTACGTCTCTCGAATCTCTTCTGCCTCAACCAATACCTTCCCCATTGAGATTGAAATCGACAACTCAGATGGCCTGTTACCTGCTGGTGTCAGTGCCGAAGTAACCCTCAATCTAGAAACAAGAGACGCTATCAAAGTGACGCCTGCCATGTTGGCACTGGATGAGGCCGGTAATCTTGGGGTCAAAACTTTGGTTTCAATTGATGATTCACCAATCGTGAAATTCGTCGGCATTCAACTGGTGAAAGCTGAGCAAGATGGTGTGTGGCTCACGGGGTTAGGTCAGCGTGTCGATATCATCACGGTAGGGCAAGGTTTTGTTCGTGATGGTGATTCGGTGATTGCTGTTGAGCAAGGTGCTGAACTCTCTAACGTAACTACAGAGTAGGAGATAGCCGATGTATTCAATTATTGATGCAGCCTTGTCTCGTGCTCGAACAATGCTCTCCCTTTTGGCGCTCATCTTAGTCGCAGGTGTGATTACCTATATCACGATACCCAAAGAATCGAGCCCAGATATCACCATTCCAATTATCTACGTTTCAGTCGGGCATCAAGGGATCTCGCCAACGGATTCAGAACGTTTATTGGTTCGACCTATTGAGCAAGAGCTTAGGTCAATCGAAGGCGTAAAAGAGATGACAGCAACCGCAGCAGAAGGACACGCCTCTGTGGTGTTAGAGTTTAATGTTGGCGTCGATCTTACTAAAGCGATGGCCGATGTTCGTGACGCGGTTGATCTGGCTAAGCCCAAATTGCCAGAAGATAGCGATGAGCCGACTGTAAATGAAGTTACCCTCGCTTCTGAGCAGCCTGTGTTGTCAGTGGTTCTGTTTGGTACCGTGCCTGAGCGCACCATAGTACAAATCGCTCGAGAGCTCGGAGATAAACTCGAAAGCTATCGTCAGATCCTTGAAGTCGACATTGCAGGCGATCGCGATGACATAGTAGAAATCATCGTTGATCCATTATTGATGGAGAGTTACAGCCTAGATCAAGCGGACATCTATAATCTGATTGCTTTGAATAACCGAGTGGTGGCCGCAGGCTTTGTTGATACAGGCTACGGGCGTTTTTCGGTCAAAGTCCCTTCTGTGTTTAACTCCTTAAAAGACGTACTTGAGTTGCCAATTAAAGTGGATGGTAAACAGGTAGTAACCTTTGGCGATGTGGCTACGGTTCGCCGAGCGTTTCGAGATCCTGAAAGCTTTGCCCGTTTAGATGGCAAATCCGCGGTTGTCTTGGATATCAAGAAACGTGCGGGTGAAAATATCATTGAAACCGTTGAGCTAGTCAAAGCGGTAATGGCTGGTGCTCAGCAGCAAGCTGAATGGCCAAATAACCTATTGGTCAAATACACCTGGGATGAATCTAAAGATGTGAAGATCATGCTCAACGATCTTCAAAACAATATCTTATCCGCCATCATTTTAGTGGTGATCGTGATCATCGCGATTCTTGGTGTTCGAACCGCGCTATTGGTCGGAATTTCAATTCCTGGATCGTTCCTCACGGGATTGTTGGTGTTGTCTGTGTTTGGTCTAACCGTCAACATCGTGGTGCTGTTCTCGTTGATCATGGCGGTTGGTATGTTGGTCGATGGCGCAATTGTGGTTACCGAGTTTGCCGACAGGCGAATGCAAGAAGGTGAAGGGCGTAAAGCCGCTTACCGAGATGCAGCGAAACGAATGGCGTGGCCAATAACCGCATCAACTGCTACAACCTTGGCTGCATTTGCTCCGTTACTGTTTTGGCCGGATGTAACGGGCGAATTCATGAAGTTCCTGCCATTAACGTTGATTGCAACCTTAACCGCTTCATTGATTATGGCGTTGTTGTTTGTGCCTGTACTCGGTGGTTTGATTGGTAAACCTCAATATGTATCGCCCAAAAGCCAAGCTCGAATGGTGGCACTGCATAATGGTGATTTTTCACAAGCGACAGGCTTAACCAAAGCGTACTACCACACGTTGTCGATTGCGATCAAGCACCCCTTTAAGATTCTTATCAGTGCGATACTGCTCGCGGTTGCGGTTGGTTTTACGTATTCAAAAGCGGGTCTAGGTGCAGAGTTCTTCCCAGAAGTGGATCCGCCATTCTTTAATGTCAAAGTTCGCTCCCATGGTGATCTTTCTATCCAAGAGAAAGATGTCATCATGCGTGATATTGAGTTGATGATGCTCAATCATGATGAGTTCGATACCGTTTATACGCGTACTGGTGGTGATGATCAGATTGGTTTGATCTCGATTACCCCTGTTGATTGGCAATACCGTCGCAGTGTGAAGGTGATCATTGAAGAATTAAAGGTGTACACCGATCAATACGCAGGGGTCGAGATTGAATATAAGTTTCCAGATGCAGGGCCTCCGGTTGAGAATGACTTAGTGATTGAGCTGTCGGCAAGAACACCAGAGCAACTGAATCAGGCTGCAAAAATTGTAAGAAACTGGGCGGATGGCAATCAGGCACTGACCAATATAAGTGATACCGCGAGTAAAGATGGCATCGATTGGAAAGTGGATATTCGCAGAGATGATGCTGCGCGTTTTTCGGCTGATGCGACCTTGGTGGGTAATACGGTTCAATTCGTCACTAATGGGCTAAAGATTGGCGATTACCTCCCAGATGATTCTTCAGAAGAGGTCGATATCTTGGTGCGCTACCCAAGCGATAAAAGATATATTGGGCGCTTTGACCAACTAAGAGTTAAAACACCAGCAGGCTTGGTGCCGATCACTAACTTTGCTCAGATAGTGCCAGACCATAAGCAGGACACGATAAAGCGTCTTGATGGTAAGCGTGTCGTGAACATCATGGCGGATATGGAAGAGGGTTATAACCTTGCCCTTGAGCTACCAAAGATCGAACAGTCGCTGAGTGAGTTAGGGCTGCCGAGTAGCGTTGAGTTTCGTATCCGTGGTCAAAATGAAGAACAAGAAAATTCTTCAGCCTTTTTACAAAGTGCATTCATGGTTGCTCTGGCGGTGATGGCGTTGATTTTGATTACTCAGTTCAATAGCTTCTATCAAGCGTTTTTGATTCTTAGTGCGGTGTTGTTCTCAACGGTTGGTGTATTTGTTGGTTTGCTTATCTTCCAACGCCCGTTTGGTATCGTGATGTCTGGTATTGGAGTGATTGCACTGGCAGGAATAGTGGTGAATAACAACATCGTGCTGATCGATACCTATAACCAGCTAATCAAAAGAGGCTTGGATAAGCGAGATGCGATTCTAAGAACCGGTGTTCAACGTTTAAGACCAGTAATGCTGACTACGGTTACCACCATTTTAGGCTTGATGCCGATGGTGTTAGAAATGAACATCGATCTGATTAATCAAAAGATAGAATTCGGAGCGCCGAGCACGCAGTGGTGGTCGCAACTTGCTACAGCTATTGCGGGAGGTTTGGCCTTTACTACAGTACTAACCTTGGTGCTGACGCCTTGTTTGCTGATGCTAGGGCGAGATAAGAAGCCCGATGTGCTCCCAAGCAACGACGGTTAAAGATAATTCCTAGTTCGACGGAAATAAAAAGAGCGCCTTGGTGGGCGCTCTTCTCGTTGGTTTAGATGGCTATTAACCTAATTGGTCGCTAGTAACCTAATTAGTCGCTAGTAACCTAATTAGTTGCTAGTAACTGGCCGTATCGCTCTAGGTTACTCAATCGAATTTCTGAGTTCGCAATAAATGTTGCTTTTGCTTTACCTGTTAACGACTTAGATTGCGGTAATTTCACGGTACGCGCATTTTTATGTACGCCATTAACCAAGAATTCATAATGTAAGTGCGGGCCAGTCACACGGCCTGTACCGCCCAAAGTACCAATGGTTTGGCCTTGTTTTACGCGCTGACCTGTTTTCACCATACGTCGCTTCATGTGCAGGTACTTGGTGATGTAGGTGTTGCTGTGGCGGATAAACACGTAGTTACCATTGAATTGGTTGTAACCCGACTTCTGAACAATACCGTCACCGGCTGCCCAGATAGGTGTGCCAACAGGGGCTGCGTAGTCAGTACCGCGGTGAGCTCGAACCTTACCGGTTACTGGGTGTCTCCTGGTAGGATTAAAGTTCGATGTTACGCGACGAAAATCAATTGGTGAGCGCAAGAACGCTTTCTTCATTGCTCGACCATTTTCATCGAAGTAGTTGCCGCTCTTATCATCCAATACCGCGGTAAATGAATCGCCTTGGTTTTTGAATACGGCTGCCATGATCTTACCGCGACCAACCACCTCACCTTCAACCACTTTCTCTTGGTATAAGATTTTGAAGCTGTCGTTCTTACGAATATCTAACGCAAAGTCGATATCCCAACCGAAGATACCGGCGAGTTCCATGATTTGGTTTGCGGTTAAACCTGCGCTAACGCCTGCATTCCAGAAGTTAGAGGTAATGTTGGCTTCAGCGTAATTGTATTGGTAGGCAACTTCTTTCTTGTCGATGCTAGAGGTAAACGAATCGCCAGACTTAGTGATTTTGAAGCTTTCAAACGCACTAAGTTGTCGTTTTAACTGAATAAGGTCGTTGTTTTCATCAAAACCGAATTGCAATACATCGCCAGGTCTTAGGTTAGACAGCTGCTTCTTAATATCGTTATTGGTATTGAGTAGCGTGATCAGCAAGCGGTATGAGAGGCCAATACGTTCAAATAAGACAGAGGTGCTTTCGCCAGAACGAACGGTATATTTCTCCCAATTAAGCACAGCCGTCGGCGGTGCGTCACTCGAGCTAACAAGTGCAGATGCATTGATAGTCAGTGGGTAATGTTTCCCCACCACTAAAGCGCCCGTATCGTCACGTAAACTGCTGACATCGGGGAGTAAGAAAATCGCGACGAAAATTACGGCACTAAAAAATGCGATAAAAGCCCGGTGCAAAATAGGAAGGCGTGCAAAAATAGACAACATGTTCCGGTTCGTTCTGTAAATATTATGAAAATCGACGACGGAATAGTGTAACTGGTTTCAAAATACATCGCTATTCAAGTAAGATGTCTAATTATTATATTTTTGCCAAATCTGTGGGAGTGAACAAGAATGGCGAGTATTGAAGCTGCACTAGCCGAGATCAAACGTGGCGTAGAAGAACTGATTCCAGAAGACGAACTGATTGCGAAACTAAAAGAAGGTCGTCCTTTACGCATTAAGCTGGGTGCCGATCCAACCGCTCCAGATATCCACCTAGGCCATACGGTTATCTTTAACAAGCTTCGTGCTTTCCAAGAGCTTGGTCATGAAGTGACATTCCTTATTGGTGATTTCACTGCAATGGTTGGTGACCCATCTGGTAAAAACTCAACGCGTCCACCGCTAAGCCGTGAAGACGTATTGAAGAATGCTGAAACTTACAAAGAGCAAGTATTCAAGATTCTAGACCCTGCGAAAACGCAAATTCGTTTCAACTCTGAGTGGTTATCTGAGCTTGGCGCTGAAGGCATGATTCGTCTTGCTTCTAACCAAACTGTTGCTCGTATGCTTGAGCGTGATGATTTTAAAAAGCGTTACGCTGGTGGTCAACCAATCGCTATCCACGAATTCATGTACCCACTTCTACAAGGTCACGACTCTGTTGCACTAGAGAGTGATGTTGAGCTTGGTGGTACTGACCAGAAGTTTAACCTTCTAATGGGGCGTGAACTGCAAAAAGCAGCCGGTCAAAAACCACAAGCGGTACTGATGATGCCATTACTTGTTGGTCTAGACGGCGTTAAGAAGATGTCTAAGTCTGCGCACAACTACATCGGTATTAGCGAAGCACCAAGCGAGATGTTTGGTAAGATCATGTCTATCTCTGACGATCTAATGTGGAGCTACTACGAGCTACTGTCTTTCCGTCCACTTGAAGAAGTTGCGGAACTGAAAGCTGGCGTTGAGGCGGGCAAAAACCCTCGTGACGTTAAAGTACTTCTAGCGAAAGAGATCATTGCTCGTTTCCACAGTGAAGCAGATGCTGAAGCCGCTGAGCAAGAGTTCGTTAACCGTTTTGCTAAGAACCAAGTTCCTGATGAAATGCCAGAATTTGAATTCGAAGCCGGCCTACCGATTGCGAACGTTCTAAAAGAAGCGGGTCTTGTAAACTCTACTTCTGATGCGATGCGTATGATCAAGCAAGGCGCTGCTAAGCTTGAAGGCGAGAAGATTGAAGACAGTAAATTCGTACCTGAAGCTGGTACTGCAGTTTACCAAGTAGGTAAGCGTAAGTTTGCTCGTATTACTATCAAGTAATATTAAATCTCAATGATTTAACGAAAAGGCATCTACGGATGCCTTTTTTATTGCCCCTAATTATTGACCCCTATTTATTGACAGGAATTTGACGAAGTTTTTGAACGGCTATTGCTACACTATGCGCGCTGTCATATTGACAGTAATTCTGGAGATTTTTATGAACAATACCGACCATCCTCCTAGTTTGAATGGAGAAGAATAACCCGTCTCGGTATTGATCTATTGTCCTGCCGTTCGGGTAGGGTATCTTTGTTTTTCCCCCTCATTCTTTTCCACACACTAGATTCTAACAAGTAGACACACCAGTAGCTTTCAGCTCTTGGTGCGCATAAATCTATAAATCTATAAATCTATAAACTTATGCTATTTGTTTTGATGGTCGTTACCTTTGCCAATCGGGAGATTCGCCATGACGGTAATGAACAACACTTTTTTATCTATCGAAGCTTTGTACACAGAGCAAGACATCCAAGCTGTATCGAATGCATTTCAACAGTATGGGCGTGAGCAACAAATTAACCTTTTAAACCGAATGCCACTTGAAGATGCGGTGTTAGTACTTGGGCAATGCTCTCTCAGTATTATTCAGACTTTACTTAGTGAGCTAGAAGAGCAGGGCTTTGAGAAGCGCTCTCGACATCTAGCTCACCAACTAGGGCTGATCTACTCAGAGGTTGAGCCTCAACAAGGTTACCTTTCAACTGGAGTGCTTAGCCATGTTAGGCAGCGTATCGGTTGGATTATTGCCTTAGCGCTGCTGGGGATTGTCTCTGGGCTTATCATTGCTCAGTATGAAGACATCCTCAGTCAGTTGGTACTTTTGGCAATTTACATGCCTGTAATTGCTGCTGCGGGTGGTAACACCGGAACACAAGCCGCGACTCTGGTCATCAGGGCTTTAGCCACGGGCGAGTTGAAGAAGCGCCAATGGGCGAACGTTTTATGGAAAGAACTTAGAGTTGCCATCTGCTTGGCGCTTGCGATTGCCTTGGTGATGATAGGCCGCATCTTACTGTTCAGTGACAACCAATCAACGGGTGGCTACGACATTAATATGATTGCTTACGCGATTGCTGTCGCTCTGTTTATTCAAGTGACAATATCAACCGTGCTTGGCGCTGGATTGCCGATTGTTGCTCGGTTATTCAAGTTAGATCCTGCGGTGCTGGTGAGCCCTGTACTGGCTTCAGTAGTCGACATTTCGGGGATGTGGATTTACTTTACGGTAGTGAATTCATTCTTGGGTATTGCTTAACGCTTTTAAATAAAGACTCTAAAAACAAAAAGCACCGCCGAAGAAAAACTTCTTAGGAAGAAAAATGGCGCTGAAGATCTTAAATCTTCAGCGCCATTTTTATTTTTTAAGTAGAAGCTTACAGAGAGCTAAATATTATTTAGATTTGCTTTGTATTTGACTGAATTCGACTACATCTGTGTAGAAAGCTCGTTCAAACTGGGTGATTGGTGCTTCTACAGGTTTGTCTGGGTTTTGTTCTTCAGGGAAATAATCACGAACAAACTGCACAAACAGAGAGTTTGGATTGCCCGCTTTATCTAAACCAAAACCTGCCATATTGTAGCTACCGTACAAAGACCCACTTTTCGCAATAATATTACCTTGGATTGGTGCTTTTCTCATGCTTTGACGGTATTTAAGCGTGCCATCAGTGCCCGAAGTTGGCATTGCCCCAAGTAGGTTGAGCTGTTGATCGTTTTCCCAGATATAACGCAGAACCTGAGCCATGGTCTGTGACCTCATTCGGTTATTTCTGGATAGTCCTGAACCATCGACGAGCTGCGCTTTACTGAGGTCAATATTAGCCTTGGTCAGCAATATCTGCTTTATCGCTTCAGTACCGTTATTGAAACTGCCTGGTTGAACATAAAATGTCGCTCCTAGCGTTTTAGTTAGATTATCTGCGATAAGGTTATCCGACTTCTTGAGCATGATATCGAGCAGTTCAGAAAGCTTTTCTGAGTTGTGACTAGCGACTAACGTGGTTTTGTCTGCTTTCGCTTTTTTACCAATAATCACATCACCTTTTACTTGGATTCTCAGCTCTTCAAGAAGCGATGTCACGACTTGATAGGTATAAAGCTCGGGGTTTTGAATCGCAAACTTGAGTGGTAGTGGTTTCTTACGCTCTACTAAGCAACCAGAGAGCTTGTAAGCGTTGTCTGGAGTGGTAATGAGCTCTAAGTCGCATTGTGTCGCCTTCTGCCCTGATCGAGTTACGGTAGCTGCGGTGGTTGTCACGTCTATCGGATAGTGAGCGGGAATATAGACACGAGTGCTTCCGTTATCTTTTGTATAAATAGAGGCTTGTGCGCAGTTGCTGTCTAAGGTCATCGCACTCGAAGGCGCGCTGTAACAAACGCCTAGAATGTCCCAAGGCCACCCCACCGCTCGCTGATAGCCCGTAAAAGTCGAGTTATCTAGGTATAAGTTGCCCTTGATGGTTCTGGATTGAGATTTTGCGTATTGAGCCAAAAGGCTTTTAAGCTGTTCTCGTTGTAGGGTCGGGTCGCCACTAAATGAAATGATTGAGTCATTCCCAGAACGAGCAATACTAGTCGTGTAGTGAAAGTCATCCCCTAATTCCAACTTCGCTGCTAAAGCTGTGACCAGCTTTAAAGTACTGGCGGGCGGGTAGAAGCCATCACTGTTGGTGTTTATTTTATTTGAATCACCGCTCAATGGTTGCAGAATTAAGCTTGCGCTACTGCCATCCGGCAGTTTATCTAGAGGGGGGTAAGCGAAAGCGTTAACTGAGAAAGCGCTAATGGAAAAACTACATACAAGTAGTGTGGATAGAAGGCGCATAGAAGATTTCTTGGATGGCTGATGTTTTCAGTATACAGATATAAAAAACGCCCGCTAGATAGCGGGCGTTTTGATTCTCAATTAACTAATTAATCAATTAGATAATCAGAATTAGAAGTCGTAACGTAGACCTAGAGCTAGCTCGTCTTCAGCGTCAGCAGAGCTTGCAGTACCGTTAGTTAGCTTGTTAGTAGTACCGATCTTGTCACCTTCAGAGATAAGGTTGAAGTTGTACGATACGTAGCCACGGAAGTTAGGCTTGAAGTAGTACGTTGCATCGATTGCGATGTTGTCTGCAGACGTTTCGCTATCAGTTTCAGCGTTGTTGTACGTAGTAGAGAATACAGTTTGACCTAGCGTGTAAGCCGCTGCGAATTCGTAACCAGTGTAATCTACAGAGTCGTTAGAGTTTACAACACCTGTAGTTTGTTTTTCACCATCTGTGAATACACCAGCGAAGTACAGGTCAGAGATTGCGTAAGAAGCAGAAAGCATGTACTCGTTAGATTGATCTTGGTCTGCGTAACCAGCACCTAGCTTAGCGCCAGTTTCGCCGATTGCGTAGATAGCAGATAGAGAGTAGCCATCTTTACCGTTGTCCGTGAACTCACCGTTAGTTTCTGAACGGTCAGCGAAACGGTAGCTTGCTTTAAGACCTAGGTCTTGGAATTGACCTTTGTAAGAAAGCATGTTGTCTGAACGGTCAGCTACAGCTAGTTTGTCTGCAGCAGAGTTACCGTGGTATGCCATGATATCTGTGAAGTCAGTGATTACGCCTAGAGCACCTTCGTTCTTACCGTAAGTTACTTCACCGAATGTGCCGCCTAGACCAGCGTACGTGTAACGGTTAGTGATATCACCATCGTTGTTATCAGTAGCGCCGCCGTTTTCAGCCGTCGTGAATTCGCCTTCGTAGAAACCAACACCGTATAGGCCGTCTTGGATTTCAACTTTACCTAGGAAGTTTAGACGTACACGTGTTTTGTCTTCAGCTTTGCCATCTTTCATAGATAGACGAGCTTCAGCACGGCCGCCCATTTCAACAGAGTTACCGTCTTGGTTGTATAGTTCTGCCGCGTTAGCGCTAGTAGCAAGAGCTGCAGCCGATACAGCAAGCGCGATCAAAGTCTTGTTCATGTTATTAATTCCTAATTACTGTCCATAAAGGTATTTATCAAGGATTTGAATCCTTTTGTGTATTGCCTGTATTAATCAGGCTTCATAATCATGATTAGAACAGAAGTCTGAAAAATGCCAGTGCAATCCATGGGTTACTTTTTACCTCTAAAGTTCCATAGTCAGTTAGTAAAATGATATAAAACTAAAAAATGAACACTGTTTTATTATATCTCTTGTTGTTTAAGTGTATGTTTTAAGTTGATTTTTATAAAAGTGTGATCTGTGTTTATTTTGTTTGTTTTTTGTTTTTTTAGGTATTTAACTCCCCGCTTATTGATGGGATAGTTATTATTCATTTTTGTGATGTCTGTAATTTAGACCTAGATAAAGCTTTTATAACGCAAAGTGGAATAAAGGTGATTTAGCCATAAAGTTTGTTTACACTAAGCCAAATCGTTTTGTTTCTATCACCCAATAAATGCGTTGGGTGTATTTATGTTGGCCAAAGAAAGCTTTGGCATAGAGGTAAAAAATGGAAAAGGTTCCAATGACAGTGCGTGGCGCTCAGCAGCTACGTGACGAATTAGATCGCCTACTTAAGCTACGTCCTATTATTTCAGCAGCTATAGGTGAAGCACGTGAACTCGGTGACTTGAAAGAGAACGCTGAATATCACGCCGCTCGTGAAGAGCAGGGTATCTGTGAAGCTCAAATTCGAGATATCGAATACAAGCTATCGCTAGCTCAGATCATCGACGTAACTCAAATGGATAACACAGGCAAGGTTATCTTTGGTACTACGGTTACTTTGATTGACGTAGATACTGATGAAGAGTTCCGTTACCAAATCGTTTCTGAAGATGAAGCTGAAATCAAAACTGGCCGCATTTCGGTGAAATCACCGATCGCTCGTGGCCTTATTGGTAAGATGGAAGGTGACGAGGTTATTATCTCTACACCTGGCGGCGATAAAGATTTCGAAATCGACAAAGTAGAATACATCTAATTGAATTTACTTTGGTTCTAATAAGTAAAAAGGTCGCTAATGCGACCTTTTTCGTTTCTCACGCTACACTAAAAGATAAGCACAGTGGCTTTCTTATTGTGGAGCCAGCTTGATGTCAAACTAGCTTATTTGCGTGGAATCTCGATTTTACGTGCTTCTGACTGACGGAACAGTACTAGAACTTTACCGATAGTCTGTACTTTCTCAGCTTTAGATTCACGTACAATTGCATCGATAATCAGTTGCTTAGTCTCACGGTCTTCTGATGCAACTTTAATCTTGATCAGTTCGTGGTGGTCTAGAGCCAATTCGATTTCCGCTAGAACAGCTTCAGTAAGTCCATTTGCGCCCATTAGCACTACAGGTTTTAAACTGTGAGCTAGGCCCTTTAGATGCTGCTTTTGTTTGGTACTTAGGTTCATTACGCGGCCAATTTTATTTAGTATTAGGGTTGAAAAAACCTATTTTAACGCCATCTAAAGCTGAAGACTATAATTTATTCAGCAATTAGTACTTTCCTCCAGTTTAGGTATCCAATGAGCAAACAGAAACACTCGGCCAGTTCAGGCCGTTGGTTGAAGGAACACTTCGACGACAAGTATGCAAATGAAGCAAGAAAAAGAGGCTATCGTTCGCGTGCTTATTTCAAAATGGAAGAGATTCAAACGAAAGATAAATTGCTGACTCCTGGGATGACCATTGTGGATTTGGGCGCAGCGCCTGGCGGTTGGTCTCAATATGCTGCTAAGATTATCGGAGACAACGGTCAAATCATTGCTTGTGACTTGCTACCTATGGATCCGATTGCTGGAGTGAGCTTTTTACAAGGCGATTTCCGCGAAGAAGCTGTGCTAGAAGCTTTATTGGAACGTATACAACCAAACATGGTTGATGTCGTGATGTCTGATATGGCACCTAATATAGCAGGCAACAATTCTGTGGATCAGCCAAGAGCTATGTATTTAGTTGAATTAGCTTTGGATATGTGTCGACAAGTTCTAGCTACCAATGGTAGTTTTGTTGTAAAAGTATTCCAAGGCGAAGGGTTTGACCAATATGTTAAGGACGTCCGTGAGATGTTTAAAACAGTCAAAGTGAGAAAACCCGACTCTTCTCGAGCTCGATCTCGTGAAGTGTTTATCGTAGCAACTGGTTACAAAGGTTAACGATTCTCTTCCAAGAGTGAGAGTTAACAACATGGCTACAGGTTACAAACTGTAGTACCCTACCTTTAATTACAATTAGTTATCGAGAGGCTTACACCTTGAGTGACATGGCAAAAAATTTAATTCTGTGGCTTGTTATCGCGGTTGTGTTGATGTCGGTCTTCCAGAGCTTTGGCCCTGGGGAAAGTAACGGCAGAGCAGTAGATTACACCACGTTTGTACAGGAAGTTGGCCAAGGCCAGATTCAAGACGCACAGTTCAATAACAGCGAAATTACTTTCACACGTCGTGGCGGTGGTTCTAAGTATGTAACTTACATGCCTGTTTATGATCAAAAGCTACTTGATGACTTAATTAATCAAAACGTAAAAGTTCAGGGTACACCACCTGAAGAGCAGAGCCTGCTTGGCACTATCTTCATCTCTTGGTTCCCAATGATCTTACTGATTGGTGTGTGGATTTTCTTCATGCGTCAAATGCAAGGCGGCGGCGGCGGTAAAGGCGCGATGTCTTTTGGTAAGAGCAAAGCTCGAATGATGAGCGAAGAACAAATCAAAACGATGTTTGCTGATGTTGCTGGTTGTGACGAAGCAAAAGAAGACGTGAAAGAGCTTGTTGATTATCTTCGTGACCCAAGTCGTTTCCAAAAACTGGGTGGTAAGATCCCGACAGGTATCCTGTTGGTCGGTCCTCCTGGTACTGGTAAGACATTGCTTGCAAAAGCAATTGCTGGTGAAGCGAAAGTACCGTTCTTTACTATCTCAGGTTCTGACTTCGTTGAAATGTTTGTTGGTGTTGGTGCATCTCGTGTGCGTGACATGTTCGAGCAAGCGAAGAAAGCAGCACCTTGTATTATCTTTATCGATGAAATCGATGCTGTTGGTCGTCAGCGTGGCGCTGGTGTTGGTGGTGGTCACGATGAGCGTGAACAAACACTAAACCAAATGCTGGTTGAGATGGATGGTTTCGAAGGTAACGAAGGTATTATCGTTATCGCTGCGACTAACCGTCCAGATGTACTTGACCCAGCATTGCTTCGTCCAGGCCGTTTTGACCGTCAAGTAGTGGTTGGTCTACCAGATGTACGTGGTCGTGAACAGATTCTTAAAGTACACATGCGCAAGGTTCCACTATCAGGCGATGTTGAACCATCTCTGATTGCTCGCGGTACACCCGGTTTCTCAGGTGCAGACCTTGCGAACCTTGTGAACGAAGCGGCTCTATTCGCTGCTCGCGGTAACAAACGCAATGTATCGATGGTTGAGTTTGAATTAGCGAAAGACAAAATTATGATGGGTGCTGAGCGCCGTTCAATGGTTCTGACTGAAGAAACGAAAGAATCGACGGCTTACCATGAAGCTGGTCATGCAATTGTTGGTCGTTTAGTGCCTGAGCACGATCCAGTGTACAAAGTATCTATCATCCCTCGTGGTCGAGCGCTTGGTGTTACTATGTATTTACCAGAACAAGATCGTGTAAGTATGAACCGTCAACACCTAGAATCGATGATTTCTAGCCTATACGGTGGTCGTCTTGCTGAGGAATTGATTTACGGTTCAGACAAGGTATCGACAGGTGCATCAAACGATATTGAGCGTGCCACTGATATTGCTCGTAAGATGGTGACTCAATGGGGTTTCTCTGAAAAACTAGGCCCTCTTCTTTATGCAGAAGAAGAAGGTGAAGTTTTCTTAGGCCGCGGAATGAGCAAAGCGAAACACGTCTCGGATGAAACCACTCGACTTATCGATGAAGAGATTCGTATCCTAATTGATCGTAATTACGCTCGAGCGAAACAAATACTCGAAGACAATATGGATTTAATGCACTCAATGAAAGATGCATTAATGAAGTATGAAACGATTGATGCGGGTCAAATTGATGATTTGATGGATCGTAAAACCGAGATCCGTGAGCCTGCTGGTTGGGGGGAGCAAGTAAAAGCAGAACCTGCAAAGGAAGAAGCCAAGCCTGAAGCTGAAGTTAAATCTGAAGAACAAGCTAAAGCCGAACCAGAAGCTGAAGAGTCGAAAGTTGAAGAAGTTAAATCTGAATCAGATGATACTCAAAACAAAGATTCTTAATCGCTAAGCTATAAATTAAAACCCTGAGTACGCTCAGGGTTTTTCTGTTTATAGCTCAAGGTGTTTTTTTACTCTTTAAGACCTGCCTTTCATGATATTAAAAGCAAACAATAAAACACTCGTTTTAGACCGCCCACATGTAATGGGTATCCTCAATGTCACCCCTGATTCTTTCTCTGATGGCGGAAGATTCAACTCATTAGATAATGCATTGCTGCAAGCTGAACGAATGATTCAAGCCGGCGTTAGCATTATTGATATTGGTGGTGAATCGACTCGCCCTGGAGCTCCGGACGTTTCCTTAGAGGAAGAGCTCGCTCGAGTTATTCCTGCAATTAAAGCGATTCGTGCCAAGTTTGATGTTTGGATTTCTATTGATACCAGCAAAGCCGAAGTGATGCGCCAAGCTGTTGAAGCGGGTGCTGATTTGATCAATGATGTACGCGCTTTACAAGAGCCAGGTGCCCTACAAGCGGCCGCTGAGGGTAATGTTCCTGTTTGCTTGATGCACATGAAAGGCCAACCAAGAACCATGCAAGCTAGCCCAGTTTACGACGATGTTCTAATGGATGTTGAAGTATTCCTACAAGAAAGAGTGGAAGCTTGTGAGGCTGTAGGCATCTCAAAAAACCAGCTGATTCTGGACCCTGGTTTTGGTTTTGGTAAAACCATTGAACACAATTACCACCTATTAGCGCACCTTGAAAAATTTCATAGGCTTGGGTTGCCAGTTTTAGCTGGGATGTCGAGAAAATCGATGATCTTTAAGCTACTGGACAAGGCCCCAGCAGATTGCATGGTAGCCAGTGTCACTTGCGCGACTATCGCTGCAATGAAAGGCGCACAAATTATTCGCGTTCACGATGTTGAAGATACATTGGAAGCGATGAAGATAATCGAAGTGATGAATAACAATCACTAATAATAATTAAGGAAAATCAATATGTCTGATAAAAGACGTTACTTCGGCACAGATGGTGTACGTGGCAAAGTTGGCCAATACCCGATTACACCTGATTTTGTTCTGAAGCTTGGCTGGGCTGCAGGTCGTGTTCTTGCAAAACAGGGCACCAAGAAAGTGATCATTGGTAAAGATACTCGTATCTCTGGCTATATGCTTGAGTCTGCGTTAGAAGCTGGCCTTGCTGCTGCGGGTCTTCAGGCTACGTTTACTGGCCCAATGCCAACACCTGCCGTTGCTTACCTAACACAAACTTTCCGTGCTGAAGCTGGTATCGTTATCTCTGCATCGCATAACCCTTTCTATGACAACGGCATTAAGTTCTTCTCTTCTGAAGGCACTAAATTGTCGGATGACATTGAGTTGGCTATCGAAGCTGAACTAGATAAAGATATCGAGTGCGTGGAATCTTCTGCATTGGGTAAAGCTGTACGTTTAAATGATGCAGCTGGCCGTTATATTGAATTTTGTAAAAGTACATTCCCACACAAAATGACGTTAGCGGGCATGAAAATTGTGGTTGATTGCGCACATGGTGCGACTTACCACATTGCGCCAGCGGTATTTAAAGAGTTGGGCGCTGAAGTGATTGCAATGGGTGTTGAGCCAAATGGTACTAACATCAACCACGAAGTGGGTGCGACAGATGTGCGTGCTCTGCAAGCTAAAGTACTTGAAGAAAAAGCAGCGTTAGGCCTAGGCTTTGATGGTGACGGTGACCGTATCATCATGGTTGACGAGCTAGGCAACAAAGTTGATGGTGACCAAATTGCTTACATCATTGCTCGTGATGCGCTGCGTCGTGGTGAGTTGAAAGGTGGCGTTGTTGGTACACTAATGACCAACCTTGGTATGGAAAACGGCCTTAAGCAGTTAGGTATTCCGTTTGTTCGTGCTGCTGTTGGTGACCGTTACGTCATGGAGCAACTTCTTGCTAAAGGCTGGAAGATCGGTGCAGAAAATTCGGGTCACGTTATCCTATTAGATAAAGTGACTACAGGTGATGCTATCGTTGCTGCCTTGCAAGTATTGGCTTCAGTTGTCGACAGTGAAATGACACTGAATGAACTTTCTCAAGGTATGACGTTATATCCTCAAGTTCTAGAAAACGTTCGTTTCAGCGGTGACTCAAATCCACTCGAAGCAGAAGCGGTGAAAGCGGCGGTTGTAGAAATAGAAGCTGAGCTTGGCGAGAAAGGTCGTGTGCTATTACGTAAGTCTGGTACCGAGCCACTACTGCGTGTCATGGTTGAAGGCGAAGACGCAGAGCTTGTTCAAGCGTCTGCGCTTAAGATTGCAGATGCAGTAAAAGCAAACTGCTAATTTAACCTTTTACTTAACCGGCGAAACGAATAGCGCCTGTGATTAGAAGTGATTGACTTATATAACGGTCAAAAGAGACGTAAATGAGTTTTGTGTCGCTTTTGACCTTTTTTTAACCATTCGCTTGGTAAAGGCTTATTTTTTAGCAAATTCCCCTTGTCAGCCATCGTCGCATTCGCTAGTATTGCTCGGCCTTCAGTTAGGAGGTCGCTAGCCTTGTTCTTGAAAATAGTTTTTTGAACGGCGCTGGCTCAACAATTAGGAACATAGGTGGAAAAATGTTTACAGTTCTACTTGTGATTTACCTGTTGGCAGCGCTTGGTGTAATTGGCCTAGTGTTGATTCAACAAGGTAAAGGCGCAGATATGGGAGCCTCTTTCGGTGCTGGCGCTTCAAACACTGTGTTTGGTGCTGGTGGCTCAGGAAATTTCCTTACCCGAATGACTGCAGTTTTTGCAACTACATTTTTTATCCTTAGCTTAGTGCTTGGTAATATGTCTACACATAAAACTGAGTCACAATGGATTGACCCGACTCAAGGTCAGGTAATTCAGCAAGCTGAAGATGCAGTGAGTGAAGTTCCGACGCAAGGCGACGAAATTCCACAATAAGCTGCAAAGATTTGATGCCGAGATGGTGAAATTGGTAGACACGCTAGCATGAGGTGCTAGTGCCTTAGGGTGTGAGGGTTCGAGTCCCTCTCTCGGCACCATGTTTACAAACTTGTAAAACATCTTGTTGGGCGTATAATGCTCACAAGTCGGACGCGGGATGGAGCAGTTTGGTAGCTCGTCGGGCTCATAACCCGAAGGTCGTCGGTTCAAATCCGGCTCCCGCAACCAATTTCAATGCTATTATATAGCTTGTATTGGTAGCAAGTTTGCACAGTGTGAACCTCACTGTGAGTTAAGTGTGATATCGAATGTGATGACACTTAACATATAAGGGTCCAGCAACAAAAACCCCGGCTTATACGGGGTTTTTTGTTATCTAAGCATTTGTAAATGCCTTTAGATGATAATGTTTGCTTGGAATTTAAATTGGGCTTTGAGCCCTTTTTTTGTTTCTGGAGTGGTTAAATGACTGGTTTAGAGAGACAACTTACTGAAATGCTTGACGCTCCAGTAGCAGCATCAGGTTATGAGTTAGTTGGATTAGAATTTATTCGTGCTGGTGAGCACTCAACGCTACGTATTTACATCGATTCACCAAATGGTATCAATGTAGATGATTGCTCTGAGGTTAGTCACCAAGTAAGTGCCGTAATGGACGTTGAAGATCCAATTTCAGTGGCTTATAACCTTGAAGTGTCTTCACCAGGTTTAGAGAGACCACTGTTCAAAGCAGAGCATTACCAACAATTTATTGGTCACGAGGTAAGCATCGTTTTGAAAATGGCTGTCGGCAACCGTCGTAAATGGAAAGGTGATATCCAATCTATCGAAGGCGAGACAGTGAAAGTATTGGTTGAAGGACAAGAAGAAGAATTCGTCCTGAGCAATATTGCGAAAGCTAACCTGATCCCTAAATTTTAGTTCTCCTAGAGAGAAGAGCTTAAGAGGCTAGATTAATGAACAAAGAAATTTTGGCGGTAGTAGAAGCTGTTTCAAATGAGAAAGCAGTTCCTCGTGAGCGTATTTTTGAAGCGCTTGAAATCGCGCTTGCAACGGCAACAAAAAAGAAAAGCGAATTAGAAATTGAAGTTCGTGTAGAAATTGACCGTAAAACGGGTAATTTCGAAACTTTCCGCCGTTGGGAAGCTGTTGAGGAAGTTGAATTCCCAACAAAAGAAATCTCTATTGAAGCTGCAAAGTACGATGATCCAGAGATCGAACTTGGCGGTTTCATTGAAGATGATATCGAATCAGTAACGTTTGACCGTATTACGACTCAAACGGCTAAGCAAGTTATCGTACAGAAAGTACGTGAAGCAGAACGTGCTCAAATCGTTGAACAGTTTATTGACAACGAAGGCGAGCTCGTAACTGGCGCAGTTAAGAAAGTTAACCGTGACACAGTTATTCTAGACCTAGGTAACAACGCTGAAGCGGTAATCCTTCGTGACGACCAACTTCCTCGTGAAAACTTCCGTCCAGGTGACCGTGTTCGTGGTCTTCTTTACGCAGTTAAACCAGAAGCTCGCGGTTTCCAGCTTTTCGTTACTCGTTCGAAGCCAGAAATGCTAGCTGAACTATTCCGCGTTGAAGTGCCTGAGATTGGTGAAGAGCTAATTGAACTTAAAGGTGCTGCACGTGACGCTGGTTCTCGTGCTAAAATCGCTGTGAAAACAAACGACAAACGTATTGACCCTGTTGGTGCGTGTGTTGGTATGCGTGGTGCACGTGTACAAGCTGTTTCTAATGATCTTGGCGGTGAGCGTATCGATATCGTTCTTTGGGACGATAACCCAGCTCAGTTCGTTATTAACGCAATGGCGCCTGCTGATGTTGCTTCAATCATCGTTGATGAAGATGCACACTCTATGGACATCGCTGTTGAAGCCGATAACCTGGCACAAGCGATTGGCCGTAGCGGTCAAAACGTACGTCTAGCTTCTCAACTAACGGGTTGGGAACTGAATGTAATGACTGTTGCTGATCTAGAGAAGAAGCACCAAGAAGAAGCAGTTGCTTCTATTGAAAACTTCATGAAGCACCTAGACATTGAAGAAGACTTTGCTCAAATGCTTGTTGAAGAAGGCTTCTCTACACTTGAAGAAGTGGCATACGTTCCTGTGAACGAGCTTCTTGAAGTAGACGGTCTAGACGAAGGTATCGTTGAAGAACTACGTAACCGCGCGAAAGACGCACTGACTACTCTAGCGCTAGCGAAAGAAGAGACTTTCGACGGTGTTGAGCCTGCTGAAGACTTACTTGCACTTGAAGGTCTTGAGCGTGAAATGGCTTACAAGCTAGCAGCAAAAGGCGTTGCGACATTGGAAGACCTAGCTGACCAAGGCGTTGATGAACTAGAAGGCATCGAAGACCTAACTGCAGAGCGAGCAGGCGAGCTGATTATGGCTGCGCGTAACATCTGTTGGTTCGGCGACGAAGAATAATTCAGCAAGGAGAGAAAGCGGTATGACACAATTAACAGTTAAAGCACTGAGTGAAGAGATTGGTACGCCAGTTGACCGCTTAATTGAACAACTTGCTGATGCAGGAATGAAGAAAGCAGGGTCGGATCAAGTGACTGATTCAGAGAAGCAAACATTGCTAACGCACCTTAAAAAGGAGCATGGCGATACTTCAGGCGAAACAGAACCGACTCGTTTAACTCTTCAACGCAAGACCCGCAGCACGCTAAGTGTTGCCGCTGGAGGCGGTAAGAGTAAGGATGTTCAAGTAGAGGTACGTAAAAAGCGTACTTACGTGAAGCGCAGCACTATTGAAGATGAAGCGAAACGTGAAGCTGAGGAAGTAGCTAATCGTGAAGTGGAAGAGAAAGCACAACGCGATGCTGAAGAGCAAGCGAAACGTGATGCTGCAGAGAAAGCACAGCGCGAAGCCGAAGAAAAAGTAACACGTGAAGCGGATGCAAAACGTGATTCTGAAGAGAAGGCTCAACGCGCACAAGCTGAAAAGGCTAAAAAAGACATGAATTCAAAAAATGCAGACGCTAACGCACAAGCGAAAAAAGAAGCGGATGAACTTAAAACTCGTCAAGAGCAAGAAGCAACTCGTAAAGCCGAAGCTGAAGCAGCTAAGCTTGTTGAGGAAGCTCGTAAGTTAGCAGAAGAGAACCAAGAACGTTGGTCTGAAGAAGAGAAGAAGAAGAAAGAGCAAGAGAAATCTGCGGATTACCATGTGACTACTTCTACTTATGCTCGTGAAGCAGAAGATGCGGCTGATAAAAAAGATGAGAAAGCTCCTCGTCGTCGCAAGAAGAAACCTGCTCCAGCAGCTCAACCTGGCAACAACCGTGGTGGTCGTAACCAACGTGGTCGTGGCGGTAAAGGTAAGCTTGCTAAACCAACTTCAATGCAGCAAGGCTTTGATAAGTCAGCAACTGTTGCTAAATCTGATGTTGCTATTGGCGAAACTATCGTTGTTTCTGAACTGGCTAGCAAAATGTCAGTTAAAGCAACTGAAGTTATCAAAGTAATGATGAAGATGGGCGCTATGGCGACTATCAACCAAGTGATCGACCAAGAAACAGCACAACTTGTTGCTGAAGAAATGGGTCACAAGGTTATCCTACGTAAAGAAAACGAACTAGAAGAAGCAGTGCTAGCTGACCGTGATAGCGATGCTGTCGCAGAAGGTCGTGCTCCTGTTGTTACTATCATGGGTCACGTTGACCACGGTAAAACTTCTACACTTGATTACATTCGTAAAGCACACGTTGCGTCTGGCGAAGCTGGCGGTATCACACAGCACATTGGTGCTTACCACGTAGATACTGACAACGGCATGATCACGTTCCTTGATACTCCTGGACACGCGGCGTTTACTGCTATGCGTGCTCGTGGTGCTCAAGCGACAGATATCGTTGTACTTGTTGTTGCCGCTGATGATGGCGTAATGCCACAAACAATCGAAGCAATCCAGCACGCGAAAGCGGCAGGCGTTCCTCTGATTGTTGCTGTGAACAAGATCGACAAAGAGGGTGCAAACCCAGACAACGTTAAGAATGAGCTAGCTCAATACGACGTTATCCCTGAAGAGTGGGGCGGTGAGAACATCTTCGTTCACATTTCTGCAAAACAGGGTACAAACATCGATGGTCTTCTAGAAGCTATCCTTCTTCAGTCTGAAGTTCTTGAGCTTACAGCGGTTAAAGAAGGCATGGCATCTGGTGTTGTTGTTGAATCTCGTCTTGATAAAGGCCGCGGTCCAGTTGCAACAGTACTAGTACAGTCTGGTACTCTTAACAAAGGCGATATCGTTCTTTGTGGTCAAGAGTACGGCCGTGTTCGTGCAATGCGCGATGAAAACGGTAAAGACATCGAAACTGCAGGTCCATCTATCCCTGTAGAAATTCTAGGTCTTTCTGGCGTTCCTGCTTCAGGTGATGAAGCAACGGTTGTACGTGATGAGCGTAAAGCGCGTGAAGTTGCGAACTACCGTCAAGGTAAATTCCGTGATGTTAAACTAGCTCGCCAACAAAAAGCGAAACTAGAGAACATGTTCGCGAACATGACTGCTGGTGAAGTTGCTGAACTTAACGTTGTACTTAAAGCTGACGTTCAAGGCTCTGTAGAAGCAATTGCTGACTCTCTACTGAAACTGTCAACTGACGAAGTTAAAGTGAACATCGTAGGTTCTGGTGTTGGTGGTATTACGGAAACTGATGCAACTCTTGCAGCTGCTTCTAACGCTATCATTCTTGGTTTCAACGTTCGTGCTGACGCAACTGCGCGTGGTACTGTTCAGAATGAAAACCTAGATCTACGTTACTACTCAATCATCTACCAACTGATCGACGAAGTGAAACAGGCGATGGGCGGTATGCTTGCTCCTGAATTCCGTCAAGAGATCATTGGTCTTGCTCAAGTTCGTGACGTATTTAAGTCGCCTAAACTTGGTGCAATCGCTGGTTGTATCGTTACTGAAGGTACGATTAAGCGTAGCAGCCCAATCCGCGTACTTCGCGAAAACGTTGTTATCTACGAAGGTGAACTAGAGTCACTTCGTCGCTTTAAAGATGACGTTCAAGAAGTTAAAAATGGTTACGAGTGTGGTATCGGCGTTAAGAACTACAACGACGTTCGCGTTGGTGACCAGATCGAAGTATTCGAAATTGTTGAAGTTAAACGTACTCTAGACTAACCAGTCAGTACGACTCGACATATTGACTAAGGTTACTAACATTACCTGTAAAGGTACTAAGTAATCGGTTGTTGAATACACCATGGGGGGCTGGTAATTACCAAGCCCCCCATCTTTCTAAGTGAGAAAAGAAAATGTCAAAAGAATTTAGCCGCACACAACGTGTGTCTCAGCAGCTTCAAAAAGAGCTCGCACTTATCCTCCAACGTGAAGTTCGTGACTCACGCATTGGTATGGTAACTATTTCAGATGTAGAAGTGTCTCGTGACCTTGCATACGCAAAAGTGTTCGTGACTTTCCTATGTATCGGTGAGCAAACACCTGAATCATGTCTTGCTGCTCTTAAAGAGCATGAAGTGCCAGTTCGTATGGCTCTTGGCAAGCGTATTCGTCACCGTCTAACACCTGAAGTTCGTTTTACTTACGACAACACATTGGTAGAAGGCATGCGTATGTCTAACCTAGTAAGTGAAGTACTGAACGATGACAAGCGTAAGCAAGAAGAATCTGGCCGCACTGACGAAACTCAGTCTAAGGATGAAGAGTAATGGCTCGCCGTCGTAAAGGTCGCCCTATAAATGGGGTAATTCTGTTAGATAAGCCAACAGGCATTTCATCTAATGATGCACTGCAAAAAGTAAAGCGTATTTACTTTGCAGAGAAGGCAGGGCACACCGGTGCTCTGGATCCTCTTGCGACTGGCATGCTGCCAATTTGTCTTGGTGAAGCAACGAAGTTCTCTCAGTTTCTTCTAGATTCTGATAAGCGCTACGTTGTTGTCGCGAAGCTTGGTGAGCGTACCAACACCTCAGATTCTGATGGTGAAGTGGTTGAAACGCGTGAAATCAACGTGACTCAAGAGCAACTTGAACGCTGCATTGCAAGCTTCAAAGGTGAAACCGACCAGATTCCATCAATGTTCTCAGCATTGAAGTATCAAGGTAAGCCTTTGTATGAATATGCACGTGCAGGTATCGAAGTGCCTCGTGAGTCTCGCAAGATCACTGTGTATTCTATTGAGCTACTTCGCTTTGAAGGTGATGAAGTTGAGATGGAAGTGCATTGTTCTAAAGGTACTTACATCCGCACAATTACCGACGATCTTGGTGAAATGCTAGGTTGTGGTGCTCACGTGACAATGCTTCGTCGTACTGGTGTTGCAAAGTACCCGTATGAACGCATGGTTACGTTAGAGCAGCTGAACGAGATTTTAGAACAAGCACAAGCGCAAGAAATTGCTCCTAAAGAGTTGCTTGATCCATTGTTAATGCCAATGGACACCGCTGTAGAAGACTTACCTGAAGTTAACCTGAATGCGGAACTGACTGATCTTGTTCAGCACGGTATGCCCGTTCAAGTCGCAGGCGCTCCTGCTGAAGGTACCGTTCGTATGACAAGCGGTGAAGAGAAGCTGTTTGTTGGCGTTGCTCAAATTGCTGAAGATGGCCGAGTTGCCCCGAAGCGTTTGGTTGTTTTCAGAGATGAAGAGCCACAAGCGTAACGCTGAAACCTAGTTAGGTATTGGCGCTTAGCCTGGAAAAGCGAATCAATAATATAGAAAGCGAGCCCTTAATTTTAATGGTTCGCTTTTTTCGTTTTTCATCAGTTCGATTGTTATTGCACCAACACGTAAACTTCCCTATAATCCTCGGCTCGCGTAGCGGCTGAATCAGAGATTGGCTGCTACAAATATAAACTTACTCTTATCAGGAGAGATTTATGTCTCTGAATGCAGAAACTAAAGCAGCAATCGTTGCAGAATACGCACAATCTGAAGGCGACACAGGTTCACCAGAAGTACAAGTAGCACTACTTACTGCTTCTATCAACCACCTACAAGGTCACTTCAAAGCGCACAAACACGATCACCACAGCCGTCGTGGTCTATTACGTATGGTTTCTAGCCGTCGTAAGCTTCTTGATTACTTGAAAGGTAAAAACCTTACTCGTTACCAAGACCTAATCAAGCGTCTAGGCCTACGTCGCTAATAGCGATGTCTGCAAAGACAGTTTGAAGAAAAGGAGCATTTATGCTCCTTTTTTTGTACCCGTAAGAAAATGTTTGGCCGGATGCACAGAATATCATCTGGCTTTTTCTGATAGGAAATATCTCTCCTAATAAAAATAGTTTATACTACGCCCGCCTATGCGTTTTCAACGCTGGGCAATCAACCTCTCAAGACGTTACAGTCACAGATGTCGGCCAATAGGTCGCGACTATTCAAAGGCGGATTTGGTCTTAATTCGGCGTATGAACTCATACAAAGAAGCATCATTCCCAAGTCTCTTTTCACTAGTCGCGATTGGTAATATCTTGAGTCAATCTTCACTTAATCTAAAGTCATGACTTTAGAGCTAAGGATATACAATGTTTGAAAAACCAGTTGTAAAATCGTTCCAGTACGGTAACCACACCGTTACTCTAGAAACGGGCGTAATGGCACGTCAAGCTACTGCTGCTGTAATGGCGACTATGGACGATACATCAGTATTCGTTTCTGTTGTTGCTAAGAAAGAAGCTGTTGCAGGCCAAGATTTCTTCCCTCTAACAGTTAACTACCAAGAGCGTACATACGCTGCGGGTAAAATCCCTGGTGGTTTCTTCAAGCGTGAAGGTCGTCCTTCTGAAGGCGAAACGCTAACAGCTCGTCTGATTGACCGTCCAATTCGTCCACTTTTCCCAAGTGCGTTTAAAAACGAAGTTCAAGTTATCGCTACGGTTGTTTCTATCAACCCTGACGTAAACCCAGACATGATCACTATGATCGCAACGTCTGCTGCGCTTGCTATCTCTGGTGCTCCATTCAATGGTCCTATCGGTGCTGCACGTGTTGGTCACATCGACGGCGAACTTGTTCTTAACCCATCAAATACTGAGCTTGAAAACTCTAAACTAGACCTAGTTGTGTCTGGTACAGAAGGCGCAGTACTTATGGTTGAATCTGAAGCAGATAACCTATCTGAAGAAGAAATGCTTTCAGCTGTTGTTTACGGTCACGACCAACAACAAGTTGTAATCAAAGCAATCAACGAGTTTGCTGCTGAAGTTGCAACTCCATCTTGGAACTGGGAAGCGCCAGCAGTTAACACTGAGCTTAAAGCTAAAGTTGCTGAGCAAGCTGAAACACGTCTATCTGACGCGTACCAGATCACTGAGAAAATGGCGCGTTACGAGCAAGTTGGCGCAATCAAGAGCGACACTGTTGAAGCTCTAATTGCACAAGACGAAAACCTAGATGAGCGCGAAATCCGCGGCATGCTTGGTTCTCTAGAGAAAAACGTAGTACGTAGCCGCATCATTGCTGGCAACCCACGTATCGATGGCCGTGAAAAAGACATGGTTCGTGCGCTAGACGTACGTACTGGTGTTCTTCCACGTACACACGGTTCTTCTCTATTCACTCGTGGTGAAACTCAAGCACTTGTTACTGCAACGCTTGGTACACAACGTGATGCTCAAATCATCGACAGCCTAATGGGTGAGAAGAAAGATAACTTCCTTCTACACTACAACTTCCCTCCATACTGTGTAGGTGAAACTGGTTTCGTTGGTTCTCCTAAGCGTCGTGAAATTGGTCACGGTAAGCTTGCTAAACGTGGTATCCAAGCAGTAATGCCTTCTGTTGACGAATTCCCATACACAGTTCGTGTTGTATCGGAAATCACTGAATCTAACGGTTCTTCTTCAATGGCTTCTGTATGTGGTACATCTCTAGCACTTATGGATGCTGGTGTGCCAATCAAAGCTTCTGTTGCGGGTATCGCAATGGGTCTTGTTAAAGAAGGCGACGATTTCGTTGTTCTTTCTGACATCCTTGGCGATGAAGATCACCTAGGTGACATGGACTTTAAAGTAGCAGGTACTAACGCTGGTATCACTGCTCTTCAGATGGATATCAAGATCGAAGGTATCACTAAAGAGATCATGCAAATTGCTCTTAACCAAGCGCAAGGTGCACGTAAGCACATCCTTTCTGTAATGGATGAAGCTATCTCTGGTGCTCGTGAAGATATCTCTGAATTCGCTCCACGTATCCACACAATGAAAATCAGCTCTGATAAGATCAAAGATGTTATCGGTAAAGGCGGCGCAGTTATCCGTGCTCTTTGTGAAGAAACAGGTACTACAATCGAAATCGAAGACGATGGCACAATCAAGATTGCTGCTACTGAAGGCGCAGCTGCTCAAGAAGCTATCCGCCGTATCGAAGAGATCACTGCTGAAGTTGAAGTTGGCCGCATTTACCAAGGTAAAGTTGCTCGTCTAGCTGACTTCGGTGCATTCGTTACTATCCTTCCAGGTAAAGATGGTCTAGTACACATCTCTCAAATCGCTGACAAGCGTGTTGAGAAAGTGTCTGACTACCTAACTGAAGGTCAAGAAGTACCAGTTAAGGTTCTTGAAATTGACCGTCAAGGCCGTGTACGTCTGAGCATGAAAGAAGCAGTTGAAACGCCAGCAGAAGGCGAAGCACCTGCTGCTGAGTAATTCTCAGCCTATCGATGGGAATATCGCTTTTTAGTGATTTCTAACCCATTGGTAAAAAAGCATGTTATAAAGGGGAGCATATCGCTCCCCTTTTTTATTGCGGTCATAACAGGAGTAATTATTTGTGAAATGGTTTCAAACCGCGAGTATGTGTTTACTGCTTGTACTAACTGGTTGTGCGACAACATCAGATAACACCTCACGTTGGGTTTATCCACCAATGGCTGTACCGCTTCAACCAAGTGTTCAGCAAGAAGTGCAAATAGCGCGTCTTAGTCAGTTATTACAGCGCCCAGATTTGAACGATGAAGTTCGAGCTAAAATGTTGTTCGAGCGTGGTAATTACTACGATAGCGTTGGCCTGCGTGATTTAGCACGTCTTGATTTCAATCAGTCTCTTTCATTGAACCCCGCTCAACCTGATATCTTCAACCTTTTGGGTGTTTACTTTACGCAAGTAGGGGAGTTTGATGCCGCTTATGAATCTTTTGATTCTACGTTAGAGCTTGATCCTGCAAACTCATATGCAGAACGAAATCGTTCTATCGCACTCTACTATGGCGAGCGCTATGACTTAGCCAACGAAGAGATGATGAAGCACTACGCTGATGATCCTAGCGATCCGTTTCGCGCTCTGTGGCTTTACATCATTCAGCATGAACTCACACCAGAACAAGCAAAGCTTGATTTGCAAAAGCGTTACGAGAGTCGTGATGAGCAGTGGGGCTGGGTATTAGTTGCGATCATGCTTGACGATATTACCGAAGAGCAGGCATTCAAAGCTATTCTAACCGGGACTCGCGACAACACGCTCCTAGCTCAACGTCTGACGGAAACGTACTTCTACCTTGCTAAGCGTCACCACATGAATGGTGATTACGCGAATGCGATCTCTTTGTATAAGTTGGCGGTTTCTTTTAACGTGTATGAATACGTAGAACACCGTTACTCTTTCTTAGAGTTAAGCCGTATCTTCACCACGCTTAAAACCGAGCATTTAGCGCAAGTTAAATTGGCTGAGGCCGAAGAAGAAGCTAACGCTAAGTAAGCGATACACTTCGATTCCGAAAAGCCGCTGCCTGTCAGCGGTTTTTTTATGCTCCTTTTTTATGCTCCTTTTTATAAACAAGGGGGGGGGGCTCGTTTTTGATTGCATTTTATTTAAACAAGACTAAAATAGTTAGCCTTGCTAACTAAATGTAAATTCTGTGGTTGGAAATCTATGCTGGACCAAAATCTAGAAAAAATTGAACGCTTTGCTTCTAAGATATGGCGAACTCAAGTTAATGAAGATCCTATCTGCCAGTTGAGCTTCAATGAGTACGATTATTTGAAGGTCATTCAAGCATCGTCAGAGCCTATTCGACTAACAGACCTCGCTATTGAGATGCAGGTGACAAAACCTTCTGCGACGACTATGGTTCAAAGGCTAGAAAGAAAAGGTCTAGTTGAGCGCAAAGCGTCTCTTGAAGATGCGAGATCAAAGCTGGTGATTTTGACCCAAAAGGCTGAAGTCGGTTTGGAAGAAGAAAGTAAAATCTATCAGGTCATGGCACAGGTACTGGAAAGTCGCTTGTCTGAGCAAGAATCCCACCAGCTGAACCTATTATTAAACAAGGCTTTGAAATAAATAATTTAGATATTTAGTTAGCCTTGTTAACTAGTTTTACGAGTCATATCCCATTGATATGCGACTCACTGAAGAAAGTAGAGTAAGAAATGAGTAACTCAATTAGTCGTCAATTCTGGCGATACACAATTCCTACCGTAGCGGCCATGTTAGTTAATGGCCTTTACCAAGTGGTGGATGGTATTTTCATTGGCCGTTATGTAGGGGCCGATGGACTTGCGGGCATTAACGTCGCGTGGCCTGTTATTGGGTCGATCCTCGGTATTGGTATGCTCGTGGGAGTGGGGACGGGTGCGCTTGTCTCGATCCGCCAAGGAGAAAAAGACACCAAAGGCGCTAAGCAGATCTTAGCAACCGGTCTAACATTGTTGTTGGCGATAACCCCCATTGTTTCTGGATTGTTGTTTCTGTTTGCCGATAACTTCTTGCTTTGGCAGGGTGCTGAAGGGCGAGTGTATGAACTAGGCCTGCAATACTTACATATTCTGATTGGTGCTAGTGTCTTCACTTTAGGCTCTATCGCGATGCCGTTTTTACTGCGTAACGATGACAGTCCTAACTTGGCCACCATACTGATGATTGTCGGTGCGGTGATTAACATTGTATTGGATTACCTATTTATCGCGCAGCTTGGTTGGGAATTGAAGGGTGCTGCATTGGCAACCGCAATTGCTCAGTTTGTGGTAACGGGTTTGGGGTTGGCTTACTTTTTCTCACGTCGAGCAAACCTACGCTTACGTTGGAATGAACTGAGACTGAAGTTCTCGGTGATTCCTGAAATCTTCGCCATTGGTACCTCGAGCTTCTTTATGTACGCTTACGGTTCGATGATGGTGGCGCTGCACAATGCCTTGTTCTCTCAATATGGCGACCAGCTGATGATCGGTGCTTACGCTATTTTGGGCTACATAGTGACGGTTTATTATCTCACGGCGGAAGGTATCGCCAACGGCATGCAGCCATTAGTGAGCTACAATCATGGTGCGCGTAATCAAGCCAATATTCGTAAGTTACTTAAGATTGCGATGGTGAGTTCAGTATTGATCGGTGTCGCGTTTGTATTGCTGCTGAACGCATTCCCACGTGAGTTCGTTTCTGTGTTTAGTTCGGATGAACCACAGCTAGTCGAGTACACAGTGTTGGGTATCCGACTGCACATGTTTGCACTGGCGCTTGATGGCTTCTTGGTGGTAGCGGGTGCTTACTATCAGGCGGTGAACAAAGGCAGTAAAGCGATGTTTGTGACGATAGGTAGTATGCTTATCCAATTACCTTTCTTGTACATCATGCCTAAATTGTACGGTGTGCCGGGGATCTGGATTGCCTATCCACTGTCTAACATCGCACTCAGCGTCGTGGTTATGATTATGCTCTATAAAGACGTAAAGAAGCTTGACGATGCGCCGCTAGAAACAGCGACAGCATAGGTCGCCTTTCTTGAACTGAATAAAAAAGGTCTAGCGAATGCTAGACCTTTTTTGTATCTGTTGCTGACAAGTTCAATTCGAGGAACTAGATGTTCTTAACGTCTAAACCCGCAAGCTGATGCCAATAGCCGTTGCATTGGCGGCTTTCAATGGTCTTTGGATTTTTACCTTGTTCGTTCGCTCTGAAGTTATTGATTTCAGAGAAGGTATCGATGCCGAGTGGGCTTAAACGAACCACATCAACCAAGTCATGCATGCTCGGAAGATCATTGACTAGGTTGTAGCAGTAACCTGATTGAGTTTGAATACCGTTAAGGTTAAAGACAGACTGGCCTTCTTGGCTATCGACTTGTAGGCCGGTAGGGTATTTGATGCAGCAGGTTTCGCAATCGTCTTTGGCTTTGTTTTCTGCGCGAGCGGTAAAGCATCGTGCTGAGTAAGCAAGCGGTAGGTAGCCGTGGCTAAATACTTCTACTTCGAACTTATTACGGATATTAAGCTCTTCGCACTGTGTCATTACGTTGCTTAGCCATTCGCGAGAAAGCTCAACAGGCATACACCAACGCGTCATACCTTGTTTCAAGAACAGGTTCAGAGTGCGTGCGTTGTAGGTGTTAACCGCCGGGCCAACCACAAAAGGCACTCTGCTTTCGCTTGCTAATTGAATCGCAGACACGTCGTTGGCTTCAATCGCAAAGTCACCGTTATCAATGTACTTCTTCATGATGTTGACTTCGCTTGGTGCTTCTAGCAATGCCATGGTGGAAAGTACGACTTGCTTACCTGAAGCCGACAGCTCTTTAGCAATATCCATCCAGTGTTTTGCTTTCATCTCACGACGCTTTGAACACACGGCTTCACCTAGATAGATGATATCAGCAGAGCTTGATTTCGCTTGTTCATAGAAGCTTTCAACGTCTTGTTTTGGCCAAAAATAAAGAAGAGGGCCTAATGCGTATTTCATTGAGTTCTCCATTTGGCTCTATTGCCATTTACGGTGATAAGCGCCAAGCGTGGTTTGTGTACCTTCAGATACATTCGCCAGTGTCGCATTCCAAGCTTGTTCCACTTGGTATTGTTCTGGGTTCGCTAAGTAGCGGTCGATAGCTGCGCGCCAAGTACGAGTCACTTGCTCGACATAAGCAGGGCTACGTTGGCGACCTTCAATTTTCACTGAGGCAACGTTGGCAGCAAATAGCTCAGGCAGCATCGACAGTGTGTTGAGGCTGGTTGGCTCTTCAAGTGCGTGATAGCGCTTACGTTCGCCATCGATATCCGCTTCAAAGCGACCTTTACACAGTGTAGGGTAACCCGCGTTTTCGCCGGCTACGTACTTGTCGATAAGAATCTCATTCAAGCGTGATTCTAGGCCTGTTTCTGTTTCTTGCCAGCGAACGTATTTTGCTGGAGAGCAAGCACCAACGGTATTGGGTGATTCGCCGGTCATATATGAAGAGAGGTAACAACGACCTTCTGCCATGATGCACAAGCTACCAAAAGCGAATACTTCAAGGTCAACGTCAGAGGTGATGTTACGAGAAAGCTGTTTGACCTGATGAATCGACAATACGCGCGGCAATACCACACGCTTTACATTGAAGTTCTTGTGGTAGAAGTCGATCGCAGCTGCATTGGTCGCAGAAGCTTGTACTGATAGGTGCAGTTCTAAATCTGGGTATTTATTTGCTGCGTATTCAAGAACCGCAATATCCGCGATGATCAGCGCATCAACACCCAGTGCTGCCGCGTTGTCTACGGCATTGGTCCAACGTTCGAAGCCATTTGGGTGAGCAAAAGTATTTAAGGCAACGTGAATTTTCTTGTTACGGTCATGCACGTATTGCACGGCACGATCGAGCTTTTTACCCGCAAAGTTTAGGCCTGCAAAGTGTCGGGCATTGGTATCGTCTTTGAATCCGATATAGACAGCATCCGCACCGCAATCAATGGCGGTTTTCAAAGCAGGTAAGTTACCCGCTGGGCATAAGAGTTCCATTTGCTCACTACCAGTAGAATGAAATTGAAGCGAGCATTTTATGAAGAATTATGAATGACGGAATTGATGTAAGGCAGGTTTAGATGGATAAATCTGCTTTTACTCCGTTTGAGGTACTGACGAGTAGCCATTTTATGTGTTGGTTTAGCTTTCAGAGGATGACGTATTCGAATCGTCTAATTAGTTCTTATGACGGCGGTTTTGTGCGAACAGCTCTTCGACGTCTTGTTTTGGTTGAGGACGATAGAAGTGGAAACCTTGAATGGAACTACAGTTGAGGTTTGATAGAAGCGTCGCTTGCTCACTGGTTTCGACACCTTCTGCAACCACGGTTAAATCGAGAGACTTGCCAAGGTTAATGATGTTTTCAATCACAGTTATTTGCTTTGGTAGGGTGTCGATATCAGAGATAAACGCACGGTCAATCTTAAGCTCATCAATAGGGAAGCGAGCTAGGTAAGACAGCGATGAATAGCCTGTACCAAAGTCATCGATGGACAAGGCGAATCCTAATTTCTTGATAGCGTTGAGCATTTGTAGCGTGTGGTCGCTGTCACTCATCACAGCACTTTCTGTCAGCTCAAACGTAATAGCACTAGGGTCAAGCTCTGTTGAACGAAGTAACTTTTCAACGTAATCAATCAGTTTCGGGTTACCAAATTGCTCTGGAGACAAGTTGATAGCCACTCTACCTGGCAAGATACCTTGCATCTTCCAGCGCTTAACCGTGGCAAATACTTCACGCATCACCACTCGGCCAAGTTGTTCAATAAGGCCAGCTCGTTCCGCTACAGGGATAAATGCGGCAGGGCTGATGTAGCCTTCTACTGGGTGCTTCCAGCGCACTAACGCTTCTGCACCGTTGATGGTGAAATCACGCGCGTTGACCTTAGGTTGATACCAAACCTCAAGTCCATTCTGTTGCAGTGCTTTTTGTAGCTCTATCTCCAACCACAATCGCATACGCGCTTCTTTGTTCATCTGTTCGTTGAACTTGATCAGGCGGTTACGACCACGATCTTTGGCTTCATACATCGCGGTGTCTGCATTTTGCAGCAAGATACGAGCATCGGTGCCATCTTGAGGAAAGCTCACGCTGCCAATCGAGCAGGCTAAGCGCTTACTAAAGTGGTGAAGATCGAAGGGTTGATTGATCAGGGAAATGATCTTTTCAGCGAGCATTTCAGGCGTTCGCTGATGTTCAGGTTCTGGCAGGATAATACCAAACTCATCCCCGCCTAAATGACCAATAACGGCCTGACGAGGCAGTAAACGTTTTAGGCGTGAAGCAACCTCTTTAATCACTTTATCGCCAATATGATGACCTAGTGAATCATTGATATTCTTAAAGTTATCAATATCTAAGTAGAGCATCACAACTGGCGTATCGTTTTGAATGAACTGCTCAAGACGTTTGGTGAACCCAACTCGGTTGTAGAGCTTGGTCAGTGCATCGATGTAGGCATCTTCACTGTTTGCAGGCGTATACTGCTTTGTGGTCTCTTGTGCATCTTGGATAAGCACAAGCTGAGTGTTACTTCCAAGAATAGTGGTGGAGTCGATGTTGAGTTGAACCTTACGTTCAAATCCGCATCGGGCACCCGTTAAGCAAACCAAACCAGACTCAGAAATAATAGAACTGAGGTTATTATTGAAGACTGTTTTGGTTTGTTCATCGATGAATAATCGTCCCAACTCTTCGCCAATTAACTCGGTGGTGGAGTTAAAGCCGAGCAAGCGTGCTGCTGCTGGGTTTGATGACAAGATGTAGTCACTTTCAACTAACAGTAATCCGTCAGGGAGTAGGTGAGATAGCTTGTGGAATTTCGCTTCGGATTCTTCTAAAGAACGGGCAAGTACTTGGTTTTCTGATGTGTCGAAGGCATGAAAGACAATGTAGTCGGTTTTGTTGCCATTCGTCAGCGGAGATAGGCTGAAATGAAGGCTGGTATCGAGGTCAGTTTCGTTGAGAGTGACTTCGGCCTCAATCGTTTCGCCATTGAATGCACGCTCATAGTAAGGCTTAAGATGTTGGTAGAATTGCTCACCTAATGTTTGGCGGTCATTCATGCCAGCAAGCTCGGTTTTACTCAAACCAGCAATATCGCAGTAACGCTCATTAACCATAAAATAGTTATGTTGGGCGTCAAGTACCGCAAAAAAGAACGGACTGTTTGCTGTTAGCTGGGTAAACCAATGTTGTAGTTGCTGGGGAGGCATCAAAGTACTACCAATTCTCCAAGAGCTTGAATATTCACTATCGATAAATATTTATTACTTTTTGTGTGGCTATCGATATTTACCTGTGAGTGCAGCGATCCGCTGTAATTCTCATGACCTGAGTTACTATAACTGTGATTTTCAGGATATTAAAGGTCGAGTATCAAACCGAAGTTAATTTGATACATAACAGTAACTGAGATTTCAACATCATCTATGATGCATTCCATATTATTGACAAAGTTACGGATAAGTCACGTGATAAACAAGATTCGCACTCAACTAGTTCAAAATGCCGCATCAATTTTGCGATCTCCAGTCCAGTTATTGCCTAAAACAGTACAAAAAAGAGCCTTATTGGAGGCGCTTAAGAATGTCTTTAAGGAAGCTTTAGAGGACGGTGACTTTGAATTCTTAGAAGACAAGTGGCTTAAAGTCTCAATAAAAGATATGGGGTTAAGTTGGTGTATTAGCTATCAAAATGAGCAACTAGTTGTAGCTGATAACGAGGTTGTTGAAGATGTAAGCTTTAGCGGAAACCTTAACGATCTTGTGCTGATTGCCGGGCGTAAAGAAGACCCAGATACGCTTTTCTTTCAACGTAGACTGTCTATTGAGGGCGATACAGAGCTTGGTTTAGAAGTCAAAAACTTGATGGATAGCGTAGATTTAGACGTATTGCCGACTCCTATGAAAACTTTGTTAAATCAATTAGCTGATTTTGTGCAGAAGGGAGTACAATCCCCAGATACACAAAGTGAGGTAATGAATGCTTATTCGAACTGAAGCACCGGCAGATATACTTGTCATTGATCGTTTATTGAAATCTGTTTTTGAAACAGATGCAGAAGCTAATTTGGTTATGAGCTTGCGTGAGAATAGCCATTTAACGCTATCGCTGGTGGCTTGTTCTGATGAGGGCGAGGTGGTTGGTCACCTGATGTTTAGTCCTATCACTCTCCATGGTGACGATCATAACTGGCAGGGACTTGCGCCTCTCGCAGTGAAAGAAGAGTACCGCAATCAAGGTATTGCCAAATCACTGGTTGAAGACGCATTTTCTACATTGGTAGATTTCGGTTACCCAGCCTGTGTTGTGCTTGGTGATCCTGCTTACTACGGCCGCTTTGGTTTTAAGGCTGCGAGCGAGTTTGGCTTGAGTTGTGTTTGGGATGTACCTGAAGGTGCTTTCCAAGCGATTGAGTTGGTAGAGGGTGTGTTTGCTGGGCATTCTGGTGAGATTGCTTACAGCCCAGAGTTCAACGACTTATAAGCTGATTTACCACGTAATCCGATACAAACTGATTTAGTATAAATAAAGGAGCTTGATGCTCCTTTATTTTTTGTTAGTATCAGCCCCAATGAGCTCCTTTTCAGTTCGCTCTAAGAAGAGCAATACCAACAAACCTAAGGTTACACCGCTAGATATGTCACAAACACACGCACAATACCTGCAAGAGATAGGCATCAGCCAATGGGAGCTTAGTCACCCAGAGCGTTTGGTTGGCTACGAATCTGAATTGATTCCACTATCGAGCGACTGTAAGTTGCTACTGGTTTCGCCTGAAAAACCTCAGGAAGATCTCGCCGTGATGTTTGAACGCGTACTTAAAAGTATCAAGCTCGACTTATCTCAGGCTTTACACCTTCAACCACAACACTTGTCTGCTGTGGATTTAGGTTCGGTTGAATGGGTATGGTTTGCTGGTTGTGACTCTGCCCATGAACTGAAGGCAAAAACACTTCAATCTCCATTACTGTCTGACATTAACGGTAATAACCAACATCGCCGCGACTTATGGCAACAAATTTGTGCTTATGACTAATCAATTTTTACCCACTTCAGAACAACACCTAGACGCAATTTGGCAAATTGAGCAGACCGCGCATTCTCATCCTTGGTCTGAAAATATGATCCGTGATCTTAATAGTCGTGGAGGCAGTCACCGTGTTTTAGAAGTCGATGGAGAGGTTGTCGGCTATTTCTATGCTCAGAACATTGTCGGTGAGGTTACTTTGCTGACGATAGCGGTTGACCCTAAGCAGCAAGGTAAAGGCTACGGCAAGGCTTTGGTTGAGCACTTTCTCGATATGTGTGAACAAGCTGACGCGGAAAGTGCTTGGCTGGAAGTTCGCGAAAGTAATGTGAATGCTTTCAATCTTTACGAGAAGGCTGGCTTTAATGAAGTCGATCGCCGTCGTAACTATTACCCAACCAAGCAAGGCAACGAAGATGCGATCATTATGAGCTATCTTTTTATGTCGTTTAGTTAGGGCGTGTTACGTCTTTTAGCCGACTAGATAACTAACCACAGAATTAGCCACAAAATAGGGTGTAAACTGACCCTTTAGAAAGTGACTCGCTTTCTGTATAATCCGCACACAGAATTCAAGGGCAAGTATTATCTACTTGCCCTTTTTACGCTTTAGATCAGCAAAGGGCGACTATGTCTTTCCAACAAGAAGTGAGCAAACGTAGAACGTTTGCAATTATCTCTCACCCGGATGCGGGTAAAACCACGATTACTGAAAAAGTTCTTTTATTCGGAAACGCAATTCAAAAAGCGGGTACCGTAAAAGGTCGTGGCTCTAACCAGCACGCTAAATCTGACTGGATGGAGATGGAAAAAGAACGTGGTATTTCGGTAACCACGTCGGTAATGCAATTCCCATATAATGATTGCCTAGTAAACCTACTCGATACTCCAGGACACGAAGATTTCTCGGAAGATACGTACCGTACACTAACAGCGGTTGACTCTTGTTTGATGGTTATCGATGCTGCGAAAGGTGTCGAGGATCGTACTCGTAAACTGATGGAAGTAACGCGTCTACGTGATACTCCAATCGTAACGTTTATGAACAAACTTGACCGTGACGTTCGTGACCCAATGGAAGTGCTTGATGAAGTGGAAAGCGAGCTAGGTATGGCTTGTGCTCCAATCTCATGGCCAATCGGTTGTGGTAAAGAGTTTAAAGGTGTTTATCACATTCATCGTGATGAAACGATCTTGTACGAATCTGGCCACGGCCATGAGATCCAAGAAGTTCGCATCATTAAAGGTTTAGATAACCCTGAACTAGACGAAGCTGTTGGCGAAGATCTGGCGAGCAGTGTTCGTGAAGAGCTTGAATTGGTTATTGGCGCATGTCCTGAGTTTGATCTCGATTTGTTCCTTGCTGGTGAACTAACGCCTGTTTACTTTGGTACAGCATTGGGTAACTTTGGTGTTGACCACATGCTAGATGGTTTGACTAAGTGGGCTCCGGGTCCTCAAACTCGTCAAGCTAACGAGCGTGATGTTGAAGCGACAGAAGAGAAGTTCTCTGGCTTCGTCTTTAAGATCCAAGCAAACATGGATCCAAAGCACCGTGACCGTATCGCATTCATGCGTATCGTTTCGGGTACTTACAACCAAGGTATGAAGATGAATCATGTTCGTACTGGCAAGAACGTAAGTATTTCGGATGCGGTAACTTTCATGGCGGGCGACCGTGCGCGAGCTGAAAAAGCGTATGCTGGTGACATCATTGGCTTGCATAACCATGGCACAATCCAGATTGGTGATACCTTTACTCAAGGCGAAAGCTTGAAGTTCGCTGGTATTCCAAACTTCGCGCCTGAGCTATTCCGTCGTATTCGTCTACGCGATCCACTAAAGCAGAAGCAACTTCTAAAAGGTTTGGTTCAGCTTTCTGAAGAGGGCGCAGTACAAGTATTCCGTCCTATGCAGAACAACGATTTGATCGTTGGTGCGGTTGGTGTACTTCAGTTTGACGTAGTTGTAGCGCGCTTGAAAGCGGAATACAACGTAGAAGCTATCTACGAAGGTGTTAACGTTGCAACAGCTCGCTGGGTTGAATGTGATGACGTGAAGAAACTAGAAGAGTTCAAACGTAAGAACCAAGCTAACCTAGCGTTAGATGGTGGTGATAACCTGTCTTACATCGCACCTACAATGGTGAACTTGAACCTAGCTTCTGAGCGTTTCCCTGACGTTCAGTTCCGAGCGACGCGCGAGCACTAATTTCTCCGCGCTCTATTCGAGTTAAACAAAAACGTCTATTGTTCTGCAGTAGGCGTTTTTTAATACGTGCTGTTTGAGGATGAATACTGAGGTTTGAGCATGAGTATTTTGGGTTGGGTTAAAGCTTGGGTTAAGAAATACGATAAGTGGTGTGAAGAGCTTGGTTTAACGCCTGAGAACAAGCGCAGTTGTGTTGCTTATCGTCGTGATCCCCAAGGGAAACAAACAGAGAGTAGGGAAGATGACACAGCAAATAAGTGACTTTCCGCTGTTTGATACCCATTGTCATGCGGATTTTGAGGCGTTTGAGCAAGGTTTTACACCGGATCAAAGTATTGATAGCTATCTTAAAGAAGCGAAACAAGCTCAAGTCGAGAAGATTCTTATTCCTTCTATTGGCCAAAGTAACTGGTCGAAGCTCGATAAAATCGCCAAATCTTACCCTAATGTTTACTACGCCTTAGGTTTCCACCCTTACTTTTTAGATCAAGCCAATGACGAGCAATTCTCAGAGCTTCGCCAATTACTCTCATCAAGAACCGGTCAATGCGTTGCGATAGGAGAGTGTGGTCTCGACTTTTTTGTCGATGTCGAGCGGGAGAAACAAGAACGCTTTTTCATCCAACAAATGGAGCTAGCGAAGGTATTTGAGCTGCCTTTGATCATCCATGAGAGGAAGTCTTATAACCGACTCATTGAATTATTAAAGCAGCACAAGTTCACTTTTGGCGGGGTGATTCACGGTTTTTCAGGGAGTGAACAGCAAGCTTTGGCGTGGATCAAGCTCGGTTTCTATATTGGTGTCGGTGGAACGATTACTTACCCAAGAGCACAAAAAACACGCACATCCATCGCAAAACTGCCTCTTGAATGCCTGGTATTAGAAACGGATGCACCGGATATGCCCACGTATGGTAATCAAGGAAATGTTAATCATTCCAAACATTTAGTTACGATCTTAAATGAACTATTTTTGCTTAGAAAAGAGCCAAAGCAATCGGTTGCAGCGCAAACTTGGCAAAATAGCCATCGTGCATTCGGTATATGTGAATAAAATCGAAGGTTTTTGTTTATCGTTTGCGTAAATTGCACTGAGCTTGTGATTTGGTTCACATTTGCGTGTGAATGGTACATGAATCTTGTACGAAAGTGTGAGGACGGCATTACTTTATTAGTGGTCGCATGAGTATAATTGCCTCCGCTTTATAGCCCCATTTTGTAACACGCCAATAAATAACTAATAAGGAAGTCATAAACTATGAGCCTGTTTATGAGCCTCGTCGGAATGGTTGCACTGATTGCAATCGCAGTACTACTATCCGACAACCGCAAAGCAATTAATATCAGAACAGTGGGTGGCGCTTTCGCTATCCAATTCGCACTTGGTGCATTCGTACTTTACATCCCTTGGGGTCGTGATCTACTTGCAGGTTTCTCTGCTGGTGTAGCAAACGTGATCGACTACGGTAAAGATGGTACTGGCTTCCTATTTGGTAGCCTTGTTAACTTCTCAGTTGACGGTATCGGTTTCATCTTTGCATTCCAAGTTCTACCAACACTAATCTTCTTCTCTGCTCTTATCTCTGTACTTTACTACATTGGTGCGATGCAAGTTGTAATCAAGGTTCTTGGTGGTGGTCTTCAGAAAGCTCTAGGTACTTCTCGCGCCGAGTCAATGTCTGCAGCAGCAAACATTTTCGTTGGTCAAACAGAAGCACCTCTAGTAGTTCGTCCATTTGTTCCTAAAATGACTAACTCTGAACTATTCGCAGTAATGTGTGGTGGTTTAGCATCTGTTGCTGGTGGTGTACTAGCGGGTTACGCATCTATGGGTGTACCTCTAGAGTACCTAGTAGCAGCGTCATTCATGGCAGCACCTGGTGGTCTACTATTCGCTAAAATCATCAAGCCTGAAACTGATGAAGTTGACGAGAACCTAGGTTCAGACATCGACGGTGGCGACGACAAGCCTGCTAACGTTATCGATGCAGCTGCTGGCGGTGCGTCAGTTGGTCTACAACTAGCACTTAACGTTGGTGCAATGCTACTAGCATTCATCGGTCTAATCGCTCTTATCAACGGTATCCTAGGTGGCATCGGTGGTTGGTTCGGTATGGAAAACCTAACTCTAGAACTTCTTCTAGGTTGGATCTTCGCACCGTTAGCATTCATCATTGGTGTTCCATGGGAAGAAGCAACTATTGCTGGTTCTTTCATTGGTCAGAAGACAGTTGTTAACGAATTCGTTGCATACCTAAACTTCGTACCATACATCGGTGACAACGCTCAAATCGTTGAAGCGACTGGTCAAGTAATGTCTGTTAAGACTCAAGCAATTATCTCGTTCGCTCTATGTGGTTTCGCAAACCTTTCTTCAATTGCGATTCTTCTAGGTGGTCTAGGTGGTATTGCTCCAAACCGTCGTCACGACATCGCACGTATGGGTGTTAAAGCGGTTGTAGCTGGTACTCTATCTAACCTGATGGCAGCAACAATTGCTGGCTTCTTCCTGTCTTTCTAATCAGTTAGAAATCGATATATAGACGCCATAATAATATCGCCCCGTAGCAAGAAATTGCTGCGGGGCTTTTTTGTTTTTGGGCCTAGTGATTTTGAGCATTAGCATGAGTGAATGCTTGGAGTCGAAAATGGGTCTAGAATGTTTTTTTGAGATACAAACCGTTTGCGTTCTAAGGAGCACTACAATTTATTGATGGATACCTATAATGTATAAGCTTAAGGGACAGGATGTCTCTTGTTGGCAAGAAAGTAACTGCTTGGATTTATCTAAAGGTTATTCTTCTGGGATTAAGCCAAACTTAGCGATACGCTATAGATGTTAGACACAACATGACTGATTTGTTGTGCCATAGACCAAACTGGTACTGTGCGGTGACAAGGATTGCAATTGATAGCGAAAGTTATCAAGTCTTCAGGGAACCAAGTCCGTTCATTTGTGACTACTGAGCATTACTAAAATATCCATCTATACTGGATGGGTGGCGAAGTAGTTAACTATTTGAATATATTGATCGGAGATAGAAATGAGCGATTTAAAAGCAGCAGCTCTACGTGCACTTAAACTTATGGACCTAACGACGCTAAATGATGACGATACTACTGAAAAAGTAGTGGCGCTTTGTCATGACGCGAAGACTGCAGTTGGTAACACCGCTGCAATCTGTATTTACCCTCGCTTCATCCCAGCCGCTAAGAAGGCGTTGCGTGAGCAAGGTACTCCAGAAGTACGCATCGCGACTGTAACTAACTTCCCTCATGGTAATGACGACATCGAAATTGCTGTTGCAGAAACGAAAGCAGCGGTAGCGTACGGCGCAGACGAAGTTGACGTAGTATTCCCATACCGTGCTCTTATTGCTGGCAACGAAGAAGTTGGCTTTGAGCTAGTTAAGCAATGTAAAGCCGCTTGTGGTGACATCACGCTTAAAGTGATCATCGAAACTGGTGAGCTAAAAGAAGAAGCACTGATCAAGAAAGCTTCTCAGATCTGTATCAAAGCGGGTGCAGACTTCATCAAAACTTCAACAGGTAAAGTACCAGTAAACGCGACTCCTGAGTTCGCGCGCATGATGCTTGAAGTTATTCGTGACATGGGCGTGGCTAAAACTGTTGGTTTCAAACCCGCTGGTGGCGTACGTACAGCTGAAGATGCTCAAGCTTACCTAGCAATGGCTGATGAGCTACTAGGCGCTGAATGGGCAGACAACATGCACTACCGTTTTGGTGCTTCAAGCCTACTGACTAACCTTCTTAATACATTAGAAGTGACAGACGAAACTGCTGATCCAGCAGCATACTAATTTACCCATTCGGGTATATAACAATTAAGTCTGTTTGATGGAGTGGCGTTAAGTCACTCCATATTACCTCTTTCCCTACACACCATACTCACTAGAGTTTGGGAGGCACTAATGTATCTACCTCAAGAAATTATTCGCAGAAAACGTGATAACGAAGTTCTGACCACAGAAGAAATTAACTTTTTCATCCAAGGTGTCGCTAAAAACACGGTTTCTGAAGGCCAAATTGCCGCATTCGCAATGGCTATCTTTTTTAATGAAATGACGATGCCAGAACGTATCGCACTAACATGTGCAATGCGTGATTCAGGCATGGTGATTGACTGGAGCCACATGAACTTTGATGGCCCAATCGTTGATAAACACTCTACTGGTGGTGTTGGCGACGTAACTTCTTTGATGCTTGGCCCTATGGTGGCAGCATGTGGCGGTTTCGTTCCAATGATCTCTGGTCGTGGTTTAGGCCACACTGGCGGTACGCTAGACAAGCTAGAATCTATCCCTGGTTACAACATTACACCAACCAACGATGTGTTTGGTGCCGTAACCAAAGAAGCTGGCGTGGCGATCATCGGCCAAACGGGCGACCTAGCACCGGCTGACAAGCGTGTTTACGCGACTCGTGATATCACAGCAACAGTAGATAACATCTCGCTAATCACCGCTTCAATCCTATCTAAGAAACTGGCTGCTGGCCTTGATTCTCTAGTGATGGACGTAAAAGTCGGTTCAGGCGCATTCATGCCAACGTATGAAGCCTCTGAAGAACTAGCAAAATCTATCGTTGCAGTAGCAAACGGTGCAGGCACTAAAACAACAGCAATCCTAACGGACATGAACCAAGTTCTGGCTTCTTCAGCGGGTAACGCAGTTGAAGTCCGTGAAGCGGTTCAATTCCTAACTGGTGAATACCGTAACCCACGTTTGTTGGAAATCACGCTAGCATCGTGTGCGGAAATGTTGGTGCTGGGTAACCTAGCAAAAGATTCAGATGAAGCGCGTGAAAAACTGATGGCAGTACTGGATAACGGTAAAGCAGCAGAGTGCTTCGGTAAGATGGTAGCGGGCCTTGGTGGTCCAGTAGATTTCGTAACGAACTACGATAACTACCTAGAAAAAGCAGAAATTGTTAAACCAGTGTACGCACTCGAAAGCGGTGTAGTATCTGCGATGGATACGCGTGCAATTGGTATGGCTGTCGTTGGTATGGGCGGTGGTCGCCGCGTAGCAACAGACAGCATTGATTACGCAGTCGGTTTTGATAGCTTCATTCGCCTTGGCGAAGTAGCAAGCGACGATAAACCATTAGCAATGATTCATGCTCGCAATGAACAACAGTGGCAAGAAGCTGCGACGGCATTACAAAATGCAATCACTGTGGGCGGAGAATATACAGCAACGCCAGATGTTTACCGTCAGATTCGTTCTGAAGACGTGTAAATAACAGATATCGGTATACCTCGTGTATACCGATAAACAGAGTTCTGGTGCAAAGAGCAATAAGTTGGTGAAGAAAATGAAAAGAGCATTTATTTTAGTTTTAGATTCATTCGGTATCGGTGAAACAGCGGATGCTGACACATTCGGCGATGTAGGTTCGGATACAATGGGTCACATTGCTGACCATTGTGATCAAGGCCTTGCAGACAACGCGGATCGTAAAGGTCCACTAACGCTGCCAAACCTGTCTAAGCTAGGTTTAGCGATGGCTCACAAAGAGTCGACAGGTCGTTTTGCTCCTGGTATGGACGTAGACGCTGAGATCATTGGCGCTTACGGTCATGCTGCTGAGCTGTCTTCTGGTAAAGACACGCCATCAGGTCACTGGGAAATCGCAGGTGTGCCGGTATTGTTTGACTGGGGCTACTTCACTGACAAAGAGAACAGCTTTCCAAAAGAACTGACTGACCGCATCCTTGAGCGTGCTGGTCTGTCTGACTTCTTAGGTAACTGCCACTCATCGGGTACAGAAATCCTAGATAACCTAGGTGAAGAACACATGAAGACTGGCCTGCCAATCTTCTACACTTCTGCAGACTCTGTTTTCCAGATCGCATGTCATGAAGAGACATTCGGCCTACAAAACCTATTAGATCTTTGTCAGATTGCTCGTGAAGAGCTAGCTGACTACAACATTGGTCGTGTTATCGCTCGTCCGTTTATTGGCGCAGGTAAAGGTCAATTCGAACGTACTGGTAACCGTCGTGACCTTTCTGTTGAGCCACCAGCGGCGACGGTGCTTCAGAAACTGGTTGATGAGAAGGGCGGCAACGTTCACTCAATCGGTAAGATCTCTGATATCTACGCAGGTTGTGGTATCACTCAGAAAACCAAAGCAACAGGTATTCCAGCGCTATTTGAAGCAACCAAAGAAGCGATCACTGAAGCTGGCGACAACACCATCGTGTTCACTAACTTCGTTGATTTCGACTCAGCATACGGCCACCGTCGTGATGTTGCAGGTTACGCAGCTGCGCTTGAGTACTTTGATGGCCGCATCCATGAAATCATCGATATGATGAAAGAAGATGACGTGCTTATCCTAACTGCAGACCACGGTTGTGATCCAACATGGCCGGGTTCAGACCATACTCGTGAACATATCCCTGTGATTGTTTACGGTAACAAGGTTCCAGCAGGCTCTCTAGGCCGTCGTGATACCTTCGCTGATATCGGTCAAAGCTTAGCGTCATACTTTGGCACATCGCCAATGGGATACGGTACAAGCTTTCTATAATGGTTAACTAAGAGAGAGGGAAACCTCTCTCTTCTTTTTTGTTTTGAGATTAAGGATATTTTCAATGGCTACTCCACATATTAATGCTGAAATGGGTGATTTCGCTGACGTAGTTCTAATGCCAGGCGATCCGCTACGTGCTAAATACATCGCTGAAACCTTCTTAGAAGAAGTGGTTCAGGTGTGTGATGTTCGTAATATGTTTGGTTACACGGGTACTTACAAAGGTCGTAAGGTTTCGGTTATGGGGCACGGTATGGGCATTCCATCTTGTTCTATTTACGCGACTGAGCTGATCAAAGACTTTGGTGTAAAAAAGATCATTCGTGTCGGCAGTTGTGGTGCAGTGAGTGAAGATATCAAAGTGCGTGATGTGGTGATTGGCATGGGCGCGTGTACTGACTCAAAAGTGAACCGTATTCGCTTTAAAGGTCATGACTTCGCGGCTATTGCGGATTACAAAATGGTGCGTGCGGCAGAAGATGCAGCAAAAGCGCGTGGTGTAGACGTAAAAGTGGGCAACCTGTTCTCAGCGGAGTTGTTCTACACGCCAGATCCAGAGATGTTTGAGGTGATGGATAAGTACGGCATTGTTGGCGTCGAGATGGAAGCTGCAGGTATCTATGGTGTGTGTGCTGAATACGGCGCAAAAGCTCTGACTATTTGTACTGTTTCTGATCACATCAAAACTGGTGAGCAAACCACATCAGATGAGCGTCAAACGACCTTCAACGACATGATGGTTATCGCACTAGACTCTGTGCTTCTTGGTGATCAAGAATAAGAGTTACTTTGTGGTTTAAGTCGTTTCTAGCTCTCGAATAAATATAGCTAGCCAAATTAACAGATAACAAAAAGCCCCGTTGCTGCCTGAGCGTCGGGGCTTTTTATTGGTAATGATGTATTACTGAGTGCTATTTCTTGGATTCTGAAGGCTATGTGATTTCAATCGAAATAATTCATCTTGCCTAATCCGAGGTTTTTATTTCGTGATTCCAAGGTCCAAGACCCTATGACAAAGCTTATGAGTTTGCATTCTTAAGCAGCAAGTTCTCACCAGACTTGGTTTTTCTTCTACGAATGAGCATGACAAACAGCACGCCACTGACAAACCCCATCAACACCATGCCGATCATGTAGCGATCACTTTTACGATAATGGTGATCAGAAATCGCCGTCATCTTACCCGTTTCAAAGGTCACACGAATGAATCCAATGATCGCTTTCTCTGGAGAGTAGATAGGTTCAACTAATTGCTGTCTGCCGATACTTGCTGTTGAAAGTGGCGTATCTAATCCTAGAACTTCGCGTACTGAGAGTGCTTTTTCACTCGAAGCCAGTCGAATCCCCTCTGCATCGTATATCGTGGTATCGAATACCAAGCGATCCTGAGACAGCTGATTGGTGAGATCAAGCAGTCGCTCTTGGTCTTGTTGTGTGATCGCTTTACTGGCAGAAAGTGATGCCTGAGAGATAAGCAACTTAGTCAGCGTTTCTAGCTGCTTTGCTTGGATCTTCTCGTTACCTTTACTGATCACGACTGTATTTTTAATCGTTACAACGAACATAGTAGCCAGCAAAATGAGGGCTAGCATTCGTAAAGCGTTACGTATTGAGAACAATGATTCATTCATGTTTCACGAAGCCTGAAATAAACAAATGTTATGATTAAGACATATTGAGACTTGCGTTTTCAAATTGCAATAGGTTAACGTTTAGCATAGTTAATTAGGAATCATACACATGGACGCTCAGAAATATCTGCCGATAAAAAGGCATACAACATTATTAACTCGACTCCCCGAGACTCGTTTCGCTTCTCAACTCGCTAAAGCCAAAGCCAACTGGATTGTATTCGGTGAGTATCTATCACCACAATCATTCGATGACATCGATTTTTTCACAGGCACTTACAACACCATTCTTGATACGTGGAAGGTAGGGCATTATGAAGTGGCTTTGATGTCAGGCAACCTAACACCAGCACACGAAGAAATCCTACAGGCCTTAAAGCTTGATTATGCTTGCCTTAGCGAGGTCCCAGACCTATCTAAGCCAGGTTTGATTGTAATGGATATGGATTCCACAGCGATTCAAATTGAATGTATCGATGAGATTGCAAAGCTAGCTGGAGTAGGGGAGTTAGTCTCTGAAATCACAGAGCGAGCAATGCAAGGTGAGCTCGACTTTGAACAGAGCCTACGTCAACGAGTAGGCGCACTGAAAGGTGCGGATGAATCTATTTTGGAGCAAGTGCGTCAATCATTGCCATTCATGCCAGACTTGGTTGAGCTAGTGAATACTCTGAATAAGCTTGGTTGGAAGACGGCAATTGCTTCAGGTGGCTTTACTTACTTCTCAGACTATCTGAAAGATACGCTTGATCTTGACCACGCTCAGTCAAACACGCTTGAAATCATTAATGGTAAATTGACGGGTGAAGTCTTAGGCGATGTTGTTTCGGCGCAGACTAAAGCGGATATCTTGGTAGAGTTGGCTGAAGAGTACGAATTGGAACTGCATAACACTGTTGCCGTTGGTGATGGTGCTAATGACTTGGTTATGATGGGTTCTGCAGGTTTAGGCATCGCCTTCCATGCGAAACCAAAAGTAGAGCAACAAGCTCAAACCGCTGTACGTTATGCCGGTTTAGGCGGGGTACTTTGCATCTTGTCGGGTGTGTTAGCTAAGCAGCAAAAAATCAGCTGGCAAGCGAAGCCTTAGTCATATTTAGGGCGGTATAACGGATACAAAAAAAGCAGGCTATCAGCCTGCTTTTTCTATTTCATGTTCAAGTTAAAACGCCGCTGTAGGCTAGCGTGTCAGCTCCAATCGAATCAACACTTCATCGGTAATATCTTCTATCTCACCATAACCAATAAAAGCAGTGACCTCATTCTCTAGCTTCTTAGCTTGGTGCATGCTGATGCGTGAGAGCTCTTCTAAATCAGACTGGAATAAACTCGTTAGCGGATTAAAAATAGGTGCAGTAGTGACTCGTAGTACATACACGTCACCTAAATGTTGAGCTTTCTTGATGAATAAGATGCGTTCCTTTGCCGAGGCGAAGTCTTTGACCAACTTCGTATGTACGGATTGGATCTTGTCGCCAAACTTAACCGCAGCAATATAGACATCATGGTGTTTAGGTTCAGCACCTTCAATTCTTTTCAGTGGTTCAGCCAACAGCGAGTTAGAGTGCCCTTTGAAAATTGGTTCGAGAGAGAACTTTTGGTTGTGGCCAAGTTTAGCGAGCAGTGCTAAGTGTTTATTCAGCGGGAAGTTTACGCCAATGATCTTACAACGCAGTGTTGAGCCCGGTTTATCAATGAATATTGGGTTGCTGACCATCTTGCTCAGCAAAATGTTGTGTAGAGACTCGAGCAGAGAGTGTGTTGGAAGTATCTCTTTCTTCTTAATCAACTTGCTTTGGTTTTGATCGATAAGCCCATTGAGAAAGGCGATAGTACGCATTGTCTTCGTGTTCTCGGCGATAACCAACTGCACGTTGCGACCATTCGGGCTGACTCGAATTACATGGTAAGGCACGGTGCTTAATGGCAGGTTTTTGTCGTAGAGCTGCAGTTCATTGAAGTTTACTAATACCGGGTCATTAATCTTGAGTACCATCGGATGCTCAAGAGCAATGCTGAGTCCACGTTTTGAGATATCTAAGGTATGTCCGTTAGCCGCGGCGCCATCTTGTGAGGTGAGCTGTAACGGTGACTTAAATTGATACCTCGGTTCTTTGCGACGAGTTTGAGAGTCGAAGTAGATACTTTGAATATTCCCCACTACAGATCGCGGATGACGGAAGCGGTTCAGTTCACTGCTTGGAATGCGTGGTTTTTCACTCAATAGATAGTCAGCCGCACTTTCGTGATCGCCAATCTCTTGCAAGATTCCACAATGCGTCAGTTGTGCTGAGCTTTGAGCTAACGTATCCGAGTGCTTGGCTAAGGCTTGTCGCTCGGTGTCTGAAAGTTCGAACACCGAGAACTTGAACGCCTTCCAGCTTTTACGTTTACCACCGATGTGCCAGAACAACTGTCTTTGCTCACGAGAGGCTTCAGGAAGCATCATTGAGTAGAACAAGGTCTTGTCTTGATGCTCATGAGTAAACGAGTAAATAACGTTACTGGTTCCCTTTACGCCAGGTTTAGCCAGCAAGTTCATTCGTTGTTCGTTGAACAGGGTACCCAGTGCTTGTTGGTTTCGCTCATCGTGCCAGTATTGCCACAGCGGATGGTTATTATCCGTTAGTAGAGCAAGCTTTAGTTCACTGCCGCTAAAGAAAAGAGGAAGATTACAGGTGTGCTTAAGATAGGTGTGTTCGATACCTCTAGTACGAGTTCGAATGATTCTATCTTGATTCTCATGGCTGGTTTTCTTGCTTGAGCTATTCAAAGACTCATCAAGCAAGCGGGCTACAATATTGTTATTGCTTACCTTGATGGTTCTTAAAAATTTGACGGCGTTATTCTCGTAAGACTCATCAATGCCCAGAACGCGGAATTCGACCGCTTGGTAAACATCGTTTTCTTGCGACTTTTCGATAAGCTCTGTGAACTTAACGCTGATGATCTCACCGAGGTTGTACTTAAAGGCGCTCGGTACCTTGAATTTTGCACCTGACGGGGAAATATCAACCGTCACACCATGTAGGCTTTGGCCTTTAGATGTGGTGATCTCAACCTGTGAGCTAATCTTGAGTCTGTTTTCTTGACGCTTTAAGTCGTAACCGAGGTTAATGGCTTCCGCTTCATACGGGCTATTAGCGTTAGTGAGATCTTGATTATGTTGAGACGAGGTTTTAACGATATTACGAAGTGGCTGAGTTCGCGGAGTCATCACTAACTCCCACGCGCCCTCTGTATAGCCTTTAAACTTTTTAGTACCACGTTGATACGCGTTCAAAGCAATATCATCAAGCCAGTGTTTACGACCATCTAACGTAAATTGACGACATTCAGTGTCAATACGTCCGCGTAAATCAATGCTCTTTGTGCACGGAGCCATGATACGATTCAGTTCCATTTTAACGAGCAATTTCAGAGACGGGGATTCACCTTCTGTCATTTGAGAAAGAAGGAAGTCGAAATCCTCAGCGTGGTAGGCTGGGATGAGTCGCTCTGCTACAGATAGAATTTCAGATTGCTGCATACTTTTCTTGTTAGAATGGACGGTACGTTTATGTTATCGACTAGTTTAAATCGATCTTTAAGTATAAGTGGTATGACTGCAACTTTTATTTTCACCCGTACGGTCAAACAAGTCACAAATTGACAACATCATTGTGTAACTGAGTAAATTATTGAGGTTTTATGGCAAAGGCAAAACGAGCTTATGTGTGTAATGACTGTGGTGCTGACTTTCCACGTTGGCAAGGGCAGTGCAATGCATGTGGTGCTTGGAACACGATTACCGAAGTTAGGTTAGCTGCTTCACCTCAAGTTGCGCGTAATGAACGACTCAGTGGTGGTTACGCAGGTGGGCCAACAGAATCGAGCGTTCAGACATTATCGGAAATTAACCTGCAAGAAGTCCCTCGCTTTAGCAGTGGTTTCAAAGAACTCGACCGCGTGCTCGGTGGTGGTGTCGTACCTGGCGCTGCAATTCTGATTGGTGGTAACCCAGGTGCCGGTAAATCAACGCTGTTATTGCAGACCATGTGTCAGCTCTCTTCTCAGTTGCCAACACTTTATGTCACTGGTGAAGAATCACTGCAACAAGTCGCGATGCGTGCCTCTCGACTCGGTTTACCGAAAGAACATCTCAAAATGCTCTCTGAAACCAATGTTGATAAGATCTGTCAGGTTGCCGAAAAAGAGCAACCTAAGATCATGGTTATCGACTCAATCCAAGTTATGCATGTCGCTGATGTTCAATCGTCTCCGGGCAGTGTGGCGCAGGTGCGCGAATCGGCAACAGCATTAACGCGCTATGCGAAACAGAACAACGTTGCGGTGTTCTTGGTGGGACACGTAACTAAAGACGGCACATTAGCGGGGCCAAAAGTACTGGAACACATTATTGACTGTTCCGTGCTGTTAGATGGCGGAACCGATAGCCGCTTTAGAACGCTGCGCAGTCACAAGAACCGTTTTGGTGCGGTCAATGAGTTGGGTGTGTTTGCAATGACAGGCCAAGGTCTTAAAGAAGTCAGCAACCCATCGGCTATTTTCTTGTCTCGCGGTGAAGAAGAAACCTCGGGCAGTTCGGTCATGGTTGTGTGGGAAGGGACACGTCCACTTCTTGTTGAAATCCAAGCGCTGGTGGACTATTCCCAGCTCGCTAATCCACGTCGTGTTGCTGTTGGTCTAGAGCAAAACAGGCTTTCACTGTTATTAGCCGTGCTGCATAAACATGGCGGCTTACAAATGGCTGACCAAGATGTGTTTGTGAATGTCGTCGGTGGTGTTAAAGTAACCGAAACCAGTGCCGATCTTGCATTAGTGATCGCTTTACTTTCGAGTTTCAGAGACCGTGCATTGCCAAAAGATGTGGTGGTATTTGGGGAAGTAGGCCTCGCGGGTGAGATTCGACCTGTACCGAGCGGGCAAGAGCGCTTAAATGAGGCATTTAAACATGGCTTTAAGAGAGCGATTGTTCCGGCGGCCAACATGCCAAAAGGGGGCATTCCAGGAATGCAGATCCACGGTGTGAAAAAATTATCAGAAGCAATTAATGCTTTTGATGAGTTGTAATTGAGCTCACTTCAGCTACTCTATACAGCAGAAATTCAGTCTAACTTAAACGCTATTTTCGCTTTAAGTTAGCACTAAACTTAACAATCATTTAGATTGTTTCTACAGATTGCCTTTTTCTATATGTTAGAAAAAGGCAAAGTTTTTTAGTCCCAAATGCATGCAAAGCTATCAGTCTTCACAGATTGTGATATACTCTGCGCGCATTTTATATCCTATTAACAGAGTAAGACAATGGCAGATTTATCGAAATACAGAAACATTGGTATTTTCGCGCACGTTGATGCGGGTAAAACAACTACCACTGAGCGTATCCTTAAGCTAACTGGTCAGATCCACAAGACTGGTGAAGTACATGATGGCGAATCAACTACTGACTTCATGGAACAGGAAGCTGAGCGCGGAATTACTATCCAATCAGCAGCTGTAAGCTGTTTCTGGAATGGTCACCGTCTAAACGTTATCGATACTCCTGGACACGTTGACTTCACAGTTGAAGTATACCGTTCTCTTAAAGTACTTGATGGCGGTATCGGTGTATTCTGTGGTTCTGGTGGTGTTGAACCACAATCAGAAACTAACTGGCGCTACGCTAACGAATCAGAAGTATCTCGTCTGATCTTCGTTAACAAACTAGACCGTATGGGTGCAGATTTCTACAACGTTGTTGACCAAGTTAAAAACGTTCTAGGCGCAACTCCTCTAGTTATGGTTCTACCAATCGGCCGCGAAGATGAATTCGTGGGTGTTGTAGACCTTCTAAGCCGTAAAGCATACGTTTGGGATGACACTGGTCTTCCTGAAAACTACGAAATTCTAGATGTTCCTGCGGACATGGTTGATGACGTAGAGCAATACCGTGAAGAGCTAATCGAAACTGCTGTAGAGCAAGACGATGACCTAATGGAAGCTTACATGGAAGGTGAAGAGCCTTCTATCGAAGACATCAAGCGTTGTATCCGTAAAGGTACTCGTGACCTAGCGTTCTTCCCAACTTACTGTGGTTCTGCATTCAAGAACAAGGGTGTTCAAATCATTCTTGACGCTGTTGTAGATTACCTACCTTCTCCAACTGAAGTTGATCCTCAACCTCTAATGGACGAGAACGGCGAAGAAACTGGTAACCACGCTATCGTTTCTACTGAAGAAACGTTTAAAGCGCTTGCATTCAAAATCATGGATGACCGTTTCGGTGCTCTAACTTTCGTTCGTATTTACTCTGGTAAATTGAACAAAGGCGACACGATTCTTAACTCATTCACAGGTAAAACTGAGCGTGTTGGCCGTATGGTTGAGATGCAAGCTGATGACCGTAACGAACTAACTAGCGCACAAGCTGGTGACATCATTGCGATCGTTGGTATGAAGAACGTGCAAACAGGTCACACTCTATGTGATCCTAAAGATCAAGTAACGCTTGAGCCAATGGTATTCCCAACTCCAGTAATCTCTATCGCTGTATCTCCAAAAGATAAAGGCGGTTCTGAGAAAATGGGTATCGCTATCGGTAAAATGGTTGCAGAAGATCCATCTTTCCAAGTTGAAACTGACGAAGAAACTGGCGAAACTATCCTGAAAGGTATGGGTGAGCTTCACCTAGACATCAAGGTAGATATCCTTAAGCGTACTTACGGCGTTGACCTAACAGTTGGTGCTCCTCAAGTTGCTTACCGTGAAACTATCACTCAAGCAATTGAAGATAGCTACACGCATAAGAAACAGTCTGGTGGTTCTGGTCAATTCGGTAAGATCGATTACCGTATCAAGCCTGGCGAACCTGGTTCTGGCTTTACGTTCTCTTCAAAAGTTGTTGGCGGTAACGTACCTAAAGAATTCTGGCCTGCTGTTGAGAAAGGCTTTGGTGGCATGATGGAAAACGGCGTACTAGCTGGCTTCCCTACGCTAGACGTTGAAGTTGAACTTTACGATGGTGGTTTCCACGCAGTCGATTCATCTGCAATCGCATTTGAAATCGCAGCGAAAGGTGCATTCCGTCAATCTATGCCTAAAGCTGGCGCGCAACTTCTTGAGCCAATCATGAACGTTGACGTATTTACTCCAGAAGATCACGTTGGTGATGTTATCGGTGACCTTAACCGTCGTCGTGGCATGATCAAAGATCAACAAGCTGGCGTAACTGGCGTTCGTATTAAAGCTGACGTACCACTTTCAGAAATGTTTGGTTACATCGGTCACCTACGTACAATTACTTCAGGCCGTGGCCAATTCTCTATGGAATTCGCACAGTACTCTCCATGTCCAATGAACGTGGCAGAAGAAGTAATCGCTAAAGTTAAAGCAGAAAAAGAAGCTGGTAAGTAATTAGCTCTTTTCTAAATTAACTAAAAAAGCCCCGCAAGTGAAAGCTTGCGGGGCTTTTTGTTATCTTACTCTTGGAAGACTAAGACTAAGACTAAGACTAAGACTAAGACTAAGACTAAGACTAAGACTTAAGAGTTCTGTTTTAGCTCAATGTAAATCGACTCAACCTTCACTCGAGCCCAGTCTGTTTTACGCAAAAACTTTAAGCTAGATTTAATGCTTGGGTCTTTTTTAAAGCAGTTGATGTTTACCATGTAACTCAACTCTTCCCAACCGTAATGTTCAACCAATTCAGTCAGTAGCTTCTGTAGAGTGATACCGTGAAGTGGATTATTGTCTTGTGTCATGAGATGTTCTCGCCATTTATTTGAGCTCAGTATATCAGTTTCGCTTTATGAATTATCCGACCATTTAAGTTGGTAATCTGTATCGATAATAGTTAACTCTTCTCGACCTCTATTCCCAAACAGCCGAACCTGATTTTGCATCCAAGCCTCAAAACGCTTTATCTTTTCTCGATGAAAGTAGCCAGCGGGGGCGCATAAGAAGTAATTGTACTTAGGCTTAAGTGCGATGTTACCGATTCGAACGAGTTTCTTTTCCTGCAAATACCGATACACCAAACTGTGCTTAACCAGTGCTACACCTTGAACGGATAACGCGCCTTCTAAAACAAAATGCGAGCCATCAAATTGCAGTGATGAGCGGCCTGCCTTCGCTCCAACAATGTCTAGCCATAGATTCCAATCCATATCTGGCCATCGATCTTCAATCAATTCAGCTTTATGCAGATCGTCAATGTCATGGATCCCATGCTTCTCTTGATAAATCGGGTGACAAACTGGGTAAACCACCTCGTCCATTAACCAACGAGACTCGATATTTGGGTAGTTACCGTGACCATACCGAACGCAGACATCGACATTAGAATCTTCAAACGTCACTAGCTTGTTAGTCGGTTCAATCAGCATGGATAGGTCAGGGTGGCGATCGCGAAAGTCGCCAATTCTAGGTACCAACCAGTGTTGGGCAAATGATGGCACGGTTGAAATAGACAGTTGAGTAGGGTTTGGGTCTTGGTTAATTCGCCTCACACCATCTTGAATGTGGGCAAAGCCTTTCTTCGCTTGCAGGTAAAGCACTTCACCTTCGTGAGTGAGTACTATTTTTCGGTGCTGGCGAATAAACAAGTCTGCGCCTAGCCATTCTTCAAGTTGGCGAATTTGTTGGCTTACTGCTGCTGCCGTGACAAACAGTTTTTCTGCCGCAAGTTTAAAACTGCCAGTTTCAGCTGCAGTGTAAAAGTAATAGATCCCTTGAAATGGTGGAGTTCGTTCTCTCACATTAGTTTTCCTTAACTGAATGTCAGTATCTATCGTTTGTCGATGTTGCTCTGTTGGTCGATTATTGACCATAACAAAGCGAAAGATCAACAGGAGAAAGGCTATGAACACGATAACAGCGACATCAAGGACTAACCAATCATTCTTACCATCGTTATCAGTTAAGAAATTCTATTCTAAATTTAGACTGTATCTTCAGAACCGTAGAACGAGAAAGCACCTAGCTGAACTGTCAGATCATTTACTTGAAGATGTTGGGATTACGCAGAATCAAGTCGATAAAGAACTGAAGAAATCGTTTTGGGAGTGAGTCAGGGCAACGTAGCTTTTACTCGACGTTGCTTTAACTCAACATAGTTTGTCGGTGTCGGGAGGTTTACGTTGCCGCTCTATGTTGAGTTATGCTCATTGCTTATTTAAGCCTATTCCTTGTTTAAGAAATTAGTAGGTGAGATCTAATTATCCAATAGCTCGTTTACTTCTTCGTGCAACCAATTGGTGAACGCGGTAATACGCTCTTCTCTCGGGGAGTTAGGGTCAAAGCATAGGTTGACCTGAACCCCAGGTGTCATGCCTATATCAAAGGGCTTCACTAGCAAGCCGCGTTCGATGAAGTCACCAGCTAAGCTGTCTGTTGCCAAGCAAACCCCATGTCCCGCCATGACAGTCGTTAACCCCATATCAAAGGTACCGACTTCCATCCACTGAATGGTGCTGCTTTGAGTCGATATGTTTGCTTGCCTAAACCATTCCTCCCACGGGAAACAACCGCTATCAAACTGAATCAGCCAACATTTGAGGAGTTGTTCAGGTGATGTGAAGTTCAAAGAGTTTGAGAGTTCAGGGGAACAAAAAGGGTAAACCGGTTCGTTGATTAGCATCTCAAGAGTCAAGCCTTCTTCAACGCATAGATCTTCGCCTTGTCGAATAGCCACATCAATCTCGCCATGTTTTAAATTTGGGGTATCACACCCTGTTAGTATCTTAATTGGGATCTCTGGGTGCTTTACCGAGAACTTCCACAGCCTAGGTAGTAACCAACGAGAAGCAAAAGAAGGGGGACTTCTAACAACAAGCAGCCCTTGAATAGGTTCTGATTGGATCTTGTTTAACCCCAGCAGAACCTCTTGAAATCCATCAGAGACATGTCTAAAAAGTGTGTGCCCTTCATGCGTCAAAGTCATTGCACGCCCCTTACGAATAAAGAGCTTACATCCAACCTGTTCTTCTAACTGTCGAATCTTCTGGCTGACGGCTGCTTGAGTGACGAACAGCTCTTCAGCCGCTTTGCTGTAATTGCTCAAGCGAGCCGCAACTTCAAAGTAACGGAGACCTGAAAGGTGACGCAGTCTATTGTCCATAATCTCAGCTTATAGTCCTTGTTAACAATGGTTGTTCGCTTATCGAACAGGTTATTTCCATAATAGCGACAAATAAACAAGGAATACAAGAGAGAGAAAATGAAAACAATAACCTGTTGGGTCGGCAGATTTGTTAATCAGATGCTTAAAGTTAATGATAAAACCAAGATGAGTAAGACGGCTAAATCGAGACAAGTTATTAGTTCGGAATCGCTGAGCAGTCGAATGAGGGAGGACATCGGTCTGGACAATGGGAGCAATGATGCGGCTGATTACACTAAATATCTATAAGTTGAGCTTACAAAAAAGGAGCCGTACTGGCTCCTTCTCGATGTTGATTACTCTTCCCAAACTACCAATTTATCTTTGGGCCAGTTATGACCGACTTCATGGTATTTCTGCTCAAGGATATGTCGCTTTATCTTGAGAGTTGGAGTAAGAACACCATTATCAATGCTCCATGGTTCCTTAATCATCAGTACGCCTTTGATCTTCTCATGCGAAGCTAACTGTTCGTTCATTTTTTCAATGACGCGTTTGCTTGTTCTTTCGTAACGAGCCCGATCAAAATTAGGGAAGTCATGCGGTACTACCAGCAGGATAGGGCCAGGTAAGCCTAAGCCTATCAAACACATCATTTCTACACGACTGTACTCAAAGAGTTTATTTTCGATTGGTACAGGAGCGACAAACTTGCCTTTCGCGGTTTTAAAGGTATCTTTCTTACGTCCACGAATCGTTAAATAGCCCTCGCTGTCGATATCACCAATATCGCCCGTATGAAGCCAACCTTCTGAGTTAAAAGATTCTTGAGTTGCAATGTCATTTTTGTAATAACCAGAGAACATGCCCTTGCTTCGAACTAAAATCTCTTCGTCTTCTGCAATTTTGAGTTCAATGCCCGGACCTGCATTACCTACAGTGCCAATTTTGTCTGCTCTAAACGGGTGGTTAATCGTGCTGTAGGCGAAAGACTCAGTCATTCCCCAAGCTTCGGTAATGTGTAGGCCAACACTCTCATACCATGCAAGTAGAGCTGGTGATACTGGAGCTGAGCCACAGCCAAGAACGCGAGCTTGGTCTAACCCCAGACCATCAGCCAGTTTCTTCTTAATTAGGTTATTCACGAACGGAATTTTAAGTAAGAAGTTCAGTTTTTTCTGTGGAAGTTTATCTTGGATTCGTTGTTGGAATAGAGTCCATAAACGAGGAACTGAAATAAACAAAGTTGGACGATGCATTTTTACATCATCAATAAATGTGTCTAAAGATTCAGGGAAAGCAGTAACCACCCCACCCATCACTGAAGAACCAAATATGTACACTCGTTCGGTTATATGGGCAAGCGGCAGATAAGAAAACAGGCGATCGCCAGGTTGGATACCAATGTGATCGATTAATCTCTGAACTGACCATGTAAAGGCACCATACGTGAGCATTGCGCCTTTCGGTAACCCAGACGTACCCGAAGTATAAACAAGCGACATCAGCTTATCATCGTGATGCTGAGGTCTTTTGGTTGATGGTTCATGTGTCTCGATAAGTTGCTCAAAAGTGTGCTGGCACTTAGCGGCAGTATCGTAGGGTAACGAGATACTAATTAGACTCGGATTATCATCGAGTACTTTTTGAGTGGCTTTAGGATCATCAAGCTTACCGGCAATTACAATCTTACTTTCACTGTGTTCAATACAGTATTGAATCGTGTCTGCCCCCGCTGTTGGAAATATTGGGACGCTGACAAAATCTCCTAACATCATAGCAAGGTCACAGATAAACCACTCTGCACAGTTTTTTGAAACGAGCGCGACTCGATCGCCGGGTTGAGCTCCGAGTCCTTCTAATGCTGACGCCAGTTTTAGTGCTTTGTTGGCCACTTCTTTATAAGTAAATTCAACAAATTGGCGGTTGATGATTTGTTTTAAATAGACTTCATCTGGGCGTTCTTCTGCCCATTTTAAAATCATGTCATTGGGTGTAGGGAGAGCTGTTGCTTTTTCTTGGCTAAACTCGTTAGGCTGAATCATTGTCTAACTCCATGTTTTTCGCTAAGTTATTTTTGTTAAAATCATGTTAAATGTACCATGATTTTTTCTTTTAGGGAGTAAAATTAGCGTTTTCTGTTATCCGTGCAGGCACGTCTGTAACTTGCGGGTGTTACTCCGGTCCTTTTCTTAAAGATTCTTGAAAAATACGACACATCCTTGTATCCACATTGGTAAGAAATAACAGCTATTTTTGATTCGGTATCGGCTTCGATTAACTTTTTGGCTAACAGGATTCGTTTATCGCACACAAAGTCTCTAAAGCTTACCCCAAAGTGTAGATGAAACTTCTTAGAAAAGTAGGTTGTTGAACAATGACACTTTTCTGCGATTTCTGTTTCTCTGATTTCTTTGTTGATGTTGTCCACAACAAAGTTAACGACTTCAGAGGTAAACAGCTTTGCAGGTAATTGATTGTTGTTGTTTGTATCTCGGTCGAGATCAAAGTGAGGCTCGAAGATATGTTGCGTTTTACGTTGTAGTTCTTCGAACTTACTGGTCAGATGTTTACTGTTTGTTTCGATAATAAAAAATATATTCTTATGATTTCGAACGATATTAGGTAACGGGTCTGAGCAAATAATGACTATTCTTTTATTTAGGTTCTCGCAAATAGATAAAGCCATTGTAAGTAGTTGAAGTTTATCTGTCTTATTCAATATAAAAAACACCAGTCTGACATCTAAGTTACTGATTATAGATATATCTTGTCCAAAGTTTTCAATAGGAAAGTAGTGGCTTATTTTATTGATAATAACAGCGTTAAAGTCACTATCCTTATCTGATAATAAAGGTGTTACTACTTTCATATAAATACCAACTCTATTTCATATTTAAATGTGGGTTTAAAATTAGCTAAATTACTATACGTAACAATTAGATTAGAAGTACCACAAAAAAGTGCAAGTGAATGGCAAAAAAATCCTAACCGAATATATCTCTCACCTCTAGATTTAGTTTACAGGTAAACAAAGCCTGATACGTAAATCAAGGAGAGGTTCTCATGGATAAGTTTTTGAATAATTGTAAAGAATTCATGAAAGATGAAGAAGGGTTGACTGTTATCGAGTACGTAATCGGCGCAGCTCTATTAGTATTAGGTTTGACAACCGTATTTTCTGGTTTAGGAAGTACACTGTCAACGAAACTGAATACTATAGTTGCTAACGTTGGTACCACAAGTAGTTAGTTATGACTAATAAGATCATGAGACAGCAAAAGGGACTTACTACGGTCGAGTATGTGATCGGCGCAGCCTCACTTGTAATTTTTGTTACGTTAGTTTTCTTTGGGATGTCATCAGCTTTATTAAGCAAATTTCAAAGTATTATATCGAGTGTATAAGTAGACCATATGATTAGTGAGCCTTCAGTTTTCTGGGCGTTGTTAATTGCAGTTTCGGTATACGATGTTGAGAAGCATCGTATACCAAACAAAATATTGATACTGTTTTTGTTTGTATACTTTTTATCAATGTTTAACCGCAGTTACACCTTTGATGTTTTTTTAATGTCCTTCGTTGGATTCGTGGTGTTTTTTTGTTTTGGATTACTCTTATATTTTTTAAGAGCTATGTCTGCAGGAGATGTGAAATTATTAGGTATTGTGGGGATGTATCTCGGGTGGGGACAATTACTTGATGCGTCGTACTTTATCATACTCTCTTCTGGAGTTATCGGGACTTTCTACCTGCTATATAACTTTGCCAACTCGAACAATCTTAGTATCAAAGGCTATTTTGAAAATAAGCTAATTGTGCTTGGTGGAGTAGCACCTGTATTAGATGAAAGTGCGAGTTTGCACGCTAGGTATTCAAATAAGGTGACGATGCCTTTTGCACCCTCTGTTGTCATGGGATTGGCGATGTATAGCTACTTTACTTGAACCTGTTGTTGGTTAGCTTTGTGGAGAGGAATAATATATGGATATTATAGGGCGTACTGCTCCAACAACTTTGAAGCCTCAAATTTCAGCCCCAGCCGTTCCTACATCTATTGATATGTTGGGTGTTCCTGAAGTTGTTATAGAAAACCTTGTGTTGAAACACCTATCAGCCTATCCCAAGTCGGATGTTTTAGAGCTTTCTAACTATTTGTGTGTTGTGACACATATTGTTGAAAGTGCGTTGGCGGTGTTAAGAACAAAGTCATTGATTGAAGTTTTTCAACCAACCTCTAACCTTTCTCTCTCATCTGCATCTCATAGTCACGTTCGCTATTCCCTTTCTGAGAAAGGACTTGAAGAAGCTGATCTTGCCTTTAAACGTGATGCTTATTTAGGTCCTGCCCCCGTTTCACTTACCCAATATCGTGATGTGGTAAAGCAGCAAGATCTGAGGGCAGAGTTAGTGACTCGGCCACATGTCGAAGCAGCACTGAACGATGTATATGGTGTCGACAAAATGATTTCGGTATTGGGGCCAGCAATCAATTCTGGGCGTGCCTTGTTGCTGTATGGGCATGCGGGGACGGGTAAAACATTTGTAGCTTCACGTATTGTCAATGCGCTGCATACGTCTGTTTTCATTCCTTATGCCGTTTATGCATTAGGCAACATCATTAAAGTGTTTTCTGCACAACATCATAAACCATTGGATAACAACGGCAGCGATAAACGTATTTCCCTCAAAGATCAATACGACAAGCGTTGGCTTAATTGTGAAAGGCCAAATATCCAAGTTGGGGGAGAACTGACTATGGATATGCTTGAAGTCAATCATTCAGAGAATAGTCGAGTCTGGTTAGCACCAGTTCAAATGATGGCAAACAATGGGATTTTTATCATTGATGACCTTGGTCGTCAGCCAATGCCTGTCGATGCGCTTCTTAACCGTTGGATTGTACCGATGGAATATTCCTTCGATTATTTATCGCTACCTAACGGCCAGCAAATCACGATGCCGTTTGTTCTAACGCTTGCCTTTTCTACCAATCTAAATCCCAAGAAAATAAGCGACCCTGCATTTTTACGTCGTTTAGGTTACAAAATTGAATTCAAGCCGCTGAATCAGCGAGATTATGAAGCTTTATGGATGAGCGTCGTCGCTGAAAAAGAGATGGAACTTCAAGATGGTTTCTTTGAGCGTTTGTCTCAAATGCACACGCTTCTTAAGGTGCCACTTTTCCCTTGTTTGCCGAAAGATCTCGTTGGTATAAGCAAAGACATTCTTTCGTTTGAGCAACTCCCACCTGTTATCACATTCGATATTCTTTCCATGGCATGGGAAGTCTATTTTACCTCTGATGGACACGAGGAAGAGAATAATGAATAAGAGTCAAGTTTTCCTACTGTTTTTACTGTCCGTAGTATTCGGCTTAGCGGCTGTATTTTTTGCTAAGCAGTGGATGGATGATCAAGTTCAACCAACCGTTGAAGTTGAAACGGTCGAGCGTCACCCCGTTGTTGTCGCATCACAAGAAATTGAAGCCGGAACCATTATCGAGGATCAGTTTTTAACCACCAGGTTGATGGAAGTTGATTGGATTAATGAAAATAACTATTCGGATAAAACGGAGCTGATTGGCAAGGTTGTTGCGAATACTATCTATGCCGGAGAGGTGCTTCACAAGTTACGATTTACTGTACCAGGAGAAGGGTCAACACTTGCCGCTCTTATCCCTGAAAATAAACGTGCGGTAACGATACGTGTTGATGATGTTATTGGTGTGGCCGGTTTCTTATTACCTGGGAATAAGGTTGATATTCTCAATACCGTTTCTTACGGAAAAAATTCTGCAGCGACTCAAACCGTTCTTAAAGATATTAAGGTTTTGGCTGTAGACCAAACGGCTAAAACGAAAGAAAACAGTCCGATTATTGTACGAGCGGTAACTCTTGAGATGACGCCGAAAGAGGCCGAGAAACTTCTCACGGCTAAAAGCAAAGGCAGCATTCAGCTGACTTTGAGAAACCCGCATGAAGTTGAGAAAAAAGTGGTTCGTCGATATGTGCCTAGACCAAGTGTCACCATTATCAAAGGTACAGAAACATCTAATGTGCGCGTCAAGGATTGAGGTGAAATATGAAAATATTAATTGCGTGTGTTTTGAGCCTGATTTGTTTTTCGACGGCCAGTGTTGCGGCGTTACAGACGGGAAAAACAGTCACGGTTCCACATCATAAATCTACGCATGTAGTGCTGTCGGGAAAAGCGGCGAAGGTTTCTCTTGGTGATCCTGAAGTCTTAGATATTGTAATTTTAAAATCAAATGAATTGTTCTTAATCGGCAAAAAATTAGGTGCGACAAACCTAATGGCTTGGGATTCACGAGGTCAGTTGATCGAGTCTATTAACATCGAGGTTACTCATGATCTTAATAGCCTCAAAGCTAAGTTATATGAGTTCCTTCCTGATGAAACTATTGAAGTGCACAGTGCGCAGAATCGCTTATTGTTGAGTGGCCAGGTCAGTAACCAGCAACAAATGAATGTGGCGATGAGAATCGCGGAAACTTATTCATCGGGGCAAACCGCCGATAAATCTAATGAAAGTGGTAGTGAGCAAGCCGATGCGACAGGTGTTATCAACCTGATGTCTATAGGTGGCGCGCAACAGGTTATGTTAGAGGTGACGGTTGCCGAGGTTCAAAGAAGCTTAGTGAGAAAGTTTGATGCGAACTTCCATTTTTTCCAAACCAGTGGTTCTGACTTTTCTTGGGGGGCGTCTTCTGTACCTGCCGGAGTATTAGGGGCTACGCCTATCTTCAATATTCCTACGTCGACGGACTACGGCATATTAGGGTCTTTCATTGATAGTAATACTCTGTTTACTTTCGCATTGGACGTAGCAAAACAAAACGGGGTCGCTAAGGTATTGGCTGAACCGAACTTAACCGCATTAAGTGGTTCTAAGGCTGAGTTTTTAGCCGGTGGTGAATTTCCTATCCCTGTGCCAGACGAAGATGGCATTACCATAGAATACAAAGAATACGGTGTAGGGCTTAAATTTATACCGACGGTACTCAGTGATAAGAAAATCAATTTAAATCTAGCCGTTGATGTTAGTGAGATAGCCAATACCAGCTCATTGACCATTGACCCGGGCACCACCAATGCCACTTATTTTATCCCACCTATTACTCGGCGTAGTGCTTCATCAACACTGGAGCTAGCTGATGGGCAAACTATTGGTATTGCGGGGTTGTTGAGTGAAAATGTTAGGGACATCAGTAACAAGATGCCAGGTTTTGGAGATGTGCCGATTTTAGGCCAACTTTTTAACAGTCAAGAGTACATATCTGGAGAAACTGAATTAGTAATCTTAGTAACTCCAAGGTTGGCAAAGCCTATTGATAGAAGCAAAGTGACCTTACCCACAGATGCTTTTGTTGACCCTAATGATTTGGAATATTACTTATTGGGCCGAGGCGCTTACATAGCTGAACCGTCTGAATCTGATTCAGAGCAATCTCAAGCGTCACAGGATATATCACCAACTGATGGTGGTAGCGAAGGCTCATTTGGGCATGATTTATAAGGGGATAGATATGACTAAAATAATGATGATCTTTCTCGCAATGTTATTGGTTGGCTGTGCGAACGATGCTCGTTTAGGGCACTCGGTAGCACTAGTGAAAACAGAGCAAACGTATAACTCTAATGCTACCCAAGAGAATTTACTCGAAGTACCTGATGGTACAGGGGAGCGGATGCAGACTGGTTACGACAGATATGTTGGCAGAGGTGAAAATGATCTGTCCGGAAGTAGTAGCCAGATCTTAGAAGATTTTAACTAAATCTGGAGGTACTCATATGTTGTATCGAGTATCACAAAGCCCGAAAAAACAGCAAGGCTTAGTTGCGGTGATGATTACTGCTGCTTTGTTAGTTTTTTTAGCTGTCTCAGCGTTAGCTGTAGACATAAATCATATGGTTGTGAATAAAACGCGCTTACAAAATGCAGTTGATTCTGCAACGTTGGCTGCTGCAACCATATTAGACAATAGTAAAGATAAAGACGCAGTAGACGCGGAGGTAGGCGCGGCACTCAATGCCATGGCGGCTTCAACAGGGAACCAAGAAATTGATTTCTCGACCGCTTCTATAAGTATTGATTATTCGAATGATCCGAAGGATTTTACAGGCACGGCGACGTTCGATTCAACTGATGATGTGTATGTGCGTGTTCGCGTGGATGCACTAGAGATGGATGAATTCTTTATTCAACTGTTTGGTCTTGAAAAAGTGGTATCGGCAAGTGCTGTTGCAGGTCCCAGCTCAGGCCTCGCTTATAATAATGTTGTACCCATTGGAGTGTGTATTGGTGATGGCACCTCTGATAACGATATTTCTCCAGAAGACGGCTTTCATGATGAAACTGGTGAAGAGATAACCAGTGTATTTGGTTATGAGATAGGGACCGTTCATGCTTTGAAGGTAGGAGACAGTAGCTTATCTGAAATGGGTAATGGTAATTATCATCTGTTGGACTTTGGTTCTGGTGGTAAAACAATCAAAGAAGGCTTAGGTGGTAGTTATGATCAGCCAATTAAAATTGGTGAAGATATAACAACTAAGCCAGGTGGCACAGTTGGCCCCACAGGCGATGGTTTGAATACTCGTTTTGGTGAGTATGGTGGTGGCTTATCGGCATCCGATTACCCTTCAGATTATGTAACCACAGAACCTACCAATGAAATCACGATTGATGCCGGTACGGGAGAGATCGATTCTGATGGAAGTTATACCTATGCTCAATATGAGTCAGATACCAACGCCTGCATAGCAAGTGGTGGTTCTGGGTGCGCATCTAATGGTGTGGCTTGGCGTCGTATTTTACCTATCCCTATGGTGGACTGCTCGGGTAAAAGTGGCGGCTCTACCGACTTTACAGTGAATAAAATAGGCTGCTTTTTCTTGTTGCAAAAAGCACCAACTAACAACTCAGGTACACCTGCCGTTTTTGGTGAGTTTATACATTCTTGCAGTGTCACTGGTGGCTCTGGTAGTAGTCAATCGACAACCGAAGGAGCTTACAAGATTGTTCTGTATAAGGATCCTGATAGTGGGGAGTCGTGATTATGATGCTATCTAATAAACATCAACGTGGTTTTGCTGCTGTAGAGATGGTCATTGCAACCCCTGTATTACTGTTTTTTTTGGGTTTGGTGATCGAGCTTGGCAATGTTCTGATTCACTACAATGTTATCTCTAAGTCTGTACAAAATGGCGCACGATATGCTGTTAGTGAGGTTTACGATACAAAAGGTGGCACTATTGCACCAACATTAGAGATTCAAAATGTGGTGGTTTATGGTCAGAGCAGCGTTGGGACAGCAGTATTGTCTACATTGACGACTGCAGATGTAACAGTAACACCACCCTCTATTGACAGTTATGTGCGAGTCAGCGTGACATATGACTATGTGCCGTTGTTTTTATCTATTCCTTTATCTGCCACAAGTTTTTCTATTCCGTTAAGTGTCACTTCAGTGATGAGGGTACTGTGATGAAAAGGTTTAACAGGCGTATCAAAGGGCTTGCCATCATTGAATTTACCATTGTCTCGGGGTTTGTTTTTTTGTTGTTGTTTCTCATTTTAGCTTTAGGTGCGTATGTATTTTCGCTGCAAATGGTCAGCGAAGCGACTAGGAAGGCAGCTAGGTTAGCGACGGTATGCTCCGTTCTTGATAGAGACAATATTGCGGGAATGGTGGTGGATGATATTCCTCTTGTTGGGTTTACTAATGCGAATTTAGAAGTGGCTTACTTAGACGCGAGCGGTAGTGAAATTACGTCTGGTTATGAGACTGAGCCTGGATTTGGCACCATTAAATTTGTGCGTTCTAGGGCTACGGGTTATGGCATTCAGTTAATCAGTAACCTAAGCTTTCTAGGAGAGAATGGATTTCTTGCAGCCCCTGCGTTTGAAACAATACTACCAGCTGAAAGCTTGGGGGTAGTGAGGGCTGAAGCTGGCACTGACATCAAGAGTCGGTGCCCATAAGCGGTTATTTAAAGGAGATGAATGTATGGGGGAAGCGATCAAAATAACGCCTAATGAAAACGATAAAGATATGACGCGTTTAAGAACGAACCTAAAGGTTTGGTTAGTCTATAGCACTGACGCCTTTCATTCGCATATGAGTCAAGAGCTAAAAAAATGCCGAAATGTTCATGTAACGTCATTTTCTCTTGGGGCAATGAGTGAAGAATACTTAAAAAGTGCAGATGTTCCAGAGCTTATTTTCGTTGAAGCTAATGGGAATTGGGCGCAAAAAATGGTTGAGTTGCAAGGATATGATTTGTCTTTAGAAGACAAGGATTTGTCTTTAGTTGTGCTTGGTGATGAAAGTGATAATGGATCACTAAAAATAGCACTTCGTTTAGGGGCATCAGATTTTTTGTCTCACCATGTGACTCTATCGGACTTACTTCCATTATTGAAGAAAACCGCTTCCGAAAAGCTTGAGAACTCCAGTTACGGAGAGTTTATCTTGTTTTTGAATACCAAAGGAGGGATGGGGGCAACCACCTTGGCGTTAAATACTGCCATTGAGATGGCTACTCAACATCCGAATGAAGTCCTTTTACTCGATATCGACCTTCAATTTGGCGTGATTCCAGACTATTTGAACATAGCACCGACTTATAGTGTTTCGGATGCGATTAACAGTTCTAATGACTTGGATGAAATGTCTTTGGGCTCTTTGGTAAATAAACACGAATCAGGCCTCCATGTTCTAAGCTTTAAACATGAAAATAACGCTGATGACTTCGAGCAGGCTCAGAAAATTGGCAGATTACTTCCAATTCTGCGTCGTTTCTACCCTTATGTGATCATTGACCTGTCTAGAGGCTTAGATCACGTGTTTGCATCAGCAATATCACCTGCGACTAAAGTACTTTTGGTTTTGCAACAGAGCTTAGTGTCAGTAAAAAACACGAGCCGACTAATTAAGTCTCTGAAGTTTGAGTACGGCTTACAAAGTGACTCAATAGAGGTCATTCTCAACCGTTATGAAAAGCGACATTCAATTAAGCTAAAAGACATTGAGCAGGCGGTGGGTAATCATGACATACACCTTATGCCTAACGATTTTAAAGTCGCGCTAGAGAGTGCCAATTTGGGGCAGCCGTTAGTTCAGTCTAGGAAGAAAAGCTCTATTACTCGCTCTATCATCGACTTATCTCATGTTCTCTCACCACCAGAGCAGGAAGAGAAAGGGTGGCTGAAAAAGTTGTTTTCATAATGGGTTGATGAAAAGTAAACACGAGGGATTGTGATGTTCTTTAAACGAAAAAATGTAAATCCAGAGTTTGAAAAAAAAGTAGAACAGATTTCGCATGATTCAGAAGATGCCAATCCTGTTGAACGTTTATCAAGTGCTGAGACGTCCAGTCACTCTCGGACAGAAGCGAGCGTTGAAAAGGAGAAAGCGATCGATGAAGCTCGAAAAGTACTGGAGCAAGAATTATCAATCAAACACTTCTTTCACAAGCAGTTGCTTGAAACGTTAGACTTAGGATTACTTTCTAGCTTGGAGAAAGAGCGCGCCAAGCTAGATTTGCATGAAGCTATCGTTCAGTTGATGGCTGATGATGGTAGTCATGCACTCAGCGCAGAAGGTCGTAAACGGGTCATCAAACAGATAGAAGATGAAGTTTTTGGTCTTGGTCCGTTGGAGCCCTTGTTAGCTGATCAAACTGTGTCGGATATATTGGTCAACGGCCCAAAAAGTGTTTACGTTGAGCGAAGGGGTAAACTCGAAAAAACGCCCTATACTTTTCTTGATGACCGCCATTTGAGAAACATTATTGATCGTATCGTCAGCCAGGTTGGTCGTCGTATAGATGAAGCATCACCTATGGTAGATGCCCGCTTAGTTGATGGTTCCCGTGTTAATGCGATTATCCCGCCTCTCGCACTCGATGGCCCTTCAGTTTCGATTCGTCGTTTTGCCGTCGATCGTTTGACAATGGATAACTTAATTGGTTACGACTCAGTCTCGCCTCAGATGGCTAAATTTGTAGAGGCTGCGGTGAAAGGTGAGCTGAATATCTTGATTTCAGGAGGGACGGGGTCAGGGAAAACAACCACACTGAATATCTTTTCTGGTTTCATTCCGCGAGACCAAAGAATTATTACCATAGAAGACTCGGCAGAATTACAACTGCAACAACCACATGTTATTCGTCTAGAAACCCGTCCTGCGAACCTAGAAGGGAAGGGAGAAATCAGCCAGCGCGAATTGGTTAAAAATACCTTGCGTATGCGACCTGATCGAATCGTGGTTGGGGAGGTACGTGGTAGCGAAGCCGTTGACATGCTAGCGGCGATGAATACCGGTCATGATGGATCTCTTGCTACCATTCACGCGAATACCCCTCGTGATGCCTTAAGTCGTGTCGAAAACATGTTCTCGATGGCAGGGTGGAACATATCAACCAAAAACTTACGAGCTCAAATAGCTTCGGCTATACACCTTGTTGTTCAAATGGAGCGCCAAGAAGATGGTAAGCGTCGGATGGTGAGTATCCAAGAGATCAACGGCATGGAAGGTGAGGTGATCACGATGTCGGAAATATTCCGTTTTCAGCGTAAAGGTATTGATGAAGACGGCAATATTATCGGTTATTTCACGGCAACGGGGGTCGTTCCTCAATACCATGACCAGTTAGTCAAACGTGGACTCGATCTGCCTTTCGAGCTCTTTAGTGAGACCAAAGGTTAAGGAGAGATTATGGACAATGTAAGCGTTTCATTAGGTCTATTATTCATTGCGGTGCTTTTTATCTCTCAAGCTTTGTTGCTCCCTGCAGCAGGGAAAAAAGCGAAGCACAAAGAGTTGTCTCGACGTTTGAAAGAGACGCAACGTAATATCGATGCAGAGAGTTTGTCATTACTCAAAGAGCACTATAACAAAGAACTGTCCCCGTTAGATCGTAAGCTCATCGTTATCTCTTTCTTCGGTGGCTTGAAAAAAATGTTGGAACTAGCCGGTATGAAAGTGGCGTTAAGCCGGTTCTTACTTATTGTTTCTCTTTGCGCTGTATTGCTCTCATTGATATCGATAATGACCAACCAAGTATGGTTCATCAGTGTGGGGGCGTTCATTTTTGTTTGGGTTATCGCCTATCTATTTGTGCAAAATCGAGTGACTTACCGAATGGCTCGATTTGAGGAACAACTTCCTGAGGCTTTGGATATTATTCGACGCGCATTGCAAGCAGGACAACCGCTCGTTCAATCATTCAATGAAGTAGGCGAAGAACTTCCAGATCCAATCGGTGTTGAATTTAAAAATACCTATAACTTACTTAACTATGGTTATGACTTACGCTTGGCGATTCTACAGATGACAGAACGAGTACCAACCGTCTCAATGCTGGCATTTTCTAGTGCCGTAATGTTGCAAAAAGAGACTGGGGGTAACCTATCTGAAAACCTGCAAAAGGTATCTGAAGTACTTAGAGCGCGTTTTAAACTGGAAAGGAAAATCAAAACGCTCTCTGCTGAAAGTCGTTTATCCGCATGGATCTTAACGTTATCCCCATTTGGTTTGTTCTTCGCCTTAAGGGTCGCTAGTCCCGAGTATATCGAGCCACTCTATAAAGATCCTCGCGGCCTATCCATGGTGAGTGTCGGTATTGTTCTTTTGGCTATCGGAGCCTTGTGGATTAAAAAGATCATCAGCATAGAGATTTAACCTATGGAATTACTAAATATTGAAGTTTGGAAGCAGATGTTAGCAGAGTTTGGGATCAGCTCTCAGGTGGTTATCTATTCGATGATTTTGCTTACAACAGTCTTGTTAACACTCACGCTTGGATTTCTATTTTTGGGAGCTCGTTCTCCTTTGGACAAGAAACTGAGACAGATATCAGAAGACGGGGCACCGACTGGCCGAAAACCATACGACTTCTCCAATACGTTAGAATCATTAAGCCCTTTTATAAGTAAAGGTAATAAAAAAGATAATGAAACTTACTCGGAAAAGTTGATGCATGCCGGGTTCCATGAGAAGAGCTCGTTATCGGTTTTCTATGCGTTGAAGGTTTTATCTAGCTTGATAGGTATCGTCGCTGCTTTTATGGTTTATTACATAGCGTTGGGTGGAGACTACAATAATTTACTTATCATGACCTGTGTTTTTCTTGGCACATTCACACCTAATATTATTCTAAGTAAGCTGCAAAAAGAGCGTCAGAAAAAAATAAGAAACGGTGTCCCTGATGCACTAGATCTTCTTGTTGTATGTACTGAATCTGGGCTTGGTTTTAATGCGGCTCTTGGTCGTGTTGCATCAGAGCTCTATGTCTCTCAGCCGGAGCTCGCGGATGAACTAGAGACTGTATTTGCTAAAATCCAAGCGGGCGTCACTATGCCTGATGCGCTTAGGCAACTTATCGAACGAACCGGTTTAGTGGAATTGGAAGGCTTGGTTTCTTTGCTTTCTCATGCATCGAGAATGGGTGGAAGCTTAGCTCAAACGCTCCGTGACTATACTGAAGATTTTAGAGATAAGCGACAGCAAGCCGCTGAAGAAATTGCGGCGAAAATACCGACTAAAATGTTATTCCCTATGTTGATATTTATTTGGCCTTGCTTTTTCATTGTCGCACTTGGCCCTGGACTCTTGATCGTAATGGACGCATTAACTGCGCCGGGAGCAAGTTTATGATGTTATACAATAAGTTTCTTCTACTACTATTGCCAATTTTGCTACTTGGTTGTGCTTCTTCCGATGAGCCAACCAATCAGTTTGATGCCGAATTGTATTCCGGCAAACCAATCGATACTTTGACTAGTGATGATCCACCGCTTAATGAAAAAGAAGCGATCATGCGCGGTGACATTGCTTTGCGTGACAATAATATAGACTTGGCGTTGTATGAATATATACGTTCATTGTCTTTCCCTGAAAAAGAGTTTCACGATAAAACGTTGTTTACTATTGGCCAAATACATTCGTCTCGCGGTAATTATGCGTTGGCCGAAAGAGCTTACCTTGCAGCGCTAGATTTTAACCCCGCCCACACTGAAGTGTTGGAGCAGTTAGGCGTTCTATACACCAAACAACGTCGCACAGATGAAGGACGTAGTTATTTCTTTAAAGCGATTAATTCAGACCAAGTTCGTTTAAAAAGCAGTGAAACTATCCAAAACTACCAAGCATTGAACCAAAGTGAAGTGGCCAGTTTGAAGGTCGATAGTATGTCTCCAGCGCTAGCTTATATGGGGGTTGGCGTACTGGAAGATGTTGACGGAAAGCATCAGATCGCACAAGAGTACTTTAAAAAATCACTGACGATAGACAAAAGTTCAGTCAAAGCTTTGTTGAATATGGGCTACTCCCACTACATGTACGGTAACTACAAGGAAGCGTATCAATACACGCGTTCAGCCTTAGAGTTAGAACCGAATAATGAAAAAGCTCAGAATAATTTGGCGCTTATTTATTTAGCCTCTGGGGATATTAAAAAAGCAACCAACGTATTTATGAGACATATGGAAGCGCCGGAAGCGTTGAATAATGTCGGCTACTTCTTGATATTACAAGGAAAGCCCGATCAGGCAGTCCCTTATCTACAGCAAGCTATCGATAAGAAATCATCTTACTACAAAGTAGCGAATGAAAATTTAAATAGAGCGTTATCAGAAGTGAGAGAGATGGAACAGTAGAAATTTGATTTTGGCTCAATGAAAAGGATATTCATATTGCCTAAAAGCGAAAGCTTTAATAAAGATATCATTGTAATTTCTGCCCTTTGGCTAGTTTGTGCCATAGTGATATTTTTTTATAAGTGGGAAAGCGTTTCAATACTCAACTTGAATGACAATGACGATTATATGCGTTTTGTTCAGTTTCAAGAGTGGATGAAGAACGGGCATTGGTACCTAGAGCCGATGAGTAATTTCAATGCCGCTGATGGTATTATTATTCATTGGTCTCGATTTCCTGATCTCGTTCTGTCGCTTGTTGCCTTTCCACTATTGTTTATCGTTGATGATAACCTTGCTTATACAATATCCATCTCTCTTGTCCCCCTGCTTTACTTGCTGCTTTTTTCACTGTCATGCTTTTACTTAGCTGACCACCTCTTTGGTGCCAAGTATCGCTTTATTAGCATGATGTTTGCGATTTCTTCGCCTTCAATTATCCATTTTTTACCCGGTTCTATTGATCATCATAATATTCAGCTTATCTTCGCTGTCTTGTTTTTAGCCTCGACGCCGTTAAATCACAACCAATTGTGCCAATCATGGCGTGTTTATGCTCAAGCAATCTTGTTGTCTTTATCTTTGTGGACAGGGTTAGACAATGTATTGTTATTTATGATTTTCTTCGCGATTTACACCGTGTATTACGGTCTTGTTTGCCATGAGTGGTTTGGTTATATCTCTAAGCTGTATGCGAGTTCTGCTCTGTTTGGGGTTTGTGCGGTTTTATTAAATCGGCCTTACGATGAGTTTTTTGTTTTTAAGTACGACGAAATATCATTTGCTCTCATCATCCTGTTCTTCTGTGGTTGGCTGTTCGTTAATGTTTATCATCTATTAATGAGTGAAGATAAAAGCCAGCTGCAAAAGGTTTTTCTGTTCGTATTTCTTGCTGTTTTATTTTTAATCCCAGTGGCAGTGCTTTATCCATCGCTCAGCAGTGCGTTGTTAATTGATTACCCTCCTATACTTAAAGTGTATTGGTTAGACCAAGTGACAGAAGCGAAATCGGTCGTTAGATATGTCGCAAGTCATGGTTTTTTCTCGATAGAGAATTACGCTTTGCTCGTGATTCCTGCCACTTTGTATCCATTTTTTAAGCGTAAAAACCACCACTGCACAATTTTGTATCTCATCTTTATGTTCAATTTAGCCCTTGCGATCTTTTGGTAGATTAGAGTCATGAGGTTGTGTTTTGTACTAGCAGCTCCCCTGCAAGCATATGTGATTCTTCAGTTAGCAGATTACATCCGTTCCTTCATCATAAAAGCGACCGTTATTATTTCTGGAGCACCACTAGCGGTCGCCTTTGTCATTCTTGCGTTGTCGCCAACCGAAGAAATTACAACTACTCTTGATCAAAAGGAGCAATCGCTGAAGATCCATAAGGTGCTACAAGATAACGATATCAATTCGCACACCATACTCTCAGGGATCGAAACGGGGGCTCCAGTGTTGGCAAAGACGGATAATCGAATTATTGCTGCTCCTTACCATAGAAATATTGTTGGGAACCAATTTCTTATTGAGGTGATGCTAGAGGAAGATCTGAGTTTAGCCGAAAGGAAAATCATAGAGAAAAGCATCGATATCATTGTTATTGGCAATGATCCGCATTTGTTGATTTTAAAGGACTCGGCGGGAGAGGAGGCGTTTATCAATAAATTATACAGCTCAGATACTCCAACTTGGTTGGAGGTTGTGCACGACAACATTGAAAGCGGCTACCGAGTCTTTAGAGTTAGGGGGAGTTCATGAAAAACCAAACCATTGCTGTGTTACTCCCGTGCTATAACGAAGCTGGTGCGGTCGGAAAAACGGTCACTTCTTTTCAACAAGCTTTACCTAATTCTACTATTTATGTTTATGACAACAATTCAACTGACAACACGATAGAAGAGGCGATGCAAGCCGGTGCTATTGTTCGACATGAGTCTCGTCAAGGGAAGGGGGAAGTCGTTAGGCGTATGTTCTCTGATGTTGAGGCTGATATTTACGTGATGGCCGATGGTGATGACACTTACGATGCGTCTATATGTCCGGCTTTGATCGAGCAATTAAATAATGAAAAGCTCGATATGATTATTGGAAGCCGAGAGCGCTCTTCAGGTGCGTATCCTAAAGGACATATATTCGGCAATAAAATGTTCTCTTCACTTATCAATCGGGGATTTAACGCCCAATTAAGTGATGTTTTTTCGGGCTATCGGATTATGAGTCGCCGGTTTGTTAAATCAGTCCCGATTTTTAGTGATGGTTTTCAAATTGAAACCGAACTCACCGTGCATGCATTACATCATAATATGTCCATTAAAGAAGTCTCAACTCAGTACCAATCTAGACCTGAAGGGACTTCCAGTAAACTGAACACCTTGAGTGATGGCCTCAAGATCCTCAACTTTATCTTGTTCTTATTGAGAGATGTAAAACCAATGTTTTTCTTTGGCGTGCTCTCGATATTGCTTGGTCTTATTTCATTGAGCTTAGGTATTCCCGTTATTGTTGAATTCGTTGACACGGGTTTAGTGGCAAGGCTACCTACAGCTGTTTTGTCTAGCTCAATAGCTTTGATCGCTGTGATGTCTTTTTTCTGCGGTTTGATACTCGATAACGTATCACGAGGTAGGCGAGAGATGAGAATACTCTCTATTTTAAGATTTAAGGACGATAAATAATTAGGCTGAGGTTTTTGGCCAAGGGAGCTGCACTCGAGTGCTTGAAGTGCTAGGTGGAGTTGCAATTGTATAGTTGCTGCTGTGATGACGATTTTGATTAAAGTAAGAAGTAGGCGACTAGCTCCCCTACCTCTTACTCTCAATTATTACTTAGATTGCGAGACCGGTAATCGCACCCAATAACATGAAGATCCCCACTAAACCTACAATCGGCATCTTCACGGTTTTCAATAGCCAAACACCAACAATGATCAGAGCGAAGTCTAAGCTGCTACTCACTGCACTTGTGAAGATGGGTTGGTATAGAGCCGCAAGTAATAAACCGACTACAGCCGCATTCACACCTGTAAGCGCCCCAGCTACTAGAGGCTTACTCGCAATTGCCTGCCAGTTCTTCAATACACCCAGTAGCAGCAAGAAGCCCGGTAAGAACACCGCAATCGTTGCGAGCAGTGCCCCTGTGATCGGTGCTGATGGCATTAATACATAACCGAGGTAAGTGGCTAACGTAAACATCGGGCCCGGTACGGCTTGCGCTGCGGCATAGCCTGTTAGGAAGGCATCTTGAGACAGTTGGTCACCAATGCCATTCTGTAACAACGGAAGAACCACGTGACCGCCACCGAATACCAAGCTGCCTGCTTGGTAGAACAAGCCAAATACTTCAATGCCTTGAGAGTAAGCACTGAATAGAGGCAGACCAACCAGTAAAGCAACGAAAATCACGAGTGGTGTTAACGATATCTTGTGCGTCGAAGGTACTGTTTTTAATTCGTGTGAGGTTAAGAACTTACTGCCAACCATAGAAGCAAACAATAGAACTAATACCTGAGGCCAGATCCCAGGAATTAAAAGCAGAACAATCGCGGTGATCACACACAGTGCTGTTGCTATCTTTGATTGGCAAAAGTTTTTGTACATGCCGAAAGTGGCGTCAGCCACAACCACGACCGCGAGTAGCTTAAGTCCGTGGATGATAGAAATGAAAAGCGGTGCTTCCAACAACTGATTGCTCACTAAGGCCAATATCAACATTAGGATGACAGAAGGGGAGGTGAAGCCTACAAATGCGGCAATCGCACCGGTTAAGCCACCTTTTTTGTAACCAACCGCGAAGCCAACCTGACTTGAGCCTGGACCCGGCAGAAATTGACTGAGGGCGACAATTTGCCCGTACTCTTCGTCGGATAACCAATTCAGTTTCTCAACAAAGGTTTTACGGAAGTAGCCAATGTGTGCCGCTGGTCCACCGAAGCTAATCCAGCCAAGCCAGAAAAAGGTTTTAAAAATTGAAAGCATGATCGATTCCAGATAAATGTTTAGCGTAATTTAGGTGGAGTTGAACTATGATTCAAATTAATTGTTTTAATTATAACTATGAATGATATGGGATTGATTTGTGGCTGATTTTAACTGGAAAGGAATTGACCTTAACTTATTGATTGCACTGCAGGCTTTGTATAAGACGAATAGCGTGAGTAAGGCTGCTGGGCGTTGTTATGTCAGCCAATCTGCGATGAGTCATAGCTTACAAAGACTGAGAAAGCTGTTTGATGACCCTTTGTTTGAGCGTGTCGGTAGCAAGATGGAAGCGACCGACCGAGCCATTGAATTATCAAGCACCGTCGATGCGTTGCTTAATACTATTCAATCTGAAGTTCTGTTGTCCAAAAGGTTTGAAGTTGATAGTTATAGAGGCAGCTGGAAAATAGGGCTGACCGATTACGCTGAACAGATGTTTGGCCCAATGATCTTTGACTTTATTAAGCAAGTTTCGCCAAGCTCTCAAGTCGCGTTTTTCAACGTTAATCGAACCAATTATCAGCAGGTATTTGAAGAGGCTAAGCTAGATATTGCGATAGGCAGTTTTGGTGAAGTGCCTAAATTGTATGGCACAGAACTTCTCTATACTGAGCAACATGTCTGCTTGCTTGATGAATCGGTGTTGGATGTTGAGTTGCCTATGTCACTACAATCATTTGTCTCTGTGGAGCACGCCTTAGTATCGCCTAATGGAGCCCTAAAAACCGCAGTTGATACTAAATTGGCTGAGCTGGGCTACACCAGAAAAGTGGCAATCGCATCGAGCAACTTCTTAACGGTAAAGCGATTGATCAGTGGCAGAAAACTATTGTGTATTGTGCCTAAGTTAGTCGCTAGAAACGCCCCTAATGTCGACAGTTCACTGATAGCTGTCACCCCGCCAATAGACGTTCCTGATTTTGATATACAGCTTGTTTATCGTAAGGGAAAGCAATTAGACGACAAGAATACTCACTTGAGAAAAGTGATCTCCCAGGCGGTTGAGATTGTCATTGCTGTTAAGTGATTGATGGTGAGCTTCTTCTAAGCATGTAACCTATCAAGTGCCAGAGGGTAATAACCATTAGTGCGCCGACATAACCGTCAACAGCGTAATGCCATGCCAAATGCACCGACCCAACCTGAATAAAGAAGGCGTAAATCCACGCTATGTAACCGAGTTTCTTATTTAATTTGAATGATGTCATTGCAATCAGAACGGATATGGTTACATGCATGCTGGGCATGGCTGAGATTCCTGTCCCTATATCTCCAATACCTCCAACGTAGCTTGCCCAAAGCGCATCTTGAGTACTGAGTGCCCACAAAGACATAAAGCCACGTTCAGTGAGTTCTGCGCTCTGCATGTTTAATCTTTGCATCAAGGGAAGATACAAATCTTGGTCATTGAAGTGACTAATAAAAACAGGGCCTGCTGATGATAGAAGGGTCGCCATTATGTTCCCAATGATAAACCATGAACTTAAGAATGTGAGTAAAAACTGGTTGCGAAGTTGGTCATCTTTACGGTAAATGACAAAATAAAGCAGCATTCCCCACATGATAAAAAACCACAAGTTGTACAAGATGTTGATGGCGAGTGAAGCTATTGAATTCGGTAAAAAAAAGTGGGTAATTTCCCAAGGTGAAATGCCAAAGTGCAACCATTTATCTAAATGGTAAAAATCGAGATCTAAAAAATATGGATTGAGATAAGGAATGACTGATTTTAAGAAGGTATAGCTAGAGAATGAGATGTTTAAGACGAGCATTAATAAAATAAAGTAGAGCGGCTTTGATACTGGAAACAACAGAGTTTTAATTTTATTGATGAATTGTTTAGTGGGTCTTTTTTCTCGATTGAACAATAAATGGCAGTAGTAGTATGTCGCCCATAAAATAAAGGTGACGTAACAGACTGTGGCTAAGATCTCTAAGTAGGTATATATGTTGTATCGAACTTCATGAGGCACGAAATAATTAACAACTAACGTTAACGGTGTCGTAAATGCAACATAATACAGAATCAGTTTGTTTCTTCTGAATTCATGAAGTAAAGACGACAATAAGTTTGATTGTTCTTTTTGAGGAGCGGGTTTGGCGGTGGTCGTCTCTGAATCCATATAGCCCTTCATCAAGATTTCCTATCATGATTAAAGGTTAGTTCATTTGAGCTGGTTTTCTACTTTAGCTTTATTCGATTTAGCAAAAATAACCGAAATAATTCCTTCCATTTTTCGCAACCCGACTATACTTAATTTACGACTCAAAGCAGTCGTAAAGAATAGGCTTTTTGATTTACCTAAGTAAAAAAATGGTTATATCCTCATGATATAGCTTAAAAAACTACCAGGCTAAACGGACTTAGTTGGTCTTAAAGCGCTAGCTCCCCCTAGCGCTTTTTCTTTTATGTCGATTCTGGCAAAAGGGTCTGAATTCTTTTCAGCAGTTGCTCGATCTCTTGTTTTTCATAGTGAGCCGTCACCTTAGGTTGGCTGCTTTCTCTTGGGAGTAATGCAGTTTCGATATGGTGCTGCAGTAAAGCATCTTGTGAGTTAGCGTTGAGCTTCTCTGCAAGTACCACAGCTTGTCGACCAATCGTGGTGAAGTCTTGTTTGATGGTGGTCAATGGTGGATTAAAAAACGCACTGTCCTCGATGCCATCAAAGCCGACGACCGCAACCTTATCAGGGACAGGTATCTGCAGTTCTTGCAGTGCACGTAAAGCTCCCAGTGCCATCTGATCACTTGCCACTAACACGGCATCAAATACGGCTTGTTTAGAGACAGCTTCTCGAACGCCAAGATAACCACTTTCTGCTTGCCAGTTTCCTTGATATTGATACTGCACCTTACTCTCTGCATCTGATAACGCGGCTAACCAACTTTGATGACGAATCTTTGAGGCACTGGATTCATTCGGGCCAGTGATCAGCAGGAAGTCCGTTCGTCCGCTTTCAAGTAGATGTTGAGCTGCCAGTTTTGCTCCTTCCGCATGATCACCGCAAACATAGTTCACTTGGCTGTTAGAGGGAACATCAATGAAGATAAGGTTGAGGTGCTGATATTGTTCCACTAACCATTCTGCATCGGCACTCTCTAAAGGCACATTCAGAATAATGCTGTCTACCTGTTGAGCCATCAATTCACGAATGGCCTCACGGGTGTTCGCGAGATTAGGCTCGGAAACAACAGAGAAAGCGACGCCATAACTCATATCATGAGCCTGCATTCGCACGCCATTGGCGATCATTGCTGCGCCATGCAGTGCCATATCGAGAGTGACTAAGCCAACGCTGGTGGACTTGGCTCGACTGAGCATTTGCGCACCTTTATTGGGTACATATCCCAGTTGCTTTATGGCGGCGTTAACCTTGTTGCGGGTGGATTCCGCGACGTCTTGTGAGCCATTGGTTACTCGAGATACCGTCTGGGTGGATACCCCTGCCAGTTTTGCTACGTCTTTGAAGGTGATACTCATCGCTCTGCTCATCGAATATTTTGGAGTGAAATAAGCCTACCGAAATTTACCAAACTAAACTCTGCTCACTCTCAAATAAATGTCTTTTAAAACATTAAAAATGTTTCCGGAAACAGTCGATCTTGTGCAAGTTTTTCGAATGGTAAAGCCAATTTACATCACGATTTTGTGGGTTTTGGATACTAATCTGGCGTGATGGGTTCATTATCATTCCTATATTATGTTTACGAAAACAATGGAGATTAGTAATGAACGAATTTATTCACTTAAAGAGTAAAAACCATAGTTTGATCATTAAATCAGGGCGTGTTCCAGAGGTTTTGCATTGGGGGGCAAAGATCGCAAGTATTGATGAAGATCTTCTGCTTTCGACAGAGAGACCGATTTCCCAAGCGCGACTTGATGTGGATGTGCCTCTCTCTCTTTGTCCTGAATTAGGCAGTGGGCACTTTAACGCTCCAGGCATTGAAGGTCACAGAGAAGGGCGTGATTGGGCTCCTGTCTTTAAGACCGTTCGTTACGATGCTCAAGATCAAGAGGCGTGTTTTTTCCTTGAAGACAAGGTTGCTCAACTGAACCTTAAGGTAGAGATTAAGCTGGATTTCGAATCTGACGTCGTCCAAAAGCGTGTAACCGTCACCAATAAAGGCAGCAATAAATACTACTTGAACAAGCTTTCTTCAACGCTGCCATTGCCGAATCATGCTAACGAGCTTATGACGTTCCATGGCCGTTGGTGTCATGAGTTCCAAACGCAACGTCAGCGTTTTGAACACGGCGGCTTCATGCAAGAGAACCGTCGCGGTCGTACTTCACATGAAAACTTCCCTGGCATGTTTGCAGGCACTCAAGGGTTCTCAGAGCAAAACGGTTTGGTGTGGGGATTTCATTTGGGTTGGAGCGGTAACCACCAAATGCGCGCGGATGTTCGTAGTGATGGCCGCCGCTTTGTTCAAGCGGGAGAGTTATTGCTAGCGGGTGAATCGATTCTAGAACCAGAGGCAACTTATCAGACACCTTGGCTCTATGGCTGTTACAGCAACTCAGGTTTAAATGGCATCGCGCAACGCTTTCAACAATTTGTTCGCGACAACATTATTAAATTCCCAACAGATAAACCTCGTCCCGTTCATTTAAACACATGGGAAGGGATCTATTTTGATCACAAGCCTGACTACATCATGCAAATGGCAACAGAAGCGGGCGTGATGGGCGTTGAGCGTTTCATTATTGATGATGGTTGGTTTGTGGGGCGTGATGGTGAACGCACGGCACTGGGCGACTGGTATTTGGATGAAGTGAAATACCCAAATGGCTTAGAACCTGTGATTGAACATGTTAATCAACAGGGTATGGAGTTTGGCCTGTGGGTTGAACCTGAGATGGTTAGCCAAGACTCTAATCTTTATCGAAACCATCCGGATTGGGTACTTGGTCTACAAGGGTATCATCAACCGTCTGGTCGTTGGCAATACGTGTTAGACCTACAAAATGAAGCGTGTTTTAACTACTTGTATGAACGCCTCAATGCGCTGCTGACTCGATACAACATCACTTACCTTAAGTGGGACATGAACCGAGAGTTGGTTCAACCGGGTCATCAAGGTAAGGCCGCGGTGCATGGTCAAACTAAAGCGCTATATCGCCTTGTTGATGAGTTGAATCGAGCGCACCCAGAAGTCGAAATTGAATCTTGTTCTTCGGGCGGCGGCCGTATCGATTTTGAAATTCTAAAACGAACCCATCGCTTCTGGGCATCGGATTGTAATGATGCCTTAGAACGCCAAGCCATTCAAAAAGGCATGAGTTACTTCTTCCCACCAGAGGTGATGGGCGCGCATATCGGCCCAGCAGAATGCCACTCAACAAATCGTCGTCACAGCATCAATATGCGTGGTGTAACCGCACTCATGGGGCACATGGGTGTTGAGCTTGACCCCGTTAAAGAGTCACCGGAAGAGAAACAAGCATTCTCACATTACATTTCACTGCATAAGCAATTTCGTCATGTTTTACATTCTGGCCGTAGTTTCCGAATGGATCCTTCGGACAAAAATCAGAACATTTATGGCGTTGAAAATGACGATGAAATGCTGATCACCGTGTGCCAATTAGCGATGCCTGAATATGCTCTGCCTTCGCCACTTCGTATTAGCTGCGTGGAAGACAACGCGATGTATCAAGTGAAGTTAGTGGACATGCCAAAAACCAGTTTCCAGTTGATGAAACAGCGCCCCCAATGGCTCGACAAAACGTTGACCCTGAGTGGCGATAACCTCAAGGAAATTGGATTGACCTTACCGATTCTAGACCCAGAGTCAGCCTTGATTGTTCATCTGAAAAAGATATGAAGCGCTAACTCTGAGTACCCCTACAAATAAAATTCTAAATATAAAAATATAATCGGCAGCGAGGAATTGCTGCCGCAATAACTAAACTTAAGGAAAACAAAATGTCTATTACAGTTCTGCTGTCATTCTTGTTATTTACTGGTTTTGTTGTCGCGTTTACCTACAACAAAGTTAAAAATGACAAGAACACCTCACAAGACGGCTTCTTTCTCGGCGGAAGAAGCTTAACCGGTGGTTTGATTGCCAGCTCCCTAATTTTAACCAACTTAAGCGCGACTAGCTTTGTTGGTATGAGTGCACAAGCTTATACCCACAACATGAGTGTCATGGGGTGGGAAGTGGCCTCTGGTGTCACTTTAGTCATCATCGCTCTGATGCTGGTACCGCGTTACCTGAAGCAAGGGATAACGACGATTCCAGACTTCTTAGAGAGCCGTTACGACATGTCGGTGAAGAAGTTTGTGACGTTACTTTTCTTGTGCCAGTACGTCATCAATATCTTGCCAACCACACTTTATGCCGGTGCCGTTGTTTTAGGGGAGATCTTTGATGTTCAAGCTCTGCTAAATATTTCAGAGTTTAGTTCAATAGCCCTTATTTCGGCGACGATTGGTCTACTTGGCTTCTTTTACGCGATTTATGGCGGCCTAAAAGCGGTTGTGATTGCGGATACGATTAATGGCGTAGGCCTGATTGTTGGCGGCATGATGATCCCCGTGTTTGGTTTGATGGTGTTGGGCGAGGGCAGCTTTGGTGCTGGCTTGGATATTCTGCTTTATGCAGCGCCAGAGAAACTGCAATCGGTTGGTACAGATACTGATCCACTGCCGTTCTCAACCTTGTTTACAGGTCTTCTACTTGTGAACCTTTACTACTGGGGTACGGATCAATCAATCATCCAGCGTGCGTTGGGTGCTAAGAACTTAAAAGAAGGTCAGAAAGGGGTGATTCTTGCTGGTGCGATTAAGGTTATCTCTCCACTGTTCCTAATTATTCCAGGCATCATCGCATTCCACATGTTTGGTGCAGATGCCGGTAATCCAGACACTATGTACACGCGCTTGGTTAACGAAGTTTTGCCTAAGCCGTTGGTTGGCTTCTTTGTCGCGGTTATGTTTGGTGCCATCCTAAGTACATTTAATGGTGTGCTTAACAGTTCGACCACTCTATTTGCATTGAATGTCTACAAACCTTTGTTTGGCCAAGGTAAAACAGATGAAGAGCTGGTGGGTAAAGGCCGTATCTTTGGCGTTGTGATCGCGATTATCTCTGTGTGCATTGCACCGTTCATCATGTACGCACCAGAAGGTTTGTTCCAATACCTACAAATGGTAGCGGGCTTCTTCAGTGTGCCAATCTTCACTATCGTGTTTGTGGGTTACATCTCTAAACGTGTGCCAGCTCTAGCGGCTAAAGTGGCATTGGTGGTATTTGTAAGTTCATACGCTGCGATGCAGTTAGTGTTCAAAACACCTATTCACTTCTTACACCAATTGGCGATTCTGTTTGTTGTATGTACAGCGCTGATGTTCATCATTGGCTACTTTATGCCACGTGAAGATGATTACGTGATGCCTGTGAATGAAAATATCGATGTCACACCTTGGAAGTTCCGTTTCGAAGCTTCGGCTATCATTCTCTACATGGTATTAGGTGCTTACGTGATGTTCTCTGATGTTGGTTTTGTCTCGGATGATCCAACCATCATGCAGGTGTACGGTGTGTGCGGCATTGTAATGTTAGTCGGTATTTTTGGCCGATTAGCAAAGCGTAAGAAGGGCATTGAAGCTCCGGTTTAATTACTTAAATTGGCTTTTAACTATCTGATATTATTTAATAGTTTATAGATTTTGAGTAAAAGGTTCGCCATAGGCTAATTACTATAAAGTGAATAAAAAAAGCCGCGCTATGAACTGACCCCCAATAGTTGGACACCAATTATTGGGGGTCTTTTTATATCTAAATATTAATCGGAAATTGGACTCTCGATTACGCTAGGTCGTCTTTACCTTCGATAAGCGCATGGTGGCTAACTGAACCTGCAGTGCGTGCAGCTAAGTGTGGGGCATATTCCGCGTCATTAATGAAATCAACGGCAGCTTGCTTTGATGGCCACTCAATGATGACACGCAATGCAGGCTGCTCAGCGTTACCTTCTACGTTTTCGTGGCTAGCAGTGCGAGCTAGATATTTACCGCCATATTTTGTGACGAGTCTGGTTGCTGGTTCGATGTAATCAGCGACCCAAGCGTCAGTGGTTGGCGTAACTTCTAGTACTGAGTAATAAGACATAATCTTGTTCTCCTATCATGCCAGTGGCTTTGTGCTTATTAGTAGCAGTGCGTGCTTAGCATTCGGTCATTAACGACATAGTTAACGAGTAAGGTAATAGTAGTGCGCTTTTGATGAATTTATAACTAATGGAGGGCAACTCGGGTTATCTGAAAGTAACATTAGGTGGGGGCTGTCATTTTGAGTTAGGTACAAGTACCTTATTGAGTGTACCCAGAGTGTTTCTGGGCACAGTATTAACATGGGTTCTAACACATAGCTCGAGTGGTAATCAGCAAGGCTCTAAATGATCTACAAAGAGAATCGAGTCCATTTCTTCGCTCGCCAGCGACGAACCATAATCAATCCGCGGAACCATTCGTCCATCGCGATTGCCATCCAAGCACCAAATACGCCATAACCCCAATGCACACCAAGTAAATAGCTCATCGCAACGCCAATGCCCCACATGCTAAGAATGCCCATTTTGATCGGGAACTTAATATCGCCTGCGGCTTTTAAGCAAGAAATGAAAATCAGATTAAACACGCGACCACCTTCTAAAAGTATCGAGCCTGCGATGAGTGCGGCAGTCAGTGCGATGATCTCTGGATCTTGAGTGAAGAGATCCAAAATCTCGAATCGGAAAATATAGACCACGCAGGTAATGCTGATAGAGGCGATGAAACCAACCACAAAATAGCGTTGTACACGGTTGGCTATCTCATCTATCCAACCTTTACCAATGTAATAACCCGTTTGGATTTGGCTACCTTGGCCGATGGCTAAGGCAAAGGCAAAAGAGAGACGTGCGATGTTTTGTGCGTAAGTAAATGCGGCCAATGAAGACGTTCCCATCTGAACCACAAAGAAGGTAATACTGATTTGCGCCATGTTGTAAGAGAGTACTTCTCCAGCATTCATAGAGCCGATCTTCATGATTTTTTGATAGATAGCTTTAGGCACAGATTTGAACTGTTTCATCGGTAGGTCAATGCCTTTGTTTCTTACGACACCGATTAAGATCAATAAGCCGATCACTTGGCTAATGACTGTCGCTGTTGCAACCCCTTGTACGCCGTACACTGGCAACCCGAAAGGTTGGTAAAGTGCGCAGTAGTTGCCGAAGATGTTGATCACACCTGCAATCATGTTGATGACCATCGGTGATTTTGAATAGCCATGGCTGCGTAGAATCGTGGTGAGAACGACACCTATCGTGACATTAAAGGTGAGAGCACCACTGATAAACAGATACTCTTGAGCGTACTGTTCGACTTGAGCTTCCAGTTGGTAGAGCGGAATAAAATATTCAGCACCAAGAATCGCAATAATACTGAGTAACACACCGGTAATAATGGCCAAGATAATACTCGCCACGCCCACATGAGCGCTCTCTTGAGTGCGAGAGGCACCGTTGTATTGTGCGATTAGGATGCCTGTACCGCTGCTGACCATGGTTGAGACGATGATCAGAAAAAAGGATATCTGAGAGATAACACCAACGGCAGACACGGCTTTGTCTGAGTACCCCGATAACATGAATACATCACTGGTGTTGAGTGCGGTTCTTAGAAGAACTTCGATAAAAATTGGCCAGGTGAGCGCAACGATTCCCATGCGTTTATTTAGGGTGGAATCAGCATTAGGCATTTGGGTTTTCTCAGAAAGGGGTAAGCGACACTATAGTTTAGCCATTATTGAGTAAACGACTATCAAATTAATGTCCGGATAGCTATTAAGGGTAAATAAAGTTCGAATAAGTCTTCTGAGGCCAACATTTAGGTGTGAGTTATGAAACTTTTGAGAGATGTTTCATAAGGTAAAGAGGAAGAAAGTGGAAGCGTTTAACTACTTAAAAGTGGCACAAGAAGTGAGTTTGAAATGAAGTGGTAAAGCTAGCGACATCGAGCTAGCTTTACCGTTTGAAAAGTCTAGTTAATACGCTGACCTTCAGCATCAAACAGATGACAATCTTTTGATGCGAAATTTAGATTGAGAGACTGATAACGTGTGACCTCTTGATCTCCGGGGAGGTGAACTTTAAAGCTATCAACACCACATGATTGTCCAAACATATAAGTACTGTTGCCCAATCTTTCTACTACCTCGCTCTGGAATTCAATCGTGATATCTGAGTCGCCATTGATCTCCAAATGTTCTGGTCGAATACCAAGCGTCAGCTTTTGTCCTTCAGCAAGACCATCACTTGGCAATGGCAGAGTAATTTTACTGAGGCCATTGACGGTAAGTTGGGCATGAGTGTCAGAGGTGTTATTGACCACACATGGCAAGAAGTTCATTTTTGGAGAGCCAATAAAGCCGGCCACAAATTCATTTTGAGGGGAATGATACAGTTCGAGAGGTGAACCCACTTGCTCAACTCGACCATCTCTCAGTACCACGATTTTGTCTGCAAGTGTCATTGCTTCTACTTGATCGTGCGTGACATAAATCATGGTATTTTGCAGATCTTGATGCAATTTTGCGATTTGTAACCGCATATCGACACGAAGTTCAGCATCTAAGTTTGATAAAGGTTCGTCGAATAAGAACACTCTTGGGTTACGAACAATCGCTCGACCAATAGCAACACGCTGACGCTGTCCACCTGACAGTTCTTTAGGTTTACGTTTCAACAAAGGGTCTAGTTGAAGCGTTTTCGCTGCACTGGTGACTTGTTTCTCGACGACTTCTTTAGCTACACCGTTCATTTTCAGGCCAAAGCCCATGTTTTCTTCAACCGTCATATGCGGATAAAGGGCGTAGGATTGGAATACCATCGCCACACCACGCTCGGCAGGATCGACATCGTTAACCAGATCATCGCCAATATGGATCTCACCTTCAGTAATCTCTTCCAAGCCAGCAACTAAGCGTAAGAGAGTTGATTTACCGCAACCAGACGGCCCAACGAATACTACGAATTCGCCGTTACTTATTTCTAGATCAACACCATGGATCGTTTGAACATCACCATATCGTTTGATGACCTGTTTTAAGCTGATATCAGCCATGCTCTCTCCTTGCTTCGTTGGACTGCATCTCTTTGCCTTTAAAACATACGCTTTCATCAGAAATTTGTTAGGTGCCTCGCATGATTTATTGATCGTGGTCATATAAATTTGGCGATCTATACTGATTTTTGTGGAAACGTTTACAAAAATAAAACATAACTGTGCGCAATGTTATCAATAAGCCTAATATTTGAACGTAATTACTATAAATGCTGCGTTGCTTGATTAAATTTAGAAACCTAGGTGGAAATTAATCAAATAGTAAATGAAGCTTTTAATACAAGGAATTTCGGGAAATGGAGCAATCTGTGAAAACGATATACCCAGAAAATCGCATCCCATCGGCGAAAAAGAAAAGGCGCATTAGTTCTAAGGTGTCGCCTTGGCTGTTCTTGGCGCCAGCCATCGCTATCTTCTCTCTCTATGTTATCTACCCCATCTTGGACAGTATCTGGCTGAGCTTCTTTGAGTGGGACGGGCTAGGTGAAAAAGAGTGGGTAGGGCTTGAGAACTATCGTGAGCTATTTGACTCTGATGCTTTTTATACTTCGTTAACGAATAACTTCCTTTGGTTGATCTTCTTTATGCTTGCGCCACCGTGTGGCTTAGCGATTGCCCTTTTCTTAAACCAACAAGTGAAAGGCATTCGTGTCGTAAAATCCTTATTCTTTTTCCCCTTTGTTATTTCTCAAGTGGTGGTCGGCCTCGTATTTTCTTGGTTTTATGACCCGTCATTTGGCCTTTTCAATATGGTATTGGGTGCGTTCGGTTTTGAGCCCATATCAATACTCGCTGACGAAGACTATGTCACCTACGGAATCATTGCCGCTGGTCTATGGCCACAAATTTCTTACTGCATGATCTTGTATCTCACTGGGTTGAATAACCTCGACCCAGAGCAATTAGAAGCGGCGAGACTGGATGGTGCAAAGAAGTGGCGCATGTTGTGGTACGTGGTGTTGCCTCAACTAAGACCCGCGACGTTTATTGCTGTGGTCGTGACCGTGATTGGTGCCCTGCGTTCTTTCGATTTAGTGGCAACCATGACGGCGGGTGGACCTTGGGGCAGCTCGACGGTACTGGCGTATCAAATGTATGAAGAGTCTATCTTTAACTATCGAATGGGGTACGGTGCCGCGGTTTCTGTGGTGCTGTTTCTGATTATGGATATCTATATCGCTTACTTCTTGTGGCGCATGTTAAGGAGTGAAAAATAATGTTTCCGCAACCAATTCAAAAAGCCGGTCGCTTTACTAATATCAGCTACCGAGTGGCGTTACCTATCTCGATCGTGATGTGGTTGTTACCGCTTATCGCCGTGATGATGACGTCAATTCGTTCAATGGATGACATCAACAAAGGTAATTACTGGGGCTGGCCGAGCGAGATTCAATTCATAGAGAACTACACCCAAGTTTTTACCTCGACCTCGATGGGGCAGTACCTAATCAATAGCTTGATCATCACACTGCCGGCGGTCGCAGGGGCTGTCGCTCTCTCGACTCTGGCTGGGTATGCCTTGGCGAAATACAACTTCAAAGCCAACGTTTGGATCTTTGCGATGTTTATTGCGGGCAACTTTGTTCCGTTCCAAATTTTGATGATTCCAGTGCGTGATTTAACGATTGGACTTGGCCTTTACGATACCCATTGGGCGCTGATTTTCTTCCATATCGCTTTTCAAGCCGGATTTTGTACCTTGTTCATGCGTAACTTTATCGTCGGGATCCCAGATGCCTTGATCGAAGCGGCGCGTGTGGAGGGAGTCAGCGAATGGAAAATATTCTGGCATGTCGTACTGCCTTTGGTTCGCCCAGCTTTAGCGGCGTTAGCTGTATTGGTGTTTACCTTTATTTGGAATGATTTCTTCTGGGCTCTAGTACTGGTTCAGAGTGATGACGTTCGCCCTGTGACTGCGGGGTTGAGCTCACTGCAAGGCCAATGGCTGGCGTCTTGGCAGTTTATGTCGGCGGGTGCAGTGGTTGCGGCTATCCCACCGGTAGTGCTGTTTTTTACCATGCAAAAGCACTTTATCGCAGGTCTGACATTAGGTGCGACCAAAGGGTAAATAACGAGATAAGAATCGATACACGAACCTAGCAATATCGGCTGTTATAAGCCGTTATTGCTACCGACATCCCGAATGGATGAATCATTGAAGAGAAACTAAAACACGAACCACCCTACGAGAGAAAACAATAAGAATTGGACTTAGAGAGCTTAGCTCCATAACAAGGACCTCAATATGAAATACGTGAAACATATCGCTGCCTCTGCAGTGCTCGCTGCCTCCATGTCTGCAACATCGTTTGCTGGCACCTTAGTCATCAACTCTGATGCTTCTGATCCAGCGCCGAAAGAGGCGTGGGGTGAGATCATTAACCGCTTTGAAAAAGAAAACCCAGATATTACGGTCAAGTACAACTTGTACGATCACGAGTCGTACAAAACAACGATTCGTAATTGGTTGGTTACTTCGCCGCCGGACGTGGTTTTTTGGTATGCGGGTAACCGAATGAAAGCCTTTGTTGACCGCGGCCTGTTTGAAGATGTTAGTGATATTTGGACTGACAACAACATGAAGCAAGACTTTGCGTCAGCCGCACCTGCAATGACGGTGAATGGCAAGCAATTTGGTGTGCCATACACGTATTACCAATGGGGTATCTACTACCGAAAAGACATCTTTGAACAGTATGGAATTGCTGAACCTAAAACATGGGATGATCTGAAATCGGCATCGGCAACGCTGAAAGAAAATGGTGTGGCGCCGTTTGCGATTGGTACTAAGTACTTGTGGACTGCTGCAGGTTGGTTTGATTACATCAACATGCGTACCAACGGCTTGGATTTCCATATTCAGTTGATGGAAGGCAAGGTGCCTTATTCTGACGAACGTGTGAAGAAAACGTTCGCTAACTGGGCTGAGCTTGTTGAGCCTGGTTACTATCTAGAAAATCACGCCTCTTATTCTTGGCAAGAAGCTCAACCTTTCTTGTACAACGGTAAAGCGGCGATGTACCTGATGGGTAACTTCATCACGCCTAACTTCCCTGCTGAGTTGGATGGCAAGATGGATTTCTTCCAATTCCCTGTCATCGACCCAAGTATTCCGATGTCAGAAGACGCGCCAATGGATACGCTACACATTCCTTCAAAAGCGAAAAATAAGGAAGATGCACGTAAGTTCCTAGAGTTTGTTGCGCGTGCGGAAAACCAACAGCTGATCAATGAGATGCTGTTACAAATTCCGACCAACAATAAAGCCAAAGCCAAGTCAGATCCGTTCTTAGATAAAGGTGTAGCAATGCTCGCTTCTACCGATGGTACGGCTCAGTTCTATGACCGTGATACCGATCCTGCGATGGCCAAAGAGGGCATGAAAGGCTTCCAAGAGTTTATGGTTCACCCTGACCGAATCGAAAAAATCTTGAAGAAACTCGATAAGGTGAGCAAGCGTACCTTTAAGTAATACGTTATCTGCCGCAGCGACTCTTGCTGCGGCTCTTTTCCTTTTCAGTTTGTCATTGCCAGTGTTATTTGATTAGTGTTCGTCGTTTTGAGCACAAGAGGCACCCAATACAACCTGCCTAGTACTACTTGCAATGATTCACTATATTCGGTTTATCGTAAGGAACACTCAATGAGAACTTTCTCTCAAACCATCTCTGCCCGCGAATGGGAAAACCAACACATCACTCATCATAACGTTGTTGAGGCTCATGCTCCTTTGAATGGTTACACCTCGTTGGCTGAGGCTGTGGGGAAGAACTCGTCACGCACCTTGTCTCTCAATGGGGTTTGGAAGTTTCAGCTGTTCGATTCGCCTGAGTTGGTCAGCGAAGAGTTTGTCTCTGAACATTTTGATGATTCCTCATGGAAGTCGATCGCAGTGCCAAGCAACTGGCAGATGCAAGGCTTTGATAAACCGATCTATACCAATGTGAAATATCCTTTCGCTGATAACCCTCCCTTCGTCCCTAGCGATAATCCGACAGGGCTCTACCGAACGCATTTTAACTGCACGGAACCGGAGCTATTAGATACCCATAGGCTCACCTTTGATGGCGTTAACTCAGCGTTCCATCTGTGGTGTAACGGCAAGTGGGTTGGCTATTCGCAAGACAGTCGATTACCGGCGGAATTTGATGTATCTGAATACTTGCAAGTGGGTGAGAACACGCTCGCAGTCATGGTGCTGCGTTGGTCTGATGGTTCCTATCTTGAAGACCAAGATATGTGGTGGCTCAGCGGCATATTCCGTGATGTGACTTTATTGAGAAAGCCCAAGGTCGCCATTGAGGATGTTGGTATTGCGACTCAGCTAGATGCTTGCTATCGCGATGCGGTTTTAAATATTTCTACGAAAATAACCAAGCACAGCAATGAGGTAGAAGGCTGCGATAAGCTGAGAGCTGAACTTTATGATGCTCAAGGACAGTTGGTTTGTGAACCTCAAATCGTGGGCTTTGGTGAGCGAGTTGTGGATGAGAAAGGGCCTTGGTCTGAAGTCGCTGAACACCGCATTTCAGTGGTGAATCCGAACAAGTGGAGTGCCGAATCACCTTATCTGTATCGTTGTGTGGTGTCATTGCTCAATGAACATGATGAGCTTATCGATTGTGAGGCTTACGATGTCGGCTTTCGAAGTGTTGAAATTACCGATAGTTTGCTAAAAGTTAACGGAAAACCGTTGCTGATTCGTGGCGTCAATCGTCATGAACATCACCCTGAATTGGGTCACACCATGACTCGAGAGGGGATGATTCAAGACATCAAACTGCTCAAACAAAATAACTTCAATGCCGTTAGGACCGCTCATTATCCGAATCATCCATTGTGGTATGAACTGTGTGATGAGTATGGTCTGTATCTGGTTGATGAAGCGAATGTGGAAACTCATGGTCAATTTCCGATGTGCCGTTTATCCGATGATGCGTCATGGTTGAATGCGTACATGAGACGAATGACAAGGCTGGTGGAGCGCGATAAAAACCACGCCAGCGTGATCATTTGGTCGCTAGGTAATGAATCGGGTATTGGTCGCAATCACCATGCGATGTATCAATGGGTGAAACAAACTGATCCAACACGTCCCGTTCAGTATGAAGGTGGCGGGGCAGATACAGCAGCGACCGATATTTTATGTCCTATGTATGCGCGGGTTGATTGGGATTTACCTGTGGTTGAGAGTCAACCTGAGGTGACACCTCGCGTGGGTATTCGTAAAGCTATCGCTCTACCAAACGAGCAACGTCCTCTTATTCTCTGTGAGTACGCCCATGCAATGGGGAACAGTCTGGGTAGCTTTGATAAATATTGGCAAGCGTTTAGAGACAACCCAAGATTACAGGGCGGATTTATCTGGGATTGGGTCGATCAAGGGATCACCAAAACCGATTCGAGCAGCAAACCATATTGGGGCTATGGTGGTGATTTCGGCGACGAGATTAATGATCGCCAGTTCTGCATTAATGGTTTGGTATTCCCAGACAGGACGGTGCATCCAACGCTACATGAAGTGAAAAAAGCACAGCAGTTTTATCAATTCAAGCTGGTTTCTGCATCACCACTGGTGATTGAGATTGCTAGTGAGTATTTATTTGATTCAGAGTCTGTCGAAACGCTTAATTGGAATATCACTCAAGATGGACTTGTTCAATGTCATGGCAGTATTGAGCTGCTTGTTAAAGCTCAATCCAGTGTGCGGATTGAGCTTGATGGTGTGACTATCCCGAAGACGGCTAATGCGCTCAACTTCCTTAATCTTGAAGTGGTATTAAACACCAATACTGCATGGGCGGATAAAGGTCATGTGACAGCGATTGAGCAGCTTAGCTTACCTACTCAACCGCAATTGATGTTGGATGCTAACCTCTCACAATACCCACCGAAAGTGACTGAAACCGACACGCTGCTGACGGTGATTGGTGATACTTATCAAGTTGAGTTCGACAGATTGTCTGGGACATTAGAAAGCTGGAAAATTAAAGGGGTGGAACAACTTGCTAGTGGCCTTCGAGATAATTTTTATCGTGCACCATTAGACAACGATATCGGTGTCAGTGAAGCAAACCGCGTTGACCCTAATTCATGGATAGCACGCTGGCAGGTGATGAGGTTAGATAGGCTCACTCCAGAGTGCATCGAATTTTCATCCATCACTCAGAAAAATAGGGTGTCGGTGACTGCAAGAATTGCCCACACGGTGGAAGATCAGGTTCGTTTGTTGTCGACTTGGCAATACCAATTATTTGCCGATGGTGAGGTCAAATTAGATGTGGATGTTCAAGCGGCGAAAGGTTTGCCGTCTCTGCCACGAGTCGGATTTGAGTTTGCTTTGAAGCATGTGCCTGATGGGGTGGAATGGTTTGGTCGTGGGCCACACGAAAACTACCCAGATCGAAAGATGTCCGCACATATGGGGCTATATCAGCAAAGTATTGAACAAATGCATACCCCTTATATTTTCCCATCTGATTGCGGCTTGCATTGTGATGTTCGTGAGGCAAAAGTGGGATCATTTGAACTGCAAGGAGACTTCCATTTCTCAGTCAGTCGTTTTGGGTTACAGCAGCTACAGAAGGCAAAACATACTTGTGACTTAACCGAACAAGAGCAGCTGTTTGTTTATGTCGATGGCTTCCATATGGGGGTTGGCGGTGATGACTCATGGACGCCAAGTGTCCATGATGAATTCAAATTATTGAAAGAGCATTATCATTATCAGGTGCGCTTCCATTGTGGTGATAAAGGCTAACGTGCAGCGAATTGAGTAAAAGGATCATGGTAGGCCAAATGGTCTAAGTGCTTGTTGTTCGATTATTTTGCTTCAGGTGTAAAAAAGGCACTCAGCGAGATACTGAGTGCCAAAGTCTGAAATTTATGAGGTTATCTTTTTATTTAATTCCAGAAGACAGGTATAGGTTTGATTTACTCTGCGTCAGTAAAGAAATCGTTGTACAGCATGTACAGGTGAGCTGCACTCCAAGAGAAGTTTGGTGCACCTTGTTGTTCACCGTTCAATGGGTTGTAGTTCTCACGGATAGGACCGTCTTGCACCAAGCCATCTGCATGGTCAAAGAACGCGCCTGCCATTTCAATTGCGTCATCACGGTAGCCGTAGCTGTCCATGCCTTTTAGGCCGAAGTAGAATTGGTCTACCCATACACGTCCACGCCAGTAAATATCTGGGCCAAATGCTGGGCTAGAAAGCGCTGCTGTGCCCAGTGGAACGTAGGTATTGAACTCTTCCGTATCTTTCATCACAGAGACAACCGCATCCGCGTGTGCTTGTGTTGCTGCGCCATTGAACAGTGGTGACCAACCTTCAGGGCCTTTGCCACGTTCTACAATCGGTTTACCTGCACAGCCATTGGCTAGTGGTTTGTCTTCAATACGAATGTCGTAGAAGAAGTTAGTGCTCTCATCGAACATACAAGTGTTGATGTAGTTTGATAGGTGCTCTGCTTTTTCACGGAACTCTTTCGCTTCTGCGTCTTTACCTAGAATGTCAGCCATTTCTGCTAGGTACTTGTTATCGCTGTACATGTAGCTTGCTTGGTCGACCGACTCTTGCAGCAATGAGTAGCCTAACAGGGTGCCGTCTTCAGCGCGGTTTTGAGCGAACTCAACATCCCAATCGCTGCGCTTACCGCCGTTTGCGACATACGCGTCTAGCTGGTCTTTATCGATGAAACCAAACGCTGCGGCATCGTCACGACCTGACTCCCAAGATGCGGCTGTTTGCGCTGGGCTTTCGATGTAATCGTAGTTGCCTTCTGCTACCACTTTATCTAGTGCTGCTTGTCCTACGACTGTTTCGTGCTTATCGCCACGAACCACGGTGAAGTACATTTCACCTTCAGGCGTGTTGTGTGCTTTATCGCGTGCTGCGCCGTATTCAGGTACGCCGTTGCCGTTGTTGTCACGGTTGCGCAGCCACCAATCGTGGTATGCCACTAGCTTTGGATACATCTCTTCGAGCCAAGCTTCATCGCTGGTGGTCTTATAGACTTCCATTACTGCCCATGCTGCTAGGCTTGGTTTGGTATTACGTTCATTCCAGTTACCGCCATCGCCGCCACGTTCTGGACTTAGGTTGTAAGCGAGTAGATCGGGCACGTAACCTTCATCCCAAGGACGAACGGCATCGTCAGCCTGAATTTGGTAAGCGAACATCGCGCGGATGTTATCTTTCGCTACATCTGGGTTGAAGTGAGCCATTGCGTAGGCTTGCTTCCATGTGTCCCAAGGCCAAGTTTGGTTGCCCGAGAACCAACGCGCCGTCACGGATGGTGTCACAGAGTCAAACTCCATCGCACCTGCAGCGCCACGCCAGTTACCGTTTAGGGTTTCCATCGCTTTAACCGCAACACGCTCTTGCTCTGGTGTCGCGTTCGGGTTGGTTAAACCCATCTCAAGATAGCCTTCCCAACGTTCTGCTGATGCCGCTAAGAAGTCGGTAGGGTTTGCCATGATCTTTTTGATTTCAGGCTGTTCCGCTTGCGCTTCTTCTGCCGTTAGAACATGCGAGTATGTGGTGTAGATTGTGGTCGATGCTTCAATGTTTGCCGTTGAAGTAAACGCTAAACCATCAACCGTGGTTTTTGTTGGAATCGACTTGTGAACTTGGTATTCAGACTCACCAGAAGTCAGTAGATCCCATGTCGAACGAACCTTACCGAAGGTCACCTTTAGGCCATCGTCGGTTGCGACGATTTGACGGTCATACTCAGGGTAAGTTTCAGCGATTGTTTTGTCGGTTTGTGCCACGCCTTCTTTAGCGTGCGTCTTTTCTAGCAGTTCACCATCCCACACCAATTCAACCGGTGAGTCGGTAGTGATTTTGGTTTCTAGCAGAGAGGTACGGTTTGAAGCAAAACGCATCGTCATTTCTACGGTCACATCGTCAGATTTTAGCGTCTGAACCAATGCGCCCGGTAGGCTGTAAGCTTCCATAGTGAAAGCCACTTTTTTGCCGTCTTTGAACACGCTTAGGCGGTCGAAGTTATCAGCCATGAAGTTGATGTATTCTTCGGTAAGCAGCGCAGTACCTGGGAATCCGCCCATGCCTTCTGCTCTGTCTGGCAGCAGGTGACCGTGCCATGCACCTAGGTCGAAGAATGGGTTAAAGCGTTGGTGGTCATCGAAGTCGTAGTCACGCATGTATTCAGGTGAGCCAGTACGGTCGATAACGTTCTTAAATTCGTTGGCTTGCAGTTGCTCTGTGTCTGAGCCTGAGCCAGAGATTGAGTTTGAAGCACAACCAGTAACGACAAGGGCTGCACCGATAGCGAGAGCTGCGAATGATTTATTCAGTTTCATGATCAATTCCTGTTATTACCAGTAGAAGTATTGCATTGCGAACACCTGAGCGTCGCCGATTTCAGTGTCGCTGCCTACGCCAAAGCGGCTATCGAAAGCAGTCGCAAACGCGCCGTTGCCGTATTCATACCAAACGCCAGCATTGATGTAAGAGGTGATTTCTTTGTCGCCATTGTCACCGTCAAAGTTTGCGTAGTTGTAGGCTGCAGATAGGTAAACGCCTTGTGCCGCTTCGTACCATGCACTGGTTTGAATACCAGACTCGCTACCGAAAGACTCTTGGTTGCCTTTATCGGTATCATGCCAAACACGAGTGGCGAAGTTTTTGTACTCAGCACCCAATAGCAATAGTTCACCACCATCGTTGTTACGAACTTCACCACCACCCATTAGGGTTAAGTCGTCGGTCAGATCGTATTGAAGGTAACCATTGACCATAGCGTTCTTATCTTTCCATTGGTCTGCGAAGCTGTCGTATTTACCGAAGTGAACAAGAGCATCGTCTTCAGAGAAGTCAGACTCTGGCGCGAAAGAAACGCTGTAGCGAAGCTTGCCCTCTAGGTTTTGGATCTTCACACCAAGGTGTACGTCACGCGTGTTTGAGATTGCGTAGCCGTACTCAACTGTAGGGTCACCCCACCATTGAACGTCATCCAGTGACGAGTCCATACGACCGACAATAAATTCTGTTTTTTCGTCGGTGCGGTAGCCAGCGTAAAAGCGGTTGAAACCACCTTCAAAGCCGCCCCAGCCGTGGCCCGTTGCCCAAGCATTGCCTTCGTCGTCGGCTTGTACTGTCCAGCCTTCCATATAAGCAAGACCAAACCAATTACCGTGCTCGATAGCCAAGCCAGCTTCAATGTAAGTACCGTCTGCGTAGCGGCCTTTATCATCACCTTCGAGTGCCACGTGACCACCAAGGCCAAGCTCACCATAAAAGTTAAATAGGGTTTCAGTTTCTGTCTGAGGAGGCTGAGTATCACTGTGGTTTGCTGCGGACTCTTCCGCGTGGGCAGTGGTACTTAAGGCAGCAAGAATACAGCTTGTAATAAGAGTGTTTTTAGTAAAACTACTTTTCATTTTAATCACTTCTGTGTCGGGGTTATAAATGAAGGTTCGCAAGCAGTTCTGACTTCTAATATGGGGTGCTCTTCAAGGCGTATTGGTCAGGTTACTTACGATCGCAAAACCAATATTAATGATAATTTTGATGTTTAAAATTAATTAAGTTTAAAAGTGTGATCTATTTTTAGTAAATATTTACTTTGTTTTTATTTTGACTTTCAGTTGAATTTGCAGAGGTATGGCTAGGGTTGTAAGTATTCGGTAGGTGAATTATTTGATGGGTGGTTAGATTGTTGGTTCGAATGCTTTGATTCTTGAATGGCTTTGATTTAATCGAGATGGTTAGTGGAAATGTACCGACAAATAAAAAGGCACTCACCAAATGTGAGTGCCTGAAGTTTAAATGCGAGTGCCTGAAGTTTAAGTCAGAGTGCCCGAAGTTTAAATCAGAGTGCAGGGAAAACTAAGCGTTCGCCGGTTCAGGTTTTGCTTCTAGTTTTTTCTCTTCTGGAGATAAGCTTTTTTCATATTTGCCGTACTTCCACCACGCGTAGCCAAGGAAGATAACAATCCCGCCCACGTTGTAGAAGATGATGGTCATGATGTCAGCACCTGTTGGGAAGGTTGACGCAAAGAAGCCAACAGTGAAAATGCCGATCAGAATCGAGACCACGGTAATGCCTGTCATACGTGAGCCCATTCTGAAATCACGAGGTAAGTGATCCAACTTCAAACGTAAATTAAGGTACGCGATCATGATGAATAGCGGTGGCAACATCGATGCTGCAGCTGTCATGTTGATAATGGTACTCATCAGATCTTGAACCGTATCGGACGCCAGTGTCGGAATGAACATCAGTGGAATCACAATCAAGAACTGAATCCAAGCCGCACGCTCTGGAACGCCTTGTTTGTTTAGAGCGACCGTTTTCTCACCGAAGATACCTTTAGGGATCTCTGAGAAGAAAATCTTAACCGGAGTCGCTGTCCACATCAGCAGAGAGCCTAGCATCGCCGTGAATGAAACCACGCCCACAAAGCGATTCATTAGGATTTCAGACAACCCAAAGTGTCGTGCTAGCCCTTCGAATACCTGCACTGAACCGCCAGTAAATTTAAGCTCTTCTCGCGACACAAACACGTTTGCAAGCACAGAGCCCACAGAGTAAAGCGCACCAATGAAGATACCGGCAATGATGATCACTTTAACGAAAGACTTGTGACCGCCTTTGATGTCGTTAACGTAAACCGCTACCGATTCTGCACCGCCAGCCGCCATGAAGATCCAAGTGATTACGCCAAGGAATGCCCAGTTAAAGCTTGGTGTCATCGCTTCAATGGTGATTGGGTCTGCTGGCTCGATACCACCGATCAAAGCACCGCCAGACAACAAGATGTAAGACATTGTTAGCAACAACATAAGCGACGATGTGAGTGAGGTGATGGGACCTAGTAGTTTCGCGCCATTGTTTGAAATGTGCGTAGCAATCGCAAACAAAATGGTACTGAGGATCGCCGTGGTGATTGGCGTGAATATGTACTCAAACCCTAAGAACGCATACGACGCATAAGCGATGATTCTAGGCAGCAGAGAGGTGAAGAAGAACAGATTAACAAACCAGTAGGTATAAGCCGAAATAAACGCCCAGCGGCCGCCTAGAGAGCTTTTAACCCAAGAATAAACGCCCGCTTCAGAGTTTTTATTCAGTGACACAAACTCTGCGACGATCAAACAAAAAGGCACAAAGTAAAAGATGGTGGCTAGAAAGAACATCGGCGCCGAGGAAAGGCCTATCTCGATGTTGTTGTTAATGATGTTGTTGAAGCTGTATACCGCCGCGAAGGTCATAGACAGTAGGGCAAACTTGCCTATCGTACTGCGTTTATTTTCGGACATGATGTTCTCCGGTGAATCACGTTGATGATCGTTATAACTTGGTCCTAGAGAGGGAGGCTCTAGGCCGCACTTTTATTGTTATGTTGGTTTGGCAAACACCCGCTTTGTTTTGTCAGGGTTGGCTCATTGTTGTTTTTATAGATTTACGATCGGACTTCTTCGCGCTTTTCTTTCTTGGTTTTCAGTAAAGTTATTACCAAAACAAAGAGTTAAAGGTTAAGAGGTTCATCAAAGAGATTGTTTGTTTCATGAACGACGATTTGTAAGGCTTGTAGGGGCTTTTTATCGTTTTTAAATATGAACTATTTCGTCTCTTCAGCAAGAAGATTAAAGATTAAGCGGCGGGAAGTTAATCAAAATTGATCAAATATGTGACCTTGAGTAAATAAATTTAGTTAATGTTTTACCTTTGTTTTTGTTCGGGTTTTATTACGATTTAATTAACGTTTTTCGTGAAGTAAATCCTTGACGGAATGGCGTTTTTATTTTCGGGTGTTGGTTTTTAATTGTCTGATTTAAAACAAAAAAGCGCCATGACAGGCGCTTTTTAAATTGGTTCTAATGCTGCTAAGTATTACGATTGTTTAGCCGCTTCTAGCTTTGCATCTTTACCTGCTTGCTTCTTTTCAAAGCGAGAGATCCACCACCAAGCGATAGCTGAGAATACAGCCGTCATAAATACGTTGACGAAGAACGCTTGCATTAAGTCTACACCCGTTGGGAATGCTGATGCCGTCATGCTTACAACAAAGATACCGATAAGTACTGACACAACAGACATACCTTGAACTCGAGTACCCATGCGGAAGTCACGTGGTGTATCGTCATGCTTCAAGCGGAATACAAAGTACGCCACCATGATGAAGATAGGCGGTAACATTGCGGTACCTGCTGTTAGGTTGATTGCTGTGTTCATCATGTCTTGTACAGACTCAGAACCGAAGCCGTTAACCACTAGCATTAGGAATACGAAAGCGAATTGCCACCATGCTGCGCGAACAGGCACGCCGTGTTCGTTAAGCTCAGTCGTTTTCTCACCGTAAACACCTTTAGGGATTTCAGAGAAGTGAATTTTTACTGGCGCTGCTGTCCACATCATCATCGAACCGAACATAGCGACGAACAGAATGATACCGACGAAGCGACCCGTTAGAGATTGTGAAATGTCGAAGTAGTTCGCCATACCAGTGAAGATTTCAACCATGCCGCCAGCATAAGTGAGTTCGTCACGAGCAACGAATACGTTCACTAATAGAGAACCGACTGCGTACATGATACCGATAGCGATACCCGCGCTGATGATCACCTTGATGAAAGACTTATGGCCACCCTTAACATCGTTTAGGTAAGCGGCTGCGGTTTCTGCACCACCGGCTGCTTGGAAGATCCAACACATAATACCGAGTGTTGCCCAGTTGATGGTTGGTGTCATTGCTTCAAGCGTGATTGGCTCTACCGGTTCATGGTTACCACCGAGTGCCATCATTGCACCGATAACGTAAACCGCGAACAGTGCAAATACACCGTATGCCACGATCTCTGCAATTTTACCTAACCAGCTCGCACCTTTGGTCGAGATGTGTGTCGCTGCTGCAAACAGACCTATTGATATTGCCGAAGTCACTATCGGAGAGAAGGCGTACTCGTAGCCAAGCATCGCGTAAGACGCGTATGCGATAACGTTGGGCAGCAATGATACAAACCAGAATAGGTTCACGAACCAATATAGGAATGAACCTAAGTAGGCCGCTTTTGAACCCAGCGGTTGTTTAAGCCAGTCATACATGCCTGACTCAGAGTTTTTATTTGCTGATACGAATTCAGCAATAATGAACACGAATGGAATGAAGTAAATAAGGGTGGCGAGCAAAAAGATAGGAGCAGAACTCAATCCCAATTCGATGTTGTTATTTACAATGTTGCGAACGTTAAATACCGCTGCAAATGTCATGGAGAGCAAGGCAAATTTACCTAACTTACCGCGTACAGATTCAGACATAGTGTCCTCCAAGGGTCACGTAATTATAGTCGTTATTTCTTTAGGCTTCCTTGTAGGGAAGAAGCGTAAAGGCGTTGTGCAGTGTGGCTGAGCCTTGAACGGCAAGGCTCGGTACACACTGTGAATAGATCTTGTTGTTGCTTTCGTTTGTTTAGCTTCAGTTACTTACTTATTAAGGAAGTAACCGTCTTCGATAGTCACTTTCAGCACCACTTTACGAACTCGGTTATCACCGTGGAATCGGTAGGCTTTGCTGTTATCAAAGATCGCTACTTGGCCTTCAATGAGTTCACGAGTTTCACCGTTACCCATTAGGTGTTCACGGTCAGTCTCATCGCTGTAAGTTTGGGTTTTCTCTAGCTCTGACTTGGCTGCGAACTCGACGGTTTCACGACCTTCTAGGTAGTAATGCACGTCGAAGTAACGACGGTTACCAGTGAAGCTTTCTGTGTTTCGAGCCACACCGTCTTCAATCATGTAAGCCAGTGAGTCACCAATGGAATACATCACGCCATCTTTGATGTTGCCGATGTTTTCAATCGCTTCTACACAGCGTTGCCATTTACGACCGTCGCGGTAAACGACTTTAAATTGCTCTAGGTTGTCTAAAACGATCATCGCTTATGCCTCGTTCTGTTGTGGTTGAGCTTTCGGTGGATTCGCCGTAAAAAACTCATCGCCAAAGTTGTGATTGATTAGGTGCTGCGCGTCGCAATCGCCTGCTTGGAATGGAATCAGAGTTAAGCCGTAGCGGAACTCGTCCATGTAAACTCGGTAAGAGTCGAGCACTTCGCTGCCCCAAGAATTTGAGCCTAAGCCCATCACTTGGTGGTCTAGGTTTAGCGTGATGTAACCGCTCTTCTCTAGCTCAATGGTGTGTTGTGCTTGGTGAAGGTTTTGGCTGGTGTAGAACCATGCGCTGAAGTTGATTTCTTGCTGTGGTTTTACTGCAATACCATTACCCGCGCGGCTTGAAAGCGCAGCCCAACGAACGTGTTGGCGGTTGCCGTTGTTTTGTGGGAACGGGTAGTTCTCGAACATGTCAGCCACGGTTGATTGGTAAACATCAATCATGTTGGCTTGCTTGCTGTCTTGGTAGTTCTCTTCAGGACCGCGGCCGTAGTATTGAACTTGGTCGAAGTCGCCGTTAATGCCCATGTCGAAACCAATCACTGGAATCACGTGAGGGTAATCACCGTAACGTTCGCCACTTAGCTCAACGTTCAGTTGACCTTCAGCACTGATTTGGTAGCGATACTCACAACGCATGCCGAAATCAAATACTGGTGGAGCAACGATGCTGGTGGTGGTGATCTCTACCTTGTCGTTAACTTGCTCAACGTTTAGCGTGCGGAAGTGCTCTTGCATGATCTGTAGGTGTGCAGGCTCCCAGTAACCATCGTGCTCTTGCTTATGGTTATCAATCATTGGCTTGAAGAAGTTCAGCTTAGGCTCAGACTTAATCAGTTCCTCGCCATTCACTAACCATGACGTCAGTTTGCCGTTCACTTTCGAGAAGTTCAGAGCAAAGTTGTGGCCTTTGATTAGGTAGGCTAAGCGAGATTCTTCAACATTCAGTGCTGTCGCATTATTGTTAGTGAAGGCGTCAAGTTGTGCAGTGTTCTCTTTCACTTGGAACTGATAAACCGCAATGTCGTGGTTCGCTTCGCTGTATGAAGTACGAGAATCCTTACGAACTGTAAAGTTCACAAACACTTCACGCTCATCAAGCTCTGGCAAATTAAGCGTCAGTTCACGGCTAGAGTTCTCAGCCAGCTCTTCAATCTTGATGTGCTGTACCGCAATGGTTTCACCCTCAGCGCGGATTTCCGCAGTGATGGTGTAATCATCAATGTTTGAGAACCAAAGCTTGTTGTCTACTGTGAAGGTGCCCGTTTGTGCATCGAAATCGCGAAGCTTCACTGGGGCAATCACTTGCTTGTACTCTTTCAAGCCTGGGCCTGGAGTTTGGTCTGGGTAGATCAAACCATCCATGCAGAAGTTGTAGTTATTCGGGTAGTCACCGTAGTCACCGCCGTACTTGTAGAACTCTGTGCCTGCTTCATCACGCGCCAGAATACCGTGATCACACCATTCCCAAACGTAGTGACCTTGAATGGCATCATGCTTGTAGAACACGTTTTGGTATTCGGTTAAACCGCCTGGGCCGTTACCCATTGCGTGTGCGTATTCGCAGATGATGCGTGGCTTTTCGTGTGGGAATTCACCGAAGGCATTCATCAGTTGAGCACGTGAGTACATGGTCGAAATAATGTCGACCACTTCAGCATCGCGGTCTTCTTCATAGTGAACTAGACGGGTGTCATCAATCGCTTTTGCTGCATCGTACATAGAACGGATGTTGCAACCGTAGCCAGACTCGTTACCCAGTGACCACATGATGATAGAAGGGTGGTTCTTTTGAGCGTGAATATGACGTTCGATACGTTCAACAAACACCGCTTCCCATGCAGCATCGTTAGTGATGCGGCTTAGGTCGCCAACGTTGGCAAAACCGTGTGTTTCGACATCAGTTTCGCCCATCACGAATAGGCCGTAGATATCACACAGTTCGTAGAAGCGTGGGTCGTTCGGGTAGTGCGCTGTACGTACTGAGTTGATGTTGTGTTGCTTCATCAGTACTAAGTCTTTCTCGACGCGATCCATGCCAACAGCACGACCTTTCAGGTGGTCGTTGTCGTGACGGTTCACACCGTGCAGCATCACGTACTTGTTGTTGATGTAGAACAGACCATCGCGAACTTTAATATCACGGAAACCAACGCGTTGTGGAATCACTTCCAACACCTTGCCGTCAGCGTCTTTCAGCGTAAGCAACAGTTGGTATAGGTAAGGGTTTTCAGCGTTCCATTGAACAGGGTTAACGACATCAATAGAGAATTGAGTATCTACATTGCCATCAGTCTTATGATTAGGGACGGCTAAGCTATCTACAGAGCCTTGCGAGATAACTTGGCTGCCATCAAGCAATGCGTACTCAAGGGTTGCGTTTACCGCTGCTGCTAGGTTTTCTAGTTCCACGTTGCACGACAGAGTAGCGCTTTGGTAAGCGTCGTCGAAGTCAGTGCGAACGGTAACGTCTTGCACGTGCAGCTGTTCTTTGCCCACTAGGTAAACGTCACGGAAGATACCGCCCGTCCACCACATGTCTTGGTCTTCAATGTAGGTTGAGTCGGCCCATTGCATCACGCGAATAGAAAGTAGGTTGTTGCCTGCTTTCACGTGGCTAGATATATCGAACTCAGCGGTGAGGCGGCTGCCTTTGCTGAAACCGACGTATTCGCCGTTTACGTAAACTTCGAAATAAGTTTCAACGCCATCAAATTTGATGATGGTTTGTTTCTCGTCCCAGCTTTCGCCAAGGAAGAAAGAGCGTTGGTATGCACCGGTTGGGTTGTCTGATGGTACGAAAGGCACATCAATTGGGAATGGGAAACCTTCATCTGTGTATTGAAGATCGCCGTGGCCTTCCATTTGCCACATGTTTGGAACCGTAATGTGGCCCCAGTCGCTCATTTCTTGAGAGTAGAACTCTTCAGGAACCAATAGTGGATTGGTGAAATAGCTGAAATTCCATTGGCCACTCAATAGTTGGAAGTGGCTGCTAAGTTCACGCTGAAACGTTTTTGCATTCTTTTCTGATGCGTATGAGAAGAAGTATGCACGCGGTGCCATACGGTTCTCATGTAAGTTCAGGAAGTTTTCCCAGTTGTTCACGTTGCCTCTCTCTCGGCCTAAATGCAATTTGCTGACCGACGTTCTTATGCGTAATTGGGTCGTAGTGAATACGAGTATTTTTGGACTGAGGTAATTATTAGTAAAACTTTTACTAAATGAAATTGGTGAAAACGTTTTACTTTAACTCCATCACGTTTTTTATGGTCTTTTTACAGTGCTGTGTGATCCACTTAAAAGAATGCTATTGGCTGTTTTATGAAGCAGGCTAAAGAGGCAGGTATGTGTATATAGGCGTATGTGATGGGCACAAAAAAGGCCACCTTCAACAAAGGTAGCCTTAGTTTATCTATTTGATATTTTTAACTATTTTGTCGTGTCACGCAGCTTTAATTTGCTTGGTACATAGACACGTAGTGGGATAGTACGGCCGTCGCGTACTTTCTCAATCAACAGGTTAACGCCTTGAATTCCCATTAGTTCAGAGTGAATACGAACAGTCGATAAAGATGGGAAGGTAAATTTAGCTGTTGGGATGTCATTTACACTAATCAGCGCAATATCTTCAGGAATGTTTAATCCGTGCTCATGAACGGCTCGTAAAACACCAATTGCGATGGAATCTGACGCAATAAACATGGCTTTAGGGTAGTCGCCCGTCGCTAGCATCTGTTTGGCAAGCTTATAACCTGAAGAGCTAGAGAAGTCTCCACGATAGATGTCTTGCTCGCTGACAACGTTCTTAAGGCTACCGTATTCAGCAAAGGCAACTTCGCGAATATCAGGAGTGTTGACGTTATCTTGTCCGCCAATAAAACCAATGCGTTGATAGCCTTGGCTGATAAAGAAGTTGGTGATCTCTTTGCTGATCAAAGCCAGGTCGATATCGACAGAGTCATAAGGTTCAGAGTGATCAGTGAAATCGACATAACAGATATTATCGCTTAGCTTTTTGGCTTGTTCGATAACCTCCGGTGTCATTCTTCCCACCAACAATACACCAGTGATAGGTGCTGAATTTACGTGTATTTTACTTTCATAACAGTTGGTTAGTTTAACTTCCATCTTGTCACATTGGGTTTCAATCCCGTGGCGAATCGATAGATAATAAGGGTCATTCACTTCAGCTTCTTGCTTGTAGTTATACAGCGCAAGGAAGTGATGATTTTGTTTTTTACTGCTAACGGCTTTTCGTGAGCTGCTGGTTTTGTATTCCAACTTCTCTGCAATTTCAAAGATACGCCTTTTGGTCTCTTCCTTGACGCTTAATGTTGGATCTTCATTGAGAACCCTTGAAACTGTAGCCAATGAAACATGTGCTTCAGTCGCGATATCTTTTAACGTTGCCATACTCACTTCCTGTTATTGGAACATTGCGCTGCTTTGAAATTGGTATTTAGTAAAAAAGCAATGCACCTCTTTATTCTACAGACCTATTGTAATCAAACTGGAAGTCATTGCATTAACTTTTAGTAAAATAAATGCTCAACTCCTCTATGATGTCTCAAATCTAACTATCTATAATTATCTTATTAAAATTCAATGAATTAGATGTGTTTGTTTATAGGCTCTCCCTATGTCACGTTCAGTAACAATGATATGAATTAGTGTAAACGTTTACACTTCGTGGTTTTGATCACAGAATTATAGTCAAAATGGCTGCTACTATTTCTGGCATACGGTGCTACTGAGCTGAATGTTAGTTCGAGTTAGTCCAAGAATGACGACAAAGAGAGGTTGATTGTGAAAGTACTGGTTACGGGCGGCATGGGTTACATCGGAAGTCATACATGTATTCAAATGATACAGGCGGGTATGGAGCCAATCATTGTTGATAACCTTTGCAACAGCAAAGAGCTAGTACTGAAGCGAATCGAATCATTGACCGGTAAGCGACCAACTTTTTATCTTGGCGACATTCGTGATCAATCTTTTCTAGATAGCGTGTTTTCAGAAAACGATATCCAAGCCGTGATTCACTTTGCTGGCCTGAAAGCGGTTGGGGAGTCGGTGTCTAAACCTTTGGAGTACTACGATAACAACGTCAATGGATCATTGGTGTTAGCTCGCAGCATGAAGAAAGCGGGTGTGAAGAGCATTGTATTTAGCTCTTCGGCTACCGTTTACGGTGATCCAGAAGTGGTGCCAATTACTGAAAGCTCTCCAACGGGTGCAACAACTAATCCTTATGGTCGCAGTAAGTACATGGTCGAAGAATGTTTGAGTGATTTGTTCAACGCTGAGAACGATTGGAGTGTGACATTACTACGTTACTTCAACCCAGTTGGCGCCCATTCATCAGGCACTATGGGTGAAGACCCACAAGGTATCCCAAACAATCTGATGCCGTTTATTGCTCAAGTAGCGGTAGGTCGTCGCGACAAATTGGCTGTTTTTGGAAACGATTACCCAACAGTCGATGGCACAGGCGTTCGCGACTATATTCATGTTATGGATTTAGCGGACGGACACGTAGCCGCATTGAAAGCGGTTGGCGAGAAGGCGGGTTTACACATTTACAACCTAGGCACGGGCAAAGGCTCAAGCGTACTCGAGATGGTTGAAGCCTTCGCACAAGCATCGGGTAAGCCTGTTCCTTATGAACTTTGCCCACGCCGCGCTGGTGATATTGCTGAATGTTGGGCAAGCACTGAAAAAGCAGAGCGCGAACTTGGCTGGAAGGCGACGCGTAGCGTGATGGAGATGACAGCGGATACGTGGAATTGGCAGTCGAATAACCCGAACGGCTACTAGCCTTAGCCTGTGTGATTGAAGCCGTAGCGTTGTTAGCTGCATCTCCGATTTCTTTGGGGAAAGCAGAGATGAGAAAAGCGAGATTCCTGATATCTCGTACCTCGATTCTGGAATGACGGATGAGCATAAGGCTATGAAGCGGTTGCCTTTGCACAAATAGCACAACGAGATCACACGTCATTCCCTACAGCGAGGCACGAGCGTGATAGGGAATCTCCTTTTAGAAGAATCATTCATCTTGGTGAATTGACCAAGACACAAAATTTGAGAGCAATCTAAACATGTCAAAAGTTGAATTTAACCCAGTAGACCATCCGCACCGTCGTTATAACCCATTAACGGGTCAGTGGATCTTAGTATCACCGCACCGCGCAAAGCGTCCTTGGAGTGGCCAAGATGAAAAACCATCGACTGCGCAGCTTCCTGCGTATGAGAAAGAGTGTTTCTTGTGCCCAACCAATACGCGTATTTCGGGCGATGAAAACCCAGATTACGACGGCACTTATGTATTCAGTAATGATTTCGCGGCGTTGATGCCTGACTCACCTGATGCTCCAGAGTCTGATAACCCTCTATTCAAGACTCAAGGTGTACGTGGGTTGAGCCGCGTGATCTGTTTCTCTCCGGACCACAGCAAAACGCTGCCGGAGCTTCCGGTAAACAAGATCCGTGGTGTTATCGATACCTGGAATGAACAGATTGAAGAGCTAGGTAAAGACTACCTGTGGGTTCAAGCGTTTGAAAACAAAGGTGAGACCATGGGCTGCTCTCAGCCACACCCACACGGTCAAATCTGGGCAAACAGCTTTTTACCCAACGAGATTGAACGCAAAGAAAAACTGTTAAAAGAGTACTTTGAACAGCAAGGTTCTAATCTTTTAGTGGATTACGTTGAAGCTGAAATGAAAGACGGCTCTCGCCCTGTGGTTGAAACTGAACATTGGATTGCAGTGGTGCCTTACTGGGCAGCGTGGCCATTTGAAACCATGTTGCTGCCAAAAACACACATCCGCCGTATGAGTGAACTGACTGACGAGCAGCGTGATGATTTAGCGCTTGCGATCAAGAAGCTGACGAGCCGTTACGACAACTTATTCCAATGCTCATTCCCTTACTCAATGGGCTGGCACTATGCGCCGTTCTTCGAAGAAGGTACTGACATCGACCATTGGCAGCTACATGCGTTGTTCTACCCGCCACTGTTGCGCAGTGCTTCGGTTCGTAAATTCATGGTCGGCTACGAAATGTTGGCTGAGTCTCAGCGTGATTTAACCGCAGAACAAGCGGCACAACGTCTTCGTGATTTGAGTGACGTTCACTACAAAGAGCAGGAATAGCCTGTTCCGTTGATAGTAAAACTAATCGATAACTCGGTTACTAAATAAAAGCGAGATTCCAGATATCTCGTCCCTCGATTATGGAATGACGGCAGGTGAAAGGCCTATAAGTTAGGAGCTTAAAAGCTTAGTCGCTGATGTTGTCATTCCCTACCGTGAGAGACGAACGAGGTAGGGGATCTAAAAGAATTAAAGTGGTGCCGTAAAGGGGCCATAACCAATTGAACAAAGAGTTTAACCAGAGAGTTTACTTATGTCTGACCTAATCCAAAACGTGAAAGCATCTTTTGAGCAAGTCCTTGGTTACCAAGCGACTCATATTATTCAAGCGCCAGGTCGTGTGAACCTGATTGGCGAGCATACCGACTACAACGATGGTTTTGTTCTACCGTGTGCCATTAACTACCAAACGGTAGTGGCAGCGGCTAAGCGTGACGACAACATCGTGCGCGTAGTATCAGTAGACTACGGTAATGCAGTGGATGAGTTCGACTTAACTCAAGAGATCACATTCCAACAAGATAAGATGTGGGCTAACTACATTCGTGGTGTGGTGAAGTGCTTAAAAGGTCGTGGTTTTGAATTTACAGGTGCAGACATCTCTGTAACGGGCAACGTGCCTCAAGGTGCAGGTTTAAGTTCTTCTGCGGCACTGGAAGTGGTCATCGGTCAGACATTCAAGGTGCTTTACAACCTAGAGATCAGCCAAGCCGAAGTGGCGCTTAATGGTCAGCAAGCCGAAAACGAATTTGTGGGCTGTAACTGCGGCATCATGGACCAAATGATCTCAGCTGAAGGTCGTGCAAATCATGCGATGCTTTTGGATTGTCGTAGCCTAGAGACTCAAGCGGTTTCTATGCCAGAAGATATGGCTGTGGTTATCATCAACTCGAACAAGAAACGCGGCTTGGTCGACAGCGAATACAATACGCGTCGTGAACAGTGTGAAGAAGCGGCGCGCATCTTTGGTGTTCCTGCACTTCGTGATGTGACTATTGAACAGTTCAAAGCGAAAGAGTCTGAGTTGGATGAAATGGTCGCGAAACGTGCCCGTCACGTGATCACTGAAAATGACCGTACCGTTGAAGCGGCTCAAGCTCTGCGTACTCATGACATGAAACGCATGGGCGAATTGATGGCTGAATCACATGCGTCAATGCGTGATGATTTTGAAATTACAGTCAAAGAAGTCGACACCTTAGTTGAGCTGGTAAAACACGTGATCGGTGACCAAGGTGGCGTGCGTATGACTGGCGGTGGTTTCGGTGGTTGTATTGTGGCATTGGTTCCGCCTGCATTGGTTGATGAAATTAAAACAACCGTTGAACAGAAATATCAAGCGGCGACGGGTCTAAAAGAATCTATTTATGTGTGCCAAGCGAAAGACGGAGCAGGCTTAGTTGAAGTAATCTAACGGCTTCGATACTTAATATAGAGCTTACCAACTAAAAAGATCATGGTAGGCCAAATGCTAAAGCCTTTATTTCAGGTAGAGGCTTTTTACTGGCGCTAGAAGGAATTTAGAATGACACAAGAGCAAAACCTGCATCAATCCATGACACAAACTCCAGCCTATGATGGCCAACCCGCTCAGTTAGTGACGCTATCAAATACGCATGGCATGCAAGTGACATTCATGGACATTGGTGCAACATGGTTGAGCTGTATCCTGCCAGTAAAGGGAAATAAAAGAGAGGTTTTGTTGGGTGTTAACTCAATGGAGAACTTCGATAAACAAGCCAGCTATATGGGCACAACCGTTGGTCGTTATGCTAACCGCATAGCCAATGGTCGTTTCAAAATTGATGGTCAGAACTACAAGCTGGAAACCAACCAAGCGGGCAATTCTTTACATGGTGGTCCGAACGGTTTTGATAAACGTCGTTGGAATATTGCCGAGCAGACTGATACATCTGTATCGTTTACTTTAGAGTCGGCTGATGGCGATCAAGGGTTTCCGGGGAATTTGAATGTGTCGGTGCGTTATGACATTACCGAAGACAATCGAGTTTCCATTCATTACTCTGCGACCACAGACAAGCCAACCGTGGTCAACTTAACGAATCATGCGTACTTCAACCTACTTGGTGCAGAAGCCGGGCACGATTGTTTGTCACACATTGTGAGCATCAACGCCAATCAGTTCTTACCGACCAACTCGGTAGGTATTCCATTAGGCAATCTTAAATCGGTGAAATCGACCAGCTTCGACTTCAATCAGCCTATGATGATCTCAGAGCGTTTGTTGGGTGATGAACAGCAGAAAGCAGCAAAGGGTTACGACCACTCTTTCTTATTAGCTGACGGCTGCAAGCGCACTCAATGCGCCGCTACCGTAACGTCACCAGATGCGCTCGTCACACTAAAAGTATTTTCAACCAAACCTGCGATGCAGCTATACACCGGAAACTGGCTTGGTGGTACACCAAACCGAAGTGGTGGCAGCTATGAAGATTACGCCGGTTTGGCGCTAGAAACCCAGTTCTTACCTGACTCTCCTAACCACCCAGAGTGGAAGCAGGACAGTTGTATTCTCAAGCCTGAACAAGAATATAACTACCGTACCTGTTACCAGTTTGAATTTTCGGGGGATTCTTCAAACTAGTACGCTCTAGCTCAAAACGGTTATGCCAATTGCTTTTGTTTGTGAATAGAACGATGTGAGTTATCGCGTTGTTCTTGGGGGATGAGCAAAAGTGGCGCTCAACAAGTGTGTGATTTATTAAGCGCGATTGTTGGGTATCCGAGTAAGGTAGGAAAGCCCTAACAGAAGCGATTCTGTTAGGGCTTTTTTTTGTTTGTTGTTTGGTTAGTTGACCAGAACTTAGATTTTCTCTACCGAATTACGGCGCACCAAAGTCGGAGAGAACATCATTGGCTCCGTTGAGGTGTTTTCACCTTTGGCTAAGTGCAACGCGAGTCGTGTCGCTTTCTCTGCCATCATCTGAATCGGGTAGCGAATGGTGGTTAGCTTTGGATGAACATAGCGTGCAATCAAGCCATCATCGAAACCGATGATCGACATTTTGTCCGGCGCTTGAATACCGTTTTCATCTAGGACAGACAAAGCACCTGCCGCCATGTAATCGTTGTACGCAACAATGCCTGTGATTGGCAGTGACTTGGTTAATAGGTTAGTCATGGCGTATTCACCCCCTTCACTGGTGGGAGCTGAGTACTCAATATAGCTGTCAGATAACGCTATTTTGTAATCCGAGAGTGCTGACAAGTAACCTTGTACACGCTCATCGGCATCTTCAATGCTGTGCGATGAAGCGATACAGGCAATATTTTTATGACCATGACGGATCAGATATTCAGTCGCAAGATACGCGCCTTTCTTGTTGTCCAAGAAAATACAACGGTTGGCAATCTCAGCAATATAGCGATTGATCAGCACTAAGCCTTTTACTTCTTTTGCATAGGCAATCAGTTCTTCGTCTGTCAGGCCTTTTGAGTGGATCACTAAGGCGTCGCAACGGCTATTGATCAGTAACTCAATCGCTTGTCTTTCTTCTTCACGATCGTGTGAGCCATTACCGACGAGGATATGCTTTCCGTTCTCACGAGCGACATTATCGACAGCCTTAACCAGCGTGCCAAAAAAAGGATCGGAGATATCACCAACCAACACACCGACGGTATTGGTGCTCTGGCTTACCAGCGCACGAGCATTGGCATTCGGGCGATAGCCGAGTTTAGACATCGCTTTGGTGACGGATTCAATTGAGTTCGCACTTGCCTTCGGAGACTTATTCACGACTCGAGATACGGTTGCAACAGAAACACCTGCTTCCCTTGCGACATCTTTAATTGTTGCCATTTTTAACCTCTATACATTGCTGCATCTATTTAACACCGACAATGAGTGCAAGGCAACGAAACTCTCATTTTACTTCCAGTAATGAGATCTTTACCGCTTGTAATTATTAGGCTTAATGCTAGTGTAAACATTTACATTTTACTTAATTTTAGTAAATAATTTAATGAGTGAAAATAAATCAATATAGGAAGTGAGAAATGGATACTGTCTCTTATGGTGACTTTGCTAAGTTAGAAATGCGTGTGGGTAAGATCATTGAAGTTGTGCGTCATGAAAACGCAGACAAGCTTTACATCGTGCAAGTGGATATCGGTGAGAAAACGCTACAAACGGTGACTAGCCTAGTACCTTACTACACCGAAGAAGAGTTGATGGGTAAGCAGGTTGTTGTTTTGTGCAATCTAGCGAAGGCGAAGATGAGAGGCCACACTTCTGAGTGCATGTTGTTATGTGCCGAAACGGAAGATGAATCTGAAAGTGTATTGCTGACACCGGAACGTGCGATGCCTGCAGGTATTCGTGTCGTTTAAGATCGTTTTAGGTTGGAGAGCGATCGAGCTCGCCAACCTAGATTAACTGGCGATTTAGATTAATTAACGATGTACATCCGTTACCAACGTATATTCATTAGCAACGTATATCCATTAATAACGTCCATCAACTAGCTTCGAACAGTCAGTATCAAGCCATCAATCACACTGTGGTGGTGATCTGAAACCCCAGCAAGATTGCCGTATTTAGGCTGGTGGCGATCATTTTCTAATGGGTGATGCCAACCTTGTGTGTGTTGAACAAAGTGCGCCGCAAAGCTTTCAGACACTTCTAAACATCCTGCTAATACCGTATCGACATAGGTTTGAACGATAGGGCTGTTTTCGCAAGGTGCTTGAATCTCGTCTTTGATGTAAACCCAGATCGATTGATCCTGTTTAAACTTATTTTGGCTTTCTATCTGAGAGGCCTTTAATTCGATTCGGTGATAACCACGCTCACGGCGATCAAACTCAGTCAGCGCAATATCATCCACCTCAAGTAAAACTCCATTCACTTGTCCCTCACCGAGATTCACGATCAAAGGTGACAACACATAGCTGTCATCGATCTTACTCCAATGACGAACTAGGCCATGCACTATCGCAGGAATCGCTTGCCCTGTTTGACCTGTGAGTTGACGAGAAGAGGAGTTGATCAAGCTACCATAACCAAAAATATACATCGCGTTCCCTGTCTGTTCTTTTGTATTTGAGACTAGTCTTACTATATGTTTGGCTTCATCAAATGTCAGTAGTTTTTTATTTTACACTCTCATGAGTCTAAATGACTTTTATAGGGCGTGTTTAATTGACACTTTTTTGAAGCCTAAAGACTCCTTGTTACTTGTTTTTATTGGCTTTATACCTTTGGCGCGTTTCATGCATTACGTTAGGCAATATTGCAGTGATGATTACTGCATCATGAATTTGACTATGAAATAGCAATTCCCAGAAGCCACTCTTGGCTTGTTATCTGAAATGAGGAACGAGTTTGTTAAATATCACAGATAAAAGTGTAGAAGATGCGATTCCTGCATATCTTCGATTAGGTTTTAGACCTTTCTTCTTTTTAGGCAGTCTCTATGCTGTGATCGCTATTGTAGCTTGGGTCATCATGTTCCAAAACGGTCAGCCAGAAATGCTAAAAGTACCGGCGCTTTGGTGGCACGTACATGAAATGCTGTTTGGCTTTGCCATGGCGATTGTGGTCGGTTTTGTGTTAACTGCGGTGCAAACGTGGACGGGCGTCAATGGAACCAAACACTATCGATTAGCCGCACTGGTTGGTTTGTGGTTAGCACCTCGTATTCTGTTTTGGACCCCCGCACCGTTATGGCTGATCTCATCGGTTGAGGCGGTGTTCTTAATCTTCGCCGCTTACGAAATTGGTTTCCGAGTCGTTAAATCGAAAGGCTGGAAGAATCTATTCTTTGTACCGCTGTTTATATTGGCTATCGTGGCGAACTTTGCTAGTTACGCAACTATTAAGGGTATGCCTCCATTTCCATCGTCTGCAGTTTGGCAAGCGATGTTGTGGTGGTTTACCTTGCTGCTATCAGTGATGGGTGGGCGAGTTATTCCGTTCTTCACGGCACGTCGCTTCGATTTTGAAAAAGCACAACCACTGGTTTGGTTGGAATGGTTAGCGAATCTACCTTTGGTTGGCTTATTTGTATTGAGCTTCTTCCCATTGACCTTTGCTCAAGTCGGCAATGAGTTGATGGTATTTGCAGGTGTGACTCAGTTGGTGCGCTTTATCCGCTGGAAGCCTTGGACTACGTTATCTGAACCCTTGGTGTGGTCGCTGCATGCGGCTTACCTATGCATCCCTTTAAGCTTGCTGCTACGTGGTTTATTAGACAACCCGTTCGCGAGCCACAACATGTTGCACTTGTTTGCGATTGGCGGTTTGAGTGGGTTAATTCTTGCGATGATTACGCGCGTGACAATGGGGCACACGGGTCGTGCTATCTATAAAGGGCCAAGTATGGCGTTAGCGTTCTCGGCTATTTTTGTCGCGGCTTTGGTTCGCAGCGTAGGTGTGACTTTCTTCCCTGCGTATTTATTTGAGATGGTGAACATCAGCGCGGGTTTATGGACGTTAGCATTCGGGTTGTTTATCTGGAAGTTCGGCATGATGCTTCTAACGCCAAGAGTGGATGGTCACCCAGGCTAAGCCTATTGATTTTCGAACCCATTTTGAAAGGGAAGCACTGAGCTTCCCTTTTTTGATCGCAGCAAAGCTCCATTCTCTTAGTGAGTATTCTCGGCAAGATATTGGCGCACTTGTGCAATGAGATCTTCTTTGGCGTGAGGCGAGATGAAACTCGCTTCGACAGCATTAATACTGAATTGCGCTAATTCGTTTTTGGTCAGTGGATGAGCATTGGCGACGGCGAGGAAGTTATCATTCATATAGCCGCCGAAGTAAGCCGGATCATCGGAATTGATGGTGACGCATAACCCTTTTCTCAGCAACTCGACGATATTGTGTTCTTGCATGGTGTTGAAGACCTTTAGTTTGGTATTCGATAGCGGGCACACGGTTAGCGGTGTGCGTTTAGCGATTAGCTGTTCCATCAAGTCTTCATCTTCAACACAGCGAACGCCATGATCAATACGGGTGATGCCTAACAAGCTCAGCGCGTCACTAATATTTTGCGCAGGGCCTTCCTCTCCGGCGTGCGCGACGGTCAGAAAGCCTTGGTTGATCGCCTCTTGGAACACATGCTTAAACTTCTCCGGCGGGTTTCCTTCTTCCGACGAATCCAGCCCGACGGCAATGATCTTATCTTTGTAGGGAAGGGCTTGTTTGAGTGTTTCAAAAGCGCTGTCTTCATCAAGATGGCGCAGAAAACACATGATCAGCTGGCTGCTGATCCCTAGTTCTTGCTCGGCTTGATTCAAAGCTTGAGTAATCCCACCAATGATGACTTCAAAGGCAATGCCACGTTCGGTGTGGGTTTGAGGGTCAAAAAAGATCTCAGTATGAACCACATTATCTTGTTGGCACTTGAGTAGATAAGCCCAAGTCAGGTCATAGAAATCCTGTTCATGAATCAGTACGTTTGCGCCTTGATAATAGATATCGAGAAAAGACTGAAGATTGTGGAATTGGTACGCGTCTCTTACTTGGTCTGGGTTATCAAAGGGAATCGACACGTTATTGCGCTTGGCCAGTTGGAACATCAGCTCAGGTTCTAGCGTGCCTTCAATATGTAAATGCAGCTCAACCTTGGGTAAATGTTTGATGAAGCTATCCATAGCAACTCCTTAGCTATTTTAATTATGGGCGGAGTAGGCGAGACAGTAGAGTCTGTAAACCTGAGCCTGCAGGTTATCTCTTTCATTTATCTCTGTTTGAGCATAGTTCATTTCATTGTTGTCGATAAAATTGCACAGAAGTTGATGATGAATCGAGAGTTACGAACCCATTGAAATCCGGCGCAAACGATTTGCAGCATGGGAGTGTGATCCGCTGCAAATATTTGCAGCAATATTCATTGATTTGTGCTCTAATACCGCGCTTACCAAGGGATGGTGTTAAAAGATGCTCACTTAGATGGAGTTATCAAAGTGACCGATCCCTTAATGATCTCCCTTAGGAAAAAATAGAACATGTCTAAGAACAAAAAATTTGATATCCGCCTTACAGAAAAACGCAACGGTTGGTGTGCAGAGATTACTCGTCAAGTAACGTCTCGCAGCACAACAGTATCTAAGCGTGAGTCTGGTTTCGAAACTGAAGCTCTAGCACAAGAGTGGGCAGAGAAAGAGCTAGCATCTTTCATCTCAAACCAAGCTGAACGTAACGAGCGTAAATCAGAGCAGCGTAAAGAGCGTGACGAACTACGTCACACTAAAGAGCTTAAAGCTGAGCAAGCACGTGAAGCACGCGCAAAAGCTCGTGAAGAAGAGCAAGAAGACGCTGAGTAATCCAGTGCACAATTAATTTACAGGTCCCTTAATTTTAAGATAAGGGACAAGTAAAAAAAGCCCCGATATAGCTTTTCTCTTTCTAGTTAAAAGTTTATCGGGGCTTTTTCATTTGTGGCGTATTAGTCTGGATCACGTAACCACTCATGGCTGGTGGCTACGTATCTGATTCACTAATTACCCGAATTCGGTCCTTAGTTGTTTAGCGCTGTCAGCCAATCGTCTTCCGCGACTTCTTCAATGTAACTCTCTACAGACTGTCCCACTTCATCATCATCTTGCTTAAAGTAAGCAATGTGGAATACTGCGTCACCTTCGTTTACCAACGGTAGAGTTTGTTGACCAATCACGATACCGCCTTTGGTTGTGATTACTTGGCCTTCTTGGTGACCCAATGGAGAACTGATGTAAGCCAGGGTTTGTCCAGCTTCAACTTGTTCGCCAAGCCTTACCATATTACGCAAAATGCCGTCTGATTCAGCGCGGATCCAACTGGTCGATTTGCTTAATACTGGCTCTGGTAACTTCTTACGGTTAGGGCGCAGCATGCCGATTTCTTTCATCACTTGATGCACGCCAAGGTAACCCGCACGAATCGCTAGGTGATCAAAACGCAGCGCTTCACCACCTTCGTAAGTTAATACAGGAATACCCAGCTTTTCCGCTTCGCTACGCAGTGAACCATCACGCAGTGGAGAATCTATGATCACGGGTGTTGCGAACGCTTTTGCGATGCGCAGTGTTTCAGGGTTCGACAGGTTTGCACGGATCTGTGGCAAGTTAGTACGGTGAATCGCACCCGTGTGAAGATCCAGAATGTAATCACAGTGCTTCGCTACGTTCTCAAAGAAGGTGTGAGCGATGCGTGATGTCAGTGATCCTTTTTCACTTCCTGGGAAGCAACGGTTCAGGTCACGACGGTCTGGTAGGTAACGAGACTTATGGATAAAACCGAATACGTTAACGATAGGCACAACAAGTAGTGTTCCTTTCAGTTTCTTTGGATCAATCGCATTGGTCAGCTGTCGTGCAATCTCAACACCGTTTAATTCATCTCCGTGGATCGCCGCGTTTACCATCAGTGTTGGGCCCGCTTGGCGACCATGAATAATTTCAATCGGGATTGAAAGTGGAGAATGCGTGTAAAGCTGAGCCGCTTGCAGTTCAATCTCCATTCTCTGTCCTGGCTGAACAGTATAACCAAGTAATTCGAAGGGTTGATTAGGTTTTAGTCTTGCCATTTAGGTTGTTCTCAACATGGTGATAATTCGCTAACACGGAATGTATCAATCGTTGATTTTTAGTACGAATCAATCGCTTTACGGTGACGACAAAACTTTTTTATGGAGGCGTTTCTTAATTGGTTTCTGTTTTTGATTTAGCTAGTTAGAAGGGGTTTAGAATTGTGAATTTCCTGACAATACATTGATTTAACGCTGATATTTATTGTTCGGTTGGTTGGTATTATCCATCGCCATTTTTTGGCGGCCAAATTCAAATATCGAGATCAAAATGAAAAAAACAATTTCAAAAGTTGTAGCACTAGCAGTGGTATCTGTTGCTCTATCTGGTTGTGTGGGTAGTAACGCAGTAACCGGTTATCTAATGAAGTTTAACGTGAAGGCTGTTGATAACCGTTACGCTCGTGGTGGTTTGAACATACTACTTGCACCTGCGTATGGTCTAACGGTTGCTGCCGATTACCTAGTATTCAACTCACTAGAGTTCTGGACGGGTAGCAACCCACTAACAGGTGCTCCGCACATCTTTGATACTAAGACTGATACTTACCTTGATATCAACGATCAGCTTGATAAGTCACTGACTGAAGCGCCAGTAGGCCCGATCACGAGTGCCGATATGATTGAGAAAGGTCAAATGCAGCAGATCGACGAAAACACTATCCAAATGGACATCACTTACCAATCTGGTGAGCGTGCGACGTTAATCGGTGTTCGTGAAGGCGAGATGGTGACGTACTTCATCGACGGCGAAGTAGTGGCACAAACTTCAATTGATGAGCTAGAAAGCTACGCGGCTTCACGCGCTTAATTATTTATTTAGTCACAAGTAGCAGTGACAAAGATTAGATACAAAAACAGGTACTCATTGAGTACCTGTTTTATTTTGTTCTTAATAAACGGTGTTTACTGAAAAGTGCTATTTATTGAAGAGCCCATTTCTTGGAAAACACCATTTACTGAAAAACACTAGCGAATCGATTTATGCTTTTTCTGGGATCGCAGCAAGTAATGCAACCATTTGGTTCCAGAACAGCTCAACTGTGTCGATCTTCACTTTCTCATCAGGAGAGTGTGGGAACTTGATCGTTGGGCCGAAAGAAACCATATCCATGTTCGGGTAAGGTTCTTTGAACAGACCACACTCAAGGCCAGCATGGATAACCATGATGTTTGGCTTGTGACCGTAGATGCCTTCGTACATGTCGCGGAAGATATGCATGATCTCTGAATCTGCGTCTGGTTTCCAACCTGGGTAAGCACCAGAGAACGCGATGTTAGCGCCTGCTAGTTCAGCAACAGAGTGAAGCATACTTTCTACTTGGCTACGACCAGAGTCGATAAGAGAACGGATCAAGCAAAGTACTGTGATTGAATCTTCTTCTGTTGTGATAACACCTACGTTTAGAGACGTTTCAACAACACCTTCAATCTCGTCACTCATACGAATCACGCCGTTTGGACATGCGTTAAGTGCCGCGATAAAGCGAGCTTGGTCTGCTGACGCTAGTGCGCCCATTTCTACAGAAGCTTCTTCATTGAAAGTCACGATGCTGTCTTCTACTTTACCTAGCTCTGTTGAAAGCAGCTCAGTGTAGTAGTTGTATAGCGAAGCTAATTTCTCTTGGTTTGCAGCAGGAACCGCAACCGTTACGAAGCCCTCACGAGGGATCGCATTACGAAGGCTACCACCTTTGAATTCTACGATGCGAAGGTCTAGCTCTTTTGCGTGACCCGCTAGGAAGCGAGCAATCAGTTTGTTTGCGTTTGCACGACCGGTGTGGATGTCACAACCAGAGTGACCGCCTTTTAGGCCTTTTAGCGTTAGCTTGCGTGTTACGAAGTCAGCTGGAATCGCATTACGTGCAATTTCAAATGTCATTGCGCCGTCGATACCGCCCGCACAACCCATGTACACTTCGCCTTCTTGCTCTGAGTCAGTATTAAGAAGGATATCGCCTTCTAACCAACCCGCTTCAAGACCGAACGCGCCAGTCATGCCTGCTTCTTCATCTACAGTGAGTAGAACTTCGATAGGGCCATGTTGGATTTCGTTTAAAGCAAGAACGGCTAAGCAAGAAGCCATTCCCATGCCGTTATCAGCACCAAGCGTTGTGCCTTTTGCTGTAACCCATTCGCCATCGATGTATGGCTGGATTGGATCTTTTGTAAAGTCGTGATCAGTGTCTTCGTTCTTTTGTGGAACCATATCGATGTGAGCTTGTAGCACGACACCTTTTTTGTTTTCCATACCCGGCGTTGCTGGCTTTTTGATGAATACGTTGCCCGTTGGGTCGCGACGTACATCTAAGCCTTGCTCTGTTGCCCACGCAATAATGTATTGAGCAAGCTCCTCTTCATGTTTCGAAGGGTGCGGGATTGAACAAATTTTATCGAAAAACTGCCAAATAGGGGCAGGGGACAATTTACTGATCTCAGAATGGAATTCAGACACGGATGACTCCTTTTTTATTTGATAACCATATATTTAGGATTTATATAGGTAAAAACTTAGAATAAAAATCTAAAATATGGGTCTGTTTTGATGGCAACAGCATACCACTTGAGCGTTTTGACGAGTAGCGGTTATAAACCTCAAATACCTCAAATTTTGAAAGCGATCTTGTCCACCTGATCATAATTAAGAGACTTGATGCTTATAAATGGCGCAGGCAAACGTTTGTTTAATTCTATTCTGTAATTTAATTACAGAAATAAGTTTTCAAAATAACCACAAATGGCCAAAAGTGTGACGAATAGCAAAAAATACTTGTAATCTTTTTTCTTTAGGGTATATTAATAACCAACTTCTGAGATGAAGAGTAAATGCTCAAAGGATGAGTCCGTTTTATCGCCTCCAAGGAACCGAGAAATCAAATTCGTTTTTTATTGATTTATTAAGGTGATAGTTATGAAAGGTTTACCATCTGCAATGTTCTGGATTAACAGCTCTGTTTACACTAGCAACTTTGCATACCCTACAAGCTTTGGTTACTAATACCGTAAGCATGTAACTCGAACAGTTTTGTTCACCCCTATATATTGGAATTCTTTTACAGCCCTTTTGGTTGACAGATTCTACCGCCACTCAGTTTTGAGTGGCGTTTTTTTTGCCTGCTACTTTTCCAAACCGCTTTCGCTTGTCACTTTCTTTGCTGTTCTGAGTGGTTGTTTTTTAAACGCCAAAATATCAATTTGCGTCTTATTACTGATCCTGTTGAAAAATACACAACTCTTGTGGGTTTAAATTGAGAATATGATGGCTACATTCTCAATGGAAATAACCGACGGTTGAAAAAATAACCAAGTAATCACATCGCCTTTATTTCATTTAATCTATTGTTTTTAATGGTTATTATTCTTGTTATTCCTCATTTGTAATCGCTTTGTTTCATACGGCATTCTGATAAATATCGATTAGAGCCTTAATTCTATCTGGAATTTGTTATTTGATAACTTTATAATCCACAGCCAATCGTTTACGCAACCGTTTACTTTTTACCCTTATAGGATTCGATAATGTTCGAAAAGCTATTCAAACTCAGTGAAAATGGCACCAATGTGCGCACTGAAATCATCGCAGGTCTAACCACCTTCCTAACAATGGCTTACATCATTTTTGTAAACCCAATGATTCTAGCTGATGCTGGTATGGACCATGGCGCTGTATTTGTAGCAACCTGTTTAGCGGCTGCTATTGGCTGTTTCATCATGGGCTTTGTTGCTAACTACCCAATTGCTCAAGCACCAGGCATGGGCTTGAACGCATTCTTTACCTACGCTGTTGTAATGGGTATGGGTTATACGTGGCAAGTTGCTCTGGCAGCGGTTTTCGTATCAGGCGTGATCTTCATCTTCTTAAGTATCTTTAAGATTCGTGAATGGATTATTAACTCGATCCCTATGTCTCTGCGTGTTGGTATCTCTGCGGGTATCGGCCTTTTCCTTGCGTTTATCGCGCTTAGCAATGCAGGCATCGTTGTTTCTAACCCAGCGACTAAAGTTTCACTGGGCGATATCACTGCGATTGCGCCAATGTTAGGTGCGCTTGGTTTCTTCATTACTATTGCTCTTGTACACCGTGGTGTGAAAGGCGCAGTAATGATCGCGATTCTCGCTATCACAGCGATTGGTATTGCGATCGGTGACGTTCAATACGGCGGCATCATGTCGACACCACCAAGCCTTGCTCCTACATTCATGCAGCTTGATTTCTCTGCTGTATTTGAAATCGGTATGATTTCAGTTGTATTCGCATTCTTGTTCGTCGATTTGTTCGATACCGCGGGTACCTTGGTTGGTGTTGCAACGAAAGCAAACCTAATCAAAGAAGACGGTAAACTACCGCGCTTGAACAAAGCACTGCTTGCTGACTCTACAGCAACATCTATTGGTGCATTGCTAGGTACATCAAACACAACTTCTTATGTTGAGAGTGTTGCGGGTGTTGCTGAAGGCGGTCGTACCGGTCTAACTGCTGTTGTTGTTGGTATCTTATTCCTACTGGCTCTTTTCTTCTCGCCACTTGCAGGTATGATTCCGGCTTACGCAACATCAGGTGCACTTTTCTATGTAGCAATTCTGATGATGTCTGGCCTAGTTGGCATTGATTGGCGTGATCTTACGGAAGCCGCACCAGTCGTGGTAACATGTCTGCTTATGCCGCTGACGTACTCTATCGCTGAGGGTATCTCACTAGGTTTCATCGCTTACGCTGCAATTAAGCTGCTAAGTGGTAAAGGTCGCGACGTTTCACCTGCTGTGTGGGTAATGTCGGTTATCTTTATTCTTAAATACATTTTCGCTTAATCGTCTAGATTTCTGCTTAATCGCTGAAGAGGCTATGTAAGGCATAGCCTCTAATAACATGACAAAATTATTAGGTTTTATACTATGAGCAACAAATTCGTTATCACTTGGGACAACATGCAGACTTACTGCCGTCAACTTGCTGAAAAGCAAATGCCAGCAGAGCAGTGGAAAGGCATCTGGGCAGTAAGCCGTGGTGGTTTGGTTCCTGGTGCAATCTTGGCTCGCGAACTGGGTATTCGTCACGTAGATACGATTTGTATTTCTAGCTACGACCACGATCACCAACGTGATATGACAGTCGTTAAAGCACCTGAAGGTGACGGCGAAGGCTTCCTAATCGTTGAAGATCTTGTTGATAGTGGTGATACTGCACGCAAGCTTCGCGAAATGTACCCTAAAGCGAAATTGATCGCTGTATGTGCTAAGCCATCTGGTGCTGATTTACTAGACGAGTACATCGTGGATATCGCTCAAGACACATGGATTGAGCAACCTTGGGATACTAGCCTAAGCTTCGTTGAGCCGGTAAATCGCAAGTCAAAATAAGTGTAAACTTAGTTTTTTGAGAAATGACCCTTTATAGGGTCATTTTTTTTTATATGATTAGTAACAACCATTTCTTATTAAGTATCCCAATGTCTGAATCAGAAGAAACGAGCTCGAACCTTTCGGAAACCTTGTTTGTAAAGCACAAGCAGGCCAAAGAGACCTCAATGCTTACTCGCTACATGCCAAGTTCTGAAGAACTGCTGGATAAAAAGCGTGAAGAGCAGAACTCATCTTGGTATCGAAACCTAAGACGTCTTCAGTGGGTATGGCAAGGCGTTAACCCGATAGAGCAAGAAGCGGTATTGGCACGCATCGCGTCATCCGATAATTCTCGTACCACTGATGAGTGGTTAGATACCGTGATGGGCTACCGCAGCGGTAACTGGGCATACGAGTGGACCAAGCTGGGCATGCAGCACCAAAATCGCTCGAATGAAAAGAGCGGCGAAGAGATGGCTGAAGAGTTGTTTTCAGCATCGTTGTGTTTCAGCATTGCGGGCTACCCACATCTAAAGAACGATAACCTTGCTGCTCAGGCACAGGTATTAGCGAATGCGGCGTATTCTGAAGCGATCAAACACACTAAATTGATCGTCAAACAAATCGAAGTGCCGTATCAAAACAAAAAGATTAAGGCGAACTTACATCTAACCAAAACAGACAAACCACAACCTGTCGTGATCGTGAGTGCAGGTTTAGATAGCCTGCAAACTGACATGTGGCGTTTGTTTAGAGATTACCTAGCACCGAAAAATATTGCGATGCTAACGATTGATATGCCGTCGATAGGGCACAGTTCGCATTGGCCACTAACCGAAGACTCTTCTTGCCTGCACCAAGCCGTGTTGAATGAACTGCCTAACATTCCATGGGTGGACCATCATAAAGTCGGTCTGTTTGGGTTCAGATTCGGTGGTAACGCGATGGTGAGGTTGTCCTTCCTTGAGCAACATAAACTCAAAGCCTGTATCTCTTTAGGGGCTCCGATCCACGATATCTTTGTTCATGCCGACAAACTAAAGCAGATGCCTAAGATGCACTTGGATGTATTGGCTTCGCGTCTTGGTAAAGGGGCGGTGGATATCAATAGCCTTTCTGGGCAACTGATGGCTTGGTCATTGAAGGTGCAAGGCTTGTTGGCTAACAGTAAAACCAGTGTTCCTATTTTGGCATTGGCTTTGGAAGGTGACCCTGTTTCACCGCATCTGGATAATCAACTGGTTGCTATTTACAGTGATTACGGCAAAGCGAAGAAAATCAAAACCAAATCAATTACACAGGGGTATGAGCAATCCCTCGAATTAGCGATAAAGTGGCTTGAGGATGAATTATTTAGATGACATTTCTCCGAAATTAGTTAAGCATGAAAAGTGTACAAAGTAAGTACCTGATACTCAGAGAAAATTTATAAAATCCAACTGCGTGCTTTCTACGTATTGCAGTCTGAGTAACGTCATTCTTAACATTGAAATGGAGATTCAATATGTCAGAAGTGACACAACAACCTACGCATTATCGCTTATTAAACGTTTTAAAGGCTATTGGGCCTTACTTGAGGGAGCCGCAATCAGAAGATGGTCACTACATTTTTGATTGCTTGTCTGTGTGTGTGAACGATAAAAAGTCACCAGAAGAGCGTGAGTTCTGGGGCTGGTGGTTAGAGTTGGATAAGTCGGAAGAAGGATTCTCGGCGAAGTACAACACGGGTAAATACAACATTGATGGTAACTGGGATCCTTTGCCATTACCTAAAAAGGCGGTCGCTGAGGTGTCTCGAACTCAAGAAGCCTTTCACCAAAAGCTGGTTGACGAACTTCAAAAGAAATTTGAAATCGGCGTTCAGTTAGACGAAGAGTCTGTCGAATTCGTCTGATTTTGAAGGTTACTCTTCTCTATAAAGCAAAAAGGTGCGATTTCGCACCTTTTCTGCTTGTGAATTCCCCTGTTGATTGCTAAAACATCACCTCTTATTTGTTTTATTCATAAAAGACTTCATGACAACAAATCATCAAAGCGGGACAACAACACAGCGTAAAACTGTCGTTGTTAAACTGGGTACCAGTGTCTTAACTGGTGGAACATTGGCATTAGACCGCGCTCACATGGTTGAGCTGGTTCGTCAATGTGCTGAATTAAAAAAACAAGGCCACTCTGTGGTTATGGTTTCGTCTGGCGCAATTGCGGCCGGACGTGAGCACCTTGGTTACCCCGCACTTCCCAACTCAATGGCGAGCAAACAATTGCTTGCGGCAGTTGGGCAAAGTCAGTTGATTCAAGTTTGGGAGTCTTTGTTTGCTATCTATGGCCTTAAAATTGGCCAGATGCTACTGACTCGTGCTGATCTCGATGATCGCGAGCGTTTTCTTAATGCACGTGACACGATCAACGCGCTCGTTGAGCACGATATTATTCCGGTAGTAAACGAAAACGACGCAGTAGCCACTAATGAAATTAAAGTGGGCGACAACGATAACTTGTCGGCACTGGTTGGTATTTTATGTGGCGCTGATAAGCTTTTGTTACTCACTGACCAAAAAGGCCTGTTTACCGCAGACCCTCGTAAAGACCCAAATGCTGAGCTCATCAAAGAAGTGAAAACTATTGATGACACACTGCGTAAGATCGCTGGCGGAAGTGGTACTACGTTAGGTACTGGCGGCATGGCGACAAAACTGCAGGCAGCTGATATTGCTCGTCGTGCGGGTATTGAAGTGATTATTGCTGCGGGCAGTGCTGAAAATGTGGTGTTTGATTCATTGAGTGACAACCCACAAGGCACACGTTTCTTGCCTTTAGCTGAAGCGCTTGAAAACCGTAAACGTTGGATTCTAGCGGGCCCAGCTTCTGCTGGTGACATCGTAGTCGACGATGGAGCGGTGAATGCCGTTAACACTAAAGGCAGTAGCTTGTTGGCGAAAGGGGTTGTTCGAGTTAAAGGCGAATTCTCTCGTGGTGAAGTCACCCAAGTCACAGACAGTAAAGGCAAAGTAATTGCGCGTGGTATCGCCAGTTACTCAAGCCAAGACCTAGCAAAAATTGCAGGCAAGCACAGTAAAGATATTGGCGACATTCTTGGATACGATTATGGGTCAGAAGTCATTCACCGTGACGACCTGGTTGTAATCCAAGAGTAGCTTGTGATGATAAGGCGAATCGCCTTTTTACATCCAAAGACAGACAGAATTTAGGGAGAGTTAAACGTGGATTTAACTAACATGGGTATTGCAGCAAAAGACGCTGCTTTCCACCTAGCGACCGCATCTACGGCGCAAAAGAATAAAGCATTGGCGATTATCGCTGATGAGCTAGAAGCAAACGCAGCAACGATTTTAGAAGCGAACGCGAAAGATATCGAATTAGGTCGCGAAGCGGGTTTAACCGACGCACTGCTTGATCGTCTACTTCTTAATGAAGAGCGCTTAATCGGCATCGCTAATGATGTGCGTAACGTGATTAGCCTGAATGACCCAATAGGCAGCGAAATGGACAGTAAGGTACTGGAAAACGGTATGTCACTCTCTCGCCGCCGTGTGCCACTTGGTGTGGTTGGTGTTATCTATGAAGCGCGTCCGAACGTAACTATCGATATTGCAGCTCTGTGTTTGAAGACAGGTAACGCAAGTATTCTACGTGGTGGTAAAGAGACGTTCTTCTCGAACATGGAACTGGTTAAAGTTATCCAGTCTGCATTAGAGAAAGCTGAGCTTCCTGCCGCTTCAGTTCAGTACATTGAAAAACCTGATCGTGAACTCGTATCTCAACTGCTTAAACTGGATGACTACGTGGATATGATTATTCCTCGTGGCGGTGCTGGCCTGCACAAGATGTGTAAAGAGAACAGTACTATTCCAGTTATCATCGGTGGTTTCGGTATCAGCCATATCTTTGTTGATGAGAGCGCTGATCTTGAGAAGTCTGTTGATGTGGTTGAAAACTCGAAAGTTCAACGTCCATCTGCATGTAACTCATTGGATACGCTGCTAGTGCATGAAGCGGTTGCTGAGGCTTTCCTTGCTAAGCTGACACAGCGTTTAGCAGGTAAGGTAACCTTGGTTGCTGACGCCAGTGCAAAATCACTGATAGCAGGTTTTGAAGACCAACGTGATGCAGTTGAAGGTGACTTTGACACTGAGTGGCTAAGCTACACGCTAGGCGTAAAAGTGGTAGTGGATGTGGCAGAAGCGATTGACCACATGCGTGTACACAACGCGAGTCACTCAGATGCGATCATGACCAACAGCCTAGAGAGCTCAGAGCGCTTTATTAACTCTGTCGGTTCTGCGGCGGTTTATGTGAATGCATCAACACGTTTTACTGATGGCGCACAGTTTGGTTTAGGCGCTGAAGTCGCAGTATCAACCCAGAAGCTGCACGCTCGCGGCCCAATGGGCTTAGAAGAACTGACAAGCTACAAATGGGTAGGTAAAGCGAACTATTTAGTTCGCGGTTAACGCTGGTCGTTAATTTTACTCCTCAGCTCATTTTTGAAATGGCGATCGAGTAGCAATAATCAATGAATCACCACACAAAAGGGCCTTAATTGGCCCTTTTTCTTTCCTAACGTTTGGCAATTCCGTTACACTGATATTCAATTATTTGGAGGTGATATGCATTGTCCTTTTTGTTCAGAGAACGACACTAAAGTAATCGATTCAAGACTGGTAGCCGATGGCCATCAGGTTCGTCGTCGCCGTCAATGCCTTGCATGTAGTGAACGTTTTACGACTTTCGAATCGGCAGAACTTGTGATGCCGAAAGTCATAAAGTCGAATGGAAACCGCGAACCATTTAATGAAGATAAAATGGTGGGTGGTGTACAGCGCGCCCTAGAAAAACGCCCAGTGAGTGCTGATGCGATTGAACTTGCGATCAGTACGATTAAGTCACAACTCCGTGCAACTGGTGAGCGTGAAGTACCAAGCGAGATGATTGGTAATCTTGTGATGGGCCAATTGAAAGAATTGGATAAAGTGGCGTACATTCGTTTTGCCTCTGTTTACCGCAGCTTTGAAGACATCCGAGAGTTTGGCGAAGAAATCGCTAAATTAGAGGATTAACTCTTCAATCATGTCAAACTTTACTCCCCTAGATTTTAAAATGATGTCGCGTGCTATTCAGTTAGCAAAACGCGGCATTTACACCACTGCGCCAAACCCGAATGTGGGTTGTGTCATCGTGCAAACCGACGGTCAGATCGTTGGTGAAGGTTTTCACGCCAAAGCCGGTGAACCTCATGCTGAAGTACATGCCATGCGAATGGCTGGCGATAAGGCAAAAGGTGCGACTGCTTATGTCACGCTAGAGCCTTGCTCGCACTATGGTCGAACGCCACCTTGTGCTGAAGGTTTGATTCAGGCTCAAGTAGCCAAAGTGATTTGTGCCATGCAGGACCCAAACCCAAAAGTTGCAGGTCGTGGTATCAAAATGCTACGCGATGCGGGTATTGAGGTTGAAATCGGTTTATTAGAGCAAGATGCTCTCGACTTGAACCCTGCATTTATCAAGCGTATGCAAACGGGCATGCCATTCGTTCAGTTAAAGATGGCCGCTAGCCTTGATGGGCAAACGGCATTGGAAAATGGTCAAAGCCAGTGGATCACATCGCCAGAAGCGCGTCGTGATGTTCAGAACTACCGAGCAAAATCAGGCGCTGTGCTATCAACTAGCCAGACGGTGATTGAAGACAACGCGTCGTTGAATGTTCGTTGGGCAGAGTTGCCAAGCAGTATCAAAGGTCATTACGCTGAAGACGAGCTGCGTCAGCCGATTCGCGTGATTCTTGATCGTCAAAATCAACTGCGTCCTGAGCTCAAGTTATTCCAAACTCCAACATCGGTATTGAGAGTCGCTGAAGCGTCTGCTGATATTGAAGTCGGAACCACAGAGGTAGGTCAGCTCGATTTGCACGATCTGATGCGTCAATTGCCAGCGAACCATATTGATCATATTTGGGTCGAAGCGGGCGCGACATTGGCCAAGAGCTTGATTGAAGCACGGCTAGTGGATGAGCTAATCCTCTATTTAGCGCCTAAACTTATGGGCAGTGACGGACGAGGTTTGATGGGCGCATTAGGGCTCACTTCAATGTCTGATGTGATTGACCTAGAAATCAAAGATGTTCGACAGGTTGGTGTGGATATTCGCATTGTCGCGAAGCCTATTATTGCGAAATCAATTGCGGCTAACCAATAGTCGCGAAATAAATCGTGACGAAACCACAGTAGAAATAGTTACTCCAACTGCATACGTGTTGTTGACAACAAAAAGAGTTTTAAAATGTTTACAGGAATTGTAGAAGCCGTAGGTACATTGAGTGCAATCACTCCCCGCGGAGAAGACATCACCGTAACGGTTAATGTTGGTAATCTTGATATGGCTGACGTTAAGTTAGGCGACAGTATCGCGACCAATGGTGTGTGTTTGACGGTCGTTGAGTATAACGATCACAGCTACAGTGCAGACCTTTCGCTTGAGACCCTGAAAAAAACGGGTTTTGTGGATTACCAAGCCGGCGACAAGGTCAACCTAGAGAAAGCAATGTTACCGACCACGCGTTTCGGTGGTCATATCGTATCGGGTCACGTTGATGGCGTGGGTGAGATTGTTGAGCGTAACCAAGTCGGTCGTGCGATTGAGTTCTGGGTAGAAATGCCTGCAGAGATCTCAAAGTACGTAGCTCAAAAAGGTTCAGTCACTGTTGATGGTATTAGCCTGACTGTGAATGATTTACGCAAGAATGCCTTTAAGTTGACTATCGTTCCTCACACCTCTTCAGAAACCACCATTGATCAATTCAATGTTGGTCGTAAAGTGAATCTAGAAGTCGATGTATTAGCGCGTTATATGGAGCGTCTACTGCAAGGCCAGCAGCAAGAGTCTGAGCCTGAATCTCGATTAACGATGGAATTCTTACAGCAGAATGGTTTTGCCTAATCGTTGGTACAAAGTGTGTTAAGCGAGACTTTGTAAAGCGAAGCAATATCATCAGGTTTAAATAGTGTCGGTTCTAGGAAGCAGAACCATTTCAAAGGATATAGAACAATGCCAATTAGTACTCCTCAAGAAATTATTGAAGACATTCGCCTAGGAAAAATGGTTATCCTGATGGATGATGAAGATCGCGAGAATGAAGGCGATCTGATCATGGCAGCAGAACATGTGACGCCAGAAGCGATTAACTTCATGGCGATGTATGGCCGTGGCTTAATCTGCCTAACGTTGACCAAAGAGCGTTCAAATCGCATGGGTCTAGCGCCTATGGTTCAAGACAACAACGCTCAGTACACGACAAACTTTACGGTTTCAATTGAAGCTGCTGAGGGCGTAACAACGGGTATTTCTGCGTCAGACCGCGCTGTTACCGTTCAAGCGGCTGTGGCAAAAGATGCGAAAGCGGCTGACTTAGTTCAACCTGGTCATATCTTCCCACTGACAGCTCAAGAAGGTGGTGTTCTAACACGCGCAGGCCACACTGAAGCAGGTTGTGATTTAGCTCGTCTAGCAGGTTGTGAGCCAGCATCTGTTATCGTTGAGATCCTAAATGACGACGGCACCATGGCACGTCGCCCTGATCTTGAAGTCTTCGCTGAAAAACACGATATCAAATTAGGCACCATTGCTGACTTGATTGAATACCGCAACAACACAGAAACGACGATTGAACGCGTAGCACAATGTCATTTGCCAACAGAGTTTGGTGACTTTGAGCTTGTGACTTACCGTGACACGATTGATAACCAGATCCACTACGCGATGCAAAAAGGCGACTTGTCTGTAGGCGCTCCTCTAGTGCGTGTTCACCTGCATGACACGTTTACCGATTTACTTCACTCAGACCGTGGTACAGAGCGTAGCTGGTCACTAGATAAAGCGATGAAGCGCATTGGCGATGAAGGCGGTGTGTTGGTTATTCTTGGCAACGAAGAGTCGTCTGATTCTTTGATTCACAAAGTGAAGACATTCGAAGCGCAAGACAAGAACGAGCAGCCAACCATGGCGAAGAAGCAAGGTACCTCGCGTCGTGTCGGTGTCGGTTCTCAGATTCTTCAAGACCTAGGCGTACACGATATGCGTCTGCTTTCTTCAAGCACTAAGCGTTACCACGCATTGGGTGGTTTTGGTCTTAACGTTGTTGAGTATGTTTGCGAGTAAGTCGATATATCTCTGTTTATAGCAACATAATTTACCGATGATTCCAGTGGCTCTTTTGGTGATTCGTTTTGCCAAAAGAGCAAAGTAGTTGAGCCCGATTCAAAACGTGTTAAATACACGAGCTTGACTACTGGTTGCTCCTATATGGTTGAGAGCCGTGCTGCGTTATCATCTTTACATCTCCGGTGTCTGTTCTTCTAAATTAGCATTAGATATTGCTCACAGTTTTGTGCTAGAATCCGGCGATTCTCACTTGATGAAAATAGTTAAAGGAAGGCTTATGAAAGTGATCGAGGGTGGCTTCCCAGCGCCAAATGCAAAAATTGCTATCGTTATTGCTCGTTTCAACAGTTTTATTAACGAAAGTTTACTTTCTGGTGCAATCGATACTTTAAAGCGTCATGGACAAGTAAGCGAAGACAACATCACTGTTGTTCGTTGCCCTGGTGCAGTAGAACTTCCACTTGTAGCGCAACGCGTTGCAAAAACAGGTAAGTTCGATGCGATTGTATCTCTTGGTACAGTAATCCGTGGCGGTACACCTCACTTTGACTATGTTTGTAGTGAATGTAATAAAGGTTTGGCACAAGTGTCTCTGGAATTTTCTCTTCCAGTAGCGTTTGGTGTTCTTACTGTTGATACGATCGATCAAGCTATTGAACGCGCAGGAACCAAGGCTGGTAATAAGGGTGCAGAAGCCGCACTTAGCGCACTTGAGATGATCAACGTTCTTTCTGAAATCGATTCCTAATGGGGGCCAGTGTGAAACCAGCCGCACGTCGTAACGCACGTCAATTTGCTCTACAAGCAATTTATTCTTGGCAAATTACTAAAGAAAATATTGCTACCGTTGAAGAACAGTTCTTATCTGGTGGTAAGTATGATGAAGAAGAGCATCATGCCGCAGAACCTGCTCTAGCTATGCCAGAAACAGACGTTGCATACTTCCGCGACTTACTAACTGGTGTTGCTCTTAGCCACATGGAACTTGATAGCAAGCTTCGTCCATTCGTATCTCGCCCTATGCAAGATCTGGATTTGATGGAACTAGCGCTTCTACGTTTAGCTATGTACGAGATGACTCGTCGCGAAGATGTACCATACAAAGTGGTTATCAACGAAGCTATCGAGCTTGCAAAAGTATTTGCAGCAGAAGACAGCCATAAGTTTGTTAACGGTGTGCTTGATAAAGCTGCACCACACGTTCGTAAGAAATAAGACGTTCGTATATTGAATCTAAAGGTCAGCTTTTATGCTGGCCTTTTTTGTAACTAAATTTCTGTAATCTCCATGATTACGTTGATTTGTATGAAGACTAAAGATAGGGCATGTGATGTCTGGCGAATTTAACCTGATTGAAAAATATTTTGTAAATCGACAACCACAACGTAAAGACGTACATCTGGCTGCTGGCGATGACTGTGCTTTGGTCAAAGCGCCGGGCAATGTTGAGATAGCGATTAGCACGGATACTTTAGTCGCGGGCACGCACTTTTTAGCAGAGGCAAACCCAGCTTGGGTAGCACACAAAGCCTTGGCTTCCAACATCAGTGATCTTGCTGCTATGGGCGCGACACCTGCCTGGGTTTCGTTTGCGTTAACCATGCCTGAAGTCGATGAAGAATGGCTTGCTCCCTTCTGTGACTCCTTCTTCAAGCTTGCTGACTACTTTGGTATTCAGTTAATTGGCGGTGATACAACCAAGGGGCCATTAAGTCTGACATTGACTGTACAAGGTTTTGTGCCAGAAGGTCGAGCACTGCGTAGAGATGGCGCTAAAGTGGGCGACTGGATTTACGTCACGGGTAACCTAGGTGATAGCAAAGCCGGCCTAGAAGTATTGCTTGATCCTGAACAGAACAAAGTCAAACCTTACGCTCTCGAGCTTGAAGAAAGGCACTATCTGAGCGTTCCTCGAGTATTGGCTGGTCAAGCGCTCGTGAACCTTGCTTCGTCTGCTATTGATATCTCTGACGGTGTTATTGCTGATTTAAAACATATCCTTAAGCGTTCTCAGGTTGGTGCGAGCATTGATGTGAGTACGCTGCCAATTTCTCCAGAACTACGCCAGTTCGCATCTGATATTGCTTCGGCTCAACAGTATGCGTTGACCAGTGGTGAAGAGTACGAACTGTGTTTTACTGTGCCGGAAGAGAATAAAGGTTCATTGGAAAGTGCTTTGTCACACACTGGAACAAAAGTCACCTGCATTGGCCAGATAAGACCTGTAGAATATTTTGAATTACACAATAATGGTGAACCACTGAGTTGGAACTTAACTGGTTACGATCACTTTAAGGTTAATTGATGACAAACCCACTTTCTCTTATTTCTCTTAAAAACCCTTGGCACTTATTGGCAACGGGTTTTGGTAGTGGCTTATCGCCGATTATTCCCGGCACCATGGGCACGCTTGCGTCGATCCCATTTTATCTATTGCTGGTTCAGTTACCTTTCCCTATTTATGTCATTCTTGTGGTTGTGAGCTGCATTATTGGTATCAAAATATGCCAAGTGACGTCTGATGACATGGGCGTGCACGATCACGGCTCTATTGTATGGGATGAGTTTGCGGGCTTTTGGATCACCATGGGCCTAGTGCCGTTGTTGGGTATTCCTGTTAATGATTGGAAATGGCTATTCGCCGGCTTTGTTCTGTTTCGTTTTTTCGATATGGTAAAGCCTTGGCCAATTGGTTGGTTAGACAAGCGAGTTCACGGCGGCTTAGGTATCATGATTGATGATATCGTGGCGGGTATTATGGCGGCGATTTCGCTGTATGCAGTGGCTCATTTTTCAGGTTGGCTCGTTTAAGAATCAATATCTAAAGAACGAACAATAATACATAAAAACAAGGATTTACAATGTCTAAGAAGGTTTACTGTGTTGCTCAATTTCAGCCTAAAGAAGGCAAATTGAACGAGTTGTTTGAAGTTCTTAAATCACTAGAGCCAAACACAATGCGTGAAGACGGTTGTATCCAATATACAGTGACTCGTCACATTCAGAGCCCATTTGCAGAGGGTGAGAGTTTCCCTATTGCATTCAATGAGATCTGGGCGGACAACGAAGCATTCGAAGCACACTGTCAACGTCGTGAGATTCAACAGTTCTTCCAAGAGCAGTGTGTTGAAGAGACAGGCTTGGTTGAGAACTTCAACGTTGCTATCTACTCTGACGAACCAGAGAACTATGACGCGCCAGTGCTTAAGCCTTGTTGCTAAGCAGGCTTAATTGCTAATAACTAACAGCTAAACAACGAATAGTTTATCAGTTAGCAGATACTAAAAAGGTTGACCCTAGGGCCAACCTTTTTTGTTTTGTCGCTTATGCTGTTTGCTTGTGAAAGCTATTTGGCAAGGTAGTCGGAGATAGACTTCTCAATACCTTTCGCATCTAAGCCAAGCTCTTCATGCAGCTCACCTTGAGTACCTTGAGCAATGAACTTGTCTGGTAGGCCAAGGTTCAATACCGGCATTAGCAGCTTCTCTTGCATCAAGAATTCAATCACACCCGCCCCCGCACCACCTGCAATCGCGTTTTCTTCGATAGTCACTAGTACATCGTGGTCAGCAGCAAGTTGCTTGATCAGGGCTTCATCTAGCGGTTTCACAAAACGCATGTCTGCAACTGTCGCATCGATAGCGTCTGCGGTTTGAAGTGCACTTTCAAGGAAAGTACCAAAGCTCAGAATAGCGACTTTCGAGCCATCTTTTACTTTTGCACTTTCGCGAACGATACGGCCTTTACCAATCTCTAGCGCAGTAAACTCACTTTGAATCTCTGTACCCATGCCATTACCACGAGGGTAACGAACGGCACTTGGGCCTGTGTGCTGGTGGCCAGTGTATAGCATTTGGCGACATTCGTTTTCGTCGCTTGGTGCCATGATCACCATGTTTGGAATGCAGCGCATAAAGCTTAAGTCGAACGCACCTTGGTGTGTTTGACCATCGGCACCGACAAGACCTGCACGGTCAATAGCGAACATAACCGGTAGGTCCATGATTGCCACATCGTGGATCAGTTGATCGTAGCCACGTTGTAGGAAAGTCGAGTAGATAGCCACAATTGGCTTATCACCGGCAATCGCCATACCAGTTGCTAGCGTCACAGCGTGTTGCTCAGCAATTGCTACATCAAAGTACTGTTCTGGATACTCTTTCGAGAAACGCACCATACCAGAACCTTCACGCATTGCTGGCGTTATCGCCATTAGCTTAGGATCTTGAGCGGCCATATCACACAGGAAGTCGCCAAAAATCTTAGAGAAAGTTGGTTTAGAGCTGGTGCTCTTAGGCAGACTTGAATGTGCAGGATCGAATTTAGGTACGCCATGGTAGCCAATTGGATCTTTCTCAGCTGGCTCGTAGCCTTTACCTTTCTTCGTCATGATATGCAGGAACTGAGGACCTTTAAGATCTCTCATGTTCTTCAGCGTTTTAATCAGCTCATTGACATCATGACCATCAACTGGACCAATGTAGTTAAAACCTAACTCTTCAAACATGGTGCCAGGGACAACCATGCCTTTTAAATGTTCTTCTGTACGACGAACGAGCTCTTTAATCGGCGGAACGCCTGATAGCACTTTCTTGCCACCCTCACGAATTGACGTGTAAAGACTGCCAGAAAGAACTTGAGCGAGGTGATTGTTTAGAGCACCGACGTTTTCAGAGATCGACATCTCGTTATCGTTAAGGATAACCAGCATGTCATTGTGAATATCGCCCGCGTGGTTCATGGCTTCGAAGGCCATACCTGCGGTAATCGCGCCATCACCAATCACACTCACGACTTTACGGTTCTTACCTTCTTTCTTCGCACTGATCGCCATACCAAGTCCGGCGCTGATCGATGTTGAAGAGTGACCAACAGATAGAGTGTCGTATTCGCTCTCTTGACGCCATGGGAATGGGTGCAGTCCATCTTTTTGACGGATAGTCGACAAGCGGTCGCGACGACCCGTAAGAATCTTGTGTGGATAGGCTTGGTGGCCAACATCCCAAACCAATTGGTCAAAAGGCGTGTTGTACACATAGTGCAGAGCAACGGTTAGCTCTACTGTACCTAAGCCTGACGCTAAGTGACCACTTGACTGGCTCACCGAGTTAAGAAGATAGGTACGTAATTCATCACAAAGCTGTGTAAGCGTCTCTTTTGGAAGTAGACGCAAATCCTCTGGCTTATCAGCCAAAGCAAGAGTTGGGTACTTTGATATATCAAGAGTCATAGGTAATGCGCGCTTATTGTCTTAGTTCTTGCGCTCGATGACGTATCGGGCGAACTCTTCGAGTGACTGGGTATTGTATGGGATTGCAGCCAAAGCTTGAAGCGCTTCCTGTAGCAGAGTTTGCGCTTTTTCTTGAGCGCCCTCTAAACCTAACAAAGAAGGGTAGGTGCTTTTGTTCAAATCTTGGTCAGAGCCCTGTGGTTTACCCAAAGTTTCGGTATCGCTAATGATATCTAAAATATCATCCTGAACTTGGAAGGCTAACCCGATTGCATCGGCGTACTTATCTAATTGAGGCATCACTTCAAACGCTTTTTCGCCAGCAGCCAGAGCACCTAAACGAATCGCACTCTTCATTAGAGCGCCAGTCTTGTTACGGTGAACTTCTTCTAACTCTTCTAGCGTGACAGAGCGGTTTTCAGCTTCAATATCAAGAGCTTGTCCAATGCACATACCTTGTGCACCAGACGCTTCAGCTAGGCGTTGAATCATTCGAACGCGATTGCTTTCCCCGTCAGCACTTAATGTGCCTTCCGCAAGTATAGTAAACGCGAGAGTTTGTAGGGCATCGCCAGTTAAAATTGCCGTTGCTTCATCGTATTTGATGTGACAAGTCTGATGGCCACGACGAAGTTCATCGTCATCCATTGCTGGAAGGTCGTCGTGAATCAGAGAATAGGCATGAATACATTCGATTGCAGAAGCTGGAGTATCGAGTTCTTCAGCGGTACAGCCGAGCATTTCCCCTGTAATGTAGACAAGAAATGGACGTGCGCGTTTGCCGCCTAAAAGTAACCCATAACGCATCGCGTTGATAAGGTTCTGATTTTGGTGTGGCAGGCGATCAAGCCAAAGGTTCAGCTGCTCGTTATTACGTGCTTGATAAGACAATAAAGTCTCGATCATAGGGGATCTCATACAATTCGTTATTCTGGTTGTGGGTTAAAGTCACTAAGTTCTGCATTTTCATCATTTTGCAGTAAGATGCTAACACGCTGTTCAGCATCGTTTAGTTTACTTTGACCAGCACGAGCGAGGGAGATGCCTCGTTCGAACTTTTTCAGCGCATCATCTAAAGCTAGATCACCATTTTCTAGTTGATCAACCAAGCCATCAAGCTCTTCGATAGCCGCTTCAAAGCTCATATTTTCAGGTTTCTTAGTAGCCATAATAAATCTGCGTTTGGAAATATGAACGAACGTTACCCTAGGCCGCTGAGATGGTCAAATGTAACCAAGAAATTTTGCTAGAAAGTTCGTTTTTAAGGGGCTTGAACTCACTTTGGTTGAATAACCTTAGCTTTATCGAGTTTATGCGCTAAGGATAAGAGCAAAGTAAGCCAATAATTGTGATTCAAAAACGAAAAGTGTGATATTTAGGCCGAGAATTTACTAAAAGATCTTATAGTCTGGCCGATAAAAAGATTATCGTCGACGTAGAGCTACAAAAAAGCATGAGGAGTGCTCAGTGGATTTAGCAACCCTAATAGGTTTGATTGGTGGATTTGCCTTTGTAATCATGGCAATGATCCTAGGTGGAAGCCTCGGGATGTTCTATGACACGACATCCATTTTGATCGTGGTGGGTGGTTCAACGTTTGTTGTTCTAATGAAGTTCACCATGGGACAATTCTTTGGAGCCACCAAAATCGCTGGCAAAGCATTTATGTTTAAGGCCGATGAGCCTGAAGATCTTATCGCTAAAGTGGTAGAGATGGCGGATGCAGCACGTAAAGGTGGCTTCTTGGCACTTGAAGAGATGGAAATCAGCAACAGTTTCATGCAAAAGGGCATCGACCTATTGGTAGATGGCCATGATGGTGATGTGGTGCGTGCTGCACTGCAAAAAGACATCGCATTAACCACAGAGCGTCATGAGCAGGGCGCGAAGGTGTTCTCTGCATTTGGTGATGTAGCACCCGCGATGGGTATGATTGGTACCTTGGTTGGCTTGGTTGCCATGCTTTCTAACATGGATGATCCAAAAGCGATCGGCCCTGCGATGGCGGTAGCACTTTTAACGACCCTGTACGGTGCAATTCTTTCGAACATGGTGTTCTTTCCAATTGCGGACAAGCTTGCGCTGCGTCGTGACCAAGAGACACTCAACCGTCGTTTGGTTATGGATGGTGTATTAGCGATTCAAGATGGCCAGAACCCACGAGTTATCGATGGTTACCTCAAGAGCTACCTCAATGAAGGTAAGCGCACGATTGATGGTGAACCCGCGTAAGAGGATTTGAAGATGGATGAAGAAAATCCATGCAAATGTCCTCCTCCGGGGTTACCTCAATGGATGGGGACATTTGCTGACTTGATGTCACTGCTGATGTGTTTCTTCGTATTGCTGCTCTCATTCTCTGAGATGGACGTACTGAAGTTCAAACAGATCGCTGGCTCGATGAAATTTGCGTTTGGTGTACAAAACCGCTTGGAAGTGAAAGATATTCCTAAAGGGACTAGCATCATTGCACAAGAGTTTCGCCCTGGTCGCCCAGAGCCGACTCCTATCGATGTGATCATGCAGCAGACCATTGATATTACACAGCAAACGCTTGAGTTTCATGAAGGTGAATCTGAGCGTGCTGGCGGCACAATGCGTGACCAAGGCAAGATGACGGGAGGCAAGTCGCCAGAGGTTTCAACTCACGACAATCAAAACTCTGAGTCAGACCAACAGCAACAGCAAGCCGAAGCTCAATCGCAAGAGATGGAAACCTTGATGGAAAGTATCAAGAAAGCGTTGGAGCGAGAGATCGACCAAGGCGCGATTGAGGTGGAAAACCTTGGCCAGCAGATCGTCATTCGAATTCGTGAGAAAGGCGCGTTCCCGTCGGGTTCTGCTTTCCTACAACCTAAGTTTCGACCATTGGTTAGACAGGTGGCTGAATTGGTAAAAGATGTACCAGGCATTGTTCGTATTTCTGGCCACACCGATAATCAGAGACTTGATTCAGAGCTCTATCGTTCTAATTGGGACTTATCATCGCAGCGTGCGGTGTCTGTGGCTCAAGAGATGGAAAAGGTACGTGGCTTCTCTCATCAACGCTTGAGAGTGCGCGGTATGGCCGACACTGAGCCAGTAGAGCCGAACGATACTGAATGGCAGCGTAGCCTCAACCGCCGTGTTGAAATCAGCATTATGCAGGGTGAGCCGCTTTACAGTGATGAAGTACCTGTTATTGGTCAGTAGTAGGCAGAGAGACAGCGATTAGTCTTCAGGTACACATACGTTAGATATACAGACGTTAGTTCGATACACATACATTAGTCAGCAGATAGCATCGAAAGCCCAACCTTATGATGAGGTTGGGCTTTTTGTTTTGTGGTCTTCAATGATGCTCTCAGCGGTATTTATCTCGTTTTGAAACCTGCTACTTTTAATAACAGGCGGTTTAATTATCGGGTTAAAGCAACCACTCTTTTCCTTGCTTCACTTTCTCATGTATAATTCGCGCCCTTAGATTTAATATTGATCTATTATTGCTTCAATAACTATGTGAAATGACCTTTTACGTGGTGATGAACCTACTAAAATTTGTGAACCTTATTGGCGTGAAAGTACTATGAAATTTATTGTTAAGCCTCATCCGGAAATTTTTATTAAAAGTGAATCGGTGCGTAAGCGCTTCACAAAGATTCTAGAACGTAATATTCGTACTATTCTTCAGCGTCGTACTGAGTCTGTGGCTGTCTTCAACCGCCGTGACTACATCGAAGTGACGTCTGAGAGCGACAAGTACTTTAAAGAAACACTCGAAGTATTGACGCAAACTCCGGGTATTCATCACTCCCTTGAGGTTCAGCAATCAGAATTTAAAGACCTGCACAATATTTACGAGCAAGTTTTTGAACGAAGCGGTGCTCTTATTGAAGGCAAGACTTTCTCTGTGCGAGCCAAGCGTCGTGGTAAACATGACTTTACTTCTATTGAGCTAGAACGCTACGTAGGTGGTGGTTTAAACCAAGCGGTTGAATCAGCAAAAGTAAAACTGAAAAATCCAGATATTACCGTTAAAGTTGAAGTCGAGAACGAAAAGCTAAACCAAGTTATTGAACGTCATAAAGGCCTAGGCGGATTCCCTCTAGGTACTCAAGAAGATCTGCTTAGCTTGATCTCTGGCGGTTTCGATTCTGGCGTTTCAAGCTACTTGCACATCAAACGTGGCTCTAAAGTGCATTACTGCTTCTTTAACCTAGGTGGCCCTGCGCACGAAATTGGTGTTAAGCAAGTTTCTCACTATCTATGGGATAAATACGGCTCATCGGCAAAGGTGAAGTTCATCTCTATCGATTTTGAACCGGTAGTCGCAGAGATTCTTGAGAACGTTGAAGATGGCCAAATGGGCGTGGTTCTTAAGCGTATGTTCATGCGTGCTGGTGGTATGGTTGCAGAGCGTTTCGGTATCGAAGCCCTAGTAACGGGTGAAGCACTTGGTCAGGTTTCTAGCCAAACGCTAACTAACCTTCGCCACATTGACAACGTGACCGATACTTTGATCCTTCGTCCGCTTATTAACTGGGACAAAGAAGACATCATCGACCTGTCTCGTAAGATTGGCACCGAAGACTTCGCGAAAGTAATGCCTGAGTACTGTGGTGTTATTTCTAAGAAGCCAACAGTGAAAGCGAAGAAAGGCAAATTAGAAGCAGAAGAAGCTAAGTTTAACTTTGAAGTGCTGGAGCAAGTGATCGAGAACGCTCGAGTTATGGATATCCGTGACATCGAGAAAGAGAGCCAAGAGCAAGCGCCGGAAGTTGAACAAGTTCAAGCTGTTGCTGAGCACGCTATCGTTCTTGATATCCGTAGCCCAGACGAAGAAGACGAAAGCCCACTAGAGATCGATGGTGTTGAAATTAAACATATCCCATTCTTCAAGCTTTCGACTCAGTTTGGCGACTTAGACCAAGCAAAAGAGTACTTGCTGTACTGTGACCGTGGTGTAATGAGCCGTCTACAGGCGCTTTATCTAAAAGAGCAAGGCTTCCATAACGTGAAGGTTTACCGCCCATAGTGGTATAGAGTAGCCGAATATTTTGCAAAGCCGTTTACTGAAAAGTAAGCGGCTTTTTTATTTTCTATTGTGAATGTTTTACAGTAGGCAGTAAGAGGCGTGAGTTTGTCGAGTTATCATCATGCTCTGTCTTGAGATTCTGAGATTGAAATGATGGGGTTTGATTTGGCTTGTAGGTGACCGAAGAAGTGTGAGTATCTGAGGAACTCTGTTATTTTTTAGTGTGATTCAATGGTTCTATTTGTATGTGTTCAGTTGATTATTTGAGTGGGTGTCTGATTCTGTGATTAACGATGAAAAATAACAAAGATTAATTAGCACAGCTATTGATAAACTTGTTGTTATTTTTCTTTGCACATAAAAAAACACCGCCCATAAGGCGGTGTAAACAAATTTGACAGACAGGTCAAAATAAATACAGGAAGTACATGTCTCGTTTCAGTATAGAACTGCAACAAAACATTTGGTAGAACTCTACCCAACTCGAAAAGAACGAGTTTGCAAACACAACATCGCAGGAGCTAAACCAATTGATTCTAGAGAGAATCAAGCCGTTCAGGCTAGCTGCTGCGGGATGAAATATAGAATTTCTCTGGCCGCTAGGCAATGGACAAATTATAATGTTTCAGATAAAAAAAACTAATGCTTATTTAGAGAGTACCTATGTCTCGTCGATTACCCCCATTAAACTCGCTAAGAGTGTTTGAAGCCGCTGCTCGACACTTGAGTTTTACGCGCGCTGCAGAAGAGTTGTTTGTTACTCAAGCTGCAGTGAGTCATCAGATTAAAGCGCTTGAAGAATTCTTGTCTTTGAAGCTGTTTCGTCGAAGAAATCGCTCTTTGCTGCTGACTGAAGAAGGTCAGAGCTACTTCTTAGACATCAAAGATATTTTTACATCACTGGCTGAAGCGACGGATAAAGTGCTTGAGCGAAGTGAGAAGGGCGCATTGACCATCAGCTTACCGCCAAGCTTTGCCATTCAATGGTTAGTGCCAAGGCTTGCAGACTTTAATCAGCAAGAACCTGATATCGACGTACGAATTAAAGCCGTTGATATGGATGAAGGCTCGCTGACCGATGACGTAGACGTAGCTATTTATTATGGTCGAGGTAATTGGTCGGGGCTTAGAGCCGATAAGCTTTATCAAGAATACTTGATCCCTCTTTGCTCACCTTCAGTGTTGCTTGGTACCAAACCATTAGAATCTCTAAGCGATTTGGCATGTCATACGCTATTACATGATACTTCTCGAAAGGATTGGAAGCAGTTCGCTAAGCAAAATGGCATCGATGGGGTAAACGTCAATCACGGTCCTATCTTTAGTCACTCAACCATGGTGTTGCAGGCGGCAGCTCACGGCCAAGGCATAGCACTGGGTAACAACGTGTTGGCGCAACCTGAAATCGAAGCGGGTCGTTTGATTGCGCCTTTTGACGAAGTGTTGGTGAGCAAGAATGCCTTCTATGTGGTTTGTCACGAGAAACAAGCCGATATGGGCCGTATCGCCACCTTCCGCGATTGGATGCTGGCGAAAGCGCAAAGTGAACAAGAGGATTTACTCGATGAATAACGTCATCATTGACGGTGAAGACAATCCAATCACCTTTGTCTTTGCACATGGTGCTGGCGCAGGTATGGATCATGAATTCATGCAGTCGGTGGCAAAAGGGTTAGCCTTTAAAGGGATACGAGTGATTCGTTTTAATTTCCCTTACATGATTAAACGTGCTGAAGATGGCAAGCGCCGTCCACCTGACAGAGCCCCTAAGCTGCTTGAAGCTTACCAAGACATCATTGAGCAGTGCGATGCCGATAAGCTTGTGATTGGCGGTAAATCGATGGGAGGGCGCATGGCGAGCCATTTGTCTGAAGTTGATAAGGTGGGAGCTATGGCCTGTTTAGGCTTTCCTTTCCACCCTCCAGGTAAGCCAGAGAAGTACAAAGGTGAGCACTTAGCTGAGTTACAAAAGCCATGTCTTATTTTGCAGGGTGAGCGCGATACCTTTGGTAAGCGTGAAGAGTTTGCTGATTTCGACCTGTCGGATTCTATTCGTGTTGAATTTATCCCAGACGGTGATCACAGCTTTAAGCCTCGTAAGAGCTCTGGTTACACAGAGCAGCAGAATATTGCCTTAACCGTTGAGAAGCTGTCGGCGTTTATCAAAGGGGTACTCGATGAGAAGTAAGTATTTACTCACGTTTGCAGGTATCTCTGGCGCGATTGCTGTGATGCTTGGTGCCTTCGCGGCTCACGGGTTGAAAGCTATTTTACCTGAGTATCTGCTAGGCGTGTTTGAGACGGGTGTTCAGTATCAGTTTATCCATACTTTGGCGATATTGGCGTGTGGCGCTCTGCTGCACATGAAACTTGGCGCTAAATCACAAAAATATTTTTTCATTGCGGCAATTTGCTTTATCATCGGCATCCTTTGTTTTAGTGGCAGCCTTTATGGCTTGGCACTGACAGGAATAAAATGGTTTGGCCCTATCACTCCGTTTGGTGGTCTACTATTTATCATTGGTTGGGGAGTCTTCTCCTTCGCTGCTTTGAATATAAAAGAGGTAACTCAGTGAAACACGTACTACTTTATTGTCGCTCTGGTTTTGAAAAAGAATGTGCTGGCGAAATTCAAGACAAGGCAACACAACTGGAAGTGTTTGGTTTTCCTCGCTTAAAGAACAATACAGGCTTTGTATTGTTTGAATGTTATCAAGCAGGCGAAGCCGATAAATTGGTTAAAGAGATCGACTTCCAATCGCTGATCTTTGCTCGTCAAATGATCGCGGTAGCAGCTGAAATCAAAGATCTTCCGACTGATGATCGTATCTCTCCAATTCTTGAGGCGCTTTCTGAGAAAGAAGGTTTCCCACGTTGTGGCGATATCCGTATTGAAACGCCAGACACCAATGAAGCGAAAGAGCTTTTGAAGTTCTGCCGTAAGTTTACCGTGCCAATGCGTCAAGCTATGCGTGGTAAAGGTCTGATGACAGCGAAAGACAATGTTAAGAAGCCTGTGCTTCACCTATGTTTGATCGCTCCGGGTCATTGCTTGGTCGGTTACTCATACCCAACCAACAACTCGCAGTTCTTCATGGGTATTCCTCGTTTGAAGTTCCCATCAGATGCACCAAGTCGCTCGACATTGAAGCTAGAAGAAGCATTCCACGTATTCATCCCTCGTGATGAGTGGGACGAACGTCTGGCTCCGGGTATGTGGGGCGTAGATTTAGGCGCGTGTCCAGGTGGTTGGACTTACCAATTGGTTAAGCGCTCGATGTTCGTTCACTGTGTTGATAACGGCATGATGGCAGACAGCCTAATGGAAACGGGTCAAATTAAGCACCACATGGTGGATGGCTTTAAATTCGAACCTGATCGTAAGAACGTAACTTGGATTATCTGTGACATGGTTGAGAAGCCTGCTCGTGTTGCTCACTTAATGGGTGAGTGGATCATCAAAGGCTGGGCGAAAGAAGCACTGTTCAACCTTAAACTGCCAATGAAAGGCCGTTACGATGAAGTACTGCAGGATATCGAGAACCTGAAACAGTTCCTGATTGATAACAAAGTTAAATTCAAGATGCAGGCGAAGCACCTTTACCACGATCGCGAAGAGATCACGGTTCATATTCAGTCGCTTTCGAATATCTCGCCGTACTAATACGCGGTTAATGAACATACAAAACGCTCCTCATAAGGAGCGTTTTTTTGTTATGAGAGGTTTACTCTGAGGTCGGCCACATTTCCCAAAGCATTGCTTCCATATTGCTTTCGACATCATCGCTAGTGTTTGAGAAAAAATCCAAGTTAGTGCGAGCTTCTACTTCATCAATGGTTGTGACAAAGCTTTCGAGTTCACTGCTTGATACATCACGGTGCGGCACAATAAAAGCAATCGCATCGTTGTAATACGGGTCGAGAATCACTTTGTAGAATGCACTTGGAATCATAACGCCATTGCCAATAAAGGTTTCATTCCCGTCATAAATTGGGCCTGTCACCACATAGAGCTCTTGATATTCATTGGCAAGGTCACGTACATGCTCTTCTAGCAATCGCCAACCAACTCGATTAAACCCTGGAAGCTGTGGTGACATATTGCTTAGTAAGAAACTTTCTTGCATCGATATTTCGCTGAAGTCCATTGCTGCAGACGGAGCAAGGTGGCCACGGTCATAACCGGATTTGGAGTAGTCGCTTAGTGTTGATTGGGCGTATTCGGGGAGTTCTGAATCGGCTTTAAAGCGGTTACTTCGTTTGAACTGTCCATTGACGCTTTCTGCGGTGACATGATAGGCGACCCAATCAGCATTCTTCATGGAATAGTTGTAGCCAATGGCATAACCGGTTCGACAAAGCATTTGATCAGAGAATTCTGAAGGCAAACCTTTGACTAGATGTTCACCACAGGCTTCGGTTGCGACAGCAAGAGGCGCGATATTAAGTAAGAGGGTAGTTAATGATAGTAATAGTATGTTTTTCATTGTGTTTCTCCTTATTGGAGCAATGAAATTAAATACTTATATCAATAAGACTGTGATGAAGGCTAGATGTTAATCAATACTCGATAAGGTATTGATTAACATTATGATTAGGTTGTGAATGTAACGGAGAACACAACAGAAAAGATGAACATCCAGAAGTGTTAAGTTTGGCTGCCAGAGAAGCGAATATCTTGAAGATTGAAGCCCAAATCGATGTCTGTTTTGAGTGCTGAAACGAGCTTGCATACACGAGCCGATTCAATATGCTCATCGAATTTCTTGCGATACTTTTTCGGTAAGTCTTCAGCTAGGAATGCCGTTTCTATATCTGGATACGTTGTTAATATCTCTTTGGCCGCTTTTGGTCCAACGCCAGGAATCCCCGGCACTTGGCTTGAGCTGACGCCCGTTAATCCCCAGTAATCTGCGAGCTGTTCAGGTTTTACGCCAAATTCCGCTTCGATAAAGGGTTTATCTAACCAACGGTGCTGAAAGTAATCACGGATCTGTAGCGTTGGTGATAACAGTTGGCAGTAGCCCTTATCCGTAGAGATGATGGTGACCGTTTCTCTGTGATCGGCCACTTTCTTAGCGAGCGTAGCGACTAGATCATCCGCTTCATCACCATCAGATAGCAGTGAATCAATCCCTAATTCCCACCAAGCTTGTTGGATAGCATCAAGGCCTTTCATTAATGGTTCAGGCATCGGCTTGCGGTTTTGCTTGTAGGCAGGAAGGACTTCAGCGCGCCAGCCTCGATCTTGTAAATGATGATCAAATACCGCAATGATATGGGTTGGCTTTGATTCTTTTAGGATGCGATTAAGAGTACGAGCAGTAGTGGTGATGGTTCTTGCAATATCGGTTGGGTCCGGCTGAACAGAGTGAACGCGTCGGATGAGATTCAAAGCATCGATAATAACAAGATGGATAGACATAAGTTTCCACTAAATAGGCAATAAATAAGGGGCTGCTAGCCCCTTATAGTAACGTATCACTTGGTGAGTTGAAACGTTGGCGACGTAAACGTCATGAGTTGTTTAGCTTTATGCTTGTGGCCTGTTATCAGTCACTTGTCGTTATTCGCTGCTAGGCATAATTTTATAGCAAGGAACGTAGTCAGTGCCACCCGGTAGTTTCATGCGATGTTGTTCAACAAAGTCATTCAGCAGTTGGTCCATTTTGGTCATCAGCTCTTTGTCGCCATCAATCAGAAATGGGCCGTGTTTCTCTATCTCTAGAATACCTTCGGCTTTGACGTTACCGGCCACAATGCCAGAAAACGCTTTGCGTAAATTAGCCGCAAGGCTTTCTGTTTTCTGGTCCATATGAAGATCAAGTGCCGCCATAGACTCATGTGTCGGATCGAAGGGCAGTTGGAACTCAGGCTCAATATGCAGTGACCAGTTATAGCTATAAGCATCGCCGGTCTCTTTACGGTGAGAGCGTACATCTGGCATCGCTTGTTTCATGATTTTCGCAGCGCGTGCTGGATCATCAATCACGATTTCGTAGTGTTTCTGAGCCTCTTCCCCGAGGGTTTCCCCGATGAACTTATCGATAGAGCGGAAGTAAGCTTCACTCTCTTTTGAACCCGTTAATACAATCGGCATGGGTTGGTCGACGTTATTTGGGTGCATCATGATCCCTAAGATATACAGCAACTCTTCAGCCGTACCGGGGCCGCCAGGGAAAATAATGATGCCATGTGCCATACGAACGAATGCCTCAAGACGCTTCTCGATATCTGGCATGATCACCAATTCGTTCACTATCGGATTTGGCGGCTCAGCAGCAATGATTGAAGGCTCGGTAAGCCCCAAGTAACGATGATCTGTATAGCGCTGCTTAGCGTGACCAATCGCCGCGCCTTTCATTGGCCCTTCCATTGCACCTGGTCCACACCCCGTACAGATGTTGAGTTCACGTAGGCCAAGTTCATTACCTACTTCACGAGTATATTGGTATTCAGTGGCATTAATTGAGTGGCCACCCCAACACACGATCAGGTTAGGTTCGATGCCCGGCGTAAGTGCGCCTGCATTTCTCAAAATACCAAATACGAGGTTGGTAATATGAGTGGCATTAGTCAGGTTGAGTCTTTGGTTGTCTGCAAGATGCATGTTGACGTAGACAATGTCACGCAGTACTGAGAATAGGTGCTCTTGGATACCCTTGATGATTTCACCATCGACAAAGGCATGCTCTGGTGGATTGCTCAGTTCGAGCTTGATACCTCGCTCACGTCGCACGACTTCAACATCAAACGATTGATACTTGTCGAGCAACTCTTTGGAGTTGTCGGTGTGGCTTCCCGAGTTAAGTACCGCTAACGTACAGTTACGATACAGTTGGTACAGATCACTAGACGCGGTTTTCTTAAGACGCTCAACTTCAAGTTGAGAGAGTAAATCCATGCTACCGGCAGGGCTGATATGAGTGATCATAGTGCCTCCTTGTTGAAAAGAGCAGGGGGACGTTGAAGTGACCCTCTGGCTCGAGAGTGAGAAGCAAACGTTGAAAGTGTTTGGTTAAAGGTGAGAGAGTTAACCAGACGAAACCGTTACGACAGCGTTGCTTAATGGATTATATAATCTTGCTTAACAGTCTATATGCAGGTGCTTAACGGTATATACATGGGTGCTTAATAGCAGATGTATAGATGCTTAAGAGCTAATATAAAATAAATTAAGAGCGTATATACAGCATTGCTTGCCAAGAATGCTTGTTAAGCGAATGTTAATCATTAGCTTAGCAAACATTGAGGGAAATGGTATGTGATAAGTATTTGAAAAAATGAAATAAATTAAATCTAAGGCTGGCTTAGTTCCAAACAAGTTGGTTGGTACCGCGTTGCTTTGCTTTGTTTAGCGTCTTATTAAGTCTCTCTAATACTTCTTCAGGCGTATCAGACTCTTTAAACTGAGTACTTGCCGCACACAAGGTAATCGTGATTTGTTGGTCACGGAACTTAAAGGGTAGGCGGCTTACTTGAGCTTGGATGTTTTGAATCACCTGGTGGCAATATTCATCGGTTTGTTCTGGCAACAGCAAGACAAACTCTTCTCCAGAAAAGCGAGCCACGGTATCGGTTGTGCCAGCTTCTTTAGTAATTGTTCTCGCGATGATTTTAAGTGCCTTATCACCCGCGGTATAACCAAAGCTATCGTTGATGGCTTTGAAGTTGTCTATGTCGAGTAGCACTACGCGCAGTGAGTGTTGTGCACGAATCCAACGGCGATACTCAAGCTCTAAGCGATCAGTAAAGGCGGTGCGATTGTAAACTTTAGTGAGCGGGTCAAGTAGCATACGCTGAGCCTGATCTTCTAAGCGCTTGCGGTAATCTTGGGTGACTTCATAGAGTGAATCTAACTGAGTCTTCCCATAACTCATTCTCTCTATTAGAGCTTGTTCTTTCTGTTCTGCGTGATTCAGTCTTTCTGAAAGAGACGCGATTTCAGTGAGTAGCGGATTAATCGTTCGCTTTAAACTATCAATTTCCTTCGCTTTCTCTACAGAGTTCTGGCTCTTAATGACAAGTTCACTTAACTCAGAGTTAAGGCCTTGGCGGTGCTCAAAGTAACTTTGGCTCTGATCGGCATTTTGGTCTGCCGTTTTGATACTGGAGGCCAGCGAAGAGTTTAGCTGATCGATAAATTGTTCAGACTTCTTACGCTCTAGGTTGGTGCCTTCAATTACCAGTTTGAGGATCTGAAGTGTCAGCTCAAGCAGATTTTGTGTGGAAACACCCAGTAGCAGTTTCGCTCGAATATCGGTAAGCAAATCACCCGATTCACCCTCGAAATCGAGTTCAGTGATCAGATGTTGTAATTCGTTTGATAGGTCTGAAAGGAGTTCTTGTTCCGGAGAATGCGTAACGTCGGCAAAATGAGTGCGTGAGTTATTCGCCATAATCTTAATGGCACGCTCATAAATACCGAGAAGTTTCATGGCATGGTCGACTTTCTGACTGCCATTGCATTCGGAGAAGCTAAGTAAGTTTCGTAGGTCGCGTTTAAGCTGTGCTGGAAGGCCTGTTATGCGTTGCAGCGTTTCCCCACTGTGCTTAATGCTATCGTCCAGATATCCGTTCTGTTTATCCATAGCCAACGTTTTCTGCTTAAGCATCCTTTCTAATACTGCCAGCTTTGGGATCATCGAGCTAATGTCTTTTTGCTTTTCTAGCTCTTCCCGAAGGGCAATGAGGTTTTCATCTAAATGGCTGTTACTGCCAACACATGCGTCACTTAAAGATGTGACGATACGCTTTAGAACTTTTTGTTCTCTAATAAATTTGAACGAGGTGTCTCTTTGCGTCAAACGGACCTGCTCCAACTGAAGTTTCAGCTGGTGGAGTTGCGCCTGAATGTCTTTTTCAAGAATGCCCATAGATGTATTAATTAGCGCCGCGTAGACCGAGCTCGATCATTTTGATGAAATTCCGTTGCATCGATAATAACAAAACTAAAAATAAGGTCACGGCTTGCCGCTCTTAACCGCTCGCAAATCAGTCATCTTTTAGCATTTTTTTGATGTTGTCCTCATTCTGGTATGACGATTGTATCTTTATTAACCCTTGATTAATCGCATGTTTACACGCTTCTCTTATGTTACCAGTTGCAAGACTCGCTGCGGGCGCATTATCGATAGCTTTTAAGTATACCCATTGACTGCTGCGCTCTTTGAGACTGATCTCACGCGCTAGATTCGTCGACATCAATAACACATCGAGTAGTTCTTGGTCGTTAATTGCAGTGTAAGCGCGTGGCAGGAACGGGTAGTCAGCGATGCCCATACGGACTGTTCGGTTGATGTTTCGCTCGGGTTCGAAGTCATTAACCCAAGATTGAATCTTCCTGAACAGAGCTTCAGGTGATAAATCACGGTCAGCGTTGGGCTCGATATAAAGCAGGTTCGCATCCGAGAAATGGTAGACACGAGCTGGGCCTTCAAGCTTAGATTTGAGGAATTCACCAAAAGCATCTTCGAGTTCTAGGCCTGCTTTGTAACCGTTCTGCGTGTACATATTACGTAGGAAAGGTAAGTCAATCATCACGAAGCGTAAACGGTCGTTGAGCGGTTCATGAATCAATTCACCAAGCTGCCACTGCTCAAAGGTTTGGCTGGTTTGTTCCAATGAATTTGAGAGTTTCGCATTCAGCATTCTTAGATTAGGAAGCTTAGAACGCGAATGCGTAAAGAGGTCGGTACGCAGTGAGTCGACCTCTTTGGCTAAGGTTTGAATGAGGTAGCCTCGGCGCAGCACAAAGAAGAATAAGACAATGCTGAACAAGAATAGGGCAAACGAAATCTTTTGGAACTTACGATGTTCTAGTTTGTATTTCTCTAGCTCTTGTTCTTGGCCTGCATAGTGCAGGGTTTGTTCGGCAAACTCTTTTTGTTGGCGGAATGCGTCTTCCCCAACACGGTTGAGTTTTTGCTGCTCTAAAGAGACAAGGCTGTTGTATTGCTTGAGATTTGCCAATGCTTGCTGTGGACGACCTGCCTGTTCATAACCCAAAGAGAGTAAATAGTATGAGCGTTGCGACAGGCGCATATTCTCTACCTGGCGTGATATTTCAAGTGCACGTGTCGCATGCTTGATCACATCTTCGCTCTCTTGCAGGTGGTAAGCCAATCCTGCTGATAATAGCGCAGCACGACCTTCCAGTTTTGGAATGTCGGTGTACTCAAGCAGTTCAAGGGCACGGGTTAAGTACTGCTCAGCTAGAGGGTAGTTATAGAGGCGTAAGTAAGTTGCCGATAGACTTAGACGAATATCGATGACTTGGTGGATATCTCTGTCGGTACTTTCGTGGTCAAGGACGTTGAAAAAATGCACAAGAGCAAGGTTATATTTACCTTGTAAGAAGTACACATCACCCATCTTTTTAAGTACTTGAGCTAATATGGGAGAGTTTTCAAAGTTATCATAAAAATCAGCAGCTTGAGATAGATGTTCTAATGCCTTGTCTAAGACTTGGCGCTCAAAGAAAAGCTGTGCAAGCAGGCGATTGACCTTAGCTAAGCGTGAACTCAGGTTACCTTCTACTGATTTCCAGTAGCCATACAACAACTCAGAGAGTGCGTGGTTGTACTCTTTATGGGTTAGATAAAATTCACCGACCGAGATGTGGTAGTCGATGGTAACTTTTTCTGAGTAACGCTGATCGAGGTAGGTTTTCGCTTCTTGGTAGAACTTCTCGGCTTCGTCGACCTTATTGTCATAAGAGGCGATATCAGCTTTCAGCATGATCAAACGATAGGTAATACCTTCTGTTAAACGTAAGGTTTTATTCACCGATTCTAGGTTTGCTTCAATACTTGTCAGCTCTGCTGTTGCTGTGGCTGACTTTCTGTCACTCAGCCAAAGTAAGCGAACTTTTAGGATCTGAAGGTCCAACTTTAAGTAATTAAGCTTATAGGTTTTTGCGAGCTCAGAGGCTTTGTCGATGTTTTTAATCGCAATACGAATGTTGCCTAGGTTGTATTCCGCCTTGGCTAAGATTTTATACGCATCGATACTGCTGTTTGGCGTTCTAATTGAAGAGTCTGTCTCTTCGCGAGAAATTGCTGAAGGGCTTTTCTCACGTTGATCAGAAAGGACACGAAGCGTTAGGTAGCTGTTAGCCATTTGTTTTGCTTGGCTCGGCTCGATCTCAACCAAGTTATTGGCTTCATTGAGTAGCGCCGACGAATAAACCGACGCATTGACCGATGTGCTTAAGCTTAAAATAAATAGACTAACAACGTATAACCAACGCATTTCAATGTCCCTTTAAAGATTTGGTAGGTTCAAATAAGTGTGGGCGGTTCACGCCGACTATTGGCGAGCCATACGCTTATTGTGGCTTGGTCTATCTTGCTCTGTTGAACGGTATGGATTGATATCCAGACCACCACGACGCGTGTAACGTGCAAACACGGTTAGCTTCGATGGCGCACAGTATTTCATGATATCAGTGAAGATACGCTCAACGCATTGTTCGTGGAATTCATTGTGCTCACGGAAAGAAACTAAATAGCGTAGCAGAGCTTCACGGTCAATTTGCTTGCCTGAATATGCGATCTCAACGCTGCCCCAATCCGGTTGGTTGGTGATCAAGCAGTTCGACTTCAACAGGTGGCTATGCAGAGTTTCTTCTACTTTTTGTTCGCCAGCAGCACCTTCAAGCAGTGACGCTTCAAAATCATAGCTGGTGATTTGGATATCTTGGTTGTCGATGCAGTCACCTTCCATCGTCACGATAGGTTGGTTCGTGTAGTCGGTTACTGAGTTTACATTCACAACCACAGGTTCGCCTGCACATGCAGACAAATCTTGGGTCAGGCGCTCAGTGACTTGAGCCCAGCTTTCAAATTGAGTCTGGTTATAGCTGTTTAGGTACAGCTTGAAAGATTTTGATTCAATTAAATTTTGGCTGGTGGCTGGGATGAAAACTTCGCCCACCGCTACTTGTGGTAGACCGTTGGTGTTTAGCCACGAAAGCTCGTACATCGTCCAAATATCATGACCAACAAAAGGCAGCTCGCCGTTTAGCGCAAGATCATCGCGATTAAGGCTACGAGGCACTGGTTGCAATAAACTTGCATCGTATTGGTTAGAGTACTCAGTTTTTTGGCCAAGGGTTAAACCCGCTAGCTCTTTTGCGTCAGAATATTTGCTCATACTTTCGTTTCAAATTCGATTAGAATGGGGTCGATTTTACTGAATCCCCATTACCCTGTCATTAAGTCATCGCTTAATCGGTGCTGAAAGGGCTCGGATTCTATTTATTATTTTGTGTTTAGGAGATTTTCATGACTCAACGTGCTCAAGACGCACTACTTTCTTTTAGTCAGCGATACGTTGACGCGTGGCAGCAGCAACACCAAAGCTTACCTCGTAATGAGGAGTTGGTGGACATCGTATCGCCATGCGTAGAAGAAAAGAGTGGCGACGCCGTGTTGTGGAAGCACTATCCACGTGAGCAATTCGCGGATTTCACCAACGTTGAAACCGGTATTGAGTTGACTCTGCATGAAGACATTAAGACTTTCTACGGTGCACAATTCAGCGCAGATATGAACGCGACCTTTGATGGTAACGAGCTGACTCTGTTACAGATTTGGAGTGATGAAGACTTCGAATGCCTGCAAGAAAACATTTTAGGTCACCTAGTCACTCAGCGTCGTTTAAAGCTAAAGCCCACGGTTTTCATTGCCGCGACCGATGCAGAGCTTGATGTTATCTCTATCTGTAATCTGACGGGTAACGTGATCCTAGAGCGCTTAGGCACCAAAAATCGTGATGTATTAGCCGAGACATTGGCAGAATTTTTAGAAAAGCTACAACCAGCGGTATAAATAGATGTACGTACTAGAGCTTCAATTTGAGTGTTTTGATAACACAACGGTCAGCGCTGTCGATAAGGCAGTTAATGGCTTGATGGATGCACTTCGTTACAATGGACAAGTGCTAGGCCGTGAGTTTCCAATCGTGATGGGCGACGGCGAATTCTATGTTCGCGTTGTGTGCCCAGAGCAAGACAGCTTGCACCCACGTAATCATTCAGATTTCGTAAAGGTCTGTTTTGAACGCTTATCAGCTGCGAGTTTATTAGCACCTAAGATGCGTCTGCTTGGTCGAGATCTGAACTCAGAAGAAGTGGCAGAAGATGAAACGCCAAGTTGGCAGGTGTTATACACGACATTCGTGCATACCTGTTCGCCGCTGCGTAGTGGCGATAGCTTGTTGCCGATCCCTTTGTACCGCAACCCGCCAACCTTCAATGGTGACCATAAAGCCGTGTTGAAATGGCAGACTGAATGGCAAGCCTGTGATGAAGTACAAATGGGCGGGGGTTGCCGTGCTGAACATGCAACGCTGACCGAGATTAGCGATACCAAAAGCGTATTGTTCAAACGCGGCTGGGGCTTGAGAGGGCGCATTGAGTACCTCACTAAGATCCCAACGTATTACTACTTATACCGTGTGGGCGGCATTAGCTTAAAAGCTGAAAAAGAGCGTAAATGCCCACAATGTGGTGGCGAATGGCTGCTTGATACGCCTATTCACGATATTTTCTATTTCAAGTGTGATGACTGTCGATTGGTGTCAAACATCTCTTGGGATCACCTGAAGTAACCCTTCTGTGGTTATTTAAACGTCGTATTTTAGATATCGGAGTATTGCTTAAGTGCTCCGATATCGATTTCCCCTTTATATCAATCGTTTATCATCTTGTTTTCTTACTCGATTTCGCGACTCACAAGCTATCTTTTCCCAATCTTTATTACTCCCTAATTGTTCGCTACTGTTCCCCCCCAAGTAGGTACAGAACGTGATATTCCCCTCTTTCTGTAGCTCCAACGTATTCATAGAAATAATCCAACACCCATCAACTTTTAGTTACCTCAATAGTTAGCCTGATCACAATAATCAATCAGTTCTCTTTCAATTTATATTCTTCTCAATATAAATGGGATCGATCCCATGGGAATGTTCCCATTTATAAAAATAACCTGATTCTAGATCTGAAAGGAATGGACGATGAAACTGTTACCTATTGCTGCTGCACTCTCTACTGCTTTACTTGCCCCTAATTTATACGCTGATGAAACCACGCCATTGGAGTTCAATGGTTACATGCGCGGAGGCGTTGGCCTGAGTAATGAAGGCGGCTCAAACAGCAAGTGGGAGGTGAGTAAAGTTGGCCGACTCGGCAACGAAAATGACCTGTATGGTGAGTTTGGTTTTAAGAAAGAGGTGTATGCAGAGGACGACGTTTCATTTTTAGTTGATTCCATGTTGTCGTACTGGCAAGGCCAAGATGAAAACGCGGCGGATAAAAGCGTTGATGTGGTGCAATTGAATGTTCAGGCTGTGGGGCTTTTTGAAGATAAGGACATTGGAATTTGGGCAGGTGAACGTTACTACCAGCGTCATGATGTACACATTGTTGACAACTACTACTGGGATGTCAGTGGTATTGGTGCTGGTGTTGAACACATCAATATGGGTCCAGGTAAATTATCGGTAGCTTTGATTCAAGACACCGTTACGGGTGATGTCTTTGATGGCAAAGAAACCACAGCCATGATTGCAGACGTGCGCTATGCCGGGATTCCATTGTGGAAAAATGCGGATCTTGAGGTCGGCATTGATATGAACTTCGCCAATGAAAAACAAGGTCAAACGATCGACGCGGATGACAGTGTAATGCTAACGGCAAGCTTGAATCAAAACCTTTCTGGTGGCTTCAATAAAACGATTCTACAGGTTGCTAACTCTGGTTACGCCGAGCAGATGACGACTTTTGGAACGGGTAAAGGCATCGTTCGTGATGCAAACAACAACGACGCCGAGGGTTTCCGATTGATTAACTGGGGCGTGCTTGCGATTGGCGAGAACATCGAGTTTGGCCACACTGTTCGTTATGCAGCATCAACCGGTGTTGGCGCCAATAATAGCGATGATGATTCTTTCAGTGCGGTAATTCGCCCGCTTTACAAGTGGGATAAGCGTATGCGTACCATTCTTGAAATTGGTGGCTTTGTTGAAACTATCGATAATAAAGATGGGGCGGGTGGTAAATTCACAATCGCTCAGGCCTGGGTTCCACAAGTGGGCTTCTGGTCTCGTCCTGAATTCCGTATCTTTGCCACTTACCTAAACGATGCTGAAAATGACAATGCCTTCGGTGAAGGTAAAAACAGTGAAATGAGCGTTGGTATGCAAGTGGAAGCTTGGTGGTAAGTCGAACTTTCTTGTAAATCATAATCATTAAAAAAGGGGCTGACGTTATGTCAGCCCCTTCGGGTATCTATAGGTTGCTGTCGTTTAGTTGATTACCAACCTTTAACTACGCCACCTTGGAAGATATCAGAAGCTGCGTTGTACACTTCTTCAGTTTGGTAAGCTTTTACGAAGTTCTGTACATTTTCAGCGTTTAGATTTTCTTCACGAGAAACGATTAGGTTTACATATGGAGAGTCTTTGTCTTCAACGAAGATGCCGTCTTTTTGCGGAGTCAGGTTGATAGAGCTCGCGTAAGTTGTGTTGATGATAGACAGTGCAACATCATCAAGAGAACGTGGCAGTTGAGCTGCGTCTAGTTCAACAATCGTTAGATTCTTAGGGTTACCCACAATGTCACGAACGGTTGCTAGAAGACCAGCGCCTTCACGAAGTTCAAGTAGACCTTGTTGCTCAAGAAGAAGTAGAGAGCGACCTAGGTTAGTTGGATCGTTTGGTACTGCAATACGAGCGCCGTCTTGGATTTCATCTACCGATTTAACTTCTTTAGAGTAACCTGCAATTGGGTAAACAAACGTGTTACCAGCGATTGTTAGCTTGTAACCACGGTCAGCCACTTGCTGATCTAAGTACGGTGCGTGTTGGAATGCATTGATATCGATCGAACCGTCATCTAGCGCTGCGTTAGGTGTTACGTAATCTGTGAAAGTCACTAACTCAACATCTAGGCCGTACTGCTCTTTTGCTACTTTAGCTGCTACTTCTGCAACTTGTGCTTCAGCACCTGCCATTACGCCAACTTTGATTTTAGAAGTATCCACTTCTTTCTCGCCACAACCTGCTAGTACTAGCGCTGAAGCTGCCGCTGCGATAGTCAGTAAACCTTTAAGGCTAAATTTCATAATAATCTCCTTTTAATAAATCTATTTAATTTGGTTCAGACGACTCTTGTCTTAGATAGTTTGCGTTTTAACGCTGAGTCTTTATCTGTGGTCAACGCGGCGAACCAATGAATCACCGATTGATTGAATAATTTGTACAAGCACAATCAACATTACTACTGTCACAGCCATGATGGTCACATCGTAGCGGTGGAATCCGTAACGAATCGCGACATCTCCTAGGCCACCGCCGCCTACAGTTCCGGCCATTGCTGAGTAGCTCACCAGAGTCACTAACGTAATCGTTACTGAGTTGATGATAGTCGGAAGTGCTTCAGGAAGTAGAACCTTATTGATGATTTGTGTTGGTGTTGCGCCCATTGATTGAGCGGCTTCTACTAGACCTGTTGGTACTTCAAGTAGCGCACTTTCGATAAGTCGAGCCACGAATGGGATAGCGCCAATTGTTAGTGGAACAATCGCTGCTGTTGTACCGATGAAGGTACCAATCAACATCTTAGTCAGTGGGATGATTGCAACCATCAGTACTAAGAAGGGCACTGAACGGCCTACGTTGACAACCGCACCAAGAATTTTGTTTAGCTTGGTGTTCTCTAACAGACCACCTTTTTTAGTCGTGTGTAGAATCACGCCTAATGGGATACCGACAGCGAAACCAACGATGCCTGCAACAGCAACCATGTAAAGAGTTTCGCCTGTTGCGCCTAATAGAAGGTTACTGTTAAGGCTGATCCAGTCAGCAATCTCGTTGAAACTAAAGGACATAGCCAAGCACCTCTACTTTTACATTGTTGTCGCGTAGGAATTGGATAGCAGCATTATCGTCTGCTTCATTACCGAACAATTCAGCAACCATCATGCCGAACTTCACGCCGCCGGCGTAATCAAGGTCTGAGCTTAAGATGCTAACGCCGATGTTGAATTTGCGTGCGATTTGCGTCATTAACGGAGCATCGACCGTTGCGCCAGTAAACTCAAGGCGTACCAGTGGATAGCTGCTGTTTACGCGAGTATCTTGCAAACGTGCTTGGTAATCTTCAGGAATCGTTAGATCGAGCGTTGAACGAATGAACTGATGTGCCAGCTCTGTTTTAGGGTGTGCGAATATTTCACCCACAGTGCCTTTCTCTACTAGCTCACCATCACCAATGATCGCGACTTCGTGACAGATGCTTTTAACCACATCCATTTCATGAGTAATCAGTAGGATAGTGATACTCAACTTACGGTTGATTTCACGTAGCAGCTCAAGAATAGATTGAGTCGTTGCTGGATCCAGCGCACTGGTCGCTTCATCACATAGCAGTACTTTTGGGTCTGACGCTAGCGCACGAGCAATCGCGACACGCTGCTTTTGACCACCACTTAAGTTCGCAGGGTAGGTATCACGCTTATCCGATAGACCAACAAGCTCAAGTAGTTCACTCACTTTCGCTTCAATCGCAGCTTTATCTCTACCAGCAAGCTCTAAAGGCAGTGCTACGTTGTTAAATACAGTACGAGAAGATAGCAGATTGAAGTGTTGGAAGATCATGCCGATGTTACGGCGAGCTTCGCTGAGTTCTGATTTGCTGAGTTTTGTCAGGTCAATACCGTCAACAATCACTTCACCTGAGGTCGGGGCTTCCAACATATTTACACAACGGATCAGGGTACTTTTGCCTGCACCTGAAGAGCCGATAACTCCAAAGATTTGACCTTGAGGTATGTGAAGGTTGATATCGATTAAGGCATTGATTTCTTTAGTGCCTTGATAAAAAACCTTGTTGACTTGATTCACTTTAATCATAGAGAAACCCGTGCAGGTGGAACAGAATAATATGTCGATAGCTCGCTCGATTTACAGACGATGCTATGGTGTTCTATGATCTAAGTCAATAGATATTTTTACGTCTAGACGGCTAAACGTCGATTGTGTTGCTAAGGTAGAAACAAACCGTTAACGAACGCAAAACTAAATAGATAGTGATGAAGCAAATAAAGCGTGTAATAATTAATGATTAATAGAGAGTTGATAGAGAACTGAATTTTGTCTAAACCGGCTGTTTTTTTAGATCGTGATGGTGTGATTAACGTTGATCATGGCTACGTACATGATGAGCATGACTTTGAATACATCGATGGTGTGTTTGAAGCGGCAAAAGCGTTTAAAGATATGGGCTATTTATTGGTACTTGTGACCAACCAATCTGGTATTGCTCGTGGCAAGTTTAGCGAAGATCGTTTTCTTTCTTTGACGCAGTGGATGGATTGGAACTTTGTCGATAATGGCGTTGAGTTAGATGGTATCTATTACTGTCCTCATCACCCTGAACACGGCATTGGCGACTACAAGCAAGATTGTGAATGTCGTAAGCCTAAACCTGGTATGTTCATTTCTGCGCGTGACTTTCTCAAAATTGATATGGCTAACTCTGTCATGATTGGCGATAAAGCTGAAGACATGATGGCCGCAGAAGCCGCTGGTGTTGGTACCAGAGTATTGGTGAGAACCGGTAAACCCGTGACTGAAAAGGGTGAGGCACTTGCCAATGTAGTGCTAGATAGCATTAAAGATGTACCAGCTTTCCTGAAAGGCTGATACATTTTCCTACCGTTAACAGGCTTACTTATTACGTGGGTTCTAACCAGTCAACTGGGGTGCTAACCCATAAATAAGATATCAGCGCCGTTAACTATATAAAGATGAGGAACGCAGTATGAAAGCATTGTTGGCAGCATCTCTATGTACGGTAGCGTTAGTCGGGTGTTCTAAATCCGCGGCGCTTGATGGTGCAGTCTCGGATGATCAATTCGTGACTTATCAATGTGAGTCTGACGCTTCATTTAAGGTCGCTTACCTTGGTAATGAAAAAGCGGTATTACGTTTGCCAGAGAATGAATATCGCCTAACTCAAATAGCGGCAGGTTCAGGAACGAAGTACATCTTAGATGATGGAACCTCTGAACTGATCAATAGCGTCACTTTACGCACTAAAGGTGACAACGCACGTCTAGAACTTGGTCGTGTCGTCTATAAAAATTGCCGAAAGTAAGTCATAGTTAACTTCTAGGATTTACAAACAGTTAAGTGAGGGGGTATGCCCTCGCTTTTTCCTCTCTTCCCTTTAACGTTAGACTTTTTATGAGCAAAAAACTCACTATTCTCGATATTGCTAAGCTGTCCGGTGTTGGTAAGTCAACCGTATCTCGCGTTCTGACCAATGATCCAAAAGTGAAACCTGAAACCCGTGAAAGGGTGGAAAGAGTAATTCAAGAATCTGGGTACTCGCCTTCAAAGTCTGCACAGTCTATGCGCGGTGGCAGTCAAAAAGTCATCGGCGTAATCATTTCTCGTCTGGACTCTCCTTCTGAAAACAAAGCGGTAAGTACGATGCTGGCCGAATTGTATCGAGCGGATTACGATGTGGTGATCATGGAAAGTCAGCTTGATAGAGAAAAAGCCAATGAACATCTGCAGGTTCTCAAGCGTCGCAATGTAGACGGCATCATTGTATTCGGTTTTACTGACTGTGATATTCCTGCGATTGAAGCTTGGGAACACAAAGCGGTGGTGATTGCTCTGGATACCGAGAACGTGACGTCGATTAACTATGATAACCAACAGGTGATCAATAGTGCATTAACGCATTTAGCAGATCAGGGGATCTCTGAGGTTGGCTTCATTGGCGTTGATCCTAGTGACAAATCAACCGGTGAACTGCGTCTTAAGGCTTATCTCGAGTGGTGTGAAAATACAGGTTCAATTGCGAACTATCGTACTGGTCAACTTCATCATGAAAGCGCTTATCAGTTGGTGGATGAGGTGCTTGCTCCTGCGACTCAAGCGATTGTCTGTGCGAGTGATACACTGGCTCTTGGCGTAATCAAACGTCTGCAAGAGTTACAACGTGAAGATGTGGTGGTGACTGGCGTTGGTGGCAATGATCTTCTCTCTTTCTTGTTCCCTCGAGTATTTAGTATTGATCCTGGGTATCAATCTGCGGGGAAATTAGCCGCTAATCTATTGATCTCTCAGCTTTTAGGCAATGCAGAGATCTCTCATCATACTCAATCTCCTATTCTATAATTCACTCAATCAAGCGAAATTGAACCGCTTAGATTAAAATTAGAGTGTGATCTCTTTCAATTAATGGGACTGTTCCCATTTTAATTTATTATTCATGAAGGCATTATAATACCCGTAATTGGGAATGTTCCCATTAATCTAAATCGAGTGGTTATAGCTGCATGGTTTAGAAGAGTAATTGAATGAAACCAGGGTGGGGTAGTATGAGTAAGATAGCGAAGCAAGACGTTGCGCGTCTTATCGAGTTAGTCGGTGGCAAAGAGAATATTGCGAGTGTCAGCCATTGTCTAACTCGACTGCGTTTTGTATTGAACGATACGGAACAAGCGAACAAAGCAGAATTAGAGAAGCTTAAACTGGTAAAAGGCTGCTTTACGAACGCAGGTCAATTCCAAGTCGTGATTGGCACCGAGGTTGATGAGGTGTACGCACTTCTGATTGAGCAAACGGGTAAAGATGCATCATCAAAAGATGAGGCGAAGTTGGCTGCTCGTCAAAATATGAACTTCCTTGAGCGTGGTATCTCCCATTTAGCCGAAATTTTCGTACCACTGCTACCTGCCATTATTACGGGTGGTTTGATTCTTGGTTTCCGTAATGTGATTGGCGACATTCGCATGTTCGACGGCAAAACCTTGGTTGAGATCAGCCAGTTCTGGGCAACCGTTCATTCTTTCTTATGGTTGATTGGCGAAGCTATTTTCTTCTTCTTACCAGTTGGTGTGTGTTGGGCAACGGTTAAGAAACTCGGCGGAACGCCAATTCTGGGTATCACACTCGGTGTGACCTTGGTTTCTCCACAGTTGATGAACGCTTACATGATAGGTAAATCGGTACCTGAGGTGTGGGACTTTGGCTTGTTCGTGATTGAGAAGGTCGGTTATCAAGCTCAGGTGATCCCTGCGATGTTAGCGGGTGTGGCTCTGGCCTTCATTGAGACCAACCTTAAGCGCATTGTTCCTTCTTATCTGTACCTTGTTGTCGTGCCATTTGTCTCGATCATCTTGTCTGTGATTCTAGCGCACGCTTTCATTGGCCCATTCGGTCGTATGTTAGGTGATGGTGTGGCATTCGCGGCTAAAGTGGCAATGACTGGTGACTTCGCGATTCTTGGTTCAGTGGTCTTTGGCTTCCTATACGCACCTTTGGTTATTACAGGTATTCACCACACAACCAACGCTGTGGATCTGCAACTGATGCAAGATTTAGGTGGCACACCAATCTGGCCTTTGATTGCGCTATCAAACATTGCACAAGCATCTGCTGTAGTTGGCATTATTATTTTGAGTAAGCGTGAAGGCGAGCGAGACATATCAGTACCCGCTGCAATCTCAGCGTACTTAGGTGTGACGGAACCTGCGATGTACGGCGTCAACCTTAAATACAAATTCCCAATGCTGAGCGCAATGATCGGCAGTGCCGCAGCGGCTGCAATCTGTGGTAGTGCAGGTGTGATGGCGAATGGTATCGGTGTTGGTGGTTTGCCGGGTATCTTATCGATTCAACCTCAATATTGGTCGATTTACTTAGTCGCGATGCTGGTGGCGGTTGTACTGCCGATAACGCTGACATTGTTCTTCTATAAACGAGCACAGATGAAAGGCGAGCTAGAAACCGCCAACGCGTAATGCATTTAACAAGCGATGACTTCAAGTAAGTCATCGCTTTTTCTCTTATTTATAGCTTTTTCTTTTAGTTATAACGGCTATTCGACCATGATTCACATGGTGATTTTTATTTTATATTTTCTGGTAAGTGAGTGTTAGAGATGGCGATGACTGAACATGATGAAAGCTGGTGGAAAACCGCAACCATCTATCAAATCTACCCAAAGAGCTTTTGTGACAGTGGCAGTAAAGGTACTGGCGATATCAAAGGGATCATTTCGAAACTGGATTACCTCAAAAACTTGAGCGTGGATGCGATTTGGCTAACCCCAGTTTACGCATCTCCTATGATCGATAATGGCTACGATATTTCAGACTACTACGCGATTAACCTTCAATTCGGCACCATGGAAGACTTCGACTTGTTACTGTCTGAAGCGCATCAACGTGGCATCCGTATCGTGATGGATATCGTGGTAAACCATACTTCAACAGAGCATGCATGGTTTCAGTCTGCACTGGGTGACAAAAACAGCCCATACCGTGATTATTACATCTGGAAAGACCCAGTAAACGGTCAAGCACCAACCAACTGGCAGTCTAAGTTCGGTGGTAATGCATGGGAATTAGATGAGGCGACTGGACAATACTTCCTACACTTATTCGCCAAAGAACAGGCTGACCTTAATTGGGAGAACCCGGTTGTACGTGAAGAAGTGAAAGACGTTATCAGCTTCTGGGCTGAAAAGGGCGTCGATGGTTTCCGGCTCGATGTCATTAACCTGATTTCAAAGCAGCAAGACTTCCCAAATGATGATATTGGCGATGGTCGTCGTTTCTATACCGATGGCCCACGTGTGCACGAATATCTAAAAGAGATCAGCGAAGCGGTATTCCAGAAATACGGCAGCGTGACCGTCGGCGAGATGTCTTCAACCACGTTGGAGCATTGTCAGCAATATTCAAACATTGATAACAGCGAGCTATCGATGGTGTTTAACTTCCACCACCTTAAGGTCGATTACACCAATGGTGAGAAGTGGACTAATGCTCTGTTTGACTTCTTACAGCTCAAGTCGATCTTTAACCACTGGCAAACGGGATTGAACGGCAAAGGTTGGGGCGCACTATTCTGGTGTAACCACGACCAACCAAGAGTCGTGAGCCGCTTAGGTAACGATCAACAATATCGTGTTGAGTCGGCTAAAATGTTGGCTGCTTCTGTGCACATGATGCAAGGCACACCTTATATCTATCAAGGTGAAGAGATTGGGATGACCAACCCGGGTTACACCGAGATCAGCCAGTATCGTGATGTAGAGAGTACCAATATGTACGACATCATGGTTAACCGTGATGGTGTGGCTCATGAAGATATGATGGCGATTTTAGCGCAGAAATCTCGTGATAACTCTCGTACACCAATGCAATGGAACAGTGAGCCTTACGCTGGCTTTTCGCTATCACAGCCATGGTTAGATGTTGCGAATAACTACACTGAGATCAATGCTGAGCAAGCGCTTGAAGATAAAGACTCGGTCTTCTATTTCTATAAGAGTTTGATTGAGTTACGTAAACAAGTACCAGTGATTACGGATGGCAGTTATCAAGATCTACTGCCTGAGCACTCATCCATTTTTGCGTATGCACGTGAAAGTGAAGGACAAACTCTGCTGTGCATTAACAACTACTATGGTGAAGAGGCTGAATGCGTTTTACCTGAACGTTTTGAGATGGCGAAGGCTAAGAGCTTGTTGTCTAATTATCAAGTGAGCGAGAGTTTAGTGGCGTCTAATCATCAAGTTTTGCGACCTTACGAGACTCGTATTCTCTTGATCGAAGGTTAGACTTGTTTTTATTTCAATCGGCTTGATTCTCATTCCCCTTAAAGGATTCGGCTGCTAAAAGGCTTTGGAGTGCTCCCCAAAGCCTTTTTTTATTGTTTGCGGTTTGCTCGCGGTTAAGCTTAGGTTTAGTGAATCTAAGTCAAGGCTAGCTAATTGAGGTCAGTATCGCTGCTGATTCTTCAATAGTAGATTGCTCTACAGACATCAATTCAATCTGTTCAATCAAGCCGATGCTAGGGTTGAACCAGCGCTCTGATGATGTGCCAAATTCTGCGGAATCCATGCCTTCACAGTTGATGTTGTAGGTGTTTTTCTCCGTTAGGTTCGCAGCTTCGATCGATTTATCAGAGATCTTGAAACTCTTACGTACGCCTGTTTCTTCAATCTGTTGTTGCCATGTGACTCGGCACGAGGCGTCAGTTGGAAGGCTTGCTACCCACGAGTGGTCTTCAAAGTCATTCAGCATGTTAGCGACTGCTTCGCCATCTAACGTGACTTGTAACGAAACGGTTTCCTCACTGATATCAATGATCGGGTTGCTCTCTTTTACGTCTGTTCCTTTCAAACGGAACATTGGGCTGCTGTACATCATTCTTGTGATGTATTGGCTACCAATGAAGTAAGCGTTGGTGATTTCGTGTAACCCACGGTCGGGGCCTGCAAAATAAATGCTGCCGTCTTCTTGTGTACCTTCAGCATTCGTCATGATGTCTTCAGAAACATAAAATTCGGTGATGCCGTAATTGATGAGGTCATTGATAACTTGAACGACCTCTTCATTGCCGGTCTCTTCTTTTAACCCTGCAATAATGAGTTCACCGCTTACAGGAGTGAAGTTCATTGTCATCACGCCTTCAGCCTGACCATCTGTGGTAAATGAGTAGCCCAATGTTGTTTCTGGTTTCGGGGAAAATGCAGAGCTCTCAATCGGGTAATCAACCTGATTGTTTGGACCTTTATTACCATCTGTTGAACCAGAAGAAGAGCCGCCTCCGCCGCCACAACCATAGAGAGCAAAGAGAGAGGTCGCTAGCAGCGTCATTGTTTTTTTCATGTTGAACATTCCTAAAGTTGGAAGCCCTTGGTGGGCCCTATGTTTTAGGAATGTTATTGTTTGAAGAGTAAATAGGGCAAAAAACGAAGTCACATAAGATCTTAATTTATGTTTAAGTTGTTTATTTTAAATGGTTTTTTGTTTTGATTTGAGATCTGTTGCCCAACAGCTGTGCAGTAATTCAGCATTAAGCTTTCCCACTGTTTTATGATAAGTGGGTCTTTAACGCTTAGCTTCAAGCTCTTCCAAGGTTGCAGGCAGGTTGATTTTGATTCTGGTTTGGATAGCCGGGCGAATAGATCTTCGGATGGAACCACTCTCAATAAGGCAACTAGAGACTCCATGTAGTTCAGGCGAAACTTCTCCATGTTGTCTTGCTTATAAGCGATATGAGAAACCATCATATAAACCAACGCATTTTCGATCGTAGAGTTGCCTGAGGTATTGGTCAGAAGCTCTTTTGCGGTTTGCAGGTCTCTTAGTTTGAAATGAATGATACCAAGCCACAGCTTCAGTTCGTCTGGTAGTCGGTTAAAACGAGTTTGAATAAGGTTAGTGAACGCGACGAGCTTCTTCTGATCTGTTTCAAATAGCGCAAGTTGACGCGCAATCAGAGTCGACGTCATGGTATTGAGCTTGATGTCATCCAGCGCTATGGCTTTTCCACTTAGCAATTCGCTGACTTCGGCATTGTCGACTGACCATTCTGGCGGTAATGGTGCTGGCAGTGCAAAGTAGTTAGCTAGCTCTCGGTTGATCTCCATAAGGCTGCTGCTGATATTATTGACATCAATAGAGTAAACACCACCAAATGCGAGCTTCCCTGAGTTTGGGTAAATCAGGCTTATCTTTGCGATAAGGCGTTTGTCCACTTCTTGATCTTTGAGCTGAATGTTAAGCAGGTAATCACTGGTACGCATGTTCTTTGCGCCCGGAAAGAAGGGAGAGCTATCAATAGGGTCAAGGAAGTAGCTTGGCGCATCTTGGTTAGCAAGATCGGTGTAGGCGTATTCAATCTGCTGTTGAAGTAATAATGCTTTTACGACTTTTCGGTATTTTCTGGAATTCTCACCAATGGCATCCAATCGGTTCAGGAGAAGCTCGACCTTAGGAATCAATCGTTGGTCACGTTCAATTTCTGAAGCGCGAGTGGGAGATTGCCAAAGCATGTAACCCATTACCGCAGTGCTGATCAGCAAAGCCAAAGACACCACGATTAACCAAGGGTTAACTGGATTAGATCTATTCCCTTCTTGACTGACTGGAGATTCCAGTTCTGCATCATTCGGTGCAGTTTCAGGGGAGGTCGCGGCAAAACTAACCGAGTTTGGGTTTAGAAAATAGCCTTTACGTGGGTAAGTCACTAGTATTTTGGTTGCGTCGCTATCAGGCAGGTGTTTTTGAAGTACTGAACGTAACGTACTGATTCGGTTGGTCAGAACATTTTTGGAAATGAAGTTGCTTTGCCAGACAGATTCAATGATGTGCTCGGCGGCGAGCGGTTGACCAACGCTGGTAAGAAATAACTCTAAGAGCTCGATAGAACGAGGCTCTAAATCAATGACCTGCTCGTCGCAGCTTAAGACTCGTGTGTTGGGGTTGAACTCCAAGCCTTCAATATAAATAGAGGCTTGTTGGTCTTTGGCGCTGGAGAGGTAATCTTGCATAGAAAAGGCGACGGTTTATAAAACCTAAATTCTAGCTGTTTTTGTTACTAAAAACAGCTAGTAATTCATAGGGGGATGGGTATTAAGACGCGTAATTCACCGAGTAACGAGTAGGCTTGTGGTTCATTGCTAATACGATGTTCAATACTGCGGTGCCCAATACCGAAACGGCAATTACCCAAGGCGATACGAAGAAGCAAGACGCAAACAGAATACAGGCATCAATGCCCATCTGAGTTTTACCTACAGAGATGCCATAGCGGTCTTGGATGAACAAACATAATACGTTGAAGCCACCCAAGCTTGAGCGGTGACGGAATAGGATTAACATACCTAAGCCCATTAATAAGCCACCGGCAACAGCACAGTAGATCTCGTTATGAACTTCTAGTGAGATAACTAGGTATAAATGATCGGCAAACACAGAAACTAACGCACCAGCAATTGCACTGCTAATGGCAAAACTACGGCCAAATCGTTTCCATGCCAATAAATAGAATGGACAGTTGGCCACAAAGTACAAAATACCGAAGGTTACAGGTAAGAATTGACTCAAAAGCAGAGCCAAGCCAGTAGTACCACCGGTAAGCAGGTTCGCTGACTGTAAAAAGAAGACGCCTAACGCCACTAAAAACGTGCCAGTGAGAATAGCTACCCAATCTTCTTTACGTGAGTGTTTTTCCATCGTTTTAATAATTACCTAACCAATAAAGGCGTGCATAGTAGAGAAAAACCTTAGCTTTCGGTAGCTTGAGGGGCAAAATTAAGGTAAACCTATGTAATCTGCGTTTTACAGGGTGTAAAGCGTAAAATTGACAGTAAGCGTCATCTTTGGTTGGATAAGCTTAATAACCATGATGAATCTTATATGTGATTATGAAAAAACTGCATGATAAAATTGCAATTAGCTCTTTATGACCTAGATCAAATTATGTAGAATGCGTCACATCAAAACGGTGACGGAAACGTTTGCTTTCGGTCGTTGTGTGGTTTTTTTGAAACTTTCAGTACAATCTGAGTCAGGAGATACAGATGCTTAAGCGTGACATGAACATTGCTGATTACGATGCGGACCTATTCGCAGCTATCCAAGAAGAAACTCTTCGTCAGGAAGAGCACATCGAACTTATCGCTTCAGAAAACTACACAAGCCCACGTGTAATGGAAGCTCAAGGTTCTCAACTTACAAACAAATACGCTGAAGGCTACCCTGGTAAGCGTTACTACGGTGGTTGTGAGTTCGTAGATAAAGTTGAAACTCTAGCAATCGAACGTGCATGTGAACTGTTTGGCGCTCAATACGCGAACGTACAACCTCACTCAGGTTCTCAAGCAAACAACGCTGTATACATGGCACTACTGAATGCTGGCGATACTGTTCTAGGTATGAGCCTAGCGCACGGTGGTCACCTAACTCACGGTTCTCCAGTAAACTTCTCTGGTAAGCTTTACAACATCATCCCTTACGGTATCGATGAAGCAGGTCAAATCGATTACGAAGAGATGGAAGCGCTAGCTATCGAGCACAAACCTAAGATGATCATCGGTGGTTTCTCTGCTTACTCTCAAGTTTGTGATTGGGCGCGCATGCGTGAAATCGCTGACAAAGTAGGTGCTTACTTCTTCGTAGATATGGCTCACGTTGCGGGTCTAATCGCTGCAGGCGTTTACCCGAACCCAGTTCCACACGCTCACGTTGTTACAACAACAACGCACAAAACGCTTGCTGGTCCTCGTGGTGGTCTTATCCTTTCTAACGAAGGTGAAGATCTTTACAAGAAGCTAAACTCAGCAGTATTCCCTGGCGGCCAAGGCGGTCCTCTAATGCACGTTATCGCTGGTAAAGCAGTAGCGTTCAAAGAAGCTCTAGAGCCAGAGTTCAAAGAATACCAAGCTCGCGTTGTTGCTAACGCAAAAGCAATGGTGGCTGAATTCCTAGCACGCGGTTACAACATCGTTTCAGGTTCTACAGAGAACCACCTGTTCCTAGTTGACCTAATCGACAAAGACATCACAGGTAAAGAAGCAGATGCAGCACTAGGTTCAGCTAACATCACAGTGAACAAGAACTCAGTACCAAACGATCCACGTAGCCCGTTCGTTACTTCAGGTATCCGTATCGGTTCTCCTTCTATTACTCGTCGTGGTTTCTCAGAAGCAGACGCGAAAGAGTTAGCAGGTTGGATGTGTGACATCCTAGATAACATGGGTGATGAGTCTGTTATCGAAGCAACTAAAGCAAAAGTACTAGAAATCTGTAAGCGTCTACCGGTTTACGCTTAATTTTTCTGCGTAGTAATTTGAACTTCGTTGTCGAGCATGCTCACTTACATCCGTAAGCTCCGCGTGCTCTCCTAGAATTTCAAACGACTACTTTGAAAAATACTTTAAAGGGGCTCATTGAGTCCCTTTTTGTTTTAGGGAAAGGTGTTGAAGATTCTGCACCTGTTCCTTGAACTAAAGCTATTTGATTGAAAAATACGATTTGAAAGGCTCCTGTTGGGAGCCTTTTTTGTATTGGTCGGTATGAGCGTTGGGTTATCTGAGAATACAGAAAGGCAGGTAATAAAAAAGGGCTGATGTTTGCACATCAACCCTTTGCTGTTTGTTGGTATCGGTTTTACTTTTTGATGCTCAGTAAAGTACCTGACTTACATCTAAACGAATAGTAGCTGCGGCTCTCGTTGAATTTGCCTAAGCCTTCGCCATCACAATAGTCGATATTGATATCACGCATTACTTCTAGCGTATCTTCGCTGTTCAAAGCGAATTTAGAACCATCAGAACAGACGATACGAATTCGCTCATCATGGCTTACTGAGTAGATATCGACTTCGGTATTACACAGCTCAAAAGAGGCTTCACGAAAGTTGTCTTGCTGTGTATTTGAAGCGCAACCTGCAGTCAGTGTTGCAGCGAAAACTGCCAAAAGTCCGAGTCTTTTCATTGTTAATCCTTCGCTATCATCAGATTGGGTGATGAGTTTTATATGCTATTTGAGGTAGCCTATACAACAATACGCTTCGGTTCAAGGAGCGTTCGTTGACTCTAAGATATAAAAGTATAGATGTAGACAGATAATTTATAACTGGTTAACTACATGTTTATCCAATACGTATCACCAATAAAAAAGACCAACACTGAGGTTGGCCTTTCAAAATCAAGCTTGTTTTAAATGACTATCGAAACTGTTTGGCTTCTGGAAGGAACTCAAAACCAGCAGACGCAAGTTTAGCGATCAATGCTGCTTTGTCGATTTCGTAGAAGTTGACCACTCGATCCAAGTCACCACCGAAGTCGTCACGTAACTTCATGTTGACGATGCTCATCAACATCACAGGGTCCATCTTTTCAAAATTAGCGAGGTTCATATTAGTCCTCGAAATCTGAGATCAGCAGATTGGCTGCGGCAAATGCAGCGCGATCACGTGCTTCTTTAGGAAGAGATTCATCTGCAGCAAGGTCATTCAATGTTTTTACCGCGCAGGTGATCGCTTTAGGGATATAGCCTTGGTCGCCACTGCCAATTTGAGAATACAGTTCACGCACCAAATCACAACAATCGTATACTTTCATTTTTATACCTAACCAAATGATAACTGATCTCAATATACACATAGAGATAAGCAAAAACAAAGTGGATCTGATTAAGTTCAGAGTTAGTTTGTTCTTGCTCAATATCTCATTCTGTTAATGCTCAGCGTATCACTTTGCTAGTCTGCTACTTAGCGTGTATTTGCGGCTTAGCATGATATTTATTGATTAGCCTAATATTGACCGCTTAACCAGATATCTGCTGTTCAAGTTGATAAGTAACTTCATCTGCAAGGTTGAGTTGCTTGGCTAACTCTTTGAGGTAGGCCTTCTCCATAAAGTTCTGCTCGTCAGCCACAATCAAAGACGCTAAATAGATCTCACTCGCTTGTTGAGGTGAGGTCGCGAGCTGAGCAATCTCACTTGGGTCGAGTGGCTTGTGCAGTTCTTCAGAGACCAGTTTAGTCAGTTGATAGTCCGCGCCCATATTTTCGACCGCTTGCTCGATCTTGGCCATTTCCTCCTCATCGACATGACCATCGGCTTTGGACGCAGCAATCATAGATCTTAGAATCAGCACACTATGGTTTGAGTCGCTCTCATCAAATTGAGCTTGTTCGGCATTCGGTCTTTGGCCTTGTTTAGACTGGTAATCGTTATAGACCTTGTAAGCGAGTGCACCCAGTGCCGCTGCGCCACCAATACCAGCGGCTTTCTTACCCATTTTCTTGGTTTTCTTAGAGCCCATTAATGCACCTAACAGTCCGCCGCCAACTGCGCCTGCACCGAAGGTTCCGAGCGTGCTTTTGTTGATACTCTTGCCATTGCTGCCTTGAGTTAGGCCACTTAAACTTGAAGACCCTTGTGAAAGTTTCTGAGTGCCTTGTTTAACGAGATCTGATTTAAGTGCTTGGTTCAGTAAGCTTTTGATATCCATCGATAGCTCCATGTAAATGTGTCAAAGAGTAGTTAAAACCAATATACGGATTTAAAGATGAACAGGGGATTAACTTACGTTATTTACTCTAGTGATAAATAGAAGGGAGTTTGAAGCGAAATGACAGGCACAAAAAAGGCCACCTAATGGCAGCCTTTCAATGTTTATCTAGCGAGTAACCAATTATTTAGTCAATACAGACTTATTCAGTTACTTAATTACTAAGCTAGTTGAGCTTTAAGGTGCTCGATAACCGTGTCTATTGCGATAACTTCTTTATCACCAGTACGACGGTTTTTGTATTCGAAGTTACCTTCGTCCATGCTGCGATCGCCGATAACGATAGTGTGAGGAATACCCACAAGCTCGATATCTTTAAACATAACACCTGGGCGCTCTTTACGGTCATCGAATAGTACTTCGATACCCATAGCGGTTAATTCAGCGTATAGCTTCTCAGCGGCTTCTTTAACGCGCTCAGATTTGTGCATGTTCATTGGTACGATAGCAACTTGGAACGGTGCTAGTGCGTCTGGCCAAGTGATACCGAATTTATCGTGGTTTTGCTCGATAGCCGATGCAACAACACGTGAAACACCGATACCGTAACAACCCATTTCTAGGATTACGCTCTTACCATCAGGACCAAGCACGTTACAGTTCATTGCTTTAGAGTAAGTATTACCTAGTTGGAAGATGTGACCAACTTCGATACCACGCTTAAGTTGGATAGTACCTTGACCACATGGGCTTAGGTCGCCTTCAATAACGTTACGTAGGTCTTCAACTTGAGCAAGCTCAACGTCACGACCCCAGTTGATGCCGAAGTAGTGCTTACCATCTACGTTTGCGCCAGCGCCGAAGTCACTCATTACTGCTACAGAGCGGTCAACGATGAATGGTAGCTCTAGGCCAACAGGACCTAGTGAACCAGGGCCTGCACCAACAAGTGCACGGATTTCTTCTTCAGAAGCCATCTCTAGCGGAGAAGCTACTTGTGGAAGATTTTCAGCTTTCACTTCGTTCAGTTCGTGATCACCACGGATGATCAGTGCGATGATGTCTGCATCTACTTCATCAGAAGCTTTAACGAATAGAGTCTTAACGGTCTTCTCGATTGCTAGATCGTGCTGCTCTACAAGCTCTGCGATTGTTTTTGCGTTTGGCGTATCAACCAGTTCCATCTCTTGAGTAGGCGCTGCAACTTCTTCAGTAGGAGCTAGTGCTTCTGCTTTCTCGATGTTCGCTGCGTAATCAGATTCAGAAGAGAATGCGATTAGGTCTTCGCCGCTTTCAGCAAGAACGTGGAACTCTTGAGAGCCGCTGCCGCCGATTGCGCCAGAGTCTGCCAATACTGGACGGTACTCAAGGCCCATGCGGTCGAATGCTTTACAGTAAGCATCGTGCATCGCTTGGTAAGACTTTTCTAAGCCTTCTTTGTCGATATCAAAGCTGTACGCATCCATCATCGAGAATTCACGTGCACGCATTACGCCAAAACGAGGGCGGCGCTCATCACGGAATTTAGTCTGGATTTGGTACAGGTTTAGAGGTAGCTGTTTGTAAGAGCTGATCTCGTTACGTACTAGGCTCGTCACTACTTCTTCAGCTGTTGGGCTAAGAACAAATGGACGAGAATGACGGTCTGTGAAACGAAGTAGCTCAGGACCCATCTTTTCAGAACGGCCAGTCTCTTCCCAAAGCTCAAACGGTTGAACTACGGGCATCAAGATTTCAACGGCACCTGCATTATCGATCTCTTGGCGAACGATATTTTCGACTTTACGCAGTACACGTAGACCAGTAGGTAGCCAAGTATATAAACCTGAAGCTAGCTTACGGATCATACCTGCACGTAGCATCAGCTGGTGGCTGATAACTTCTGCGTCGTTTGGAGTCTCTTTCAGAGTAGAAAGAAGGTAGTTACTGGTACGCATTCTATGGTATCCGTTTCATCATTGATAAAAGAAAACTTGCTGTCGTTTGTGACCACAGCAAATCTGATATAGCCGCATATAATATCAGCCTATTTGGGATCTCAAAAGCGTTCAATGTCGGTAACATTGATGAAAAGCGTTTCAACAACGAATTTCACGTTAAGATCGAACAAATTTACCGCATATTCTTTACTGTCTGGCTTGCCTTTCTTATAGGCGGGTCGTGGATCTTGGCCTAGCACTTCTTTGATCACCTGAATGATATGGCGCGCCTGTGGGTGACCAGACAGCTTACTTTGGGCTTGCTGCGAGAAGTTCACATCTAACACTTCTGGTTCATCGGCGGCAAACCCTCCCAATGCATCCGGGATCGAATCTGAGTAGGGGATATAAGGCTTGATGTCGATGATCGGTGTGCCGTCTACTAAGTCGACGCTGCCAAGATCCAACCAAGTCTGCCCTTTCTCTTGAGATACACCTTTGAGTTCAACCGCAGACATGCCAATTCCATTGGGTCTGAATGTGGCACGAGACGCGAAGACACCAATACGTTCATTGCCGCCAAGGCGAGGTGGCCTCACGGTTGGTTTCCAGCCTGCTTCAAGGTTCTTATCGAACAAAAACAACAACCACACATGGCTAAATTGCTCAATATCTCGAACAGACTCAAGGCAGTTTGCTGCGTCAACCAACCTGACTCTTGAGGTGGATGTTGGCACCAATCTAGGCTGCCTGGGTACCGCGAACTTCTCTTTATAGGGAGACTCTATAAAGCCAATAGGTTCAATGGAGTACATGAGTGGGCGTTCTCTAATTACGATCTATGGCGGAAAAATATCATAAAATCGCTTGTTTTTCTTTTGATAATAATTATCATTTGATATGTTATAACGTATCAATTTAAATGTTTAGGGAAATACAATGAAACCGAATATCCACCCTGACTACCGCACAGTGGTGTTCCACGACACCAGTGTTGATGAGTACTTCTTGATTGGCTCAACGTTGAAAACAGAACGTACTATCGAATGGGAAGATGGCAATACTTACCCTTATTTCACGATTGAAGTGTCTGCAAAGTCGCACCCTTTCTATACGGGTAAACAGCGAGTGCTACATAAAGAGGGACGTGTTGCTAACTTTACTCGTCGCTTTGGTCAATTAGGTAAGGGAGCGAAATAGAATGAAAGTTGTAAAATCACTTAAAAGTGCGAAAAGCCGTCATCCAGATTGCCAAATAGTAAAGCGCAGAGGCCGTCACTATGTCATCTGTAAATCCAACCCGAGATTCAAAGCGGTTCAAAAATAGTCAGTCAAATTGATGTGACACGAGTGTAAAAACGAGGGGAAAGTCAAACTTCATTCATTTGTCTGTTTTTCTTTTCCTTCGAGAGGAACCTTGCAGAATATTGTGTGTTAAATTAGCGTATGCTGTGTTTTATTTTTAAATGAATCAATGAGTTATATCGCCAGTTATTTTTGTAGTGAATGTGTTTCTGTGAATTATAAATCTAGTTTTTGTATTTAATGTAGATTTATTTGCTAATTAATTGTTCTTATGGAGTTAAAAGTAGTCATTTGTTACACATTTTGTAACATTTTGAATTTCTAATTGATAATTTTGTCGCGTACTCTGCGCTGGCAATTTGAACATTTTTGTCACAATTGCACAGGAATCACTACAAGGAGGGAACTGATGAGTTCATCAGCTTCAATAAAAAACAACTCGCCAAAGAAACCAATTTTTACCCGCTTTCTCGATGGCGTTGAATATTTGGGGAACCTTTTACCCCACCCAATCACTCTTTTCGCAATCTTCTGTGTCGCAATCCTAGTCTCTTCAGGAATTGCTGGTTACTTCGAAGTATCTGTAATGGATCCTCGCCCAGAAGGTGCTAGCGGTCGTGCTGCTGATGGCATGATCCACGTTGTAAGCTTACTTAATGCTGAAGGCTTACAACTCATCGTAACGAATCTAGTTTCGAACTTTGTTGGCTTTGCGCCACTTGGTACCGTGCTTGTTGCAATGCTAGGTGTTGCGATTGCTGAACACTCAGGTCTATTATCTGCGGCAATGCGCGGCATGGTAATGGGCGCATCTCAGCGCATGGTTACTGTAACCGTGGTATTTGCCGGTATTATCTCTAACACGGCATCTGAGCTGGGTTACGTAGTTCTTATCCCTCTTGCAGCAATGCTTTTCCACTCATTGGGTCGTCACCCATTAGCAGGTCTAGCGGCAGCATTTGCTGGTGTATCTGGTGGTTATTCTGCAAACCTACTTATCGGTACGGTTGATCCACTGCTTTCTGGTATTACAGAAACAGCGGCACAAATGCTTGATCCTTCTTACTCTGTTGGCCCTGAATCAAACTGGTACTTCATGTTTGTTTCGACCTTCTTTATCTCGATTGCCGGTGCATTGGTAACAGAGAAGATTGTTGAACCTAAGTTAGGTAAATACAACGATGAAGACGCGTCTGAAGATCTTTCAAATGACTCAATGGGTAAGCTTACTGCAATTGAGAAGAAAGGCCTTAAGCTAGCGGGTGTTGCTGTATTAATCGTGAGCGCACTTTTAGCTTGGACTGTGGTTCCTGCTGACGGTGTTTTGCGTTCAGAGGCAGGTACGATTTCAGGTTCTCCATTCCTGAAAAGTATCGTCGCGTTTATCTTTGTATTCTTTGCTATTCCTGGCTTTGTTTACGGCAAAGTTACGGGTTCAATGAAGAATGACCGTGATGTGATTAATGCAATGGCAACGTCTATGTCTTCAATGGGCATGTACATCGTTCTTGTATTCTTTGCTGCACAGTTTGTTGCTTTCTTTAAGTGGACGAACTTCGGTCAAGTGGTCGCTGTAGGCGGCGCAACATTCCTTCAGGATATTGGCCTAACGGGTCCAATGTTGTTCTTCGCATTCATCCTAATGTGTGGCTTCATTAACCTGATGATCGGTTCAGCTTCTGCACAGTGGGCAGTAACAGCGCCAATCTTCGTTCCAATGCTAATGCTAGTAGGCTACGCACCTGAAACGATTCAAGCGGCTTACCGTATCGGTGATTCAACAACGAACATCATTACACCAATGATGAGCTACTTCGGTCTTATCCTTGCCGTAGCAACTCGCTACATGAAGAACCTAGGTATCGGTACACTGATCGCGACCATGTTGCCTTACTCAATGGTATTCATGTTCGGTTGGAGCATCTTGTTCTACCTATGGGTATTCGTATTTGGTCTACCAGTAGGTCCTGGCGCCGCAACGTACTACACGCCTTAGTGAACGGTGATAGGCGAACATTTCGATTCGCTTATCAACGGAATAAAAGACGAGATACCAAAGAGCCTGCATTGATGCAGGCTCTTTTTGTTTGAGTCAGTAAACTTACAATCCCGCAAACCGATAGGTAACGCCTAGTTCGAATGACCAGCCCAAGTCTCGTTGTATCAACGCGCTGTCGCTGTCGTGATGAATCAAGTCTGCGCGTGCGATACCAATCCAAGTTGGCGTAAACTCATAAAGCCCGATTAACCCTGCTTGATAAACAAACGTCGAACCCGCATCAAACTGATTTAACCCTGAGGCAGAAGATTCGGTGTTAGAAATACCATACAGGTGATTGGACAGTTTTTTGTCACGATAATCGATTTCTAGGTAAGGCGTAATGGTGAATGGCTGCGCCCAGGTTTCTAATGTTCTGCCTAAATGAAGCTGAACTTCGTAGCCGTTATGTTCTGAAGTCACATCGTGTAAGTAGGTAAGGCGTGCGCCTACCGTTCCTAAGGTTATCCCCAGCTCTCCATTACCATCTCTGTCTTGAATGCCGTTAGGTAGATCCACAAAAGTGTCTGACACCTCAGCAAAACGCCAATTTCCAGATAGCCCGACGTAAGGGAGCAGTTGCCAATTGGCTAAGCTGCCATCAATAAAGCCTTTCGGTCCTGAATAGAATAGGTTGGGTGTCGCGCCAAATTGAGGGGCACTTTTAGTCGAGAAAACACTTTCACCATAGGTGATGCTGCCTCCGATGATTCCGTACTCTTGATCAGAAAAGAGCTCATCGGCAAAGCTTTCATCAGCAAAAGAAAGTTGGGCGTTACCAAAAAGAATGGATAGTGAGAGGGCGATTCGACGAATCATAAGCAAGACTCCGTTATTGTAATAAATATCAAGAACGGAGTATGTCGATTAAAATTTCATCGGGGCTATAGCGGTTAAGAGACGACTTCTAAGTTGTAGTCATTCAAATACCGCGGTTAGCGTTTAGCTAACAGGCGATCGAGGTGGTTTGCGAACTCACGACGGTCGGTTTGAGAAAGGGTGCTTGGTCCGCCAGTTTGGATGCCGCTTGAACGCATAGTATCCATAAAGTCACGAATGTTGAGACGCGCTTTAATGGTCTCTTTGGTGTAAAGCTCGCCGCGAGAGCTTAAAGCAAGCGCACCTTTGGTGATCACTTCATCAGCAAGAGGAATGTCAGAGGTAATCACCAGATCGCCGGGTTCAGTGCGTTTTACGATTTCATCATCTGCAATATCAAATCCGCTTGGGACTTGAATTGAGTGAATGTTATTACGCTTGGGAACGGGAACCAAATGGTTCGCGACAAAGGTACATTCCACCCCTGTGCGTTCAGCTGCGCGTACGATTGTTTCACGGATAACCTTTGGACAAGCGTCCGCATCAACCCATATCTTCATAGTGTTCTATTTCTCTGTTAGCTTATTTATCGGTCAACTTATTGCTCAGTTGCCTTATTGGCCAGTTAACTTATTGTTCAGTTAACTTATTACTCAGTTAATTTGGCTTCAAGCGTGGCAACGCGAGCGGTAAGTTCAAGGATTTGCTTTTCCAGTTGGCTAACACGATCAAGTGCCGGCTCTTCTTGTGTCGCGACTTCCACTTTAGGGACGCGATTGGCGCTTTTCCAGCTTTTGATAGTCATGATTAAAGCTGGCATCGGAACGGATGTGCTCATACGAGCTTTAACTAAAGCAACTGTCGGCTCTTTCCCTTGTGCTTGTAGTCCTTCAAGCACTGATTTCAACTCTTCAGACACATCTTTTGTCAGCATGTTGACCTCCATTTTTAGTCTTTGGTCATTTTACTCGCTCCAGTGAATGATAGCGAATCATAAAACCGCCCATAGCTTGTGAGAGATCTCTTACAAAGGCTGTGAGATAACACGAATACATCACTAGAGAGATTTAAGTGCATATAACTAAGGTGTTGAATTTTATTTGTTTTATATAATTAACAACTTTATTGGATTGAAAGTGTGATGCAAATCTATTGTCCAAAATCCTAAATCGCGTAAATTAAACCTTGTCGGAAGGATTCTGACACGGAACAGGAAAGCACCAAGGATTTGGTTATCTTCAGGATGAAGATTTGGTTACTTAGGATTGAGTAGTCAAGCATGGAGCGTAAGGACATTGTAGGGATACAGCCAGTTAACAGGAAGTTAGCTGCAACGGAATGACAATGGACACCTTTAGGATTTAAAGGGTTGGATTAGCATCAGGACGATGTAAAGGACACCGCTCACGGAACAAGTGATGTGCGCTAACTAGGATTGTTAGCTTTCAGGATGATTGGACACCGCTAGGACGGCGAAGTAAAGGAAAGAGCTGAAGGATTACAGCCACTATTATGGATGATGCATGGAGCATTTATTAGTAGCCGGACTGCTGCGAGTAAGACCCTAGCCCTGACACTTCGGTGTCGGGGCTTTTCTTTTCCTGAGGCTTTTCTCTATCTAGGAGGCTCTTTTTAATTCAGGAGCTTTTACCTAAGCGCGCGACATCTGCTTTTCTGCTAATGGTCAACACAAGGAGTGTTTTATGACGATAGCAACCTCAAGAACGCTGTTGGTACCTTATACCGAACAGCTACAACACGACTTTATCAAGTTGAATTGCTGCCCCATTAATCGTGCTGAAATGAACGGGCCGCATTCGATTGCCTCTGCAAAACACCTATTTCAAGAAATATTGAACGACAACGTTGGGTTTTGTCGTGCCATTATCCATAACCAAACCCGTGAATACCTTGGGCATTTGTTTGTTTCGTCTGAGGAAGGGAAGCATGAACTGGGATTTATTCTAGACAAGGAGTTTTGGAATCAAGGTCTTGCTAGCGAAGTGCTAAAACCTTTCTTCAGTTTGGTGTGTTTTGAAGAGCACCTAACGAATGTTGTTGCGACCGTTAATGTCGGTCATAACCCATCGATTAAGTTACTCGAAAAGTTAGGCTTTGCATTTAAAGAGACCAAACAAGATCAGTTTGGCCCTTATCATGAATATCGTTATACCGAGTTTTGCGACGTTACATTCTATGAGGCTGTAGCTCAAACCGCATAGAGCGGAAGCCGACCATAGTCAGTTTTCCTTGGTACAGATCATCACCCAATGCTGAAAACTCAAATTGGTACACAGTGTGCCAGCGCCAAATGGTGGTTAGCTCATGGCGCATCTTAAATTTATGACCACTGAAGGCAACGCTTAATAGCTGCAAGTCGAGCTCTTTACATTTTCTCGCAATGGCAGTTTTCGCAAGCTCTGATTGCCTGCGCTGCTGCCAAAAGAAAAAGCAAAAGAAGCACAGCATCAAAATAGCCAATAAGTTATCTATCATTTAATCCATACTTCCTTTTATCTCTCTATTCCAATCGTGTTTTGAGCATGCTCTTACGAGCTATTGAACTGGTCCGTTACTTGAGCCAGCACGTGCTTCAGTTAATCCGGTATTGATTTACCCTGCTATTGCGACTTAGCCGCTTGTTGTAACTCAATCAATGCGTTGGCGAGCTCAGGTGATGGGTTCGAATTCAATAAGGGTAAAAATACCATTCTTAGTGTCGGAATCATCACCAAATCTGCAAATAACTGATTGAACAGGTTTTGATTGCCCGTTTGTGCGAGACGTAGCAAGAATTGCTCAGCTATCGCGGGGTCTTGTAGCGCATGCCAGCTGCGACCCGCTAAACCAATCAACACTTCTTGGTGGCTCAAGCGTGGGCTAGCCAGAACTTGGTTAATGATGTTATTCGCGATCCCTTGTTCTGCACCGGAAAGGGCACGAACCAAGGCTGAAAGTAAGAACAAATCAGGCTCTTTACTAGCGATCTCATTCTCTGCAAGCTCTTGTAAGCGTTGCGCGAGTTTGTCATTGATTTGTGTGTGCTCAAGCGCGCCTAACGTCGCGTATAGCGGTTCTGATGGCAGCTTATTGATGGCTTTGCGAATAGAGACACCGTTTTGTTGGCTGCCTAAACGCGCGCACATATCGGTGATGCCTTGTAGTCCAACCGTTTTCCAGTTATCCCAACCAAGCTCACCTGTGAAGTAATGCTGAGCGTGCTCGTAATATTGGCTCGTCGCAAGGTCTAAACCTGCTCTTACTTGGCTATGAAATACAGCCATTTTGTCTTCAGAAGGCTTGAAGGTATAAGGGTTGTTTGACAGCTTTTGCTGTTGCTCTTCGCTGATGTCACCGTTTAAACGCGTGCCCATCGCTTCGATAACAAACTTAAGAAAATTACCCACATCGCCTTGATGCAGTAGGCCTCTTTCGTCTAGCTTGAATTTTAGAAACCAAATCCATGGCTGTTTGTGTTCGTTCCAGTAGCTAATGGCTAAGTGAGCTTGTTTCTGAAGTGGAAACGGGTATGGTTGTTTCCCCTGCTCAACATCAGAGAATAGGGTGTTGTCGATCTTCTGGATACGGCGACCGAGGTCGTAGATATCGTATTGGCAACCGCTATTCTTTAGCAACTGAGTGAGCGTGTGAATGGTTTCCATAGTAATAAAGCTCCTAACTTTCTTTCCTAAATAGATGGTACTCTATGCCCCAATTTCAAGGTCACTAGATAAATAACTTGGTGAAAAATGACAGCAGCCACAAAGTTACCTCTTTTACTTCAACAATTAGAACAACAAATGCGCCAATGTTCCCTATGGAGCGATGTTTCACCTTCGGATGAAGCTCTGGCGAGCGTTGAGCCTTTTGCGATTGACTCGCTACAGCCAGAAGAGTGGTTGCAGTGGATCTTTATCGTAAAGATCAACGCAATGATGGATGCCCAAATGAGCCTACCGAGAGGCTTTGCGATTCATCCTTATTTTGGTGAAGTATGGAAAAATGAGGCAGAAAAAGCTGAACTGCTAGTGACGATTCAGAGCATTGATGAGGTATGTGCGTAATGTTAGAGATCATTTATCAAGATGAGTACTTTGTCGCGGTGAATAAGCCAGCCGGCATGCTAGTACACCGCTCATGGCTCGATAAACACGAGACTCAATTTGTTATGCAGACACTGCGAGATCAAATTGGTCAGCATGTATTTCCATTGCATCGCTTAGACAGACCGACATCTGGTGTGTTGGTGTTTGCGTTGTCGAGCGAGGTTGCTTCACAGGTGATGCCTATGTTCGCTAACCATGAGATGCAAAAAACCTATCATGCGATTGTTCGTGGTTGGATAGAAGAGGGCGACACGCTCGATTATGCGCTCAAGGTCGAGTTGGATAAGATCGCAGACAAGTTTGCAAAAGAAGATAAAGAACCACAAGAAGCTGTTACCGTTTACGAGCCGTTAGCGAAAGTCGAAGTGCCGTATTCAACAGGCCGTTTTCCTACCAGTCGTTATTGCTTAGTTGAGATGATGCCTAAGACAGGACGTAAACATCAGCTGCGTCGTCACATGGCTCATCTAAGACATCCAATCGTTGGCGATACTTCACATGGTGACGGTAAGCACAACCGGCTGTTCCGCGATGATTTAGATTCGCACCGTTTGTTGTTGCACGCTTCTGAGTTGCGTTTCATTCATCCTTTTACAAAGAAAGAATTAGTAATGAAGGCCAGCCTAGATGAAACGTGGCTAAGGTTGTTTGAAACCTTTGAGTGGGATACCAGCTTGGTGAATGCTGAAGCACGGTCGTCTAAGTAAAGACCAGGCGTCTAGTAAACATAGAAAATAGAATAAAAATAAAGGGCTGATAGTGATATCAGCCCTTTTTGTGTCTATGCAATCTTAGCGGTAAAACTAATGTTAGTTAGTCGCTCATCGCGGGATCATTTCAGCTTTTCTAGATCGGCTTCGATCTCTGCGATCTTACTTGATACAACCTTCTCTAAGTGGCGTAAGTCGGTAAGGATCTTCTGCTTCACATCGACTTCAGCGGTTGGCGTCGGTTTGGTGATCTTGTTGAGCTCATCAATCACAAGAGTGAGGTTGCGGTTAATCTCTGTCACTTCTTTGTATTGATTATTGCCGCCGCTAACAAGCACACTTTTTACTTGTCGTGGGTACTTAAACTTAACGCTTTTCGCGAACAGTTCACCTTTCTGCTTACGAAAGTAAATCTTCAGGATATCTTTATGAGCTTCTTGGCGAAGGGAGTAACGTTCAATCTGTTTAGGTTCGTGGATACCTAAGCCAGTGAGGTTTGGATACATAAGCGACCTCTAGGTTATGAATGTAATACTTTTATGTAATTGACTTGATCAATGTAGCAGCCTAACGACGAGCTAGATAGTTGATATCTGTGAATTGATTGTAAGTTGTGGGCAAGATCGCTCTCTATCTTTGCCCACACTTATTTGGTTATTAAAGCTGTTCCTAGAGCTAAACTTGTTTCCTAGTCATAACTTACTTCTAGCACTAAATTAGCTTTCTAAGGTGCGAGTTCTGAAACATGCTCTGTTAACCTTTCTCTTAGCGCTTGTTCCTGTTCTTCAGACAGTCTTCCTCCCGCGTCACTGGTCAGAATAAACAAATCTTCAGCTCTCTCACCTATGGTGGTGATTTTCGCACCGTGCAAGTTAATGTCTAATTCTGCAAAGGTTGCACCGACTTGAGCCAACAACCCCGGCGTATCAAGAGCTCTTAATTCCATCAAGGTGCGTTTTTTACTCTTGGTTGGTAGGAACTCAACTAAGGTTTTTACCTTGAAATGCTGCAAGTTACGTGGCGTACGACGAGTCTTAATCTTAGTTGGGCGGCCATCAGCCAGAACATGAGTTAGATGCTTAGCGACGGCTTTGTGTCTTGCTTCATCAATCGCTTCGCCGTGCTGATCCAGTACGATAAAGGTATCCAAAACGTGGCCATCTTTACTGACCATGACTTGTGCGTCGTGAACGTTAAAGTTGCGTCTGTCGAGCTCGGCAACCACGGTCGCAAAAAGTGCCGCTTGGTCTTTACAGTAAACGAATACCTCTGTGCCGCCACGTGTCGCTTTTTGGCTGATAAGCACTAAAGGTTGACTCGGATCTTCTAAGCGAAGTAAGTGTTCACAGTGCCATGCGATTTGAGTGTGTGTATGACGCAAGAAATAGTCAGCTTTGAAACGCTGCCACAACACCTCAATCTCACGAGCCGTGAAGCCTTCTTTACGCAGCAGTGCAGATGCCATTTGCTGGTTATGACGAATACGGTCTCTGACATCGACTGGGTTTTCCAAGCCGCGACGCAGTGCGCGCTGCGTAGAATGGAACAGTTCTGCGAGTAGGGTACGTTTCCAGCTGTTCCATAGTTCTGGGTTGGTTGCACAGATATCGGCTACCGTTAGGCACACCAGCAGTTCTAACGACTCTTCGTCGCGAACTTTCTTGGCGAACTCTGTGATTACGTCCGGATCGTAGATATCACGGCGTTGAGCGGTCACTGACATTAACAGGTGGTTTTGTACTAGCCACGCGACTTGTTTGGCTTCTGGCTTTGATAGCCCGTGTTCAATACAGAAAGAGTAAGCTTCTACAGCGCCAATTTCTGAGTGGTCTCCGCCGCGGCCTTTACCGATGTCGTGGAAGATAGCCGCCAGAATCAACAGCTCTTTCTTTTGAACTCGTGGATACACTTCACAACAGATAGGGTGTTTATCGTGGTTCTCGATTTGGCCAAAGCGGTTGATGTGTTTGAGTAGGCGAATACTGTGTTCATCCACGGTGTAAACGTGAAACAGATCAAACTGCATTTGACCAACAATTTGGCTCCACTGTGGCAAATAGGCCGATAGCACGCCCAATTTGTGCATCAAACTAAAGGCTTTGTGCAGTGCATTTGGGTGGCGAACCAAATCCATGAACTTGTCACGAGCTTCAGGAATGGTATGCAAGAAGCGATTCAATCGGCGACGTGCGGTTCGAAGTTGTCGCAATGTTGGTGGGCTTACCCCTTCGATAGAAGAGTCATTCGCGATATGGATAAACATATCGAGAATCGTTTCTGGTCTCGCTTGGAATAAGGCCGGCTTACGCGCTTCGATCAATGAACCTCGACGTTGGAAGTCGTTGTCGAGAATCTCGGCTTCTTGTGTTTGACCGCCATTGATGATCGCTTGATCGAACAACTTAAGCAGCATCTTATTGAGCTCAGCTACGCGGCGAAGTGTTCGATAGAACTCTTTCATCATCATCTCGACGCCACGGTTGCCTTCACCACTGTAACCCAGGTGTTCCGCTACCTGAGCTTGATGGGCAAATGTGAGACGGTTGTCGTAACGGCGCAGTTCAATGTGCAGTGCAAAGCGAACACGCCACAAGAAATCTTGGCACTCGACCAACTCACGATATTCAGCATCGGTTAGAAAGCCGTATTTACTCATCTCCAATAAAGACGTTGCACCAAAATGTCGACGCGCAACCCAGCTCAGGGTGTGGATGTCTCGGAGTCCTCCCGGAGTCGATTTTATGTCCGGTTCTAAATTATAGGTGGTGTCGTGGTAGCGAGCATGACGCTCTCTCTGTTCTTGAATCTTGGCTTTGTAAAACGTCTCACTTGGCCAAAATGAATCGGAATGAATCTTTAGCTTCAGCTCTTGGAAGGTGTCTTCACTGCCACACAGTAAGCGCGATTCTTGCAGGTTAGTGGCAACGGTTAAATCATCGGTGCCGATCTCAAGACACTCTGCAATGGTACGCACCGCGTGGCCGACTTCGAGTTTCAAGTCCCAGAGTAGGGTAATGAATTGACTGACTTTTTCACCCAGTGCGGGTGGCAGTGTTTTTTGCGAGACAATGAGGATATCAATATCGGACAAAGGGTGTAGTTCACCACGGCCATAGCCTCCCACCGCAACAAGTGAAATATGAGGCAGTTTGTTGAATCCAAAGTGCTCCCATAAACGATTGAGAAGCAAATCCATGTATTCGGAACGAAGCAGCACCAAATCGGTGACTGGATGATGATTCAGAAATTCATTTTTTTGATACTGCGTGAAGATTTCGAGCTGATTTTTTATTTCGCAGATTTCAATTTGTTCTTCATTGAACGTAAGGGGACATTGATAAGGCATAGTCTGCTATCCGTGCAAGCAAATGAGAATAGTAAACAATTTAACAGAAGCTGATGGAAAATCGAAATTGAGCGGATAAAAAAATATCCTCGACATGCGAGGATATTTTTAAAAGTCTGAGGTATTCAGCTTGTTGAACTAAGCGTTCTTCATGATACGTGGGATCGTATCGTCGCTGCGTAGTGTTAGTACCTCACAACCAGTATCCGTTACAACTAGAGTGTGTTCCCACTGAGCTGAGTTCTTGCTGTCTGCTGTGTACACTGTCCAGCTATCTTCGTCATCTAGACGACAACCAAACTTACCCGCATTAATCATTGGCTCGATAGTGAAACACATGCCTGCTTTCAGTACGGTACGGTCACTGTTTTTGTAGTGAACGACTTGTGGATCTTCGTGGAACTCAGAACCAATACCGTGGCCACAGTAATCTTTTACAATAGAGAATTTAGCGCGTGGGTTGTTCTTGTTGTTTGTTTTGATGTACTTCTCAATAGCAGTACCGACTTGGCCAAGTTGAACACCTGGTTTAACCTGACGCATGCCTTCGTAAAGTGCTTCTTGAGCAACCATACACAGACGTTTGTTTGCTGGAGAAACTTCACCCACAAGGAACATCTTAGATGTGTCACCGTGGTAGCCTTGTGGACGAACACTTAGATCAGCATTTTCGTCATCAGGAACAATCACAGTGATATCAACGTTTAGAATGTCGCCATCTTTTAGTACTGCAGGTTTGAATTGACCTGTGCTACCCGTCTCATCTTGTGATGCTGGAATACCGTGACACACGATGTGGTTGATAGAAGTACAGATTGACTTAGGGAAACCGTGGTAATCAAGTGGTGCTGAGTATGCGCCTCTTTCTAGAGCGTACTCATGACAGATTTGGTTTAGCTCTTCTGTCGTTGTACCCACTTGGATGTGAGGTTCAATCATCTCTAGAATTTCTGAAGCCAGCTTGCCGGCAACGCGCATTTTTTCAATTTCTTCAGCAGTTTTAATTTTTACAGCCATTGCATATCTCTTAAATTTGGTAGCACCTAAGTGTGCATATTGGGGCTATTCTAGCAGTGCAGTATTTTAGCGCAACATTCTGATACCCATATAATGCGGGTGGACATTACTAAGTCTGATTGAATAGTGTTCAAATTTATACAGTTTGTCTCTTGTGTTATTGATACTCTTTATAAGAGAAATACAGTGTCAAAGATCAGTATAGCAGTCGCCATTTTTAGATTTTTTTCTAGCCATAGATAGACAAAATATGGTATAAAGCGCGCCGGACATCAGGACTGTTTTCTCCATTTGGCGAAACAAGCTTTGTGTCCACTAACTTATTTCTTTAAATCACACACATTCCGACACATGTTCCGGGGTGCCTCAACAACACAGATAACGGCTGAAAAGTGGTTAGTTGTTAGGGGTCGGATTCATGGGGAGTGTGGAGGCCTAACCCCATAGAGGATTTTAAAATGGCAACTGTATCAATGCGCGATATGCTTAAAGCTGGTGTTCACTTCGGTCACCAAACTCGTTACTGGAACCCAAAAATGAAGCCATTCATCTTTGGTGCTCGTAGCAAAGTTCATATCATCAACTTAGAAAAAACTGTACCAATGTTCAACGAAGCTCTAGCTGAAATTGCTAAAGTTGGCGAGAAGAAAGGTAAAGTTCTTTTTGTTGGTACTAAGCGTGCTGCATCTGAAGCTGTTAAAGAAGCTGCTATCAACAGCAACCAGTTCTACGTTAACAACCGCTGGTTAGGCGGTATGCTAACGAACTACAAAACTGTTCGTCAGTCTATCAAGCGTCTGAAAGAACTTGAAGCGCAAGCTCAAGACGGTACTTTCGACAAGCTTACTAAGAAAGAAGCTCTAATGCGTACTCGTGAAATGGAGAAGCTAGAGAAATCTCTTGGTGGTATCAAGAACATGGGCGGCCTTCCAGACGCTCTATTCGTTATCGATGCTGATCACGAACACATCGCAGTTAAAGAAGCAAACAACCTAGGTATCCCAGTTTACGCTGTAGTTGATACTAACTCTAACCCAGACGGTGTTGACTTCGTTATCCCTGGTAACGATGATGCAATCCGTGCAGTACAGCTTTACCTAAACGCTGCTGCAGACGCGGTTAAAGAAGGTCGTAACAAAGATGTTGCTGCTGTAGCTGCTGAAAAAGACGGTTTTGTAGAAGCTGAATAATAGCGGCTCTGAGCCATATTTAGTTCACATTAAGCGGTCATAATCGATGGCTTAAGAACTGAATACAGTCAATATCAGGGGCCAATTAATTAGGCCCCTGTTTTTTATCTTTTTTAGAATTTACTGAGGAATAGAGAATGGCAACTGTAACTGCAGCTCTAGTTAAAGAACTTCGTGAACGCACAGCTGCGGGCATGATGGAATGTAAAAAAGCGCTTGTTGCTGCTGAAGGCGACATCGAGCTAGCAATTGAAAACATGCGTAAGTCTGGCGCAGCGAAAGCAGCTAAAAAAGCTGGTAACGTTGCTGCTGAAGGCACAATCATCATTAAAGAAGACGCTGGCGTTGCTGCTCTTCTTGAAGTGAACTGCCAAACTGATTTCGTAGCTAAAGATGCAGGTTTCCTTGTATTCGCTAACGAAGTTGCTGAAGCTGCTCTAGCTGAACGTCTAGACATCGTTGCACTTCAAGCTAAATTTGAAGACGCACGTATCGCTCTAGTAACTAAGATCGGTGAGAACATCAGCATCCGTCGCGTTGAGCTAGTTGAAGGTGTTGCACTAGCTTCTTACCGTCACGGCGAGAAAATCGGTGTTGTTGTTGCTGGTGAAGGCGAAGCTGAAACGCTTAAGCACATCGCTATGCACGTTGCTGCTTCTAAGCCTGAGTACGTTAACCCATCTGACGTACCTGCAGACGTAGTAGAAAAAGAAAAAGCTGTTCAAGTTGAAATCGCTATGAACGAAGGCAAACCACAAGAGATCGCTGAGAAAATGGTTATCGGCCGTATGAAGAAATTCACGGGCGAAGTATCTCTTACTGGTCAAGCTTTCATCATGGAACCTAAGAAAACTGTTGCTGACATTCTTAAAGAGAAAGGCGCATCAGTTACTACCTTCGTTCGTTTAGAAGTTGGTGAAGGTATCGAGAAAGCGGCTGAAATGAGCTTCGCAGACGAAGTTGCAGCGGTACAACAAGGTTAATCCTTAGTGTATTGATTGAAAAAGACCGTGGCAAATGCTGCGGTCTTTTTATGAATAATGAATTATTTTTCGGCTGTTAGCTGTTATGAATGCAAACTGAGCTCTTCAGTTTTTATCCATGACTGTTAATCATCAACTCTTTGGAAGGTAAACTCCATGACTACGAACCCTAAACCGGCGTATCAACGTATTCTGTTAAAACTTAGCGGCGAAGCACTACAAGGCGAAGAAGGTTTTGGTATTGACGCGACGGTCCTTGATCGTATGGCTCAAGAAGTAAAAGAATTGGTTGAACTAGGTGTTCAAGTAGGCGTTGTTATCGGTGGCGGTAACCTTTTCCGTGGTGCAGGCCTTGCTGAAGCAGGTATGAACCGCGTTGTTGGTGACCACATGGGTATGCTAGCAACGGTAATGAACGGCCTTGCAATGCGTGACGCCCTGCACCGTGCTTACGTAAATGCACGTGTAATGTCAGCTATCCCTCTTAAAGGTGTGTGTGACGACTACAACTGGGCAGATGCAATCAGCCAACTACGTCAAGGTCGTGTTGTGATCTTCTCAGCTGGTACTGGTAACCCATTCTTCACTACAGATTCTGCTGCGTGTCTACGTGGTATCGAAATTGAAGCTGACGTAGTTCTAAAAGCGACAAAGGTAGATGGCGTATTTACTGCTGACCCAGTAGCAAACCCAGACGCAGAGCTGTATGATACGTTGTCTTACAACACTATTCTTGAAAAAGAACTTAAAGTGATGGATTTGGCTGCATTTACGCTAGCACGTGATCACAAAATGCCAATCCGTGTATTTAACATGAATAAACCAGGCGCATTACGTCGCGTGGTTATGGGTGAAACTGAAGGTACATTAATCAGCGACGCTGACTAATTTTTCGGGCTTACTGAGGTGTTATGCTTTGGTAAGCTTATCCTTATCACTCCAAATAAAAAGCTTTCTTGAAGAAAGAACATAATCAAGGTGAAATTGTGATTAACGAAATCAAAAAAGACGCTCAAGAGCGTATGGATAAAAGTGTAGATGCACTTAAAAATAGCCTGCAAAAGATTCGTACAGGCCGTGCTCACCCAAGCCTACTGTCTGGTCTTACTGTAGAGTACTACGGTGCACCAACGCCTTTGGCTCAAGTTGCTAACGTTATTGCAGAAGATGCACGTACACTAGCAATTACAGTGTTTGATAAAACACTGACTCCTTTAGTTGAAAAAGCAATCCTGACATCTGACCTAGGCCTAAACCCTATGTCTGCTGGCACGGTTATTCGTGTACCACTTCCAGCGTTAACGGAAGAGCGTCGTAAAGACCTCGTTAAAATCGTTCGTGGTGAAGCTGAAGGTGGCCGTGTTGCTATCCGTAACATCCGTCGTGACGCGAATGGCGATCTAAAAGCACTTCTGAAAGACAAAGAAATCTCTGAAGATGAAGATCGTAGAGCACAAGACGAAATTCAGAAGCTAACTGACATTGCGGTTAAGAACGTAGATGAAGTTCTAGCAACTAAAGAAAAAGAGTTGATGGAAGTTTAATTTTCCATATTCTTTTCTTTCCGGAAAAACGCTGTACTCACGGTTCAGCGTTTTTTTATGCTACTCTGTTCGACTATTAGAATTTGATTCACTCTTTTATGCATAATTCTCAAGCGTTCACAGACTCTCTTCCTAAACACATTGCTATCATTATGGATGGTAATGGCCGCTGGGCAAAAGCTCAGGGTAAGCCTCGCGTCTTTGGTCATAAAAACGGTGTTCAAGCCGTTCGTAAAACCATCTCTTCATCTGCCAGACTTGGCATTAAGGCCGTTACACTTTTTGCGTTTAGTAGCGAGAACTGGCGTCGTCCTGAAGAAGAAGTCGGTATCTTGATGGAACTGTTTATTTCAGTGCTGTCGAGTGAAGTGAAAAAACTTCATAAAAATAATCTACAATTGCGTGTTATTGGTGATAAAAGTCGTTTCAATGATCGACTACAAAAGAAGATAGAAGAAGCAGAAGCTTTGACTAGCACCAATACGGGTATGGTTATTAATATTGCTGCTAACTATGGCGGCAAGTGGGATATCCAGCAGGCAATGACCTCAATTGCTCAACAGGTAAAGTCTGGCGATATTAATGTAGATGACATTGATGAAGCTATGATTACACAGCACCTGACTATGGCAGATATTCCTGAAGTTGACCTACTTATCCGCACCAGTGGCGAGTGCCGCATTAGTAACTTTATGCTTTGGCAATTGGCTTACGCCGAAATGTATTTCACTGAACAATTCTGGCCAGACTTTAATGAAGACAGCTTAGTAGAAGCTGTGACTTGGTTTGTAAACCGCGAGCGTCGTTTTGGATGCACTGGTGAGCAAATTAAAGCTCTGATGGACAGTTAATAAGGATTTTTTGGTTTGAAACAACGAATTATTACGGCGTTGATTTTAGCTCCCCTAGTTATTCTAGGTATTTTCGAGTTATCACTTCCCACGTTTATTCTTTCACTAGCAGTAATCTCGCTATTGGGCTTTTGGGAGTGGACTCAGTTTGTTGAAAGCAAATCGCGTTATTTAGCGCTGATTCCAACGGTTGTAGTCAGTGCTGCAAGTTTTGCTTTTATCCCTTTTGATGCATTTAGCCTTAATCATTTATCTAGCGCTCACTACACCATTCTAACGATTGGCTCTATTTGGTGGGTAATAGCGAGTGGTATGGCAGTGACTTATCCTAAGTCTATGCCCGCATGGAAAGATTCTTCTCTCCTTCGTCACGCATTTGGCGTGCTGACTCTGCTGCCATTTTTCTGGAGTGTGGTGATTCTGCGCGCTAACGGTATCGATGCGGATCCTTACCATGGTGCAAAGCTAGTGATGTTTGTTTGCTTGCTCGTGTGGGCTGCAGATAGCGGCGCATACTTCTCTGGTAAGAGTTTTGGTAAACGTAAGATGGCGCCAGCGGTAAGCCCTAATAAGACGATTGAAGGTCTTATTGGTGGCATTATTACAGCGGTGATCATAGCTTGGATTTTTGCTGACTTATTTGATATCCAATTCACAAGCCCTCTTCACATGATTGTAATTACCCTTGTGACTGTCGTTATCTCTGTTCTTGGTGACCTTGTTGAAAGCATGTTTAAGCGTGTTTCAGGGGTGAAAGACAGCAGTAATCTGATTCCTGGTCATGGTGGTATACTTGATAGAATAGATAGCTTAACGGCTGCATTCCCTGTCTTTGCTCTGCTTTATTTAGCATTCTAATAATAAAGGGCAGTGATTCTGCCCTTTATTTCATTTCTACGGTCATATGTGATGCGAAATCTAACTATCCTTGGCGCTACCGGCTCAATTGGTGCAAGTACACTAAAAGTCGTTGAACAAAACCCAGATCTCTATTCGGTCGTGGCACTGGCTGCCGGGTCGAATGTCGAAAAGATGTTGGCGTTAGTTGAAAAGTGGCAACCAAGCTATATTGCTATGGCTTGCCCTGATGCAGCATCTCAGCTGACTGAAATACTGTACGCTAATTACCCTAACGTTACAGTACTTTCAGGCCCAGAAGGCATGTGTCAGGTTGCTTCTCTAGAGGAAGTGGACACGGTAATGGCTGCGATTGTGGGAGCAGCAGGCTTGCTTCCTACGATGGCTGCGGTTAAGGCTGGTAAGCGTATTTTACTTGCTAATAAAGAAGCTTTAGTGATGTCAGGGCAGTTGTTTATAGACGCCGTGGAAAAGTACGGTGCTGAACTACTTCCTGTAGACAGTGAGCATAATGCTATTTTCCAATGCTTGCCTCAAAACGTACAAACCCATCTAGGCCGTTGTAATCTGGAAGAGAACGGTATCAACCATATTCTCTTGACGGGTTCTGGCGGTCCTTTCCGCTATACGGATGTTGCTGAGTTAGATTCGGTAACACCGGCTCGCGCTATTGCACACCCTAACTGGTCTATGGGCCCTAAGATCTCTGTTGACTCTGCGACCATGATGAATAAAGGTCTTGAGTATATTGAAGCTAAGTGGCTATTTAATGCTTCTCAAGAACAGTTAAAAGTCATTATTCATCCTCAGTCTGTGATTCATTCTATGGTCCAGTACAAGGATGGCTCGGTGCTTGCTCAAATGGGCGAACCCGATATGGCGACGCCAATCGCTTTGACGATGTCTTATCCTGAGCGTACAGAAGCTGGTGTTAAGCCTCTGGATTTCACCAAAGTGGGCGAGCTTACTTTTCTAGAACCCGATTTTAGCCGTTACCCATGTTTAAGATTAGCAATTGAAGCGTGCTACCTAGGGCAGCATGCAACAACAGCAATTAATGCTGCCAATGAAATTGCAGTCGATGCCTTTTTGAACAATCGGGTTAAGTTTACCGATATTGCTGTCATTAATGAGCATGTTATGAGCAAAGTATGTGAACAATATAGCTCTGAGGGCTTAGATAGCTTGGAAAGCCTTCTTGAGCTAGATAATATGTCTCGTCAAATAGCCATTCAATTTATTAAAGAGCAGCTAGCATGAGTGGAATTCTGTGGAACTTCGCATCTTTTATTGTAGCGCTTGGTATTCTGGTTGCTGTTCATGAGTTTGGACACTTCTGGGTTGCTCGTCGTTGTGGTGTGAAAGTAGAAAAATTCTCGATTGGTTTTGGTAAATCAATCTGGAGCAAGATCGGCCGTGATGGTACTGAATATAGCTTGTCAGTGATTCCGCTGGGCGGCTACGTTAAGATGCTCGATGGGCGTGTTGACGACCTTTCTGAAGAAGAGCAGCAATACGCTTTTGACAAGAAGCCATTGTGGAAACGCACGGCGATAGTCGGTGCAGGCCCAGCATTTAACTTTATCTTTGCGGTGTTTGCGTATTGGCTGGTATTTTTGATTGGCGTGCCTGCGGTTAAACCGGTGATCGGTGAGGTCACCCCGCAATCTATTGTTGCACAAGCCGGAATTGAAACAGGAATGGAACTTAAATCTATTTCAGGAATCAAAACCGCAGATTGGGAATCAGTCAATATGGGTTTGATATCACATATTGGTGACCAATCCATGACAGTAACGGTCTCTTCTCAAGACGATATCGGCTTTGAGCAACAGGTGACATTGGATATTTCAGACTGGTCGTTCAACCCAGAAACTGAGTCTGCAATGACAACGCTTGGTTTTAGACCGTACTCTCCAGAGATATCAACAGTGCTTGCTCAAGTTATTGATGATGGCGCTGCATACTCTGCGGGGCTAGAAGCTGGTGACAAAATTGTTGAAATTAATGGGCAGCCAATTGAACAGTGGCAGTCGGTTGTTGAGTTGATTCGTTCGAACCCGATGAAATCAATGAACCTTATTGTACTGCGTAATGGTTTTGAACAGTCGTTGTCTATGACGCCAAAAAGTCGAGAGCTTTCTGATGGTTCAATAATCGGCTATGCGGGTATTGCTCCAGAAGTCGCAGAATGGCCAGAAGATTATCGCTTTGAGTTACAATTTGGTGTAATTGAGTCTGTAGGAAAAGCATTTGATAAAACAGGTCAAATCATTAGTTTGACGCTGACAATGCTCAAGAAGCTCATCGTTGGCGATGTCGGCTTAAACAACTTGAGTGGCCCGATTTCAATTGCTAAAGGCGCAGGTACAACCGCCGATTACGGTTTGGTTTACTTCTTAGGCTTTTTGGCTCTGATTAGTGTCAATTTGGGTATTATTAATTTGGTTCCGCTGCCTATGCTTGATGGCGGACATTTGCTCTTTTTCGCTATTGAGGCCATTACTCGTAAACCTGTCCCTGAAAAAATTCAGGAAATGGGATACAGAGTGGGAGGTGCAATCCTCTTCTCTTTGATGGCTCTGGCAATATTTAATGATTTTACTCGTCTGTGAATGGTTTCTCACAGGCATTGGTAGTAGCAAGGAATAATTAGAATAAGTATGGCGATTAAGCAAATTCTGTTCGCAAGTCTATTGGCCACTAGTGTGGCTGCGAACGGAGCACAAAACTTTGTAGTTCAAGATATCAAGATCGAAGGTTTACAGCGTGTTGCACTTGGTGCAGCTCTACTGAAAATGCCAGTGCGTATTGGCGATGAAGTAGATGAAGGCGATGTATCTGAGATCATTCGTGCACTGTATGCTTCAGGTAACTTTGAGGATGTTAAGGTCCTTCGCGATGAAGGTGTTTTAGTTGTTCAAGTAAAAGAACGACCGACCATCGCAAGCATTTCATTTTCAGGGAACAAAGCGATCAAAGAAGAGCAACTTCAGCAGAACCTAGATGCATCTGGTGTTCGTGAAGGTGAAGCCCTTGACCGCACAACGCTGAGTAACATCGAGAAAGGCCTTGAAGATTTTTACTACAGTGTTGGTAAGTACAACGCGACAGTAAAAGCGGTTGTGACACCTTTGCCACGTAACCGTTCTGACCTTAAGTTTGTATTTACTGAAGGCGTATCCGCTAAGATTCAGCAAATCAACTTTATTGGTAATGAAGTCTTTTCTGATGCTGAGCTACTGAGCCGTTTCAACCTGAATGTTGATGTTGCATGGTGGAATTTCCTTGCGGATGAAAAATACCAGAAGCAAGTATTAGCGGGTGATATCGAAGCGTTGAAATCGTACTACCTTGACCGTGGTTACCTTAAATTTAAGGTGGATTCTACACAAGTAGCGATCTCTCCAGATAAGAAAGGCGTTTACATCACGCTTGGTATTGATGAAGGCGAAGCCTACACCGTTAAAGATGTCGCGTTTCGCGGTGAGCTGATTGGCCGTGAGGCTGATTTTGAGGCATTAGTACCATTTGAAGACGGCGATACGTACAACGGCTCTTCTGTGACATCACTAGAAGAGGGCGTAAAGCGTATTCTTGGTGAGTCTGGTTATGCGTACCCACAAGTACGTACTATTCCTGAATTTGACGATGAGACGAAAGAAGTGTCATTGGTTATTAATGTAGAAGCGGGCAGCCGTATCTACGTTCGTGATATTCGATTTACGGGTAATAACTCGACCAAAGATGAAGTACTACGCCGTGAAATGCGTCAAATGGAAGGCAGCTGGCTTAACTCTAAGTCAATTGACACCGGTAAGAGCCGCCTTAACCGTTTAGGTTTCTTTGAAACGGTTGATGTACAAACAGTGCGTGTTCCTGGCAGTGAAGACCAAGTTGACTTGGTTTACAACGTTAAGGAAGCGAACTCAGGCAGTATCAACTTTGGTGTTGGTTACGGTACCGAATCAGGTGTCAGCTTCCAAGTTGGTTTGCAACAAGATAACTTTGCGGGTTCAGGTAACCGTGTTGGCGTAAGTGCCATGATGAACGATTACCAAAAGAACGTGAGCTTAGACTACCGTGACCCATACTGGAACCTTGATGGTGTGAGTTTAGGCGGTAAGATCTTCTACAACGAATTCGAAGCCTCTGAAGCGGGCATTGTCGACTATACCAACCAAAGTTACGGTACCAGCCTGACATGGGGCTTCCCTATGGATGAGCTGAACCGTATCGAATTTGGTGTTGGCTATACGCACAACAAGATCGGTAACGTTCCGACTTATATCCAAGTGGAACAGTTCGCGAGAAGTATTGACCAATATGGTGACGAAAACATCTTAACTGATGACTTCGATATCAATATCTCTTGGACTCGTAACAACCTTAACCGTGGTTTCTTCCCAACCGAGGGTAACCACCAACGTGCTTTCGCTAAAATGACTGTACCAGGCTCTGACGCTAAGTACTTCAAAGCTCAGTACGATGTAAAACATTACATCCCGCTGACCAAAAAGCATGAGTTCACACTTTTGATGCGTGGCCGATTAGGCTATGGTAATGGTTACGGTCAAACGGATGGTAATGATAACTTGTTCCCATTCTACGAGAACTACTACGCGGGTGGCTTTACAACGTTGCGTGGCTTTGGCTCTAATTCAGCGGGTCCAAAAGCCGTTTACGGGAGCAGTACGGGTAACAACCCAACGTACAGCTCAGCAACCGATGATTCGGTTGGTGGTAATGCGGTTGCCTTGGCAAGTTTAGAGTTAATTGTACCTACGCCGTTTGCTTCTGATGAAGCACGTAGCCAGATTCGAACCAGTGTCTTCTTTGACATGGCAAGTGTATGGGATACCGAGTTCGTAGACCGTGGTGCACCTAACAGTGGCAGCCAGTATTACTACGATTACTCTGATCCAACAAATTACCGTTCATCTTATGGTGCAGCCCTTCAATGGATGTCGCCGATGGGCCCATTGGTTTTCTCTCTAGCGAAACCCGTTAAAATTTACGAAGGTGATGATGAGGAATTCTTCACATTTACCATTGGTAGAACTTTCTAATATTTAAAGGACAATATTTTGAAAAATATGATTAAAGCAGCAGGTTTAGGCCTTGTAGTTCTTAGCTCTTCTTTCTTTGCAACAGCTGCTGAAGCTGCGCAAAAAGTGGGTTATGTAAACACTGCACAAGTATTCCAGGCTCTACCTCAGCGCGAAGTTGTTCTTCAAAAAATGCAGGAAGAGTTCAAAGATAAAGCTGCTGAGCTGCAGAGCATTCAAGCAGAAGCAAAAACTAAGATTGAAAAGCTTAAGCGTGATGGTGAACTACTAGGTCCTGACGAAGTTGAGAAGCTTCGTATCGAAGTCGGTCAACTAGACAGTAAGTACAAAATCAAAGCTCAAGCACTAGAAAAAGCAAGCCAACGTCGTGAAGCACAAGAGAAGCAGAAGCTATTCAAAGTGATTCAAGATGCTGTAACTAAAGTTGCAGAGAAAGAAGGCTACGACATGATTGTTGATATTCAAGCTCTGCAGTACGGCAAGCCGGAATACAACATCTCTGAGCAAGTAATTAAATCACTGAAATAAGTTTATGAAGAACCTGACTTTAGCCGAATTGGCAACGATTACCGGGGGAGAGCTACACGGAGACGGTACGGTTACCGTTTCAGCAGTTGCTCCTATGGATAAAGCGCAAGAAGGAAACATTACGTTCCTTTCGAACGTGAAGTACAGCAAGCACCTTGGTGACTGTAAAGCATCCGCTATTATGGTTAAAGAGAGTGAGCGCGAACTGTGTAAGACCAACGTGATTGTGGTCAGCGACCCTTACGTTGCTTTTGCTAAAGTTGCTCAAGCGCTTGATACTACTCCTTCACCCGCAGCGGCTATCGCTGATTCTGCTTCAATTTCAAGCGATGCAACCATTGGACAAAATGTGTCTATCGGTGCGAACGCTGTGATTGAGTCTGGTGTGGTACTTGGTGATGATGTGATCATCGGAGCGGGTTGTTTTATTGGTAAAAATGCAAATATTGGCACAGGCACTAAGCTATGGGCTAATGTAAGTGTTTACCATGAAGTCGTGATTGGTGACGCGTGTTTGATTCAATCAAGCACTGTCATTGGCTCTGATGGCTTTGGTTATGCGAACGAGAAAGGTGAGTGGGTTAAGATTCCACAAGTCGGTTCAGTTCGCATTGGTAACCGTGTAGAAATTGGCGCGTGTACAACCATCGACCGTGGCGCATTAGATGACACAATCATTGAAGATAACGTTATCTTAGATAACCAGCTTCAAATTGCTCACAATGTTCACATCGGATATGGTTCTGCTATTGCCGGTGGTACTATTATCGCAGGCAGCACGACGATAGGTAAGTACTGTATTATTGGTGGCGGTTGTGTGATTAATGGTCATATTGAAATCGTTGGCGGCGTTACAATCACCGGTATGGGGATGGTAATGCGCAGTATCACTGAGAAAGGCATGTACTCTTCGGGTATTCCTTTACAGCCAAACAAAGATTGGCGTAAAACAGCAACGCGTGTACATCGTATTGATGAAATGAACAAGCGTTTGAAAACCGTTGAAAAACTTATCGAGAAGAGCGCGGAATCATAATTCCAGCATTTCTAATAAAAGGCTCGCGTACAGCGAGTCTTTTTCGTTTATAATCCTTCTAATTAAATAAAGAATATACATAGGAATACGACTTTGACTACTGAACAGACAACGATGAACATTACTGAAATTCAGGAACTATTACCTCATCGCTACCCATTCTTAATGGTTGATCGTGTGACTAGCTTTGAAAAAGAAAAAACACTGACTGCGATTAAGAATGTCTCTGTTAACGAACCTCAGTTCACAGGCCACTTCCCTCAACTTCCTGTATTCCCAGGCGTGTTGATCTTAGAAGCAATGGCGCAAGCAACTGGTCTTCTAGCATTTAAATCATTTGGTGCCCCTTCTGGTAACGAGCTTTACTACTTTGCAAGTGTAGATAAAGCTAAATTCCGCAAGCCAGTAGTGCCAGGTGACCAACTGATTATCGAAGTTGAATTCTTAAAAGAACGTCGTGGTATTGCATCGTTTAACGGCGTTGCTAAAGTTGACGGCGTAGTTGTATGTTCAGCTGAACTTAAATGTGCTCGTAGAGAGTTTTAATATGATTCATGAAACAGCGAAAATTCACCCGGCAGCAGTAATCGAAGGTGATGTAACTATCGGTGCTAACGTGACGGTTGGGCCTTTCACTTACATTGCTGGTAACGTGACAATTGGTGACGACACTGAAGTGATGTCGCATGTGGTGATCAAAGGTCACACAACCATTGGTAAAGAAAACCGTATCTTCCCACACGCTGTTATCGGTGAAGAGAACCAAGATAAGAAGTACGGTGGCGAAGAGACAACAGTTGTGATCGGTGATCGCAACGTGATTCGTGAGGCGGTTCAAATCCACCGTGGTACAACTCAAGACAAAGCAACCACTGTGATCGGTGATGACAACTTACTTTGTGTTAATGCTCACGTAGCACACGATGTTATTGTTGGTAACCACACTCACATTGGTAACAACGCTATTCTTGGCGGTCACGTAACAGTGGGTGACTACGCTGGTGTAATGGCGCTATCTGCGATTCACCCGTTCTGTTCAATAGGTGCTTACGCCTACATTGGCGGCTGTTCTGCTGTTGTTCAAGATGTACTGCCGTACGTGCTTGCACAGGGTAACCATGCGGCTCCATTTGGTCTTAACCTAGTGGGCCTGAAGCGTAACGGATTTGAGAAACCAGAAATTCGTGCACTACAGAAAGCGTACAAAGAGTTATACCGTTCAGGTAAAACACTTGAAGAAGCGAAAGCGGCTTTAGTTGAAATGGCGAAAGAGTTTACTTCGGTTACTCCTATGCTAGAAATGCTAGAGAACTCTGAGCGCGGTATTATTCGTTAATACTTGATATGATTGTTTACCAATCAGCGCAAGTACGACAATAATGACTTAATCAGATTGGTATAACAAAAAGATCGCTACTCATTGGGCGGTCTTTTTTGTTTTAGGCAACAAGGGAATTGGAAAACTATGGCACAGCAAGAAGCAGCAACCAATAGCTCGGACTTTGTTTCGAATGAACCTCTACGCGTAGGTATCGTCGTCGGAGAACTCTCGGGTGACACGCTTGGCGAGGGTTTTATTAAAGCGGTCAAATCACAATATCCGAATGCTGAATTCGTGGGTATTGGTGGACCAAAAATGAAAGCGCTTGGTTGTGAGTCTCTTTTCGAAATGGAAGAGCTTGCCGTGATGGGGCTTGTAGAAGTGCTTGGTCGTTTACCTCGTTTGTTAAAAGTGAAAGCGGAACTGGTTAAGTATTTCACTCAAAACCCGCCAGATGTCTTCGTTGGTATCGATGCGCCAGATTTCAACCTAAGACTTGAATTGGATCTTAAGAACGCGGGTATTAAGACCGTTCATTATGTCAGCCCTTCAGTATGGGCATGGCGTCCAAAGCGTATCTTTAAAATCGACAAAGCAACCGACTTGGTACTGGCTTTCTTGCCGTTCGAAAAGGCATTCTACGATAAATATAATGTTGCTTGTGAATTTGTTGGCCATACATTGGCAGACACCATTCCACTCGAACCGAATAAAAAAGAAGCTCGCGAGCTTTTAGGTTTAGATCAAGATAAGCCTTGGTTAGCCGTATTACCGGGTAGTCGCGGTGGTGAGATGAGTTTGATTGCTCAACCCTTTATTGAGACTTGCCAGCGTATTAAGCAAAAATACCCTGATATCAACTTTGTTGTTGCGCTCGTTAATGAGCAACGTAAAAAGCAGTTCACTGAAATTTGGCAATCGACGGCACCTGAACTTGAATTTACATTGGTAGAAGATACCGCCACCAACGTAATTACCGCTGCTGATTCTGTTCTGTTAGCTTCGGGTACTGTTGCTCTCGAATGCATGTTGCTGAAACGCCCAATGGTCGTTGGCTACAAAGTAAATAAACTGACGGGTTATATTGTTAAGAAATTATCGATTACTGAGTTCGTATCGTTGCCGAACATTTTGGCTGGCGAAGAGATTGTGAAAGAGCATATTCTCGAAGAGTGTCACCCAGATTTCTTGTTTCCGTCTGTCGATAAGATGCTATCCGCTGATAACAGCGCATTAATTGAACGCTTTACCGAGATGCATCATTGGATTCGTAAAGACGCGGATAAACAAGCCGCTAATGCGGTATTGAAATTGATAGATCGACCATGTGTTGAGTCATAAAGTGCTTGTTTACAGAACACTAAGAGAAGAATTATGGCAGTAAAAGAGAAAAAAGAGCTTCCTCCTTTTGAGTATCCTCAAGGCTACCAGTTATTTGCTGGTGTTGATGAGGTAGGGCGCGGGCCGTTAGTTGGCGATGTTGTTACAGCTGCGGTTATCCTCGATCCTAATAATCCAATCGAAGGTTTGAACGACTCAAAGAAACTGTCTGAGAAGAAGCGTCTGGCTCTGTTTCCTGAAATCAAAGAGAAAGCCTTGGCTTGGTCGGTTGGCCGTTGTTCCCCGCAAGAAATTGATGAGTGGAATATTCTGCAAGCGACCATGGTTGCTATGCAGCGAGCGATCGCAGGGCTAAGCGTTCAACCTGATATGGCACTAATCGATGGAAACCGCGTTCCTGAACTGCCGATGGATGGTCTTGCTATTGTAAAAGGGGACTTGCGAGTTGCTGAAATCAGTGCGGCATCTATCATCGCTAAAGTCGTTCGTGACCAAGAGATGGAAGAACTTGATAAACTTCATCCAGAGTTTGGTTTTGCTAAACATAAAGGTTATCCGACTAAAGCGCATTTCGAAGCGATTGAAAAACACGGTGTAACCGAGCATTACCGCAAAAGCTTTAAGCCAGTAAAGCGCATTTTAGGTCTTGATTAAAGCTCGTCGGCTAAGGCTGTATATTGATTAGGGCTTAGTATTGGTTGGAGCTTTATAATGATTAGAGCTTTATATTGCTTAGACTCATGTTGACCGGAGCAAGGCATCGAATAAAGTTGCTTATTTGCGGTAGAAAAAAATAGAATACACACAGTTGTAATCCTAGGCCTAAACCTAGAACTCAGGAAAAATAATGTCAGATCCAAAATTTGTTCACCTACGCGTACACAGTGATTTTTCGATGGTGGATGGCCTATCTAAGGTGCCACCATTAGTTAAGAAAGTCGCTGAAATGGGTATGCCCGCTCTAGCATTGACCGACTTTACTAACCTATGTGGCTTGGTGAAATTTTACGGTACTGCCCATGGGTGTGGGGTTAAGCCAATTATTGGTGCTGACTTCTTGATGCAGTCTCCAGATTTTGGCGATGAATTGACCAAACTCACTGTTATTGCAACGAATAATAAAGGTTATAACAACCTAACATTATTGATTTCAAAAGCTTACCTTCGTGGTCATGTTCAACATCAGCCTGTTATTGATAAAGAGTGGCTGATTGAACATGCCGAAGGCCTGATTCTTCTATCGGGAGCAAAAGAGGGTGAGATTGGTAAGGCGTTGCTGAAAGGCAATCGAGAGTTGGTTGCAAGCAGCGTTGAGTTTTACAAAACACATTTCGCAGACCGTTTTTATCTGGAGCTCATTCGTACTGGGCGCCCGGATGAAGAGTCTTATCTGCACTTTGCGCTAGAGCTTGCTGAACAAGAAGACCTGCCTGTTGTCGCGACCAACGAAGTGGTTTTCATTTCTGAAGACTTGTTTGATGCCCATGAAATCCGTGTGGCGATTCACGACGGTTTTACAATGGTTGATCCACGTCGACCGAAAAACTATAGCTCACAACAATACTTGCGTAGTGAAGAAGAGATGTGTGAGTTGTTCTCAGACATCCCTGAAGCACTGGAAAACAGTGTCGAAATTGCTAAGCGTTGTAACGTAACAGTTCGACTGGGCGAATACTTCTTACCTAACTTCCCAACGGAAGGTTTGGCGATTGAAGACTTCTTGATTAAAAAATCAGAAGAAGGCCTTGAGCGTCGTTTAGCGTTTCTATTCCCTGATGAGAAAATTCGAGCTGAACGCAGACCTGAATACGATGAGCGACTTAAGATTGAACTTGAAGTTGTCAACAATATGGGGTTCCCGGGTTACTTCTTGATCGTAATGGAGTTCATCCAGTGGTCAAAAGATAACGACGTACCAGTAGGTCCGGGTCGTGGTTCTGGTGCCGGTTCTTTGGTGGCTTACGCATTGGATATCACCGATCTTGATCCACTTGAATATGACTTGCTGTTCGAACGTTTCTTGAACCCAGAACGTGTATCTATGCCCGATTTCGATATCGACTTCTGCATGGATAAACGCGACCAAGTTATTGATCACGTAGCCGAGATGTACGGTCGTGATGCCGTTTCTCAGATCATCACCTTTGGTACTATGGCGGCAAAAGCGGTAATTCGTGACGTTGGCCGTGTATTGGGCCACCCGTTTGGTTTCGTTGACCGTATTTCTAAGCTGGTTCCGCCAGATCCGGGCATGACGCTAGAGAAGGCCTTCCTTGCTGAGCCAGCATTGCCAGAACTCTACGACGGTGATGAAGAAGTACGCGAACTGATTGATAAGTGTCGAATTCTTGAGGGTTGTACGCGAAATGCCGGTAAGCACGCGGGTGGTGTTGTTATCTCACCCACCACGATCACTGACTTTGCACCCATCTATGCCGATGCAGAAGGCAACTTCCCAGTAACGCAATTCGATAAGAATGACGTTGAAACCGCCGGTTTGGTTAAATTCGACTTCTTGGGTCTACGTACCCTGACCATCATCGATTGGGCGTTAGGCCTCGTAAACCCACGCTTGAAGAAAGAGGGTAAAGAGCCGGTTCGTATTGAATCGATTCCTCTAGATGACCAAGCGTCATTTAACCTATTACAAAATTCTGAAACGACGGCGGTATTCCAACTGGAATCACGCGGTATGAAAGATCTGATCAAGCGTCTACAACCCGACTCTTTTGAAGATATCATCGCATTGGTGGCCTTGTTCCGTCCGGGCCCTCTGCAATCAGGCATGGTAGATAACTTTATCGACCGTAAACACGGACGAGAGGCTGTATCTTACCCTGATGAAACGTGGCAACACGAGTCGTTAAAAGAGACACTAGAACCGACTTACGGCATCATCCTGTATCAAGAACAAGTAATGCAAATCGCTCAGATCCTTGCGGGTTATACGCTTGGTGGAGCCGATATGTTGCGTCGTGCGATGGGTAAGAAAAAGCCTGAAGAGATGGCAAAACAGCGCGGTACCTTCAAAGAAGGTGCTGAAGCCAATGGTGTTGATGGCGAACTGTCCATGAAGATCTTTGACTTGGTAGAGAAGTTTGCGGGCTACGGCTTTAACAAATCTCACTCGGCTGCATACGCACTGGTTTCTTATCAAACGCTATGGCTTAAAACGCATTACCCTGCAGAATTCATGGCGGCAGTAATGACCGCGGATATGGATAACACCGAGAAGGTTATTGGCCTTGTTGATGAATGTTTCCGTATGAAGCTCAAGCTTCTTCCACCCGATATTAATTCCGGTTTATACCGTTTTAATGTGGATGAAGATGGTGCGATTGTTTATGGCATCGGTGCGATTAAAGGGGTGGGTGAAGGCCCAATTGAAGCCATTATTGAAGCGCGTAACAAAGGCGGTTACTTTAAAGACTTGTTCGACTTCTGTGCACGACTTGATCTGAAAAAAGTGAACAAGCGTGTTATCGAAAAGTTGATTCTGTCGGGCGCCTTAGATAGATTAGGTCCTCACCGAGCAGCGATGATGGCCTCATTGAAAGATGCGGTTAAGGCGGCAAGCCAACATCACCACGCTGAGTCTTTTGGTCAATCGGATATGTTTGGCGTGTTGACTGACGCTCCGGAAGAGGTGGAACACAAGTATACCCAAGTACCGAAGTGGCCTGAAAAGGTTTGGCTTGAAGGTGAGCGTGAGACGTTAGGTTTGTATTTAACGGGTCACCCAGTTAACGCTTACATTAAAGAACTCGCGAAATACACCAGCTGTCGCTTGAAAGATGCGACGCCGACGCGTCGTGATCAGTCTTTAACGATTGCAGGTTTGGTCATTGCTGCTAGGGTAATGACCACGAAGCGCGGAACTCGAATTGGTTTGATGACCCTCGACGACCGATCGGGGCGAATGGAAGTGATGTTGTTCTCGGATGCGCTCGATCGCTACGCTGAATTGCTCGAAAAAGATAAAATAGTGGTCGTTTCTGGACAGGTCAGCTTTGATGATTTCAATGGTGGGCTTAAAATGTCCGCGCGTGAGGTCATGGACTTAGGAAGCGCCCGTGAGAAATATGCTCGTGGGGTGTCGATATCTATCGACCAATCCCAAATTAATGGTCAATTTTTTGAACGCTTTAGTCAAATCTTAGAACCTTATAGAGCCGGAACGGTCCCAGTCAATGTATACTACCAGCGTGCCGACGCTAGAGCGCGGTTAACATTGGGCACAGAATGGCGTGTGACGCCAAGTGATACATTACTAGACGAATTAAAACAGCTGCTTGGAAATAGCCAAGTAGAACTCGAATTTAACTAAAATTTAGCTCCATGATTGTGGAGCTGAATCAACAAGGATTCATAGATGAGCCTGAACTTTCTAGAATTTGAAAAGCCTATCGCTGAACTTGAAGCAAAAATCGAAGCGCTACGTGACGTTTCACGTCACGGTGGTGACACAGCGGTAGATCTAGACAAAGAAATTGAACAACTAGAGAAAAAAAGCTTAGAGCTTAAACAGAAAATCTTTAGTGACCTAGGTGCATGGCAAGTAGCTCAACTTGCTCGTCACCCGCAACGTCCGTACACCAAAGATTACCTGGAGCATGCCTTCACAGAATTTGAAGAGATGGCGGGCGATCGCGCTTTCGCTGACGACAAAGCAATTGTGGGTGGTATGGCTCGTCTAAATGGTCGTCCTGTTATGGTTATTGGTCACCAGAAAGGTCGTGAGACTAAAGAAAAAGTGATTCGTAACTTTGGTATGCCAAAGCCAGAAGGTTACCGTAAGGCACTTCGCCTAATGGAAACGGCTGAGCGTTTCAACATGCCAATCATTACTTTCATCGATACCGCGGGTGCATACCCAGGTGTTGGTGCTGAAGAACGTGGTCAATCTGAAGCTATCGCAAAGAACCTTAAAGTTATGGCTGGCCTATCTGTGCCAGTTATCTGTAACGTTGTTGGTGAAGGCGGTTCAGGTGGTGCACTGGCGATTGGTGTTGGTGACTACGTGAACATGCTTCAGTACTCTACGTACTCAGTAATATCTCCAGAAGGTTGTGCTTCAATCTTGTGGCGTGATTCAGATAAAGCACCACAAGCTGCTGAAGCGATGGGCCTAGTTGCTCCTCGTCTGAAAGATCTTGAGCTTATCGACGAAATCATTCCTGAGCCTCTAGGTGGCGCGCACCGCGATCCAGTACAAACGGCTCAGAACATGAAAGACATGCTAGTTAAACAGCTAGAAGAGCTAGAGCAGTTTGATAACGAAGCACTACTTGAGCGTCGTTACCAACGCCTAATGAGCTACGGTTACTGCTGATAAGCGTGCCTTGAAATGAGGCAGCTTCAAGTAACAAGATGATGAAAGGGTTGGACTCAGTGCCAACCCTTTTTTATTATTAAAATATTCTCCCTTCAAACCTACTCTCATGGTTCACTCGCTCATGACTCACTTAATCGAAACCTTCACATCTGTACTTCATCAAAGCGCACTCAAGCCTAGTCGATTGATCGTGGCTTTCAGTGGCGGTGTTGATTCTCGAGTCTTATTGGAGTTAGCAGCACAGTACGCACAAACTTATGACATTGAGTGCTGCGCGGTGCACGTTCACCACGGTTTAAGCAAGAACGCTGATCACTGGGCTGAGCAATGCCAAGCATGGTGTGATGCTTTGTCGGTTTCGTTAGCTATAGAACGAGTCTCGCTGGATATCGATAGTGGTGAGAGCGTAGAAAAGCTGGCTCGAGATGCTCGTTATAATGCGTTTCAGAAGCACCTGAGTTTTGGTGATGTTCTCATTACAGGTCAACACATCGATGATCAACTTGAGACTTTCTTGTTAGCGTTGAAGCGGGGAAGTGGCCCTAAAGGGCTTTCTTCAATGGCGAAAGTGATGTCGTTTGGCGAAGCGTTTATCGTTCGACCGCTACTTTCAGTGACCCGATCAGACATTGAAGCGTCGGCGCACGACATGGGTTTAACTTGGGTCGAAGATGAGAGTAATCAAGACGTTCGCTTTGACCGCAATTTTATTCGTCATCAAGTCACTCCGGCACTGACCGAGCGTTGGCCTAGTTTCCGAGAGTCGGTCAGTCGTAGTGCTCAGCTATGTGCAGAGCAAGAGTTACTGTTGGATGAGTTGCTTGAATCACACTTTCAGCAAGCTTTAGGAGATAGCCAAAACTTAAGCATTGAGACGTTATCTCAACACTCAGACTTGTTACGAGCACGCCTGCTAAGAATGTGGTTGAGTCATTGCAATCAACCGATGCCGAGTCAAAAGCAGCTCAAGCTTATTTGGGATGAAGTCGCATGCGCTCAGGCGGACGCCAACCCTAAGCTGGTGTTGAATGATGCCGAAGTTCGACGCTTTAATCATCAGCTCTATTTGGTGAGAGAGACTAAAGACTTATCCGACTGGCAAAGCCATCTTTCAATGGGAGAGAGTGTGACGCTACCCTATGGCTTAGGGGAGCTAAGCTTAAATTCAGCACTGAGTGATGGCGCATCGAACAACCGTGATGTGCAAAGCTTTAGTTTGTCGGATACAAACGCAACACTCAGAGTGATCTTTAACCCTGAAGGACTTTCGGCTCACCCTGTTGGGCGCGGGCATAGTAGAAAACTCAAGAAGCTGTTTCAGGAATACCAAGTACCCAGTTGGTTAAGACGCAGAACGCCGATATTAATGGATGGCGATCGAGTGATCGCTGTTTTAGGCTTATTCGTAGATAAAAACTACGAAGGTCAAGATTGTGAAGCGCTTTGGAGCAAGTAGAAAAAGTTTGTGTCACAATTCACCGTCACTTTAATAAAAATAATTAATGGAATATGCAATGAAGAAAATTACACTAGGATTAGTTCTCGGACTTGGACTATTGAGTGGTAACGCTCTGGCGGGTGATGTTGCTGCGGGCCAAGCTAAAGCAGCAATCTGTGCGGCTTGTCATGGCGCCGATGGTATCGCTATGATCCCAGGTTACCCAAACCTGAAAGGACAAAACGAGCAGTACATCGTTTCATCGATCAACGCTTACAAAACAAAACAGCGTAATGGTGGCTTGGCCGCTGTGATGCAGGCTCAAGCTTCTATGCTGAGTGATGAAGATATCGCGAATCTAGCCGCTTACTACGCAAGCCTTAAGTAAAACCTTCTCAAATCGCTGATTAAACAAGATGATAAATTTCGAGCCAGAGCTTTAAAGCTCTGGCTTTTTTCATTGAATGTTTACTATAGCTAACCGATAATGAGCTATTCGCACAGTTTAAGGGATGAACATGAAAAAGATTGAAGCCATTATCAAGCCATTCAAACTTGATGATGTACGTGAAGCACTTGCAGAAGTGGGTATTACGGGTATGACAGTATCTGAAGTTAAAGGCTTTGGACGCCAGAAAGGTCATACTGAGCTATATCGCGGCGCAGAGTACATGGTCGACTTTTTACCTAAAGTGAAATTGGAAATCGTTGTGACCGACGAAGTGGCTGACCAGTGTGTTGATACCATTATCGAAACGGCTCAAACCGGTAAAATCGGCGACGGTAAGATCTTCATTACAGACGTTGAACGTGTGGTACGTATTCGTACTGGCGAAGAAGACGAAGACGCCGTATAAAAAAACTATTACCCTAAAAGGAGCGTTTATCGCTCCTTTTTCATTTCTGGTAGGGTGCTGTATGTTTAAGAAAACCATCATTGTTATCACGCTATTGATAACGCTTGCTGTCGTTAGTTTTCATTTTATCTTCGTGATCCCGAATAAACCCAACCTGATCACTTCCTCTCAAAGTACCAGTAACGACATCTACAGTTGCTACCAAAACTCCGCACCGAAAGCGATTGATGTGTCTGATGGTCTAGACATTACGGTGTGGAATATCTACAAGCAAAACCGAAATAATTGGCAGAGTGAGTTAAATAAGCTGTCGGCAGGTAGCGATTTAGTCTTGCTGCAAGAAGCGAGTATGACAGTAGAGCTTCGCCAATGGGTGACAAGCGGCCAGTGGGGAAGCACTCGTGTGAATGCGTTTGAGGCCTTTGAACAAAGTGCTGGCGTACTTAACTTAGCGACGCATTTACCGATCGAAGCTTGTGCTTATACTCATGAAGAACCTTGGCTTCAATTGCCTAAATCGGCGCTTTGGTCGCGTTACCAACTAAGCAATGGCGAAGAGTTGGCTGTGATTAATATCCATGCCGTGAACTTTACCTTTGGTACGGAAGATTACGAGGCTCAGCTCAAGAGCTTAACTGACAATCTGCAAAAGTATCGTGGGCCTGTTATTTTTGCTGGGGATTTTAATAGCTGGAGTGAGGCTCGCTTTGCGGTATTGAAAGGCGCGTTGGAACAGGTCGGTTTGACGGAGGTTGCCTTTGAACCGGATAACCGAACTCAGTTTATGACAGGATTGGTGCTCGACCATGTGTTCTATCGAGGGCTAGAGGTAGAAAAAGCAAAAGCGCCCATTACGGACGCTTCTGATCATAACCCTATGCGAGTGACCTTTAAGGCTAAATAGTAATAAGCTATTGGCTATTAGTCATACGAGCTTAGCTATTTGCCATTCGCACTGTGGTTACCTTGGGTAATCTAACGGAGCTAATAGGCTAGAGAGTTTTCGCTAGCCTTATCTCTTCAACTTAAAATATTAAAATGTAGAGCGCCCAGATTAGGTAGTAGCCAACCCATGGTAAGCCTGAAATCACAAGCGCTTGCCCACGTTCAAACTCAGTCCACGTTAATACGGCTGCATAACCCAACACGATATACCATGGTAATAACAGTGGTAAAGAGCTGGCAAACTGCGACCAATCATTGGTCAGTGGTAACTTGATTAAGCCGTTTAAGCTGTTCAAGTCAGCAGCGTAGCTCATCACTTGTCCATGCTTGAGTATCAGGCTTGCGTAGCTTGCTACATCACCTAAAACAGCCGGGAATATCACAACCGATGCCGCTGCAAACCATCGCCAAAAGCTATGTTGATGCTGGCTTGGTTTGGTTGCTAGATTAAACCAGAATGCCAACAGAATGATGGTTAATGTTCGGCCAAACACATCGCTGATGATTTCACTCGCGAGTAGGGTATTACTGTCAAGTAACGCCAATTGGTCAGGGTTTGTTTGAGCCAGTTGTTGTGACAATTCTGCACTTAACCATGCAAAATCTACATTCGAAAAATAAGCACCCCAGAATAAAAACGGGCTGAGCATTAATACGACGTAGGGTTGCCACCCCCAAGCACTTCGCTGATAAAGCGCTAAGAAACAAGCTGTTGGTGAACGGAATATATCCAACAGCATGACGAGTGGGTTACTTGACGGGTTCATACACTTACCTTAGTTACATCAACATACAGCTTCAGTTTTTGTCCTGGCTGTAGGTATTTCTTGTTCTGCAAAGCGTTCCATTTTACAACATCTGCGCTTTTTACTTTGAACTTTGATGCAATACCGCTGACTGTGTCACCTGATCTTACGTTATAAAAGACAGTTCGGATGATGGCACCGTCGGAACTATTCTTCCAAATGACCAGTTCTTGACCAATTCGAAGCGTGTCACGTGGCCCCATACCATTCCACTTAGCCAGTGATTGGTGAGATACCTTATTTTCGCGTGCAATCGTCCATAGGCTGTCACCACTTTTTACGGTATGACTAAGCTTATATTGACCACGACTCTTCGACTGTGTGCTTGCTAGGCGATTTGAAGCGCTTAGTGCGTATGTCTTGTCGTCTTTGGTGGATGTTGGGATAAGTAAGTGTTGGCCAATACGAATATTGTTGTTGCTCAAACCGTTTGCAGAGCGGATCACTTTGCTGGTGGTGTTATATTTACTTGCCAGTACGCTAATGCTGTCACCAGATTGAACCTTGTAACGCACCAACTTCATGCCTTTGCCTTTATTGGCAGCGACTTCTTTGTTGAATTTCTCAACTGAGTCTAAAGGAAGTAATAGTTGTTGGTGTTTCTCTGGTGCTGTCGCCCACTGGTTATAAGCCGGGTTGTAACCTTGAAGTTCTTTGACAGGAATACCTGCGTAGCTTGCAGCAATCGCTAAATCAAGCTGTTCGTTTGGGTTAACCAGGGCTAGTACTGGCTTGTTTGGAATCGCAGGGATATTGATGCCATACTTTTCTTGGTTGGCAATCACATCAGCTAGCGCAAGCAGTTTAGGTACGTAGCTGCTGGTCTCTTTTGGCAAGTCCAAAGAGAAGAAGTCGATTGGCTTACCCAGCTTCTTGTTCTTGCGGATAGCACTGTTTACACGACCGCCACCACTATTATAGGCAGCAATGGCATGGTTCCAATCGCCATCGAAACGTCGGTTAAGGTCTGAGAGGAAATCCAATGCGGCGTCAGTAGAGGCAGCGACATCACGACGACCGTCGTACCAGAAGTTCTGTTCAAGCCCGTAGTCTTTGCCTGTGCCAGAAATGAATTGCCATAGACCTGCTGCGCTGCCATGAGAGTAGGCAAACGCATCGAAAGAACTTTCTACAACGGGTAATAGTGCCAATTCTAGTGGTAAGCCTTTTTCTTCAATCTTAGTTGTGATCAGATAAAGGAAAGGTTCAGCACGTTGTGAGACGGTTTTTAGATGACTAGGGTGCTTTAAATACCAAGTTCGGTAGTAATCAACCTTCTTTTGGTCGGGTACTTCCATTTCAAGTTGCATCGCAATGCGTTTCCAAACATCTTCTTGTGTTTGTGGAGTAACGACAGGTGCTTTAACTTTTTGATCTTCTTTGGCTGTTGCTTCTGATGAAGCGTTCGCTTGAGAAACTTCTTTAGTAGGAGATGTGTTGGTTTGCTCGGAAGCTTGGTCTGGATTCTCTGACTGAGTTAATTGGCAACCAGAAAGTAGTAATACCAAAGCCCAGCTGTACTTAACTCGCATGTTACAGCCTTTTTAATTAACGGCCGATGATAATACTTGCCACCCCCTATGAGTGACAAGTCTGTATTTGTTAAAATTCGTTCTTCCACGCACGTAAAGCGGTAAATACCGATAAAGGATCGGTTTGCTCAGTACGATTAGATACTGATTTCACTACACTTGGCTCGGTATAGCGCAAGAAAGGGTTCACAAACTTCTCTTGTCTCAAATTTGTGGGGATGGTCGACTTATTCTGAGCTCTCAGTCGGTTCACTTGGTCGCGATATTGCTGCAAATGTTGGTTGTCAGGCTCAACCGCTAATGCAAAAGCGATGTTCGCGGCGGTGTATTCATGAGCACAGTAAACCTCGGTTTCTTGAGGCAATGCTGTGATCTTGTTCAGTGCATCAAACATTTGCTGTGGCGTGCCCTCCATGATTCGACCGCAGCCTGCTGAAAATAGCACATCGCCACAAAATAGTTTGGCATCGCCCACATAACCAATGTGACCAGCTGTGTGGCCACTGAGCCCGAGTACTAAAAAGACTTCACCAAACAATTCTAATTGGTCACCATCATCAACGGGGTGAGTTAAGGTCGGGATCGGTTCATTCCTTGGACCCACAACATCTATGCTTGGAAACTGTCTGACTAGTTCTGGAACGCCACCAATGTGATCATGGTGGTGGTGTGTAATCAAGATTGCATCTAAAGTTAGCTCATGATGTGCTAAGTACTCTAATACTGGAGCCGCATCACCAGGGTCGACGACAGCACAACGACGATCGCTATTTTGAATCAGCCAGATGTAATTGTCGTTAAATGCAGGTATGCTTTTGATATGTAACATTATTGATTCTCCAGTCACTTTTAGTGAGACAGAATAAGTGAGACAGGTTATTGATGAAGCCAGCACGTAGCAGAAAGAAGTTTGAGCGTCCTTACACTTGGGCACAATTGCACAATGGGGACTGGTTGAGAGAATCTATTCAAACTCGACTCGATGAGTGGTGCCCAAAGCTATTTGGTTACCATATGCTCAAGCTTGGCGGTCTCAGTAGTGAGATTTCTAGCTGCACATGCAACATTCAACATCAAGTAAACCTAGATATCCAGAACCCATTACATAATGTGATAGCGGATGTCTATAATTTACCCTTTTTGGAGAAAAGCTTTGATGTTGTGGTGCTGAGTCATCAGTTAGATTATAGCAATGACCCGCATCGATTATTGAGAGAAGTCGACCGAGTCATGATGGACGATGGTTATATCATCATTACTGGCTTCAATCCGTTTAGTATTACCGGGCTTGCAAGTTTACTGCCTTGGCGAAAGAACAGCTTGCCTTGGAGTGGACGTATGTACACGCCAAACCGAATTAAAGACTGGTTAGGTGTATTGAACTACGAAGTGATTCATTGCGATACCTATGCACTATTTCCGATGAGTAAGTATCAGGCGATGTGGACGTGGTTGGAGAATAGTTTAGGCGGCTGTGCTTCCTTTGCTGGCAGCCAATACTTTATTGTTGCTCGTAAACGAACTTACCCACTTAAGCCTATCAAGCCACATTGGCACCTTAAGCGACGTTTCTCTCCGGTTGGAGCAAGCTTTAGGACCAATACGCGTCGTACCATGGATTCAGCTAAAGCTTCATATCCGTTGAAAACAGAAAAAGCCGACTAGTAGTCGGCTTTTCATCTATTAATTAGGTTAATCAATTATCAACTAGTTTAAGAAGCTATCAATCAGGTTTGGAAAGTATGAATCTGTTTCTGAAATCTGCATCTCATTTAAAAGACGGTTAGCTTGGTTGATAGCCCGTATCTTCTTGAGTCGGATTCTCCGCTGCGTTTCTTGCTAAATCATCACACATTTCATTTTCTCGGTGCCCAGCGTGTCCTTTAACCCAGCGCCAATCAACACTATGACGAGCCGTTTCTTTATCGAGCCTTTGCCACAGGTCTGCGTTTTTAACCGGTTTCTTGTCGGCGGTTTTCCAGTCACGCTTTTTCCAGTTGTGGATCCACTGTGTGATGCCTTGGCGAACGTATTGGCTATCCGTGGTCAGAATCACGGAGCAAGGTTCCTTGAGTGCTTGGAGAGCGATGACAGCTGCGAGCATTTCCATACGGTTGTTGGTCGTTAGTGTAAAGCCTTCGGCTAGTGTCTTTTCTACTTTTTTATAGCGAAGTACGATGCCATAGCCACCAGGACCTGGGTTGCCTAAACAAGAACCGTCAGTGAAAATTTCAACTTGTTTCGTCATGATTTGATACTATTACCTCAAGCACATTATCGGCATAGTCTGACACAGTTATCCTTATGAATACCAGTAGCACTCCAGAACAAAACACGAACGAAAAAAACAGTTCGGACGAAAATAAGCGCATCATTGTACTCGATACCGAAACCACAGGTATGAATACAGAAGGTGGCCCTCACTATATGGGGCATCGCATCGTTGAAATTGGTGCGGTAGAGATCATCAACCGTAGGCTGACCGGGCGTCACTTCCATGTCTATATAAAGCCCGATCGTGCGATTCAAGAAGAGGCGATTGGCGTTCACGGTATTACCGATGAATTCTTGATTGATAAGCCAGAATACCAAGACATACATAAAGAGTTTCTCGACTTTATCAAAGGTGCTGAGCTGGTAGCTCATAACGCGCCCTTCGATACGGGCTTTATGGACTATGAATTTGAGAAGCTCAACCCTGCGATAGGTAAAACGGATGACTACTGTAAAGTTACCGATACCTTGGCCATGGCGAAGAAGATATTTCCAGGCAAAAGAAACAACCTAGATATCTTATGTGATCGTTACGGTATTGATAACTCGCACCGTACTCTCCACGGCGCATTGCTCGATGCGGAGATCCTAGCCGACGTCTATTTATTGATGACAGGTGGGCAAACTTCGCTGCAATTTAACGCCGGCCAAAAGGAAGGTGAAGGTGAAAGTATACGAAGAGCAGAAAGTGGTCGAAAATCCCTAAAGGTTTTACGAGCTACGGCCGATGAAGTAGAAGCGCATCAAAGTCGTTTAGATCTCGTCGAGAAAAGCGGAAGCTGCCTCTGGCGTCAGTAGGGAGAAACTATGTTAAGGGTATTGGCTACCGGTTACTTATTGCTGTTAAGCTTTAGCTTACATGCGGCAACAGAATCCGTAATGAGTTTATTGGACAACCGTTTTCGAGTTGATCCCAGTATTGAACAAGTCACCTTTGTGATTTATCGAGCCGATAACTCTAAACCTGTCGTTTTGGTTCGTCCGGATGGCAAGAAATACTACTCTTGGCGCAATGCTGATAATGTCCGCTGGTACGAAGAATCGTCCATGGACATTATCTCTATCGACGATCCGATGTCAGGCCCTTGGCAAGCAGTAGGTAAAGTCTCACCTAAGAACAACATCAAGCTATTGTCTCACCTTGTTTTGGATGCCAATGACTTCCCAGACAAACTGTATCAAACCGAACACATTAAATTTACGGCTCGTTTGACCTCTGACGGCAAGCCTCTTGTGCTGCGTGATTTTTTAGATCGCGTGAAACTTAAGGTCACTTTTACTAAGTTCGTTGAAAATGAAGAGTCTTTAGTGAGAGAGGCGCGCCCAATTCCGGTTGTGATGGGCGAGTTTGCCGACGATGGCAGTGGTCTTGATGAAAAAGCCGGAGATGGCGTTTTCACTGTGTCGTTGCCGATTGATATTGAGCCAGGTAAATACCGCGCGCGTATTACTTCTGGCAATGGTGTGTTCCTGCGAGCGCAAGAGCAAGAAGTTTTGGTGTACCCAACACCGATCACTACAACCTTCATTCAGTCTCGAAAAGAGGGGCAGCCTCATACGATTGTCGTTTCAGGGGAGCCGGGCATGATTGCGCCGAGTTCGTTAGCGGTTCATGTTGAACACAAGGCTCCGGATGAATACCAAATGTATAAGCAGGGCCAAGCTGAAGTCGATGCAATGAAAGTCGCTTTAGAGGTGCCTTATAATGGCGATTTGGGGATTTATAATTGGTCGGGGATGGTTTACGCCACTGATGCCTCAAGCCAACGTCCACTGATCTTTCCCATTACCGAGCACTCGTACAGCGTTGTTGAAGATATCGACTTAGCGGAGTCACGACGCCTGCAAGAACAAGCGCTTGCTGAGCAAAAGCGTATCGCAGCAGAGTTGATGATACTTCAGAAGCGAGAAGATGACAGACAGCGCAGTATGATCATTATTGCGGTGGGTAATGTGGTCGCGATTCTATTAGGTTTATTGATTTGGTTTGTGGTTCGTCGGGTAAAGGCGAAGAAAAAAGCTCAACCAGAGATGCAACTTAAGGCTCCTAAGTAACTCGCCTATATCATTAGAGTTGTCTTGAGAGAGCAAATCTCGAGAAAGTAAGCCTCGAGAATGTCAGCATTAAAATTTGTGACAACGATGTCATGAACAAAAAAAACGGGACTCATAGGAGTCCCGTTTTTGTTTCTTTTTCTAACCTTAAGCGACGTTATCAATCGATTGGTCTGGGTACTGAGTCTTTGCTGCAAGCTCCTCTGGTGAGAAATCATCAACGTTAATTGTGTACAGTCTATGTTCCTCGGCGCTAGTCAGCAGGTCTGCCTCTTCTTGCGTTAAGATGCCTTTCTCTAAACCTAATTGAGCAACAAGGTCTAGTCGTAAGAAAGCGCGCTTTTGGTGCGTCTCTTTGCAGACTTTGTCGAATAGAGGTTCTGCTTGAAGAATCACTTCTAGTGCTTTTTCAATCTTACCCACTGGGTTGTATTCAGTCGCTTCCAAGTATTGGCCACGGCCGATACGAGAACGTGTTTCGCTTGGCGTTTGTAGAATGTGCGCGACTTGGCTATCCAGTTTGTCGTTTGGTGCACGACGAATGCGACCGAATGGCATCAACACAACACGAAGTAAACGGCCAATCACAGGATTAGGGAAGTTCGCTAGGAACTCATCAATCGCAACTTCAGTCTGACGTAAACTATCTTGCATACCCCAATGTACTAACGGTAAGTCTTCAGCGTGGCTGCCTTCACTTTCGAAGCGCTTAAGTGTTGCTGAACCTAGGTACAGTTGGCTTAGGATATCGCCTAATCTTGCTGATAGGCGCTCTCTGCGTTTCAGTGAGCCGCCTAGAACTGCCATTGAAATATCAGACAGTAGCGCTAAGTTGGCACTGTAGCGGTTTAGTTGTTGGTAATAACGCTGTGTCTGTTTATCTGTTTTATTTGAAGGTGTTGGCGCATCTGAACCACGACCATCGGTTAAACCAAACCACAAGCTGCGGACTAGGTTACTCATCGTAAAGCTAACGTGTCCTGCTAACGCTGAATCAAACTTATCAAGCGCATCGCTGCTTTCAGAATAAGCGGCTTCCATTTCGTTTAGTACGTAAGGATGACAACGAATTGCACCTTGACCATAGATGATCATCGAACGAGTTAGGATGTTGGCACCTTCCACGGTAATCGCGATTGGTGCGCCTTGGTAGCTACGAGCTAAGAAGTTTGATGGGCCTAAGCAAATACCTTTACCACCGACGATGTCCATCGCATCGATGATGCTGCGTTGGCCACGGTGAGTACAGTGGTACTTCACAATTGCTGAGATAACCGAAGGCTTTTCGCCAAGATCGATACCTGCAACCGTTAGGTTACTCGCCGCATCCATTACGTAGGCATTACCTGCTAGGCGTGCAAGCGGCTCTTCAACCCCTTCCATACGACCAATAGGTTGTTTGAACTGGCGACGAATACGAGCGTAAGCACCGGTTGCAAGCGCGGCCGATTTAATGCCGCCCGTTGAGTTTGAAGGCAGTGTGATACCACGACCAACAGATAGACACTCAACCAGCATACGCCAGCCTTGGCCGGCCATTTTCTGGCCACCAATGATGAAATCGATAGGAACGAAGAGATCATCACCTTGGGTTGGGCCATTTTGGAACGGTACGTTAAGTGGGGAGTGACGATTACCAATCTTCACGCCTTTTAAATCTGTAGGGATAAGCGCGCAAGTGATACCGAGCTCTTGCTTGTCACCAAGTAGGCCGTCTGGATCTCGTAATTTAAACGCAAGTCCCAATACTGTTGCGACAGGTGCAAGGGTAATGTAGCGCTTGTTCCAAGTGAGGCGCATACCTAGAACTTCTTCGCCTTGCCATTGACCTTTGCATACGATGCCGTAATCGGGGATTGAGCCGGCATCTGAGCCTGCTTCTGGGCTAGTTAGGGCAAAACAAGGGATCTCTTTACCTTCCGCTAAGCGGGGTAGGTAGTGGTTTCTTTGTTCTTCTGTACCGTAGTGCTGCAATAGCTCACCGGGGCCTAACGAGTTAGGTACGCCAACGGTTGATGACAATACGCTAGAAACGCCAGTTAGCTTCTGTAGCACTAAAGACTGAGCGTAAGCCGAGAACTCTAAACCGCCATACTTTTTCTTGATGATCATTGCGAAGAATTTATGGTCTTTCAGGTATTGCCATACTTCTGGTGGCAAATCAGCCAGCTCATGCGTTACTTGGTAATCATTGACCATTTCGCACACTGTATTTACTGGACCATCTAAAAATGCTTGCTCAGCTTCAGACAGCTTCGGGTCAGCGATGTTTTGAAGTTTCTTCCATTCAGGCTTGCCTTTGAACAGCTCTGCTTCCCACCATACAGTACCCGCTTCTAATGCTTCCTTTTCTGTCTGAGACATTGCAGGCAGTACTTTCTTAAACAAAGAAAGCGCTTTTTGACTGATGATAGTCTGACGAATTGCCGGTACAGCAAAAATCGCAATGGCTAAGAGATAACAAAGCCAGCCAGTGACAGCTACGCCGCCAAACAGTGTTAATGCTACCATTGCGCCGGTTAATACGATTAATGCGCGTACTAGGCTAACTCTATGGTAAAGACAGACGCTTAAGACAGCTGTCATGCCGAGTAGGGAGAGCAATATGTTCATGATCGATTTCCTTTTCAGAGATCACTTATTGTTATTAAGTTTAGGTAAGAGGTCTAACCAGTCAAGTGTAAACAAAATATTAAATATTTGTAAAACTCTAAAGTGGATAAAAAGTGATCTCAATAGAGTTAAAGTTCTAATTGTGAGAGGTTGGTGGCGAATATTTGGGCGGATCGGCAGTGACAGGCTAATAAAGGTGGCAATCTTTGGGCTTAAGTGTCGACACTATTTCATGTTTGTGGGTAAACTCAGGTAATAGAGGGAAAAACCCTCAGCTCTCATTTCACGTACTTTAAGTTGCGTAAAAAAATATAAGAGATAAGCCTTATGTACCAAGACCTAATCAAAAGTGAATTGAACGAAGCTGCTGACGTTCTTAACAAGTTCTTGAGTGATGACCATAACATTGCTCAAATTGAAGCTGCTGCAAAGATGATTGCTGACTCATTCAAGCAAGAAGGCAAAGTGCTTTCTTGTGGTAATGGTGGCTCACACTGTGACGCGATGCACTTCGCGGAAGAGCTTACTGGCCGATACCGTGAAAATCGTCCAGGCTTCGCTGGTATTGCGATTTCAGACCCTAGCCATTTATCTTGTGTAAGTAACGACTTTGGCTACGACCACGTATTTTCTCGTTATGTAGAAGCCGTAGGCCGTAAGGGTGACGTGTTGTTTGGTTTGTCGACTTCAGGTAACTCTGCCAACATTTTGAAAGCGATTGAAGCTGCTCAAGCTAAAGGTATGAAAACCATTGCGTTAACCGGTAAAGATGGCGGTAAAATGGCAGGTTGTGCCGATATCGAAATTCGAGTTCCACATTTTGGTTACGCTGACCGCATCCAAGAGATTCACATTAAGATCATCCACATTGTGATTCAGCTTGTTGAAAAAGAAATGGAATAATAGTTTTAAAGACATTTGGAGCCCAACTTAGGCTCCATTGGTTTTGATAGGGAGTAGATTAAACCATGTGTGAATTGCTCGGTATGAGCGCGAATGTGCCAACTGATATTTGTTTTAGCTTTACTGGTCTTATGCAGCGTGGAGGCAATACCGGCCCGCACCGCGATGGCTGGGGTATTACTTTCTATGAAGGAAAGGGTTTCCGTACGTTTAAAGATCCTAACCCTAGTTGTGAATCCAAGATCGCTGAGTTGGTTCAAAACTACCCAATTAAAAGTCAAGCTGTTGTCAGTCATATCCGTCAAGCCAATCGTGGTGGCGTTAATCTAGAAAATACTCACCCATTTACCCGTGAGCTTTGGGGACGATACTGGACCTTCGCCCATAATGGCCAATTAACGGATTACGATGATCTGGTTAGTGGTCGTTTCAGACCGGTCGGTGAGACGGACAGTGAACTGTCTTTCTGTTGGTTAGTGAAACAACTAGAAGATCGTTTTCCTGAGCCACCTCAAGACATGGAAGGTATGTTTCGCTTTGTCGCTGAGTGTTGTGACCAGCTAAGAGAGAAAGGCGTCTTCAACATGTTACTCAGTGATGGCGAGTACGTGATGACCTACTGTACGAATCATTTGTACTGGATAACAAGACGCGCGCCTTTTGGTAATGCGAGCCTGATTGATGAAGATGTTGAGATAAACTTCCAAGAAGAGACCACGCCGAATGATGTGGTCACGGTGGTAGCAACTCAGCCTCTAACATGCAATGAAGAGTGGTTTAGAATGAAGCCGGGCGAATACGCGTTGTTTCATTTTGGTGAGCTGATCGGCAATAACCACAAAGCATTGGAAGATGTTGCTTATGCACCTAAAAAGGTTGCAAGCCAAGCACCAACTGAGCCATTGAGCTAAACGTTCCGAATAGTATCATTTTTGATCCGAACAAAAGAAAGGCCGCTTACTGAACTAATAAGTCAGTAAGCGGCCTTTTTGTTTTCTGATTTTTAAGGGCTGCTCTTCAGTGATTTACTTTTTATTCCGTGATTTACTATTGCGCGAACAGCTATACAAATTACTCTTCTGCGTAACCGTGATTGCCTAATACTTTACCGTCTAAGACAGCTTGCCCGTTTACCATCGATAAACGATCTTCGGCAAACCATTTACAGACCATAGGGTAAATGCAGTGTTCTTGAGTCAGCACTCGACTTGCTAACATGTCAGCATCATCATCTTCAAATACTGGCACCTTAGCCTGTAAGATCACAGGGCCACCATCGAGTTCTTCGGTAACAAAGTGAACGCTGGTGCCGTGTTCTTTGTCTTGCGCATCAATGGCACGCTGGTGGGTGTGTAGGCCTGGGTACTTAGGTAACAGAGAAGGGTGGATATTGATCATTTTTCCCGCGTAATGGCGAACAAACTCTGAACTCAGAATGCGCATATAGCCAGCGAGTACGATTAGATCGGGTTGGTACGCATCGATCTGAACCATCAATTCATGATCAAACTCTTCACGGGAGTTAAATTCTTTTGGATTCACCGAGTGAGCGTCAACACCTGCTGATTTTGCACGCTCTAGACCAAAAGCATCCGCTTTATTTGAGAAAACGGCCTTAACAGAGGCGTCAATCGTGTGGCTGTCACAGGCATCCAAAATGGCTTGCAAGTTACTTCCGCTTCCTGAGACTAAAACGACGATGTTTTTCTTAGAGTGACTGTTATTCATAGAATGGCTGTTCTTCATAGAGTGGGTCATGCGATTGGTTAACTGAAGTATTTACAATGTACCTACATAAACTAAGGTTTTCTGCGGGCTAAATAGCAAAATGAGGACCATAAGGTCCTCATTGATTAACTAAGTAAGCGAACGCATCACTTATTTGATTTCAACTTGCTCTTCGCCAGCTTCAGCGTTAGCAATTTCACCGATAACCCAAGCGTTTTCGCCTTCAGCTTTCAGCAGTTCAACAGCAGCGTCTGCTTGATCTTTAGGTAGAGCAACAACTAGGCCTACACCACAGTTGAAAGTGCGGTACATTTCAAATGTCTCCACGTTACCTTTCTCTTGTAGCCAGTTGAAGATAGCAGGCCATTCCCAGCTCTTGCCATCAATGACTGCTTTAGTACCTTCAGGAAGTACGCGTGGGATGTTTTCCCAGAAACCACCACCTGTGATGTGCGAGATAGCATGAATGTCATGCTCAGCAATCATCTTAAGTGCCGACTTGATGTAAATCTTAGTAGGTTCTAGTAGGTGCTCACCAATAGTACGACCTTCTAGCTCTTCACTTTTATCAGCACCAGAAACTTCTAGAACTTTACGAATCAAAGAGTAACCGTTTGAGTGTGGACCACTTGAGCCAACAGCGATAAGTGCGTCGCCTGCTGCTACTTTAGTGCCATCAATGATGTCAGCCTTTTCTACAACACCAACACAGAAGCCAGCAACGTCGTAGTCGTCGCCTTCGTACATGCCTGGCATTTCAGCTGTTTCGCCACCGATTAGTGCACAACCTGCTTGAACACAACCTTCAGCAATACCTGAAACAACGTCTGCAGCTGTATCTACATCTAGCTTACCTGTTGCGTAGTAGTCTAGGAAGAATAACGGCTCACCACCTTGAACGATTAAGTCGTTCACACACATTGCCACTAGATCGATACCAATGGTGTCGTGTTTTTTCAGATCCAAAGCAAGGCGAAGTTTAGTACCAACACCATCAGTACCTGAAACAAGTACTGGCTCTTTGTATTTCGTTGGAAGTTCACATAGGGCGCCAAAGCCACCAATACCGCCCATTACTTCAGGGCGACGAGTGCGTTTAACAGCACCTTTGATACGGTCTACTAGTGCATTACCTGCGTCGATATCAACACCAGCGTCTTTGTAGCTTAGAGAAGAAGTATTACCACTCACGGGATAGTCCTCGAACTTAAGTTGGATGTGAAAACGGCGCTATTCTAACAGGGCTTGATTACCAAGAGCAAACGTTTGCGCGGTTTTTTTTATTAGAATAAAGATTCTGAAATAACCCCACAGTTCGTGTATAATCTACAGGTTTGTTTAAATATTGCCGGAGTTGGAAATGAAAGTTGTTGAAGTGAAACACCCGCTAGTAAAACATAAAATTGGCCTGATGCGTGAAGGTGACATTAGCACTAAGCGTTTTCGTGAGCTAGCGACAGAAGTGGGTAGCCTTCTAACATACGAAGCGACATCAGATTTTGAAACTGAGCGTGTGACGATTAACGGTTGGAACGGTCCAGTAGAAGTTGACCAAATTAAAGGTAAAAAAGTAACGGTAGTGCCAATCCTACGTGCTGGTCTAGGCATGATGGACGGCGTTCTTGAGCACATCCCAAGTGCACGTATCAGCGTTGTTGGTATCTACCGTGACGAAGAAACGCTTGAGCCGGTACCATACTTCAACAAGCTTGCATCTAACATCGACGAGCGTATTGCTCTAGTGGTAGATCCAATGCTTGCGACAGGTGGTTCTATGATCGCGACTATCGACCTTATGAAAGAGAAAGGTTGTAAGCACTTTAAAATTCTTGTGCTTGTTGCTGCTCCTGAAGGTATCGCTGCTCTAGAAAAAGCGCACCCAGATGTTGAGCTGTACACGGCTGCAATCGATGAGAAGCTAAACGACAAGGGCTACATTGTTCCTGGTCTTGGCGATGCTGGTGATAAGATCTTCGGTACTAAGTAATTCAGTTTCGGTTTAAGTTAATTTAAAGAGTTTTAAATTTAACTGAACCTGCTTAATTAGCCGTATAAATAAAAGGGAGAGCATTCGATGCTCTCCCTTTTTTGATCTTGTTAGGTTGTGATTTTTTGAATCCAGCCTTACCGATAAATTAATCGATTTGAGCTTTGTCTACTACGGTGTTGTCGCCTAATTCTTCTGGGAGGACTAGGTTAAGTAGGATTGCCACGATACCGCATAAGCTTACGCCCTGTAGGCTAAAGTCGCCGATGCCAAATGCCATGCCGCCAATACCGAAGACTAACGTAATACCCACAATCACAAGGTTGCGTGATTTATGTAGGTCTACTTTATTCTGAATTAGAGTATTCAAGCCTACCGTCGCGATAGAACCAAACAGTAGAATCATGATGCCGCCCATCACAGGAACTGGGATCGTTTGCAGAAGAGCGCCTAGCTTACCTACTAGAGCCAGAACAATCGCTGTTACTGCTGCCCAAGTCATGATCACTGGGTTGAATGCTTTAGTCAGCATTACAGCACCCGTTACTTCACTGTAGGTTGTATTGGGTGGCGCGCCCAGCATAGAAGCGGCAATCGTTGCCACACCATCACCAGTAATAGTGCGGTGTAAGCCTGGCTTCTTAAGGTAGTCTTTACCGGTTACGTTCGAGATAGCAAGCATGTCGCCCACGTGCTCAACAGCAGGTGCAATTGCCACAAACACCATAAAGAAGATAGCGTTGATGTTGAACTCTGGTGCCGTGAAGTTTGGTAGCGCTAACCAAGCTGCTTGAGCTACGGGGGTAAAATCAACGACACCGTATACCAAGCTCGTTACGTAACCCGCAACAATGCCACCAAAGATAGGCAATAATTTAAGGAAGCCTTTCGAGAAAACACTGATGACAATCGTCACTAGCAATGAAATAGACGAGATCCATAACGCGGCGTCTGCATCGATAAGTTGAACCGCACCATCGCCGGTTTTACCTAGCGCCATGTTTACTGCAACAGGCGCAAGACCTAAGCCGATAACCATGATCACAGGGCCAACCACCACGGGTGGAAGTAGTTTATGGATGAAGGCTACGCCACGCACTTTAATCAACGCGCCCATTAAGACATACACAACACCTGCTGCCATTAGGCCGCCCATGGTTGCACCGACACCCCAAGTTTGAATACCAAACATGATAGGCGCGATGAATGCAAAAGAAGACGCTAAAAAGATTGGCACTGAACGGCGTGTAATAAGTTGGAATAAAAGGGTACCGATACCCGCGCCAAAGAGTGCTACGTTGGGATCGAGTCCAGTCAGTAGCGGCACTAATACAAGCGCACCAAAAGCTACAAACAGCATTTGTGCACCTTGCAGAGCATTCTTCATGTTATGTCCTTAAAAATGGTCGTTATATGAAAAGTGAAAAATAAAATTCGCGGGATTCTATCACTTAGCAATCGATTGCCACACCAAATAGATCAAATTTATTTATCTTAGTGATATTTTATATTCGTCAAAGTTCGAAAAATTCAGTTTATAAGTGAGCGATTTATCATGGCCAGGTGATATTTTGTGGTTATTAAACACAGTGGGCGCTATCGACCTTGCCCCTCAATCCATAGTTGCTTATCATCTAGGCACAAGATTTGAATATTAGGATCAGTATGCGCTACATAGCATTGTTGTTGATGGGACTATTAGCCTCTCCGAGTTATGCCTTAACTCAAGTAGATATCTTTAGTGCTGAAGTTGCGATTAACGCTGAAAACAAACAGCCAGAACAAGTGGCAAGAAATACCGGCATGGAGCAGGTATTGATACGTGCGACTGGCCAAACTGATGTCGCTTCGAATGAGACGATTCAAAAGGCGATGCGTAAGAGTTCGCAGTACATGTCTCAAATGAGTTTTGGTGAAAGCAATGACCAATCAACATTGCGCATGCGTTTTAACGGCGCTCAAATCCGTTCGCTACTGACTCAAGCACAATTGCCGTACTGGCCTGATACTCGCTCAAATATCCTTGTTTGGCTGGTGGAAGAACAGAACTACGACAAGAATATTGTGTGGGAACACTCCAACTCACAATTAGCGGCAGGTTTACAAGCCAACGCAAAAGAGCGCGGTTTGCCTCTAACGCTACCAGTGGGTGATTTTGATGACATTACGGGTATTGCGACCTCTGATCTTTGGGGTAGCTTTGTTACACCGATCAGTAAAGCGAGTCAGCGTTACCCGGTTGATGCTGTTCTGGTGATAAAAGCTCAATCTTCAGGTCTACGTTGGACTCTATACGATCAAAAGCCAAACCAATTGACGAGTGCACCAAAATCGCCAGTCAGTGGTTCGCTATCGGGCAACAGCGCGACGACTTCTAAGAAACTTGTCGACCAAATCAGTAACTACTACGCAGGTAAAAGTGCGGTGACAGTAGCAAGTGAATCATCAGAGTCGATTTTAACGCAATTTATTAGCCTGAATAACGCACAAGACTTCTTCCAATTGGAGAATGCACTTAAGCGTTTAAACTCGGTGGCAAGCTTAGATATTTTGAAAATTCAGAATAACGAAGTCACTTTCCGAATTCACTTATTGTCGACTCAACAAGAGTTTGAGCAAGAAGTGGAAAGCATTCGCCAAGTCGCAAAGGTTGAAGAATCTTATATTGAACCTGAAGTGAGCCCTGAATTTGAAACGCAAGACAACACCATGTCTGTAGGCGATGATTCAGCAGCTGTTACTGATACGACCCTGAACGATGGCGCAGAAGCGACGGCTAACGAAGCAGACCCAAGTGTTCAAGTCATCAAAGGTAGTGAGTTATCAACTGAAGCGGATGCTGAGCTAACGAATACGTCTGGCTCGGAAGAGCTAACAGTTGTTGTGCCAGTACATGCTAAGCCAAGCCTAGTATACGAATGGGTTCGCTAGTGATTGTCTTCTGACATGACCGATTGAAATTAATTCATGAAAAAAGCCCTGCAAGAGAAATCTCGCAGGGCTTTTTGTTTGTTGTCACTTTTTTCTCTTGATACTAGATCAGGACAACCTAATCCAGGTTACTGCTCGAACTTAGCTTTCTCGGTCTTTTCTACTTCAGAAAGGCGCTTAAGTTTGATGCCTAATTCTTTGGCTCGAAAGCGAGTAAATAAGATATTGCCCGCGAAGCCTAGAGTCGTCAGAAGCAGTTCTACAGCCGCTAATAAGCGCTCGCCACCGTCGACATACAAAATAGTTAATGCGTGTAGGAAGTAGAGCATTAAGACAAAGTTCGCCCAAGCATGCGTATAAGGTTTGCCTGCTAGAATGCCTGGTAATGGCAGTAACAGCGGTATAGCCCAAGCAATCGCAAGCGTTACATTACTTAGATGAGGGTGCGGCGAAAGTGTCATCTGCCAAGCAATCACCCAGAATAAAAGCGACAAGTTGCCCGCTAAAGCAAGGTAGCGGAATAGCTTGGTTGTGGGAGACATCGCCTTCTCTGGCATATACATCATTGAGAAATTCCCTTCTGGTTTATTGCGATGTGCGCTAGGCGTTTGCCTAGGTTTTTCGCCAACTCAATTTCATCTTTGCTTAATGAAGCGCTTTCTCCGGTACTACTCGCACCATAGGGTGTGCCACCAGTTTGAGTGGTGTGCAGCGCAGGTTCTGAGTAGGGGATACCCACCACTAACATGCCATGGTGAAGCAGTGGCAACATCATGCTTTGTTGTGTGGTCTCTTGCCCGCCATGCAGTGATGAAGAAGAGGTAAACACGCAAGCTGGCTTATCGATCAGATCGCCATTAATCCACAGTGATGTTGTGCTGTCCCAAAAGTGCTTCATAGGTCCAGCCATGTTGCCAAACCAAACCGGACTGCCTAGCGCTAAACCATCGCAAGAACGGAGCTCTTGCAATGTCGCGATAGGATCGGTCGGCTGATAACGCGAATCAGGCTGCTCTTCTGCTGTGTATACGTCGTTCACTGTTCTTAACATGGCTTCGCAGTTCGGGATAGATTCAACCCCTCGTGCAATTTGCCTTGCTAGCGCTCGTGTGTTGCCGTGGCGGCTGTAGTAGAGAACAAGAATGTTGATGCTCATATCGGCTTACAGAATCTCTAGCACTTGCTCTGGTGGACGACCAATCTTTGCTTTGTTGTTCGCAACAACAACAGGGCGTTCAAACAGTTTTGGATTTGTCGCCATTGCTGAGAATAGATCTTCATCGGTAACCGATGCATCGCCAAGATTTGCCTCTTTGTAATCCGCTTCTTTGGTGCGCATCATTTCGCGAACACTGTCAAAACCAAGCTGCGTGAAAAGCACTTTAAGCTGCTCGATAGTTAAAGGCGTATCTAGGTATTTGATAACTTCTGGCTGTACGCCGTTTGCTTCAAGCAGTTCGAGAGTTTGACGGCTCTTTGAGCAGCGTGGGTTATGATAAATCACGACGGACATGGTTCTTCCTCATTATTATTTTTGATTTAATTGTTCAGTTGAAGCAATTGTTCAGTTGAAGCAATTGTTCAGTTGAAGCCACTTGAGTGGCTTCTTTACTATGTAACGTTGAGCTTTCTTTTTCTTCTGACAACTAACCGCTGCCAATAAATACACTTACTGTAACGACAAGAAGCGTTCACGCTGAATCATTAGTTGATCAATTCGGGCGTCGTAACGTGCTTGTTTTAGGCTGCCGAGCTCTGCGATTTGGCTAGCCTGCGTATAGTACTGAATCGCTTTGTTCCAGTTGGCTTGCAGTGCCAAGATCTCTGCACGAGCAGCCAGTTCTTCGTCGCTATTACCAAGGCTTGTATTTACTTTTGAAAGTAGGTGCCAGCCGTTGGTGTCGTTCGGGTTATCGTGCGTGTAACGTTGCAACACGCGAACGGCTTCCTGTAGGTCTTCATTTTCAATCAGCGCATTAGCGTAGTTAATGGTTAGAACAGGGTTGTTTGGTTGGCGAACCAGTGCTGATTCGAGTTCTTTAATCGCAATCTCAGGCTTTTTCTGTTCAATATGGAGGTCTGAAATGGCATCTAGATAAAACAGGTTGGTTGGATCGCTGTTGATGAGCTTGGTCAGAATCGGCTCTGCTTTATCTAATTTTTTAGAATCTAAGTAAACCAGTGCTTGGCCATACTCTAATGATGGAACCAAGGCTTTAGGTGCTTTCTTCAGCTTACGTTCAAACCAATCTAGAGCAGCATCATTATTAATGCCGGCATAGCGCGCGACAATGCGAGCTCTTGCTAGATGGTAATCCAGTGATGGAGCCAGTTTAAGTGGCGGATAGCTGCGAGCGCGAGCGCGTGAATCGGTGATTCGATCTTCTGGTAATGGGTGAGTCAGCAACATTGGGGGTGGTGTGCTTGCATAGCGGTATTCATCAGCCAAACGACCGAAGAAACGCGGCATCGCATTCACATCGAACCCTGCTTTCGCCAGTGTATTGATACCAAAGCGGTCAGCTTCTTTTTCATTACTACGGGTGTAGTTGATCTGGCTCTGCATGTTACCAGCGGTTGTGGCAGTTAGAGCTGCGATACCTGCTTCAGGTGCTGCAATGGCCAATAATACAGAGGCTGCTAGCGCTGCGATGGTTGCTGGAGAACGACGCGCTTGATCTTCCATACTACGCGCTAAGTGACGTTGGGTAACGTGCGCGATTTCGTGCGCTAATACTGAAGCCAACTCACTTTCAGATTGTGCATGCAGGAACAGACCTGAGTGCAAAGCAACATAACCACCAAAGAATGCAAAGGCGTTGATGTTGCGGTCTCGGATCATAAAGAACTGGAAAGGTGTCTTGACATCATTCGCGCTTGCGACAAGACGATGGCCAAGCGTATCAATGTACTGGTTGAGAACCGGGTCGTTTACGATAGGCTGGCTGCTTCTGATGATGCGCATGTAGGCATCACCATAGATAAGTTCTTGGTCGATAGTGAGGGTGCCGCCAGCAGCGGTGCCGATATCGGGTAGCTCCAAACTGTTGGTATTCGCCAACGTTGGGGTGCTTAATGTAGCTGCGATGCATAAGCAAGCGATTGAGCGAGCGCGTTTAAACATATTAGTCAGTAATACTCCGTTTCTTCTGACAGTAAGACAAGTGCAATGCAAATTGGTTCTTTATCTGATGTAACCTTTGCCGAGTGCGTGCGCTATCATGAAGGAAGATGAATGAATGATGGCGCGTTTTCAAAAACAGATTACAATACGACCCTTATAATAAGCATCGAGCTCAAGAATGACACCTAATATTCTAGATTTACGCCAAGAGCGCTGTCCAATGGCACTATTATTAGCCAAGCGTCACAGTGTAAAGTTAGAAGTAGGGCAATCATTGTCAATTTATGTCTCTGATAACAGCTCAATGAAAGATATTGTTACTTTTTTGTCTAAGCAAGCCTATGACGTCATCACTGAGGTTTGCTCTAATTACTATCATCTCCTCGTCACTAAAAAGGAATTGCAGTCAGATGCTTGAAATGGTCAATCGTTGGTATAAACGACGTTTCTCTGATCCCCATGCTGTCAGTTTGGTTGCCATCATTCTCTTCGGCTTTATTACGATCTACTTCTTTGGTCATCTCATCGCGCCATTGTTGGTGGCTATTGTATTGGCTTATTTACTTGAGTGGCCGGTTACCCAACTCCAAAGACTTGGTGTTCCAAGAACGCCATCGGTGATGCTAGTCATCATGATGTTCTTTAGCCTGATGTTGCTGGCGCTGTTTGGTTTAGTGCCGACCATTTGGGAGCAAGTGGGTAATCTCATCAATGATATTCCAAGTATGTATGGCGGCTTACAGAAGTTCATCGCGACCATTCCTGAGCGCTATCCTGAGTTAGCAAACTTGCAGATCGTTGAATCGATTGTGTCTAACGCGAAAAACAAAGCATTAGGTTTTGGTGAAAGTGTTGTTAAAGGTTCTTTAGCTTCCCTTGTGAGCTTGGCTACGCTTGCGGTTTACTTGATTCTTGTGCCGCTGCTTATCTTCTTCTTACTAAAAGATAAAGAAGAGATGATCAGCATGGCGAGTGGTGTGTTGCCTAAAAACCGTCGTCTAGCGACCAAGGTTTGGGTTGAGATGAACCAACAAATCTCGAACTATATTCGCGGCAAGGTGCTTGAGATCTTGATCGTCGGTGGTGTCAGCTACGTGACCTTTGCGATTCTAGATTTACGTTATTCAGCTCTGCTGGCTGTCGCGGTGGGCTTCTCGGTACTGATTCCTTATATCGGTGCGGCGGCTGTGACCGTTCCTGTCGCGATTGTCGGTTTGTTCCAGTGGGGATTAGAACCTCAGTTTTACTGGCTGTTACTTGCTTACGGTATTATCCAAGCGCTAGATGGCAACGTGCTCGTTCCGGTTCTGTTCTCTGAAGCCGTGAACCTACACCCAGTAGCGATTATTGTAGCGGTATTGGTGTTTGGCGGACTGTGGGGATTCTGGGGCGTGTTCTTTGCTATCCCGCTTGCTACGCTGGTGAAAGCGGTTTGGAATGCTTTACCGAGTCATGCTCTCGACGATGACCCTGAGCATCAATCGTAATTGAAGATCAATACAGTTGAGTAAGTATTAAAAAGGCCGAATATCTATGATATTCGGCCTTTTTGTATTTGGCTTAGTCAATTGTGAACTTAGATCATCTAGGTATGAAACTAGGTCATCAACTCACTAGAAACAACATTAAGCTTCTGGATTGAAGTAGTCTAGAACCACTTCGTGGTGAGTCTTAGTCTTGAACTTGTTGAAGACGTGTTCAATCTGACCTTCTTCATCAATTAGGAAGCTAATACGGTGCAGACCGTCGTACACTTTGCCCATGAATTTCTTCTCTCCCCAAACGCCAAACTGTTCAGCAACGCTGTGATCTTCATCAGATAGCAGTGTGAAGTTTAGAGATTTCTTCTCGACGAAATTTGGTAGGCGTTTTACTGGATCAACACTCACACCTAAAACAACCACATTTAGGTCATCAAGTTGTGCTTTGATATCACGCAGGCCTTCAGCTTGCACAATACAACCTGGAGTCATTGCTTTTGGGTAAAAATAGAACAGGACTTTTTTACCTTTGAAGTCACCAAGAGATACGATATTGCCATCTTGATCAGGAAGAGAAAAAGCAGGTGCTGGAACACCAGCCGTTAGCGTATTCATGATATTTCCTTTTTAAAAACTGTTTTTGATAAAGTTGAGCGAGCCTTGTACGGATAGGCTCTGACACAGCGCGTCGAATTCTTCTTGTAGCTGCATCAAATTACATTCTGATTGCACAGAAGCGGTAATAGAGATATGGAATTGGTCGTTATCGAGCTGAACTTTAGATTTATTGATGGTTCGGGCGCTCAGCGAATCGAGGCCGATGTTTCGGTCTGCGAAGAACTGGGTAAACTGCTCGGTAAGGCCGATTTTATCGTCTGACTCAACGAACACCTCTACTGTGTAAGAGTTCTCAATAACATCATGAGTTGAGGTTCGCTTCATAATCGTAATCAAGTCGTGCTCTTGTCCAAGCAAGGGCAGGGTGGTTTCAACGCGGGTGATGTTGTTTGCCTTTCCAGACAGCAGCATGATAAGCGTAAATTCTTCGCCAAATAGAGCGATACGGCTATCAATAATGTTACAGCCTGATTGGGTGACTAAATGAACCACTTGGTTGCATACACCTGGGCGATCTGTGCCCACAGCTGTGATTACTAGATGTTGAGTCATAAAATCACGTCTCTTTATATTCCATTGATTCATGCATGTTAGCACAGTTAGCTCGTGGAATAAGCGTGCGTACGGGGCTTTTTATGAGGCACCTTGCTTCTAACATGCAACCAATGATAAGAATATCGAGAGCGTTAAAAAATGAGATTGAGCGGTGAGAGCACAGCTTACTTGTTACTGACATCCAGTGCTGTGCTATCCGCTAGATTGAGCGCAGGTTACCCAAATTCTCGGTAGAACGCCGTTAGAAGTCGTTTTACCTCAAACATACGACAATATTTAATGCAGATGTTGCCGGTAAGCCACTTTAATGTCTTGTGTTTATTGATTGGCTTACAGTAACATGCAAAAAGAATAAATTAAGGGAGATAGACATGTTTTCAGGAAGTATCGTTGCGCTAGTTACGCCATTTAATACAGATGGTGAAGTGGATTTCGACAGCCTTAAAAAGTTAGTTGAGCACCATGTTGCTGCAGGTAGTGATGGTCTGGTTGCGGTTGGCACAACAGGTGAGTCTTCAACACTCACTATTGAAGAGCATGTCAAAGTCGTCAATAAGATCGTTGAATTTGCTGATGGTCGTATTCCCGTTATCGCTGGTACAGGTGCAAATGCAACTCACGAATCTGTTCTATTCAGCCGTTTGCTGAATGGTTCTGGTATTGCTGGTTGCCTGAGCGTAACGCCTTACTACAACAAACCGACTCAAGAAGGTTTGTACCAACACTACAAAGCGATTGCTGAAGTCAGTGACGTTCCACAAATCCTATACAATGTACCAGGTCGTACTGCTGTAGACTTGTTACCTGAAACGGTTGCTCGCCTTGCTGAGATCGAAAACATCGTTGCACTTAAAGATGCGACGGGTGATCTCGACAGAATTGCAATTCACCGTGAACTTTGTGGCGAAGATTTTATCTTACTAAGTGGTGATGACTTAACAGGTCTAGAATTTGTTAAGCGTGGTGGCGATGGCGTGATCTCTGTAACAAACAATGTTGCAGCCGCTGATATGGCAACCATGTTCAAGTTAGCGAAAGAAGGCAAGTTTGAAGAAGCAGAAGCGATCAATGAGCGTTTGATGCCTCTACATAAGAATTTGTTCGTTGAGTCCAACCCTATTCCCGTAAAATGGGCGGTTCATAAAATGGGTCTGATTGCTGAAGGTGGCTTACGTCTACCGTTGACTGAATTGTCAAAGCCAGCTCAACCCGTTGTTGCTCAAGCAATGACTGAAGCGTGCATTTACTAAAAACGTATGAAGTGATGCCGAAGTGAACCTTCGGCATTTAGGAGTATAAATGAAGTATTCTCACCAGCTAGTGATTGGATCACTGGCTGTTTTCGTTCTTACAGCATGTTCTGGCAGCCCGACTCAACGTCGCCAAGCCAAAGATGATTTCGAATACTTAGAAACACCTGAGTTTTCACAATGGCAGCTGCCTGAAGATGCTCAACCTCAGTTCTATCCAAATTTTGACATCCCAAGCGGTGAGTTCAGTGGTGGTACAGGCCGTGAAGTGGATATTCGTCCGCCGCAACAGGTTCTTGAGCTGATCCCAGGTGCTCGATCTGAGCGTCAGAATGGTGAAGTGACACTATGGCTTCTTCGTGCTGAAGAAGCAGACCGCGTGTGGCAAACGGCTGTAGATATGCTGGCACAACGTGGCATTGGTATTCGTGAACAGTCAGAAAACGATATTGAGACCGATTGGGTTACTTGGGTTTCTGAAGATGAAGAAGTAGAGATCGGCAGTCGTTACTCTATCTCTCGTTTCCAAGCGAACAACCGCCATGGCTTCAAGATCAACCTTATCGATTGGCGTGAAGGCTCTGAAGAGAAGCCGGTATCGGCAACCAATAAGGAGCGTTACAACGCGTTCTTAACGAATCTAGTGATGGCTAAGTACGATGAAAACCTTCGTGCTGAAGCAGCGTTGAAAGCGCAAGAGTTGGTTAAACGCATTCCAATCTCAATGGGTGCTGACCGCAGTGGCTTCCCTGTGATCATTGCTCGTACTCCATACAATGTATTGTGGCAGCGTTTGCCTACCTTGCTACCGACGATGGGCTTTGAGCTTGAAGAGCGTAACCAGTCTCAAGGTACTGTAAAAGCTAAGTATGCTGCGCCAGATGATGAATTCTGGGAAACAATTGGCCTACAACCCATTGATTTGGCTCCAGGCACTTACACCTTCTTGTTTGGTGATCTTGGTAACCGTACGTCAATTAACGTAACGGATGCATCAGGTAAGCCAGTAGAAGAAGAGCTACTGAAGTCAATGGTACCGGTATTAGCACATGTTGCTGACCAAACCAAAGATGACAAAGAAGCTGATGCAGAGTAAGTAAGCTGAGTGAGCATAGCTGAAAAACCACAGAGTAAGTCATATAAGCCCTGTGGTTAGCTAAAGCCAATAAAAAAGAGGACACATTGTGTCCTCTTTTTTGTATTCGTTGATTAGTCGTCAGCGGATTATTAGCAAATTAGATTAGCTCCTTAGAGCTACAAAATTAAGCGTCTTTGTTGTCCGTAGACTCATCTTTTTGAGCTTTCTCTTGGTTCTGTTTATCCAATTGATTGAGCTTGTCTAAGTCTTTCTCTGTTTTGTTACGACCAGTCAGATCCATATTGGCGGTCTGTTTGAGCGCAGCAATATTACCCACCACCACACTAACCACGATGATGATGATCACCCAAGGGTTTGTAAGCCACTCCAACATATGCGCTCCTAATGACTGATATTCGCCACGAAGCGCGCATAGATCTCGTCTAGCTGCTCCATAATAATCTCATACCCTAATATTGGCTTAGATTGGAGTTGCTTGCCAAGTAAAGAGGGAGATAACTGTGATAAACACAACTCCGATACTTTTCGATGGCTGATATGCCATGGTTCTATCGCCACACCGCCGAGGTCTTGGCTGTACGGAAAGAAGAACCCAAATTGAGATGCATTGGCATAAAGCCATTGGTAAAACGCTTGCTGGTGGCCAGTAAGGTATTCCCATGGTTCCAGTTGCAGCTGTGTGCCTTCAGGTAAGTGATTACGAGCAAATACATCAAAGTCACATCCCCAATGGTGACGACTCGCCCCAGGCAGTGCAGACCACCTCAGTATCGCTGACAACTTTTGATGTTCACTAAGTGTTGATGCATCAAGTGGTTGGCTTTCTGAGTCTAATATTGGTGCTTCACCAGAAAACTTACGGTTCCAAATCCGAGATTGCCTTTCATAGTTGCGAAAGCCACTGGCAATCTCCATTTTAAAGCCAGCGAGTTGAGCAGCTTCAATCAAACTGTTTAGGTCATCTTTGACATTACTGTGAACCAAGAATGTCTTGGTGCCAATCAGGCTAGGTTCCAGATGAGAATCTGATTGTCCGGTAAGCTGCTCTGGTGTCATAACGCGTCTCTCAATAATTAGATGCTATCAATCGCTGATGAAAGAACTATTTAGCGAACAGGTTCACTAATGTTCTCTCATACATGTCGGTTAGCTTCTCTAAGTCAGCCACTTTCACGCACTCGTTAACCTTGTGAATGGTTGCATTAACCGGACCTAGTTCTACGACTTGCCCTTTCATGCGCGCAATAAAGCGTCCGTCAGATGTACCACCTGTAGTCAGTAGTGCTGGTTTTACGTCATTAACGTGACCAACGGCATCAACAATAGCATCAAGCAGTGAGCCTGCGTCTGTTAAGAACGGGTCGCCATTGAATGTCCATTTCAAATCGTACTCGAAATCGTACTTGTCGAGTGTATTTGTGATTCGTTCAACGATGATGTCGTTGTTTAATTCAGTGCTAAAGCGAAGATTAAACTGAACATTAAATTCACCAGGAATAACGTTTGACGCGCCCGTGCCCGCACTTACATTTGGGATCTGGAAGCTGGTTGGTGGGAAGTAGTCATTACCTTTGTCCCACTCAGTCGTTGCCAGTTCGTTGATCGCAAGCAGAGAGCTGTGTACCGGGTTGTTCGCTAGGTGAGGGTAGGCAACATGACCTTGTGTGCCTTTAATCGTGAGATCGCCAGTGATAGAACCACGACGGCCGTTCTTCACAACGTCACCAACATACTCAGTACTTGATGGTTCACCAACAATACACATATCGATGTTCTCGCCACGCGCCATCAGAGCTTCCACAACGCGTACCGTACCGTTGATGAAAGGACCTTCTTCATCTGACGTGATAAGGAAACCGATTGAGCCTGTGTGGTCTGGGTGTTTGGCAATGAACTGCTCGACTGCAACAATCATTGAAGCCAGAGAGCCTTTCATATCCGCAGCGCCACGGCCGTGTAGGAAACCATCTACGATAGTCGGTTCGAATGGTTTGGTGTGCCACTGTTCAATCGGGCCTGCAGGTACAACATCAGTGTGGCCTGCAAAGGCAAATAGAGGCGCCTCTGTACCACGGCGAGCCCAGAAGTTCGTCGTATCTTCAAATACCATCACTTCGATTTCGAAGCCGAGTGCTTTTAAGCGTTCAATCATTAAATCTTGGCAGCCTGCATCTTCAGGGGTTACTGATTGGCGGCTAATGAGGTCTTTTGCCAGAGCCAAAGTTGGGCTATCTGTCATCCTTGAATTCCTTGTTTAAATAAAACGTCTAGTCATTAATTTTTAGGGCGCTGATTTAATGATCAACGTCCAGTAGTCTGTCTATCTAAATACAGTGCTCTAAGCAAAAATAGCGGCGTATTGGTCGGCTTTAAATCCGATATGAAGCTTACCGTTTACTTTTAGGATTGGTCGCTTAATCATTGCTGGTTGCTCAACAAGCAGAGTCACGGCTTTGTCTTCCGTTAATGTATCTTTCTGTTCTTGTGAAAGTTGGCGATAAGTCGTACCACGTTTGTTCAATACAAGTTCCCAGCCAAGTTCTGAACAGAAGGTCGTAACCAACTCTTCAGTGATGCCTTGTTTGCGATAATCGTGAAATTCGAACTTGATCCCTTCAGCTTCGAGCCATTTCTTTGCTTTTTTAATGGTGTCGCAGTTCGGAATGCCAAACATAGTGATAGTCATTGTTCTTCCTTTGGGTGATTTTATTTCGTTGTTATGAGTTGAATCCTATCAGGAAGCTGCAATTCAGACAAAATAGAGTGAGGAATATTTCATAGAGTGAAAAAAAACAGTAAGAAAATGTCACTATTGGAGACTTATTGATCAACCTCAACATGTTGTCAGCGAAAAAAGAAATAATTGAGTTGCACATATATAGGAGGTGTCAATGGAGTTGAGTCCTGTTTTTGCAAGGCGGCTATATTTAGCATTGTTAGTGGAAAGCCTTGATAGGCCAAATGTGCCTAAACTCATCGAAAAAACGGGTTGGCCTCGTCGTACTATTCAAGATGTACTCAAGGCGTTACCGGGGATCGGTATCGAACTTATGTTTGTTCAAGATGGGCGACGTCATAATGATGGCTATTACCAGTTATCCGACTGGGGTCCATTTGACAGTCAATGGGTTATCCAGCGTAAAGGCGATATAGCAACAAGCCTTGGATTTAGTGCATAAGCCAGCGAAAGCTGGCTTTCTTTTTTGCAGTAGAAGTAGAAGTGGAAGTAGAAATCGAAATAGAAGAGGTAGCATCTCGCTCATTTGAGCGCTGAGCTATCTAACTATGTTTCTACCTACTTACACAGTTTCTACCTACTTACACAGATAGGCAGTGCCCAACATAGTCACGGAAGTGGAAAAGTCTTGGGGAAGTGTAAATATCACGGTATCTGCACCTAACTCAATCGTATTTGACTTGAGCTCATTCATCGCGCCCTGAATCAAGGTGTCATTTGGGTAAAACAGGTAACTATACCAATGGCCCTCGCTGCCAGTGACTTCCCCTTTATACTGACATTTATCGATATTAATCACGCCATGGTAATCCATTTGCACGTTGGCAGCTTCGCTATGAGGCGTTGATGTCGGTGTCGTGCAACCGAGTAACACGCTACTCATAGCCAAAGCGATTAATTCCTTTTTCATACGCTTATCCTGTTATTTCATCAAATAAATCGCGAAACCTATCCAGCTTGCGAACAATAATAACCACGGCAATTTACTGGCGTGATTTGATGTTGTTTCATTATTCGAGTAGACATTCTGTTCTTGGTCTTGGTTCGCTTGTAGAGTCTGCTTCTCTTTTTGTACGCGCTTTTTAGCTTTATCGGCTTGGCGGCCACGTTCTTTCTGCTGCTTTTTATAGAGTGCGATGCCTTTCTCGATACCTTGAGCAATCAACTTGGTTTGTTCTTTGGTTTGAGCTGGCTTTTGCGTCGCTTTGGCTATCTTCAGTGCTTCTTGTTGAGATTCAACAGATGGTGTATTAGTTTTCTTTTTCATACTGAGTTCGATAATTAAAACGGATTAACCAATAAGATAACGCAAACCTAGTTAAGTATGAATGATTTGCGTTAAAGTGTTGGTTTGAAAATAAGTGAAAGTGAGATTTGTGCGGTACTCCATAGAACAATACGACAAGCACGGCTTTTTAAAAGCCCCAATCCTATTATGGTTAGGTTGGCTATTTCTGGCGAAAGCTTTGGTCGTTTTCATTGTTGCAGGTGCAAGCCGAGAGTCGGGCACTGATATCCTCGAAATCATCTATCCAGATCATCAAATGTTTTATGTTGGGATTGCATTGAGTATTCCGAGCTTGTTACTCATGTGGTTGTTTGGACTCAGATCACCAGATAGAAAGCGCCTTAATAAAGTGGTTTCATGGGGACGTTGGGTCTCCATGATGGCTATCTTGGCACAAGGAACCCATACACTTTATTTAATCTATTTAGATAACGGATGGTTCCGTTGGTCTAATGCTATCACCCTATTGTTGCTCCTATGGTTAGCGCTTTATCTAACCAATAGCCATGCCGCTAGGGATTGCTTTAAAGTGGTTGAGCACGAAGACTGATTTTCATCAAAACATTTGCCCCATTCACAATTATACTTAGAAGCTAAAAATGAAAGGATTAATCTATGCTTAACACCTCAAATGAGCAGCCTAAAATTCAAAGTGCTATCTTGCCAGAAGCAGGGCCTTTCGCTCTTTATGTTCAACTAAAAGTGAATGAGAACGCTGCTAACGTATTAGCGGAACTTCAAAAGCTTCCGAGTTTAATCGACGAACTAAACCAAACTCAACCAGACGCAAACTTAACGGCATCGGTTGCGTTTTCAAAAGCTTTTTGGGATAAGTTCGAGCAAGCTGCTCCCTCTGATTTGATTGATTTCCCTGCGCTTGGTGAAGGTGATGTCACTGCACCGAGCACATTGTCTGATGTTCTGATTCACTGCCATTCAAATCGACATGACCTGCACTTCTTTATCTTACGTAAATTGTTATCTGAAGTAGCTGTGGACGTTGAAGTAGTTGATGAAACCTACGGTTACCGCTTCCTAGATTCTCGTGACATGACTGATTTCGTTGATGGCACTGAAAACCCAAAAGACGCACAGCGCGCTGAAGTAGCGATTGTTCCTGAAGGTGAATTCGCTGGTGGTAGTTATGTGATGGTGCAGCGTTTTGTGCACAACCTGCCAGCTTGGAATCGATTGAATGTCTCAGCACAAGAGAAAGTGGTTGGCCGCACTAAACCGGACTCTATCGAGCTAGATGATGTTCCAGCGGCGTCTCACGTTGGTCGCGTAGATATCAAAGAAGAAGGCAAGGGTCTTAAGATTGTTCGTCACAGCCTACCTTACGGTACCGCTACGGGCGATCACGGCTTACTGTTCATTGCTTACTGTAATGTTCGTCATAACTTCGATGCGATGCTAGAGAGCATGTACGGCGTAACAGATGGTAAAACAGACCAACTGCTTCGCTTTACTAAAGCAGTGACAGGCGCTTACTACTTTGCGCCTTCGACTGACATGTTGAGTGCATTAACGATTAAGTAAATCACCTCGTATGCAGTAAAGAACGGGAGCCTCAGGGCTCCTTTTTTTATTAAAGCTTTAGATGAACTGGTCGATATAAGAGCAATCGTGAGTTTTATTCATATTTTTGTAAGTGAAGGTCTATGGCTATAACTGTTAATACAAATGTCTCAGCTTTAGTCGCTCAGAGAAACCTCTCTAATGCTAATAACATGCTGAATCAATCTTTGGAGCGCTTAGCTTCAGGGAGCCGTATTAATAGTGCAAAAGACGATGCGGCTGGCTTACAAATCTCGAATCGATTAGAAGCACAGATGAGTGGCATTGATGTTGCTGTTCGTAATGCTAACGATGGTATCTCCATTATGCAGACAGCAGAAGGAGCGATGAATGAAACCACCAATATCATGCAGCGTATGCGAGATTTGTCACTGCAGGCGAGTAATGGCTCGAATAGCCAGTCGGAAAGGACCGCTATTCAAGAAGAAGTGGCCGCCTTAAATGATGAGTTGAATCGAATTGCTGAAACCACCTCGTTTGGTGGTAAAAAACTCCTTAACGGTAGCTTTGGTAGTTCTTCATTTCAAATCGGTGGCAGTTCTGGTGAAGCGGTGCAGATAGGTTTGAAAAACATGCGTACCGATGACATCAATATGGGTGGTTTTAGCTATGTCGCCAATGGCATGGCAAGTGATTCATGGGAAGTGACGCCCGATCAGAATGATATGACAATGTCGTTTACTGACCGTTCTGGTCAGCCACAAGAGATCACCATTAATGCTAAAGCAGGTGATGATATTGAAGAGTTGGCGACCTATATTAATGGTCAAACGGATTTCGTCTCTGCTTCCGTCAATGATGAAGGGCAGCTTCAGATCTATATGTCTGGCGAAGACACCGCAGGCACGATCTCTTTCTCAGGTTCGTTAGCCAGTGAACTTTCGATGTCGGCGGGTTATTACGAATCAGTCGATGACATCAATGTCACTGATGTAGGTGGCGCGCAGCGTGCTGTCTCTATTTTGGATACAGCGATGAAGTACGTAGATAGTCATCGTTCCGAATTAGGCGCGATGCAAAATCGTTTTGACCATGCCATCAATAACCTTGAAAACGTTCATGAGAACTTGGCGACATCCAACAGCCGAATCAAAGATACCGACTACGCCAAAGAAACCACTCAAATGCTTAAGCAACAAATACTGCAACAAGTCAGTACCACTATTTTGGCTCAAGCTAAGCAAGCGCCCAATTTAGCTTTAACGCTGCTGGGCTAATAAATTAAGCCTAATCTTATAAAGGTGCTCTAGGTTAATTAAAGCCCTTTGGTTAATTAAAATACAACTTTTCGCTCGACCGACTTAGCGACAACTTTAGCGTTTTTCTCATCTTTTTTTGATAATTTTACTGCCAGTCACGCTTTCTTCCCCTTTCTCTCTATTTCGTTAATTTTGTTGTTTTTTTCCTAAAGGTTTCAGCATTCACGCCGTTATTAATAGTAACTTAGAGATAACTACTTGGTTTTCCGAGACGTCGGAAACCGCTATACCGGAAAATCAATTGGAGAAGTCACCATGGCAGTGAATGTAAATACAAACGTTTCAGCGATGACAGCGCAACGTTACCTAAACAATGCAAACAGCGCACAACAAACATCAATGGAGCGTCTAGCTTCAGGCTCTAAAATCAACAGCGCGAAAGATGACGCTGCGGGCCTACAAATATCGAACCGTTTGAACGTTCAGAGTCGTGGTCTTGATGTTGCTGTACGTAACGCGAACGACGGTATCTCTATTGCACAAACTGCTGAAGGTGCAATGAACGAGACAACGAACATCCTGCAACGTATGCGTGATTTGTCTCTACAATCTTCAAACGGCTCAAACTCAAAATCTGAGCGTGTAGCGATTCAAGAAGAAGTAACAGCACTGAACGACGAACTAAACCGTATTGCGGAAACGACGTCTTTTGGTGGTAACAAGCTGCTTAACGGTACTCACGGTACTAAATCATTCCAAATCGGTGCGGACAACGGTGAAGCGGTAATGCTTCAACTGAAAGACATGCGCTCTGATAACGCTCAGATGGGTGGTAAGAGCTACCAAACTGAGAACGCAAAAGACAAAGACTGGAACGTTCAAGCTGGCGCAAACGACCTAAAAATGTCGTTCACTGATAACTTCGGCCAAGCACAAGAAATCGATGTGTCTGCGAAAGCGGGCGACGACATCGAAGAGCTAGCAACGTACATCAACGGTCAACAAGATTCTGTTAAAGCGTCTGTAACTGAAGACGGTAAGCTGCAAATGTTTACTGGTAACAATAAAGTTGAAGGCGAAGTAGCATTCTCTGGCAGCCTTGCTGGCGAACTAGGCATGCAACCAGGCAAAGATGTAACGGTTGATACTATCGACGTAACATCAGTTGGCGGGGCACAAGAATCTGTTGCAGTTATCGATGCGGCACTTAAGTATGTAGATAGCCACCGTGCTGAACTGGGTGCTTTCCAAAACCGTTTCGACCACGCTATCAGCAACTTAGACAACATTAACGAGAACGTTAACGCATCTAAGAGCCGTATTAAAGATACCGACTTCGCGAAAGAAACGACTCAGATGACTAAGTCTCAAATCCTTTCTCAAGCTTCAAGCTCGATTCTTGCTCAAGCGAAGCAAGCTCCGAACTCGGCACTTAGCCTACTAGGTTAATCGATTAAAAAGCCACGTTGACTTATTAAGCGTTATTGAATCATAAGTGTTAACGTAAGGCTTCCACAAATTAGCTCGTGGTGAGAGATGAGCGCTAAACAGACCCAGCTTCGGCTGGGTTTTTTATTGCCTGCAATTTGGCGAAGGTGTATTTGGAAAAGTGCAGTGCTGGTAAGCAGACGCAAAAGCGAGATTCCCTATCACGTTCGTTCCTCACTTAGGGAATGACGACTATAGGCGGTATTGATCCATTGTTTACCTGAATCGAAGTCTTTAGTCGTCATCTCAAAATCGAGTAGAACGAGATATCAGAGATCTCTGTTTGTTAAAATTCACAAGTGTAATTTGATGTATAGGTGAAATGCCTTGAATAGCGCTTAACAACGTTTAGTAAAAAGCCAGGTCGGATAGCAGGGGATAAACGGTCAGTGTAGTTGTCATTGGTTGAGGGAGCCAGGAGAAGGGTTTCGGTGTGATAGTCAGTAATGCCTATCTGAGGTATTGAACAAATATAGCAGGCACAAAAAACGCCACCCTTAGGTAGCGTTTTAATTAAAGCAGATAAGTAATCGAAATTACTTAGTTACTTTAAGAACTGGAGTTTCGCCAACAGTTACAGAACCAGAAAGCTTGTTCAGCTCCTTGATTTCGTCCATGTTAGAGATAACAACTGGAGTAAGCGTAGATTTCGCTTTCTCTTCTAGAAGCGCTAGGTCGAAAGTGATGATAGTGTCACCAGCTTTAACAGATTGACCTTCTTCAGCAACACGAGTGAAGCCTTCGCCTTTAAGTTCAACAGTATCGATACCGAAGTGAACGAAAAGCTCAACACCGTCGTCAGACTCGATAGAGAATGCGTGGTTAGTTTCGAAGATCTTACCGATAGTACCGTTAACTGGAGCTACCATTTTATCGCCAGCTGGTTTGATAGCGATGCCGTCACCAACGATTTTTTCAGCGAAAACTACATCTGGCACGTCTTCGATGTTTACGATTTCACCAGAAAGAGGTGCGATGATTTCGATTGCACCAGCATCAGCGCTGTCATCAGATACAAGCTTTTTCAGTTTGTCAAACAGACCCATTGTGTCATGCTCCTAACGTTTAGTTTTATTCTGTAGAATATACTATACCAATCTAACAAATTAGACGACTATTTTTAGCCGTCTAACTTTATTAAGCTCTTGGTGATTACTGAGTTTTCTCAGCGATGAATTTTTCTACGCAAGCTTCAATTTCTGCAGCTGTAGGTAGAGATAGTGCTTCGTCAGCCATAGCTTTAACTTCTGCGAAGTTAGAGTTACGGATTACTTTCTTAACTTTAGGGATAGAGATACCGCTCATAGAGAACTCATCTAGACCCATACCAAGAAGAAGTAGAGTTGCACGCTCATCGCCTGCTAGCTCGCCACACATACTTGTCCATTTGCCTTCTTTATGAGAAGCATCGATTACTTGCTTGATTACAAGAAGAACCGCTGGAGACAGTGGGTTGTAAAGGTGAGAAATCATCTCGTTACCACGGTCAACTGCAAGAGTGTATTGCGTTAGATCGTTAGTACCGATAGAGAAGAAAGCCACTTCTTTAGCAAGGTGGTGTGCGATTGCAGCTGCTGCTGGAGTCTCAACCATTACGCCAATTTCGATGTCTTCATCGAAAGCATGACCTTCAGCGCGAAGTTCAACTTTGTACTCTTCGATTGCTTTTTTCAGTTCACGGATCTCTTCAATAGAAATGATCATTGGGAACATGATACGTAGCTTACCGTGTGCAGATGCACGAAGAATGCCGCGTAGTTGGTCACGTAAGATTTCACGACGATCCAAGCTGATACGTACTGCACGCCAGCCTAGGAAAGGGTTCATCTCTTGTGGAAGATCCATGTATGGTAGATCTTTATCGCCACCGATATCCATAGTACGGATAATCACTGACTCACCGTGCATTGCTTCAGCTACTTCTTTGTAAGCAACGTATTGCTCTTCTTCAGTAGGAAGTGCAGTACGGTCCATGAATAGGAATTCAGTACGGTACAGACCAACACCTTCGCCACCGTTGCGCAGGATACCGTCACAGTCTTTAACTGTACCGATGTTGCCGCAAACTTCTACTTGATGGTTATCAAGTGTGATAGCTGGTAGGTCTTTAAGTTTTGCTAGTTCAGCCGCTTCTGCTTCAAAATCAGATTTGATTTTCTTAGCTTCTGCTAATTCAGCGTCAGAAGGGTTGATGATGATCTTATTGTTCATCGCGTCTAGCACAAGCATGTCGCCGTTCTTAACTTGCTTAGTGATATCGTTAGTACCAACGATAGCTGGAAGCTCAAGTGAACGTGCCATGATTGAAGTATGAGATGTACGACCGCCGATGTCACAAGCGAAACCAAGAACGTAGTCTAGGTTGATTTGTGCAGTTTCAGATGGCGTTAGGTCGTAAGCAACTAGGATAACTTGTTCATTGATATCTGCTAGAGACACAATGTTAATGCCTAGTGCATTTTTAACGAAGCGAGTACCGATATCACGGATATCAGTCGCACGTTCTTTTAGGTACTCATCATCAAGTGACTCAAGTGCAACAGCTTGCTCTTCGATCACTGTGTAGATCGCGTTGTCTGCGTGCATTTTGTCTTTCTTGATGAGTGCTAAAATCTCTTCTTCTAGCTCTTCATCTTCAAGCAGCATGATATGGCCTTCAAAGATTGCTTCTTTTTCTTCGCCAAAAGTTTCAAGTGCTTTTTGCTTTACAACTTCAAGTTGTTGAGAAGATTTGTTACGAGCGTCAAAAAAACGCTGAACTTCTGCTTCAACTTGATCGTCTGAGATAGATTGAGTGTTTAGGACAATTTCATCTTCTTGAAGTAGTAGTGCTTTACCGAAAGCAATACCAGGAGATGCTAGGATGCCTGAAATCATAGCCTTACCTTAGTTGTTCAACTGTAAACGGGAGAATGTGTGACTTTAAGTCGTCGACTAATGTCGCGCTTATCGCTATCTATTTCGAATTGCTATCTATTTCGAACAAAGCCACTTTGCTGTGCAAAATGGCTTTGAAAGAAGGAGACTGTATTAGTGTAGTTGATCCATAAGAGCAACTAGGTGGTCTACAGCTTGCTGAGCTTGAGGGCCTTCAGCTGAAATAGTAACGTTAGTACCTTTTACTAGGCCTAAAGTTTGTAGTTTGAACAGGCTTTTCGCGCTAGCGCTTTTGCCGTTAGAAGTCACTGTGATGTCAGCGTCGAAAGATTTTGCTTCTTTAACGAACTGTGCAGCTGGACGTGTGTGAAGGCCGTTTTCTGCTGTGATTTCTACTTGCTTCTCGTACATTTTATATACCCCAATTAATTTATTTTTTGTAAGTTTGTAACCAGATTAGCTTAACTGCTTTAGCCCAAATGCGCTAGAGGCTAGTACGCCATGTTCGTGTTAGAACTTAGACTGGTTATAAATTTTTATCCAGCCATGGTCGTCTTTTGTTGAGTACTCATGACTTTCAGAATTTGTTTATTGCTTCTTTTATTTTGAAGCGAAAAATAAAACAGACCCGATATTACCAAAGGTGGGGCAGGGATCAACAAAAAAGCCCCTAAACGGGGCTTTTTTGGACGAAAAATTGATTTGACCACATATTATTGTTGGTTCTCTTTCTCCGTAAAGATGCCTGCAAATAGGGCTGTACTTAGGTAACGTTCGCCAGAGCTTGGTAATACGGTGACAATGGTTTTTCCTGCAAATTCAGGTAGTTCCGCGATTCTGTTCGCCGCTACTACCGCTGCGCCAGATGAGATGCCCGCAAGAATACCTTCCTCTTTCATTAGGCGTTGAGCCATCTCAATCGCTTCTTCAGAAGTTACTGGCTCTACACGGTCGATAAGGTCTAAATCTAGGTTTCCAGGGATAAAGCCTGCACCAATACCTTGGATTTTGTGTGGAGCTGGTTTGATTTCTTCGCCAGCAAGCGCTTGTGCAATCACTGGAGATTCTGCTGGTTCAACCGCTACTGAAGTGATCGCTTTACCTTTCTCGCCTTTAATGTAACGGCTTGTACCAGTAAGCGTACCGCCGGTACCTACGCCAGCGACAAATACATCGATTTCGCCATCTGTTGCTTCCCAAATTTCAGGGCCAGTTGTCTTCTCGTGAATTTGTGGGTTAGCTGGGTTGTTGAATTGCTGAAGTAGCAGATACTTTTCTGGGTCTGAAGCGACAATTTCTTCTGCTTTAGCTATCGCGCCGTTCATGCCTTTTGGTGCTTCAGTCAGTACTAAGTTTGCACCTAGTGCTTTAAGCAACTTACGACGCTCTAGGCTCATTGACTCAGGCATCGTTAGCGTTAGCTTGTAACCGCGAGCGGCTGCTACGAATGCAAGAGCAACACCTGTATTACCACTGGTAGGTTCAACAAGCTCGATACCTGGTTTTAAAGTTCCTGCTTTTTCTGCTTCCCAGATCATGTTTGAACCGATACGACACTTAACGCTGAAGCTTGGGTTACGAGCTTCAATCTTAGCTAGAACGTTGCCTTTGCTTACTTTGTTAAGGCGGACTAGCGGTGTGTTACCAATCGTTAGGGTGTTGTCTTCGTAGATCTTGCTCATGCGATATTCCTTCATTTAATGACAGAACTAAACGTAGTATATCAATCACTTTACCGTCTAGTGTCTTTCGATGTTTGTTTAGCTTGAATTTAGATTAAACAAGTTGAAAAAAAGGTAAAAGGATTAAAAAGTTATATCATATAGATATGTAGCAGAGTTCACGCCTATCTTTATTGTATTCAGAATTTCAAAAAGATAGGCGTTGTTAAAGAGAGAATGAAGGTTATAGACGAGAACGCAGAGCTTGGTCTTTAAACTCAGTAACCCACATTGCAGTAGCGCCGCAGACGGCAACGGGCATGACGATCAGATTTAAAATTGGAATCGTTGTGAAAACAGACACAAGTGCACCGAAGCTGTAGCTCTTACCTTGTTTTTGTTTCAAATTGTTTCTCATATCATCAAATTTGATTTTATGGTTATCAAATGGATAGTCGGCGTACTGGATCGCTAACATCCATGCTGTGAAAATGAACCATAAAAACGGTGCAACGGTTTGTCCCAGTGCTGGAATTAACAAAAGTAGGAATAAACCTATCGCTTTTGGCAGAATATAGACAAGCTTGCGCCATTCTCTCGCTAAAATACGTGGAGTATCTTTGAGTGCATCCAGCAAACCATCGTCATTCACTTTTTTGCCACTGAGCAGCTCTTCTACCTTTTCTGCGAGCAACCCATTGAAAGGTGCGGCAATGAAGTTAGCGAGCGTACTAAAGAAATACGAAAACGTGGCTAAGACGGTTAACACAAGTAGTGGCCATAGAATGTATGACAACCACGACAAAAAGCTTGGTAATGCACCAATCCAGCCCTCAATCCAAGTGTTTAGGTTGGAGAAGATATAAAACAAGGCACCACCAACGAGTAACACGTTAGCAATAAGTGGCATTAGTACAAACTTACGAATGCTCGGCGACAAAGCGATTTTTATTCCGAAAATAAAATAGCCAAAGCCTGAGCGGGGAACAGATTCAATAGTCATATTTAAATTAGGTCACATGTGAATTTGGTTAAATAGCAAACATCCCTAGTGTACTAGACCGAAATTAAGAAAAAAAGCGTGGTGAAAATCACACCATGTAAGGAACTAATTGTATTAAGTTGTTCTAAAACAGTGGCTACTTTTGATAGAGTAGTGAGATTAGCCAAATTAACCCAACTTAGTGACAGCGTGTTTATAGCTAGTCGACTAAGAAAGCTGAGAGCGAAAAATGCAGGAATTGCGATTTGTACTCATTATTGTTGGCGCATTAGCTATCGCCGCATTATTGTTCCATGGTCTATGGACGAGTAAAAAAGAAGGGAAAGCAAAGTTTGGAGATAAGCCGCTTGGTAAGCTTGATAACGACAGCTTAGATGAAGCAGAAACGATCCCAAACCGTTCATTCGCCCCAGAAGATGATTTTGAGATAATCCGAAAAGAGCGTAAAGAGCCGGATTTTGCAGTCTCACCATCTGAGACTGATCCGCTGATTGACTCAGATCCACTCACAGCGCCACAAGCGAAAGAAGTTATCGAAGACGACATCGAATTGAATGATCTTCCTTCTTTCAGTGTTAAAGAAGAACCAATTCAGATCGAGAGTGAACCTGAAGACATAAAAGAGGCCGCTGAACCAGAGGTTCCAAGCTTTGAATTGACTGACGAGCAAAAAGAAAGTCATGCTGGTTTTCAAGAGCAGTGCGGTTCGTTTGAAGAAGCTTCTGATTCGGTTGTTACCGAGCCACTCGTTCCTAGTGAATCATTGACGCCAAGTGAACCGCTTGTTTCGAAAGAGGTCGTTGCTCCACAAAGTGCATCGCCTGTTGAAGAAGCTAAGCCAGATGAAGAACTTGGCTTAGAAGTGATTGTTCTTAATGTTCACTGTGCAGGAGAAATCCCATTCGTAGGGACTGAACTTTTCCGTAGTATGGAGAATAACGGCCTAACTTATGGTGAAATGTCTATCTACCATTGCTTTGCACAATCTAGCGATGAGCCAAAAGTTATTTTCAGTGTTGCGAACATGATGCAGCCGGGAACTCTAGAACATGATGATCCCGCTGACTTTACAACGAAAGGTATTTCGTTCTTCATGACACTGCCTTGTTACGGTCAAGCTGATCAGAACTTCAATGTAATGCTGAGTGCAGCTCAGAAAATTGCTGATGATATGGGCGGAAACGTTTTGGACGAGTCACGTAACTTAATGACGCCCAATCGTTTGTCAGACTACCGTAAGCAAATCAGAGACTTTATGACGGCTACGAATGCCTAACCGTATTGTTTAGCCTTGTAAATAATCTATATTTATAGAAAAGGGCTCCTAAGGGAGCCCTTTTTGATATTTCAATCACGACAGAGAATGATATGAAAGAATCGATTCAAGTTACCTTAGAGCAGTTAAGAGAAACTCTGCATTATCACGCCGTTCGTTATTACGTAGAAGATAGCCCTGAGATCCCTGATGTCGAGTACGATCGATTAATGCAACAGTTGCTAAAGATCGAGGAAGAGAATCCAGAGCTTGTGACGGTGGATTCTCCGAGCCAACGTGTCGGTGGTCAGCCTCTCGATGGTTTCACTCAAGTGGCTCATGAGATCCCGATGCTTTCTCTGGATAATGCATTCTCTGATGAAGATTTGGATGCGTTTAATAAGCGTATGTCTGATAGAGCGCCAATGGCCAATCTTAAGACTTTCTGTTGTGAGCCTAAGCTTGATGGCTTAGCGGTAAGCCTACTCTATGTAAATGGCACCTTAGTTCAGGCAGCAACGCGTGGTGATGGTGCGACGGGTGAAAACATCACTGAAAACGTGCGTACTATCAGCTCTATCCCACTTAAGTTGCAAGGTGAAGGCTGGCCAGAGCGTATTGAAGTTCGTGGTGAAGTGTTTATGCCAAAAGCGGGGTTCGATAAGTTGAATGAGATGGCGTTGAAGAAAGGCGAGAAAGTCTTTGTTAACCCACGTAATGCCGCTGCAGGTAGCCTACGTCAGCTTGATTCTCGTATTACAGCGAAACGTCCATTGGCTTTCTACGCATACAGTGTCGGTGTTGTACAAGGCGCTGAGCTATCAAATAGTCACTATCAACGCTTTTTACAGCTTAAAGGTTGGGGCTTACCTATGTGCCCTGAGACTAAGCAACTGACCTCTCTTGAAGACGTGAAAGCCTATTACCAAGATATTATGACTCGTCGTGATGCGTTGGCTTACGAGATTGATGGCGTTGTTATCAAAGTCGACGATATCGCGGCTCAAGAAGTGCTTGGCTTTGTTGCTAGAGCACCACGTTGGGCAATTGCTTATAAGTTCCCAGCTCAAGAAGAGATTACCCTGCTCAATGACGTTGAGTTTCAGGTGGGCCGTACTGGCGCTATTACGCCGGTGGCTAAACTAGAACCTATCTTTGTTGGTGGTGTGACGGTAAGTAATGCCACGTTGCACAACGCTGATGAGATTGCTCGCTTAGGTGTGAAGGTAGGCGATAGCGTGATTATCCGTCGTGCCGGTGACGTTATTCCGCAAATTGTGGCTGTTGTACTAGATCGTCGCCCTGAAACGGCTAGAGACATTGTTTTCCCTGATGCTTGCCCTGTATGTAACTCTGCAGTAGAACGCGTTGAAGGCGAGGCTGTAGCGCGTTGTACAGGCGGTTTGGTGTGTCAGGCTCAACGTAAAGAAGCGCTTAAGCACTTTGTGTCGAGAAAGGCATTGGATGTTGATGGTCTTGGCGTAAAAGTGATCGAGCAGCTTGTAGACCGTGAAATGGTAGAAACTCCAGCCGATCTATTTAAGTTAAGCGCTGGCGTGATTACGGTTCTTGACCGTATGGGGCCTAAATCGGCACAGAATGTAGTGAGTGCGCTTAATAAAGCCAAAGACACGACATTAGCGCGTTTCCTTTATTCTCTAGGGATTCGAGAAGTGGGCGAAGCGACGGCTATGAACTTAGCTCAACACTTTAAGACGCTGGAGTTGGTTCAAGCTGCCACTCATGAACAGTTGGTTGAAGTGTCAGATATTGGTGACATCGTAGCAAGTCACCTCACGAGCTTCTTTTCACAAGAGAAAAACAGAGCCGTAGTCGAACAGTTGTTAGATCTAGGTGTTAACTGGCCTGCAATCGAAGCTGTTGCGGATGACCAAGAGCTACCGTTAGAAGGCAAAGTGGTCGTGTTGACGGGCTCACTGTCTAAATTAGGACGCAGTGAAGCGAAAGCCGCTTTGCAGGCTTTAGGCGCAAAAGTGACTGGTAGCGTGTCTAAGAAAACGGATATCTTATTCGCTGGTGAAGCCGCTGGTTCTAAACTGACTAAAGCACAAGATTTAGGTATCGAAATAAGAACAGAAGAAGATCTAATTGCACTTATTTCGTAAGTAAACCAAGGTAAAAAAAGCTCAAAAGCACTCCTTTAAAGGGAGTGCTTTTTTTGTGTCTGCTACAAATTAGATGTCTTTTTAATTGTTGAGAATTTTGTTCCTATACGAACTCTAAAATCAGGACAGTGACGCTGCTCAACATTAATGAAATACCATGGTGGTTGTATTGAAAATGCGAGTCACTTCTATGTTTACAAGGATGGCATTTATTTAAGTTGTTGATAGTTATTGTTTTTGTTGTTTTTGGTTGTGAGCTTTACAATTTATCGATCTGGATCACTAAGTACCTACTAAATTTGCACCAACTCATATTTTTTTAGATGAAAATTAAGTTCTCATTGATCTTTTTGAGGGCGAAGTTAGTCTTAATGCCATGGATGCACACGATGTGCATAACCAGAAAGGAAATAGAGAATTCAGAGTTTAGGGTTCTCAAACAAGAAAAGGTATTTCTCTCTACGGCGGCCAACTTTAGGCGGGGAATATTCAAACAGCTATATCCATTTTTAGGAGTTTTATTCCATGGAAAACAAAATTTTCAAACGTACTCTACTAGGTGCAACGGTTGCACTTTTATCGACAGGTGTAATGGCGAAAGAAGTTGGTATCAACTCTGACTTCAACGTTGACGTATACGGTGTTGCAGCTATCTCTTTAGTTAACTACAACACAACTGACAACAATGACTCTAGCTCTGGTTATGCTGTTGAGAATGAATCTCGTATCGGCTTCCGTGCTCACAAAGATATGTTTGAAGACGTTACTATCACAATGCAGATCGAATCTGGTTACGTAGATAGCACAGACTGGTCTCACGGTGGCGTTTCAGGCGGTGTTCTAGGTTTCCGTGATACTTTCGTTGGTGCTTCTGGCTCTTGGGGTAACCTACGTGTGGGTCGTGTTCTTACACCACTATACGAAATCGTCGATTGGCCATTCTCTAACCCTGGTCTAGGTTCTGTATTCGATTGGGGCGGCATCAATGGTCACTATGATCGTCAATCTAACCAAGTACGTTACGATTCAGCTAAATTTGGTGGTTTCTCTTTTGCAGCTTCTGTTGGTCGTGATGATAACGACAACGGTGGTGGTGCCGCGACTCGTGACGCAAACTTCGTTGGTGCAAGCGCTAAGTACAGCTTCGAAAAAGTGACATTCATGGGTGCTGTTGAATCGGGTACTCGTGTAGTCGCGGCTTCAGGTGGTGACTGGTCATTTGATGAAAATGGTAATGCAGAGCAAGCTCCGGAAGTTGCTGGCTACGATGATGATACGTTCGCATATATCGTTGGTTTCGAAGCAAGCTTACCTGCTGGCTTCGGTATCGCGGCAGCATTTAAAGGCGAAGAGCTAGACAACGGTATTCGCAAGCAAACACAAGATTCTTATTCTGTTATTGGTCAATACTGGAATGGTCCAATTGGTTTCAAACTGGGTTATGCAGCGAACCTAGAATCTGAACTTAACGGTAATAAAGAAGCTAACTCAGATAGCAACACTATCTCTGGTCAGCTAATGGCAGTTCACAACGGTTTCGTACCTTACCTACGTGTAGCGGGTCGTACTGTTGGCGACGCTGATACAGATATCGTAACTCGCGTTGGTCTTGAGTACGGTTTCTAAGCTAAAGTTATCAGCTTAAAATAGTTAAAGAGAATCAAAACGCTGGTAAATTATTTTGCCAGCGTTTTTCCATAGTGAACATAAGGAATTAGTCATAATGAATAAAGTTAGTGTAGTTGTATTATCATTATTTTTGGGAGCTTGTAGTTCACTCGATTCAAAAAGTAATTTTTCAGATTCAGTTGCGGATGTACAGCCTAAAGGTGGTTATATTCAGGTAACTGGGCAATCTTACGTTGCGGAAAGTAAAGCGAATGTTGGAGCAGACATCTTGAAATCGTCACTCTACTTTACGTACAACAAAGAAGTAACACAGAATTCGGCTCCAGAATCTTCAATTATAATGGATGTGAGCTACTTCCAGAGCTATAAAGAATATGAAACTGTAAGCTTTTTCGGCAAGACGATAGAGCTAGAAGAGAGACAGGTTCCAAGAGAAAGTTGCAGCGAGCACTGTACAAAGACTCAATATATTAAATTTCCATTAAGCGACGCTGATATCCAGCAAGCAAGAGAAAAAAATTTAGAGTTTACGCTTGATGGACAAAACTCAACAATGAGTACAAACTTTATTGTGCCGAAAGCGTATATCGACACGATCTACAATGGTGCGAATAATCATACTGCGATCGCGGTTGCCCCAGTAGCGGTACCTGTAGCAGCGGTTGTTGCTGAAGAACCAACAGCTTCACAAGCTCAAGAGATGGTTAACTACTGGTATGGACAAGCGACAAAAGAAGAGCAGTCTGCAGTGACAGATTGGGCATTCAAAAATCGTAAGAACGCTTCTCCAGCATCAATTGAAGGCTCAAAAGAAATCGAGATGGTTTCATATTGGTTCAATAAGCTAGACAGCGAAGAAAAGTCTCAAACTATGATTTGGCTGTTAGAGCAAGAGTAATCCTCTAACGTAAGTCTCTAGCTATGCTTTTCAACCGCAGTATTGTATAACAGCAGTACTGCGTTTTTTTGTTTTAGGTCGCGCTCTTTGTTTTAGGTAACAATTTGAATTGTAGGTAATAGAGTGAATATTGGTGAAGTAGCGAAACGTGTTGGTACAACAGCTAAATCCATTCGTTTTTACGAAAGTAAAGGCATGATGAGCCCACCACACCGATCAGAAAATGGTTACAGGCAATACGGCGATATTCATATCGAACAGTTAGAGTTCGTACTGAGAGCTAAAATGGTTGGATTCACTCTCGATGAGTGTAAGTCGCTTGTCGAGTTGGCAATGAATCCGAACAGACAAAGCTACGAAGTAAAGAAGAAGGCCACTCAGAAGTTAGATGAAATTGAATTGAAACTTGCTGAGTTAAATAAAATGAAGGCTCAGTTACAGTCTTGGGTGCATGATTGCCCGGGAGATGCTTCAAACGAATGCCCAATTTTGAACAATTTGTCAGGCCGAAAATAACATATTTTTCTTTAAAGCTCGCCTAGCAATCAAATAGTGTGTCAGGCAACAAAGAATATTACTTGCCTGACATTAGTTACCTATCAAAGCACCTTTCCGCCATAGTGTTTGCAGATCAGCAATGGCACATGAGTGACCGCGTTTCCATCTGAACACTTAACAATAGGCCCCATGTTTCCGTTACCTGGAGACTGACTGCTCGCCAGAGCGCTTCCGAATGTTAAGCTGAAAATAGCCGTTAGAATTATTAAAAGATGTCTCATACAAACTCCATTAGGTTTATCTCTAGTTGAGATAATTGAAAGTATGGACAAGGAAAAGAAAATTTCAAAAATTGGACGGACTTAACATTTTTAATAATTATAATTAAGGGAGAGTAAGGTTAACTATTCATATGTATTTTGGATAAGAAAACTGTCTTTCTTATATCTTTTTAGCTCAATCAAACTTTTTAGCTTTACGAAATAAGAACTTATTTTTTTTTCAATTCAATCTATCACAATGATAATTCGAATGTTCTTTGCTCTCTAAAGTTATTAAAGCCTACATTTATCGATAATGTAGGCCTAATATGTCAATTAGCTATAAAGGCTGGATTATTAGAATTATTCCGTCTAATGCCACAATCTTAATTTCTGTGCCTGATGGAATATCTTGGCTAGCTCTTGCTGACCAAGAAGAGTCTCCTACCTTAATTCGGCAGTTACCTCTTTTGACCTCTTCGGTAAGAAAAACAGTTTGCCCTACAAGTTGTTTTTCTCTTTGATTTAGCTCTCGCCCTGCGTCTGACTGCTTGTCATTCGATAGTTGTCTTCTCCACCACAACCAAGTGGTGATAAGTGAAAAACTCGCAAAGGACAACCATTGCATCTGCCAACCGATTGGTAGCGCGCCTAATAGCGCCCCGACCAACATGGCAGATATGCCTATCCACAAAAAGTAACCAGCAGTACCAACCAGCTCTAGGGCTAGCAGCGCTAGACCAAATGCTAACCAATGCCAGTGGTTTACTTGCTCTAGTAACTCGAACATAAGTTAGTCCTTACTACCCTTGTCGTTGCTTTGTGCAAACATCTCTGCGATACCTGCAACAGAACCCATTAGGCCAGTCGCTTCGAGTGGTAGCATGATTATCTTGCCGTTTTCAGCTTGGCCAATAGACTTCAGTGCGTCGGTGTAACCTTGTGCAATAAAGTAATTGACCGCTTGCATGTCACCTTGAGCGATGGCCGTCGACACCATTTCTGTCGCTTTAGCTTCTGCTTCTGCTGCACGCTCACGAGCTTCTGCTTGTAGGATTGCTGCTTGCTTTTGACCTTCCGCTTTTAAGATTTCTGATTGCTTATGACCTTCCGCTTTTAGGATCTCAGCTTGTCTGACACCTTCAGCCGATAAAATGTCGGCACGTTTGTTTCGCTCAGCTTTCATCTGGGCATTCATTGCGGCGGTTAAATCAGCTGGTGGCTGTACATCTTTGATTTCGATACGAGTAACTTTTACGCCCCATGGGTTAGTTGCTTCATCCACGATATTTAGCAGCTTGGTATTGATCATGTCACGCTGGCTAAGCATTTCATCCAGTTCCATAGAGCCAAGTACAGTACGGATATTGGTGAGGGTTAAATTACGGATCGCATGCTCAAGGTCATTTACTTCATAAGCCGCTTTCGGTGCATCGATAACTTGTACGAAGCAAACTGCATCAATCATGACATTAGCATTATCTTTGGAGATGACTTCTTGAGCTGGGATATCGAGAACTCGTTCCATCATACTGATGCGTTGTCCGACTTTATCGATAAATGGAATGATCAGGTTTAGGCCTGGTTTGAGTGTCTGTGTATAGCGGCCAAAGCGTTCTACGGTCCAGTTATTGCCCTGTGGAACGGTTTTGACACCAGCGAAAATGAACAGTAGTGCGACGACAGTAAAGACGCCAATAGTAATCAATGTATCAATAGCCATACAAAATCCTTTGTAAGTTTAAGTTTTTGATAGTTCACTATTGATACTGGCTCATATTTAAATTCTGAGCAAATTTATAAACGAGAAATGGGCCATAAAATATTGATTTTATGGCCCATTTTATATTGTTTCATTCGATAAACTAATTGATTAAATTGTCAGTTTTCGATGTTTAATCTAACGATTTTAGGGTTTTGTTAGTAAAGCAGAGAGTAAAGTTGTCGACGGTACTTACTGGCAACTGGGTTTCCTTGCCCAAGCGCACTTAAGATGTCCATGAACTCTTTTTTCATATCGCCATCGCAAGCATTTAGATCTTTTGCTAGGAAAGACCACAACAGCTCCATCGCTTCTTCGTTGCGGTTTACTTGGTGATATTGCAATGCTAACTCTGAGGCAGTCTTAGCATCATTCGGGTCTTGCTGCAGAGCGGTTTCTAATGCCTGTATTTCAGGGCTGTCTGCTGCTTGCTTGTGAAGTTCAAGTTTCGCGACTAAGCCTTTGTAGTAGTTGTCTTGGTACTCTAGAGGAATGGTGGCTAGTTGAGTTTCAGCAAGATCAAACTGTTGCGTTTCTAACAAACACTCTGCAATCGCCAGTTTTACTTCGCCTTTGCTTGTTAGCGCAGCTGGAAGTTGTTGCATTGCTGCCAGTGCTTGTGTGTGCTCACCTGCTTGCATTTGCTCTAGAGCTTGACGTAATGCAAGTTCATCTTGGCTAGGAAGGTGCTTGTTTAGCATTTCAACAATGGCTTCTAAGCTCTGAGGGCCACCAAGCCCATCGACAGGCTGACCGTTAACAAACAGTGCAATAGTCGGTAGTGCTTGAACCCCAAATTGGCTAGCAATGGCTTGCTCTTGCTCGCAGTTCAATAAAGCTAGGGTGAAAGCGCCATTGTATTGCTGAGTTAATGTTTGCAGTTCAGGAATGACTTGGGCGCTCTCTTGGCTCATTGGTGCCCAAAATTGGATGAGTACAGGGGTCTGCATCGAACCTTCTAATACTTGACGAAAGTTCTGCTCATTAAGTTCAACAATATGCGGAGATTGCATTTACGTTCCTTGAGGTTTGTTTATGGATACGTTGCAAATATGGGGGGATAAGTCGGTAACTTCAAGATCTAACTGGGGTATCTCAGGTAAAAAGAGACAAAAATAAAAAACGCTATGCTTCGATGTTGGTAGGATGTTTATCTCTACATAGAAGGCATAGCGTAATCATTGAGGTGGTCAGTGAGGTATTGCGTGAGATACTCAAAACAGAATAAACAACGTAATCGCCACACTCACACCTACCCAATTAAGGCGGTTTAAAGTCATGAAATATCCAGATTAGATTCACCAATTGGGAGTAATTGATGAGATAGGATAAATCATGACATCTTATTGTTACGGAAAAATTACATCGTTACATTAAAGTTTGCGACTGTGCATTCAAAGTTAGAAAATTATGCAGCTTTTCTCAAAATAGGGTCTAGCAAGCGACTCGGTAGAATTCTTTTCAATACCGCGAACACTTTAGTCGGGGTCGTAACTCGGTATCTTAGCTTTGGTTTCTCTGCGGTGAGTGCGTGATAAACTGGCTCAACACAACTTTCAGGCGGAAGAACAAAAGCGTTGTTCGATGACTCCTTTTCGAGTCGGTCTTTTTGTTGTTGGTAAGCGTCTTGGTGAGCACTGCCAGAAATGTTGATCCATTTATTGAATGCTTTCAGGGCATTGGTTCTAAATTGAGTCTCAATTGGCCCAGGTTGTAGTAACGAGATGTGTATACCGCTGCCATGCAACTCTAAACGCAAGGTATCCGTCCAGCCTTCAATCGCGAACTTTGACGCATTATAAGCGCCACGATATTTCATTGCGGCAAAACCTAATACGGAACTGTTTTGCACTATTCGGCCTTCACCATGTTCGCGCATGTGCGGGAGGATCTGACAAACAAGATGATGCCAACCAAAGAAGTTGGTTTCGAATTGCTCCCTGAGCCCCTGGGTCGGTAAGTCTTCTAGCGCGCCTGCTTGACCGTAAGCGCCGTTATTGAATAACCCATACAACCCGTTAGGTGCGAGTGCAATCGCAAGCTTGGCGCCATTCTCGATACTCTCTTGGTTGGAAAGATCTAATTGAATACAAGTGAGGCCTTCATCTTGAAGGCGTTGAACATCTTGTGGGTCACGGCAAGATGCAATGACATGAAAGCCGCGTTTTTGAAGTGCATGAGCACATGTATAGCCAATGCCTGTTGAGCAACCAGTGATAAGAATCGACTTGTTCACACTTAATCCTTTATTAGAGTCTCTATCGCTTTAGAGTAAAGAATTAGTCTTGATGTTGTAACAAGTTTTTTAGTGCTGGTTCGATTCTTGAATAACTAAAGATAAATCCCATTTCAGTGAGCTTCTTTGGTTTAGAACGAATGCTGTCAAAAAGCAGACAAGAAGATTCACCCATCAGAAGCGACATTGCCCATTTAGGTGTGAACAAGAAATGCGGTCGGCGTAGTTGTTTGGCGAGTGTGCTGCTGAACAGTTTGTTGGTGACAGGGTGCGGGGCACACATATTAAATTCCCCTTGAGCGTGAGGCATCGACAATAAGTGGTTGATGGCTCTCACCATATCTAGCATGTGAATCCAAGGCATATATTGCTCGCCTGAACCTAGCGGTCCACCAACTCCGAGTTTGTACGGCATAAGCATCTTTTTGAGCGCACCGCCATTTTCACCAAGTACAATACCTGTTCGCAGTAGTATCACGCGTGTGCTTTCTGATTGTGCTCTCTTGGCTATCTCTTCCCAATGCGCGCAAACTTTGTGAGGGAAGCTTTCATCTTCTACTTGTAGTGATTCGTCAAACGGATGTTGCTGTTGATCACCATAGTAACCCACGGCTGAGCCGCTAATAAAAGCCTTCGGCGGGTTGCTGCTGGCATGAATTAATTCGACCAGTTTTTCAGTAATGTGCCAACGGCTGTTACAGATCCTCTCTTTTTGCTCCGCACTCCAACGCTTGTCAGCGATAGGTTCGCCAGCAAGATTGACCACTACATCGAAGTCATTGAGATCGCTGAGTTCATCAAGAGATTGAATGTAATGAAGGTTATTCTGGTTCAGATGATTTAGGTTTTGCTTCGCTTTTTCGGGGCTCCGCGTCAACAATGTCACGTCGTCAGTATTCCAACTTTTGACCAATTCAGAACCAATAAATCCCGTACCACCCGTTAACAATATCTTCATACCAATCTCCCTATTAAACATAATTATAGACATGGCTTGTTTTTGAACGCCAATCAATACGAAAAAATCACTATAACGATCAGTTGGTTTCAATCGTGTGATACCTAAATTACGCCGTATCAATTTACGAAAGAATGAAATTAAATTCATCAAGTTAGGATGTATACCGCTATCACACTTATGGACTTTACTCGGATATGTTACCAACTGCGTAATATTTGTCACATAAGGAATGATAAGGATTTGCCATGATTATTAGTAATTAATAACCAGACACAATTTCAATGACTAGGAGTTGCGATGACGGCTGTGCTTGCTTTGTTTCGAGCCATGTTAGGTAGTCTAAGGGATCTCTTGCCGATCGTGGCGGTGATTGCTTTCTTCCAGCTTGCTGTTTTGCAAGAGCCACTCCCTCATCTTTTGTCTATTCTAACTGGCTTAGTGCTGGTGGTTTTTGGACTGACTTTTTTTATCTTTGGCCTTGAAATGGGTCTGTTCCCAATTGGCGAGTCGATGGCTCAAGCTTTTGCTCGTAAGGGGAGCGTGTTTTGGTTATTGACCTTCGCTTTCTGTTTAGGCTTTGGCACCACCATTGCAGAACCTGCGTTAACCGCGGTGGCGGCTGAAGCAGCGGAAGTGGCTGCCGAGGGAGGCGTCATCCCCAATACGTTAGATGAAATGGAAGAATATGCAGATGGTCTGCGTTTCACGGTAGCGTTGTCGGTGGGGATCGCCATCTTACTTGGCGTGCTGCGGATCTTAAAAGGTTGGCCAATCCAGTACATGATCATCGGAGGTTATATTGGAGTGGTGGTGCTCACTGCTTTCGCCCCTGAAAACATCATTGGGATTGCGTATGACTCCGGCGGAGTGACAACATCGACGATCACCGTTCCGTTAGTGACAGCGTTGGGAGTGGGTTTAGCCTCTGCGATTAAAGGGAGAAATCCGATGATTGATGGCTTTGGCTTGATCGCCTTTGCTTCACTGCTGCCGATGATGTTTGTCATGGTCTACGGGATGGTGGTGACATGATCAGTGCTCAGCAATTTATCGACACCTTTCTTGGCACTGTCATGGATGTGATTCCGATTGCGGTGATCATCTTCGGTTTTCAATTAGCGGTGCTGCGCAAGCCAGTGAATAACTTAGGCAAAGTGCTGATAGGTTTCTTTTACGTCATTCTTGGGTTGTCCCTCTTTTTGATGGGGTTGGAGCTCGCGTTGTTTCCTCTAGGGGAGACAATGGCCATGCAATTGACCGAGCCCAGTTTTTTAACTGAGTTCAAGATCAGTTCAGGTCTTACCTTGGCTTGGTTTGATTATTACTGGGTTTACCTTTTCGCGTTTTGTATTGGGTTCAGTACCACGATAGCCGAGCCCTCTTTGATTGCAGTGGCGATTAAGGCGAACCAAGTATCTGGTGGCAGTATCAGCGTGAATGGTCTGAGAATCGCTGTGGCATTAGGCGTTGCCATCGGTATCTCACTTGGCAGCTACCGTATCGTTGCGGGCGATCCTATCCATTACTACATTATTTGTGGTTATGTCATCGTGGTGATTCAAACCTTTTACGCCCCCAAGCTCATTATTCCATTGGCTTACGATTCAGGCGGGGTGACGACATCTACCGTGACTGTACCTTTAGTGACGGCTCTTGGGCTTGGGCTTGCTTCAACCGTACCGGGGAGAAACCCAGTAATAGACGGTTTCGGCTTAATAGCGTTTGCCAGTTTGTTTCCGATCATCTCAGTGATGAGCTACGCCCAAATAACACAATGGTTAAACCGTTTACACACCTCTAAGGAGAGCAAAGATGCGCTTTAAACTTATCTTAGCGTTTGTAGAAGAGAGTAAGACAGATACCGTGCTCGATGCCGCGCGTGATGCGGGCGCAACCGGAGCAACCGTGATTAATAATGCCAGAGGGCAGGGCTTAAACCAAAAGCGCACCTTCTTTGGTTTAACGTTAGAGGTACAAAAAGATGTGTTGCTGTTTGTGGTTGAAGAGCATTTGGCGAGGCATATTTTAGAAACCATTGGTGAAGTCGGGGAGTTTGACCAAGAGCCAGGACAAGGAATAGCTGTCCAGATCGATGTGGAAGATGCTGTAGGCGTTGCGCACCAAGTTGAGACATTAACCAAGGTTGTGGAGGATGAACTATGAGTACCAGTGAAAAGATCCGTGTGGGCGATGTAATGGCCAATACTTACGTGATTATTGATGGGCTAACCACGGTGTTGGAAGCGATTGAGATGGCGAAAAAACACCAAGTGAAAGCGATCATCGTCGATAAACGTCATGAGGATGATGAGTACGGCATCGTGTTGATGAATGACATCGCCAAAAAAGTACTGGCTAAGAACCGTTCACCAAAGCGAACCAACGTTTATGAAATTATGACTAAGCCGGCCTTGAGCGTGTCTGCTGAGATGAACGTAAAGTATTGCGCTCGCCTGTTTGAACGCTTTGGTATCAGTCGCGCGCCAGTAGTTCGTGATAACAAGATAGTCGGTATGGTTAGTTACAATAATATCGTGATCAACGGTATGGCGAGAGATGACGTGTAGCATTTAGATACGTACAATAGGCTCATAAATTTTATGGAGAAGTACGTGTGAAATTATTTTTTGCTTCAGACCTACACGGTTCGCTGCCAGCAACAGAAAAGGTATTAGAACTCTACCAAGCGTCTGGTGCGCAATATTTAGTGCTATTGGGTGACATTCTGAATCATGGGCCAAGAAATCCGATTCCAGAAGGATACAATCCACCGGCGGTTGCAGAGAAGTTGAATGCGTTTTCTCAAGAGATCATCGCCGTTCGTGGTAACTGCGATAGTGAAGTGGATCAAATGCTGTTGTCTTTTCCAATGATGATGGATTACTCATGGGTGTTATTGGAATCAGGTCAGCGTATCTTTCTAACCCATGGTCATTTGTATAACACCACTAAACGACCAGCACTAAAAGCGGGTGATATTATTGCCCATGGGCATACCCATATTCCAGTTGCCGAATACCAAGATGATATCTTTATCTTTAACCCTAGTTCGGTGACATTCCCACGAGATGGTCACGCAGCGAGCCATGGCATCTATGAAAATAATACCTTTAAAGTCATTAGCCTTGAAGGTGACGTAATTGTGAGTGGCGAGCTTTAAATAAACTCAATCGGCGGCGTTAGAAAAGGCTCACTTTGAGTCTACGTGGCCGAGGTCCCTGTCTGGAGCAATGATGTTGCGCACTCTTTGCTTCAGAACTTTCGCTTCTGGAAAACCTTCATCTGCTTTTCTTTCCCAAATCTGCACACCATTACAAAAGATTTCGAACCTGCCTCCGGTGTCTGGATGCAAGCTCACTTGTTCAATTTCTTCGCTAAAGGTATGCAGCAGCTCTTGGCATAACCAACTAGAACGAAGCATCCAATTACACTGACGGCAATAGTATATTGCGATTGTCGCTTTTGTTGCTGTCTCTTTAGCTGGCGTCAGATTTAGTTGATCCGTATTCATAGTTAATCCTTAAAATGCTACATCCGTAATTTGATACCAACGGCTAACAAAAAAGGGGCTTCATGCCCCTTTTCTATTGGTTTACCGTTTCATGGTATTTAGTCGTTGGAATGAAATAAATAGCTTTCCAATCTTAGTTTGAAAACAATACTGTAGAACCATGATTTAAGCTAGTCAGTAGCAGTGCCTTCGGATTAACAATGTCTATGCGGCGGCTTTGTTCTGCGTCCATCTTAATGACTTGAGTGATCAGCTCTAGTTGTTCTTCTGAAAAGTCTTGGCGCTGAGCCGAAGTCACATCTTTAAACTCCGTTGGCGAAACCAGTAAGTAGTTGTCGTTAATATCCCACTGACCCGTTTCAGAGATGTTGATGACATTCGCAGGCTCAGTTTGATTACCGTAAAGTCTAACCACTGACATTCTCAAATATGTACCATTTGGTAGGTATTTCGCATTCGATGATAGCTCAACTCTACGCAGCGGGCCGATTGAGTCTGCTTGCTTGTTATCGCTAATCAGCGTCACCATTTTCGATTGCCACTCATGCTGAGTGAGCAAGCGCTCGACTTTTGCATCGCTACCCCAATATAACCAACCACTTAAGAATGCAGATAGAACCAGTAAAATAATCGATACTTTTAATTTCATGTTACTGACCACCGTTACAAATGTCGTTTACATCCGACTGGTTTGCGTAAATTCTTAGGGTTACATTTTCGCTAGAGTAATCTTGCGGGTGAATGTAGTTGAGGGCAAGGTTGTTGGTTTGTCCACCTGTTGCAATCACCTCAGTCGGTTTCAGCATACCAGTGTGATTAGTGTTGTAGCGCAATACACACTTCTCTATCGCAGGTAGCCAACTACTGAGATCAGGATGATTGATTGGGGATTGAATCTTTACACCATCCACTTCTGTTAATGTACGGAATTCTGACTCTGCTGGGTTAGTAAATGTCAAAACCAGAATTGGCATGATGAAAGCCGCAAGCAATAACGAAAACGCTAACCACTTATTGGTGCTTTTAACCGGGGTCGCAGTTGGTGTTGTTGCTGGTTCCACTTCAACTTTGGTTTCTTGAAACTTTGTAATTGACTCGGGCTCGACAGCTTCAGTCATTGCTTCTTCAGTCATTGTAGGCGTTGCAAACGTTAAGATAGGTTCTACGTCATTTTCTGCAATTTCAGCCGCTGCTGGCTGATCATTTGATGAAAGTGGTGCAGAGCGTTCAACGGTTGCAATAAATTGGTAACCGCGTTTAGGTACCGTTTTTACGAATTCTGGAGATTTGGTCGAGTCCTTGAGCATCTTTCTCAGGGTCGAAACTGCTTGCGTTAAGCTTGAGTCATCAACCTCAAAGCCTTGATCTCGCCAAACATACTCGTGCAATTCATTACGAGTGATAACTTCATTGGGTCTTTCTGACAGCATCAGGAGAATGCGGCTTTCATTGCTGCCAAGGCGCACGACTTCGCCGTCGCTCATTTGATCAACAAGTGAATTGCTATTTGGATCGAATACGAACCGCTGTGCGAGAATAAACTTTGTGCCGATATTACTCATTGAATTCTTCTATTTTGGATGATTTTGATTGCGAAATAGACAAATCTCAGGTGAAGTTCCGTTAATTCTTCACCAAATCATGGCTTCTTTTATGTTCTTTTATATTTATCAGGCTCAAGGATAATAAAAACAGATCAAAAAAACAGTGTTTTTATGATTTTTGACCTTGAATTTACATTTGTCATCCTCATGTTAATGAACATAAGAGTGGCATCAAGTGTTACGCCCCTATGGTTATTCAACATAAAGTATAGATGTTTTGGAGTAAAAATGAGCGAAACAGCAACGCAAAATAAAGAGACTCGTGGCTTTCAATCTGAAGTAAAACAACTACTTCACCTAATGATTCACTCACTGTATTCAAATAAAGAAATCTTCCTACGTGAGCTGATCTCTAACGCATCTGACGCGGCTGATAAGCTTCGTTTCCAAGCCTTGTCAAACGGTGACCTTTACCAAGGTGATGCAGACCTAGGCGTAAAATTATCTTTTAGCGCTGAAACCAATACTTTAACGATTTCTGATAACGGCATCGGCATGAGCCGCGACAACGTGATTGAGCATTTAGGTACGATTGCTAAATCGGGTACTGCAGACTTTTTCTCAAAGCTGTCTGAAGACCAAAGCAAAGACTCTCAATTGATTGGTCAATTTGGTGTTGGTTTCTATTCTGCATTCATCGTTGCAGACGCGGTAACGGTTCGCACACGTGCAGCAGGTCTAGCGAGTAATGAAGCTGTTCAGTGGCACTCTGCAGGGGAAGGTGATTACACCATCGAAGACATCACTAAAGAGTCTCGTGGTACTGATATCATTCTTCATATGCGCGAAGACGGTAAAGAATTCCTAAATGAATGGCGTCTGCGTGAAGTCATTGGTAAATACTCTGATCACATCGGTATCCCTGTTTCTATCTTAACTGCGGTTAAAGATGACGAAGGTAAAGACACCGAAGATAAACATTGGGAACAGATTAACAAGGCTCAAGCGCTTTGGACTCGTAACAAGTCTGATATCGAGAAAGAAGAGTACCAAGAGTTTTACAAGCACGTCTCTCACGACTTTGCTGATCCACTAACGTGGAGCCATAACAAAGTTGAAGGTAAGAACGACTACACAAGCCTACTTTACATCCCAGCTAAAGCACCTTGGGATATGATGAATCGTGACCATAAGAGCGGCCTTAAGCTTTATGTACAGCGAGTATTCATCATGGATGATGCAGAGCAGTTCATGCCATCTTACATGCGTTTCGTTCGCGGCTTGATTGACTCAAACGATCTACCACTGAACGTGTCTCGTGAAATCTTGCAAGATAATAAGGTAACTCAGTCTCTTCGTGGCGCATGTACCAAGCGTGTCCTGACTATGCTTGAGCGCATGGCGAAGAATGACAATGATAAGTATCTAGAGTTTTGGAAAGAGTTTGGCCTTGTACTGAAAGAAGGCCCAGCGGAAGACATGGCGAACAAAGAAAAAATCGCTGGTTTACTTCGTTTCTCGTCAACGGAAGTTGACTCTGCTGACCAAGCTATCAGCCTAGCTTCTTACGTTGAACGTATGAAGGAAGGCCAAGACAAGATTTATTACCTAACAGCAGATAACTACGCTGCCGCCAAGAACAGCCCGCATTTGGAGCAGTTCAAAGCAAAAGGTATCGAAGTGGTTCTAATGTACGATCGTATTGATGAGTACGTAATGAACTACCTGACTGATTTTGATGGTAAGCAGTTCCAATCGATCACCAAAGCGGGCTTAGACCTAAGCAAATTCGAAGGCGAAGAAGAGAAAGAGAAGCAAAAAGAGGCAGAAGAAGAGTTCAAATCTGTTGTTGAGCGCACTCAATCTTATCTTGGTGATCGTGTTAAAGAGGTTCGCACGACATTCAAGCTAGCAACTACACCTGCTGTTGTTGTTACCGATGATTTCGAGATGGGCACTCAAATGGCTAAACTTCTTGAAGCTGCGGGTCAAGCTGCTCCTGAGGTGAAGTACATCTTTGAGATTAACCCTGAACATGCGCTAGTTAAGCAGATGGCTGACGAAGCGGATGAGCAAGCATTCGGCCGTTGGGTTGAGTTACTACTTGGCCAAGCTATGCTGGCTGAAAAAGGCTCAATGGAAGATCCGTCACAATTCTTAGGTGCAATCAACGAGCTACTAACAAAACGTTAGTCTTTCGACTTTGGGCTAAGCCTATAATTATAAATAAAAGCTCGCTAATGCGGGCTTTTTTTATGAACGTCGCTTAAATTCATCGAAATGTAGCTAAAGTCGCTAACAAGACGAACGCAAACGCTGTCGATACATTCTTTAGTCTTAATTTCAGCCAAATTGAATATTAATGTGATAGAATGCTCGACCTAATCAGCTGGTACTATGAACCTATCGTCTCCAGTTGTATGATTTTTAAACGTTATACCGAAACTTACCGTTTTGCTTCTGTTTACAGTTGTGCTTAGCCTCAGTTGTTACCTAACCTCTCTTGTTTGACCTCAATTAAACCAGAAAGGCGGGATAGTGAGCTTCGGTATAAATCATAATTTTTATAAGAGGATTAAACATGCGCATCATTCTTCTAGGTGCTCCTGGCGCGGGTAAAGGTACTCAAGCTAACTTCATCATGAACAAATTTGGTATCCCTCAAATTTCAACTGGTGACATGCTACGTGCTGCTATCAAAGCGGGTACTGAGCTTGGTAAGCAAGCAAAATCAGTAATCGACGCTGGTCAGCTAGTTTCTGATGAAATTATCCTTGGTCTAATCAAAGAGCGTATCGCTCAAGATGACTGTGAGAAAGGTTTCCTACTAGACGGTTTCCCACGCACAATCCCACAAGCGGATGGCCTAAAAGAAATGGGCATTGCTGTTGATTACGTTGTTGAATTCGACGTAGCTGACGATGTGATTGTTGAGCGTATGGCTGGTCGTCGTGCTCACCTTCCTTCTGGTCGTACATACCACAGTGTGTACAACCCACCTAAAGAAGAAGGTAAAGATGACATCACTGGCGAAGAGCTAGTGGTTCGTGATGACGACAAAGAAGAAACAGTTCGTGCACGTCTAGGCGTATACCACGATCAAACGGCTCCGCTTATTTCTTACTACGGTAAGGAAGCAGAAGCAGGCAACACTAAGTACCTTAAATTTGATGGTACTAAGCAAGTTGCTGAAGTTAGTGCAGAACTTGAGAAAGCACTAGCATAATTGGCTAACAGCCAGTTTTAGAATTTGATATATTGGAAGCGACCGTTAAGGTCGCTTTTTTTGTTTCAATTTTTAGTAATATACCAATCTAGATAAATCGATTGTGCACTGTTTCCGCGGTACGGCTTAGATTCGCGAGGCTAACGCTCAAGGTGATATTGTGATAACCCAGGTTAAGAACGATTATTCTTAAATTTAGTGGCACAACAATGATCTTAAACTTATGCCGATTAGTATATTACGTTCCAGAAAATCACACATTGGTCTCAGGTATCTATGGAAAATAATAAAAAGCAGGGCGTTTTACTGGTGAACTTAGGAACACCAGATTCGGCGACCCCGGCTGGCGTTCGTCGATTTTTGAGTGAATTCTTACACGATAAGCGAGTCGTAAACCTAACGCGTTGGCTTTGGTGTCCTATCTTGCATGGGGTGATCTTACCGATTAGAGCGCCGAAAGTGGCTAAGCTGTATCAGTCTGTTTGGATGGATGAAGGCTCACCACTGCTTGTTTACTCTCAAAGACAAGCCGACAAGCTCCAGAAAAAATTAGAGATGCCCGTAGCGCTGGGTATGACCTATGGCAACCCAAGCCTTAAGGCGGGGGTCGAGCAACTGATGGAGCAGGGTGTTGAAGACATTATCGTCCTGCCTTTATATCCCCAGTACTCAGGTACAACCACAGCGGCTGTTTCTGATGGTTTAACCAAAGCCTTTAAGCAGATGCCAGTGATTCCGAGCTATCGCTTTATTCGCGACTACTACGCGCACCCAAGCTATGCAAAAGCATTGGCTGAAAGTGTTCGTAGTCATTGGGATAAAAATGGCAGAGGTGATCATTTAGTGTGTTCTTTCCACGGTATTCCGAAGCGACTCGCTGATGAAGGTGACATCTACCCTCAGCATTGTGAAGCGACGACAAAATTACTTGCTGCTGAGTTAGGTTTATCTGCGGACGATATCACTATGACATACCAGTCTCGATTTGGTCGAGAAGAGTGGTTGAAGCCTTACACTGACGAGACACTTGAATCACTGCCGAGTAAGGGCATCAAGAAGATTGATATCATGGCTCCTGCGTTCTCGGTTGACTGTTTGGAAACGTTGGAAGAGATTTCTGACCAGTGTAAAGAGACGTTCATTGATGCTGGTGGCTCAGACTTTAGCTACATTATGTGTCTTAACGACAGAGACTCACACATCGATATGATGGCTGAGCTAGTGGCGCTTCATCGCTAACTGATATGCCAATAGAATAAATAACAAAAGGGCTGCTCATTGAGCAGCCCTTTTTGATCTTGATGTTTCTTCTTGAAATCGATCTAGATATTAAGCAACCGAAGTTTCTGCTTTTGGTTCTGCTTCAAGCGTCATGTTGGTTTCTACACCATGCATCCATGATACAAGTTTACCTGCACAAAGAAGCAGTAAGACGCCACTTATAGTCGCTGTAATTGCGATACCACCGAAGATAGACATTGCGCCAAGCTCACCAACGTGAGAACCCACAAGGCCAGCGACGTAGTTTGCGACAGCATTGAAGCCAAACCATGCACCCATCATTAACGACGCTAGACGAAGCGGAGCTAACTTAGTGACCAACGACAGGCCAATAGGAGATAGACAAAGCTCACCAAGAGTATGGAAGAAGAAAGCACCGACTAGCCACAGCATTGATGTTTTCACTGTTAGGTCGCCACCTTGCTCCATTACTGCACCCATCATGCACACAAAGCCTAGTGCTAAGAAAAACAACGCCATCGCAAATTTCACTGGCGAGTTTGGTTCACGCTTACCAAGCTTGACCCAAAATGCAGCAATGATTGGTGCAAGTGTAATGATGAAGAATGGGTTCAGAGATTGGAACCAAGCTGCAGGAACTTCAAAGCCACCAATCATACGGTCCGTATATTGTTGAGTGTAGATGTTCATCAAACCGCCAGCTTGTTCAAAGCCAGCCCAGAAAACGATTACGAACAGACCCATAACAAGAATAACTTTTAGTCTGTCGAACTCTTCTTTGGTCAGTGGTGTTTTCTCTTTCGATTTGTTCAGCGCTTTCGCTCGTGCAGCTGCAGGTACTGAACCAATGTTGCCTAACCATGACTGAGCCATCGTCAATTGCATAACTAAGCTAATAACCATACCGATACCAGCGGCTAGGAAGCCAGCTTTCCAGCCGAATGAATCGACTGCAGCACCTGAAATTAAGCCACCCAGTAGCGCGCCTAAGTTGATGCCCATGTAGAAAATGGTGAAAGCGCCGTCACGTCGGTTATCGCCTTCTTGGTATAGGTCGCCAACCATGGTCGAGATGTTTGGTTTAAACATACCGTTACCACTGATAAGCAGTGCTAAACCTAGATAAAGAGCATTTACTTGGTCTAAGCCAATAGCGCCGTTAGGAAGAGCAAGCGTAAATTGGCCTAATGCCATTAATACACCGCCCACTAGGATCGATTTACGTTGTCCTAAGTAGTTATCGGCAAGCCAGCCGCCGATTAATGGCGTGATATAGACTAAACCAGTATAGATACCATAAAGATCGAGGGCATCTTTTGTTGACCAACCCAGGCCACCATTGATAGTGGTATCGGTAAGAAATAAAACAAGGATCGCACGCATCGCATAGTAGGAGAAACGTTCCCATAGCTCTGTGCTAAAAAGTAGAAATAGGCCTCTAGGGTGGCCAAAGATGTTGTGATTGCTTGGCATAAGTTTTACTAATTTTAGGTATTAAAAGATTTTATAGTTCCTTATGTATACAGAGTGGAATAACCATCTGCAATAGGTGTCTTTTATGGTCACGATAACTATTTTTTTGTAAGCTCATGAAAATATGGGGTTTTATTGGAAATGTTGCCCAGATAATGCGTGCTGCAAACTAATTTTCCAGTTTTGAGTTGAGCGCATAGTGTTCTTTTTATAAGAATTATCGAATGCTAACCGTCCAATTGATTGGTTTGTCGGATGGTTTCTGGATTTAAATGGTATAGCGTTCCTTTTATTTGTAGCATACATAGCCTTACAATAATGCGTCTTTTTATCTGTAAATGTTCCCTGTACAATGCTTAACCACTTTTTGTCCCTATGGCTTTTTGTTGATAAGTTGGCCTGTTACGCATAATTTATTGCTTATCAGGATTCATTTTATTAACGGTGACTAACGGTTTTAGGCTTGTGGTAATATGTCCCAAAATAGAAAATGGCTAGTAAAATGAAACGTTGGTATTTACTTTACTGTAAGCGTGGTGATCAAAAACGCGCTCAACAGCACCTAGAAAACCAGGGGGTAGAGTGCTTTTATCCTCAAATCGATGTCAAGAAGGTCGTGAGAGGGAAAGAGAAGCAGGTCAAAGAACCGCTGTTCCCGTCTTATATCTTTGTTCGCTTTGATTATGAGCAAGGCCCTAGTTTTACGACAGTTCGTTCGACTCGTGGCGTTGTCGACTTTATTAAGTTTGGCGCAAGGCCACATGAAGTCCAAGGCGACTTAGTGTATGAACTGAAAGAGTTTGAGAAGTGTTGCGAAGATGAACCTGAAGAGTGCTGTGTTGAGTTTGAATCAGGGCAAGTGGTCAAGATCAATAGTGGTCAGTTTGCTGGGGTTGAAGCTATTTTCCATCAGAAAGATGGTGAAGCTCGATCTATTATGCTGGTAAAAATGATCAGCAAAGTGGTTCCGATCAGTATTGAGAACGAAGCACTACAAGCTCACGCATAAGTGCAGTAATACAAAGCAAAAAATAGGCTTAAAACAAAAAGGCGCATAATGCGCCTTTTTTAGTCTTTAGGGTTTGTTCAAAACGCGCTAAGCGTTGTAAGCATCGTTGTGAACGGCTTGTACTGCACGGCCTGATGGGTCGACACAGTTTTTGAATGACTCATCCCACTCAATCGCTTTCGCTGATGAACAAGCAACTGAAGGACCACCAGGTACACATTCTGCCGCTGATTCTAGAGGGAATAGCTCCTCAAAAATTTCACGGTAAGCATAACCTTCTTTGGTTGTTGGCGTGTTGTAAGGGAAACGGAACTTCGCAGCTTCCATTTGTTGATCCGTTACTTTTTCTTCAGCCGTTGCTTTTAATGTGTCAATCCAATCGTAGCCAACACCATCAGAGAACTGCTCTTTTTGACGCCATGCAATTGAATCTGGTAGGTAGTCTTCAAAACACTCACGTAGAATGTGTTTCTCCATTTTACCGTTACCACACATCTTATCTTCAGGGTTCAAACGCATTGCTACATCGATGAACTCTTTGTCCAAGAATGGAACACGACCTTCAACACCCCATGCCGCAAGAGATTTGTTGGCGCGAGCACAGTCAAACATGCTTAGAGCAAGAAGTTTACGCACGGTTTCTTCGTGGAACTCTTTTGCGTTTGGCGCTTTATGGAAGTACAGGTAGCCACCAAAGATCTCATCAGCACCTTCACCAGACAGTACCATTTTGATACCCATTGCCTTGATCTTACGAGCAAGCAAGTACATCGGCGTTGAAGCACGAATCGTCGTTACATCGTAAGTTTCAATGTGGTAGATAACATCACGGATTGCATCTAAGCCTTCCTGAATGGTGTAAGTCATCTCGTGGTGTACGGTACCAATCTTATCAGCAACTTCACGAGCAGCGATCAGATCAGGCGCGTTTTCTAGACCTACTGCGAATGAGTGCAGTTGTGGCCACCAAGCTTCTGATTGCTCATCGTCTTCGATACGCATTGCAGCAAAACGTTTAGCGACTGCTGAAGTGATTGAAGAATCAAGACCACCAGATAGAAGTACACCATAAGGTACATCTGTCATTAGTTGACGTTTAACTGCAGCTTCTAGCGCTTCAGTCAGTTCTTCTTTACTTGTGCTGTTACCTTGTACCGCAGCGTATTCATTCCAATCGCGGATGTAGTAGCGTTGAGGCTCTGCATCTTTCGAAGAATAGAAGCTACCAGGAGGGAACTCACTGATCGTCTTGCATACTTCAACGAGTGCTTTCATCTCTGAAGCAACGTAGTAGTTGCCGTGCTCGTCGTAGCCTTGGTAAAGCGGGATGATACCAATATGGTCACGGCCGACTAGGTACTCGTCTTTCTCTTCGTCGTATAAAACGAATGCGAAAATACCGTTAAGTTCTTCTAAAAGGTCCGCGCCCATTTCTTGGTATAACGCTAGGATAACTTCACAGTCAGAGTCAGTCTGGAACTGGTACTTATCTTCATAGCGTGCACGAAGTTCTTTGTGGTTATAAATTTCGCCATTCACTGCAAGAATGTGCTTTTTATCTTGGCTGTATAGTGGTTGTGCACCACTGTTAAGACCAACGATAGCCAAACGCTCGTGAGCAAGAATTGCTTTTTCACCAGCATAGATACCAGACCAGTCTGGGCCACGGTGACGAAGCTTTTTAGACATTTCTAAAGCAATAGGGCGAAGTGCTGCGGCATCACTTTTAATGTCGAGAATGCCAAATACTGAACACATAGAACTTCCTTTTAAATAATTTCTAAATCAACTGTATTCAATTTGCCATTCTGGCTAAAAAAAGCAACCGAATGTGAGCAAAAAAATAATATAAAGGGGTTTATGTTAGAAATTATCTAATTTTAAGGTGGTTTTGGTGAGTGGCGTCTAATTGCGGTTGGTTTTTTAAACAAAAACCTCTCAAAAGTGCAAAAGAACAGCAATTTTGAGAGGTTAACTAGACAATGTTTAGGATTAGATCTTATTGATGTTAGGGTTTAATTGCTCACACACGTGTCGAGCAAAACCACTACCAGCTTCACTGTAGATGTTGAATGCTGCATCGACACCATTCTCTTTCAATGTTTCTAGCTGATCGGAGTATTCAGCAATGGCGGCGATTTGACCTTTAAAATTACGTGATTTTAGCTGTTCTAAGGCTGTTTGATTACCTTGGTGATGAGGCATCGCCAAGATCACTAGCTTCACGTTTGCTGTATCTAAGATACGCTCCCAGAAATCTGGGTCAGTTGCATCGCCAGAAATAACGTTTCTTCCAAGGCTTCTATGGTTGTGTGCGGCTTCTTCACGAACTTCGACACCTAAGCTAACCTTGCCATAGCGAGAACGCAATTCATCGTAGGCGCCGGTACCAATGCGCCCCATACCAAGAATAAGCACTTGTGCGCGACCAGGATCAATTCGTTTATCACGTTGGTGAAGCTTTTCAGCAGCGTGCTCTTTGAGCCACTTACCTGACTGTTGATAAAGCTTATGACCCGCTTTGTTTAAAGGAGCAGCGATTAAGAACGATAACGAAACCGCAATTGCCACCGCTACTAATATATCGCCAGACATCCACCCCATCTTAAAGGCAAGACCACCGACGATAAGACCAAATTCACTGTAGTTAAATAATGATAGAGAGGCGAGTAGAGAGGTTCGAACACGGAATTTGAAGCGGTTGAGTACCAAGAAGTAAAGCACGCCTTTCACTGGCAGCAACAGCAAGAATAAGATGGCGAGCATAAAGCCTTGAATGGTAGGTTGCTCGGATAATCCAATATTCAAGAAGAAGCAGACAAGGAAAAGCTCTTTGAGGTTAAACAGCGATTTCGACAGCTCTGAAGCTTTTGGGTGACCGGCTAACAACATACCTAAGATCAGAGCACCTAGATCTGGTTTAACCCCTACAAACTGGAACAAGCCTGCACCGACGACCAATGCGAAGAAAATGCCGAACAGCACCAACATTTCGCCGTGACCAACCCAGTCGAGGACTTTGTAGAACAATGGACGACAGAATGGCAAAGCGAACAGTGCGATGGCATACCACTCTGGAATTTTGCCTGTCGATGCCGTTAAGAAGACCACGGCAAAGATATCCTGCATGACCAAAATACCGATCGCTAATGTTCCATAGGTCGCATTCATTTCCCCTTTCTCTTGCAGAGACTTAACTGCGAATACGGTACTAGAGAATGAAAGGGCAAAACCGAGTAGAACAATCTGTTCTATTGACATAGCTGCCAACGAGGAAATACCTAGGAATTTAAAACCAAACAGGGCGACCGCAAAAAACAGAGTGGATAAAAGGTTGTGGATTGTTGCGCCAGCCCAGATCTCTTTAGAGAGCAGGGTTTTGATATCGAGCTTTAAGCCAATCGTAAATAGAAGCAGGGTGACACCAAGGTCAGCCAAGGTAATGATGGTGTCATTGGTTTCAAAACCCAGAGCAAAAAGCCCAAAACCAGCGACCAAAAAGCCGACCAATGGGGGAAGGTGACACTTTAAAGCAATAAATCCTGCAATAAACGCAGTGGATATTAATATAAGTTCCATAACTTGTAGTAGTAGTTCCCTAGCTTAAAAAAACGGGCCGTGTTTATACAAACACGGCCCGCGGAAAATCAGAGTTGTTTTTCTTTAGTCTTCAAGAAGCTTTTGAAGTAACACACCGTTGAGCATGGCGCGCTTAATCATGGCAAAAGCTCCCATCGTAGGATGTTTATCGATCTGTGATGCTACAATAGGCAGGCCGCTATGGAAAGCCGTTAACGACTGATTCTCTACATTGCGCTTAATTGCAGGGAAAACAATCTCTTGTGCCTTTGTAATATCACCAGCAATGATAACTTTCTGAGGATTAAACAAGTTAATCGTCATTGCGATAGCTTTACCCAGTTGATTACCTACTCGAACCAAACTTTGCTTAGCCAGTTCGTCGCCATTGATAGCATGGTCACATACATCTTGAATGGTAATGTGCTCAATCTCTGTTAGCGAGGACTCATAACCTTGCTTAATTAGCTTTTGGACACGCTCAACAATGGCAGGGTTTGCCGCTACGGTTTCAAGACAACCGAAATTACCGCATTGGCATTGCTCGCCAAGTGGATCAATTTGGATATGACCAATTTCACCCACGTTGCGGTTATGACCAAGGAAAACCTGACCATTAACAATAATACCAGCACCAGTACCACGGTGAACGCTAACCAAAATAGAATCTTGGCTGTCTTTACTTGCACCGAAGTAGTGCTCAGCAAGCGCCATTCCTCGAACGTCATTACCAACAAAACAAGCAACATGGAATGTGTCGCGAATAATGTCGCTTAACGCAAGGTTATCGATGTCTGTATTTGGCATGTACTCAACGACACCTGTCGTTGGGTTAACCAAGCCTGGAAGAGTGACACCAATGGCAATCAGTTGGTCGATCTTTGGTTGGTGTTCAGCAATGAAAGCCTTCAAGTTATTGACCAAGCCTTGGGTGAGGTCTGATTGGTCTGAGTAATTCAGGTCTTGCTGTTGGAAAGCCAGCTCACGACCGCCAAGGTCATGCAGGCTTATTTGAATGTAGTCTCGACCCAAGCGCACAGCGACAGAGTGAAAAGGCTCTACTTCTGTGGTTAGGGAGATAGCGCGTCTACCGCCAGTAGACGCTTGCTGCGCAACCTCTTTAATTAGGCCGCGCTCTAAAAGTTGGCGGGTAATTTTTGTAACACTTGCCGGTGCGAGTTGACTTACATCAGCCACTTGTATACGACTGATAGGCCCTTGTTGGTCTATTAGTCGGTATACCGCCGCACTGTTTAGTTGTTTAACTAAGTCTACGTTACCTATTTGTCCGCCATTCATACTTAATTGTGCTCGTATTGTCCGTTAACAACAGTCGCTTTAACGTTAAAGTCTCGGTCAAATACAGCTAGGTTTGCAACCATGCCTTTTTTGATTCGACCTAGCTTGCTTTCTACACCGATAGCCGTAGCTGGGTATAGCGTAGCCATGCGAAGAGCTTCGTCTAAAGCGATACCGGCGTGCTCAACTGTATTCTGAACTGCTTCAATCATAGTCAGAGCTGAGCCGCCCAGTGTGCCGTTTTCATCAACACACTTACCATCACGGTAATATACTTTCTTACCGACAAAAATAAAGTATTCCATGTCAGCACCTGCAGGAGCTGTGGCATCCGTCACTAATACCAACTTTTCTCCCTTGATTTTATGCGCAATTCTGATGTTTGCGTAATCAACGTGGAAGCCATCGGCAATAATGCCAGCATAAACCTCAGGTGTATCGTAAATCGCGCCAACAACGCCAGGCTCACGACCAACCATAGGAGTCATTGCATTGAATAGATGAGTGGCAAAAGTGATACCTGATTCGAAACCTTGACGCGCTTCTGCGTACGTTGCATTCGTGTGACCAATCGAAACAACCACACCAGCTTTGCGCAGACGCTCAATGTGTTCTGGGTCGTTGAGTTCTGGAGCCAATGTTACTTTTGCAACAAGGTCATTGTTCTCACAGATAAGCTCAATCATTTCGCTGTCTGATTTACGAATGTGATCGACGCTGTGAATGCCTTTTTTCGCAACGTTTAAATACGGACCTTCAAGGTGTAGGCCAAGAGATTGGTTTTGGTATTGGTTGTGATATTCACGAGCTGCGGTAATAACCGCGTGCATGTCTTCGTCAGAAGAAGTGATTAGCGTTGGCAGGAAGCTAGTACAGCCAGATTTAAGGTTTGCTTTGTGCATGATCTGCATTGTGTCTGCAGTGATCTCATCGTTAAGCATTACACCGCCACAACCATTCAATTGTAGGTCAATGAAGCCTGGGCTTAGGTTTGCTCCGTTTAGGTCGCGAACTTCGATTCCTTCTGGTAATTCAGAGATAGGACAGACTTTTTTGATCAGTTCGTTTTCGATTACAACAGCATGATCGGTTAGAACATCACTACCAGTGTAAATTTTACAGTTACTTAGCGCGTACATAGTCAGCTAATCCTTATTTCGTGAGATCTTTAAAATTTGTTCGTTACCTAAATGTGGACTTAGTTTGCGAGCATCATTTACGTAACGATTTATCTTTTATGGGCAAACGGCTTCAAAATGGGAAGCGATTTAAGTTGTTGAAAAATAAATGAACAATTGATTATTAATATACATTTAGGTTCACTTTTAATGATTATTTATTGGACAGCGTAAACCCAGGGATACCATCATTTTACCTAATGGTTAGGTTTAGATTTTATCTATAAACGTTCATTTTTTTGAATGATAAAATAAGTTTTATGATCTCGCTAGCAAAAACCTCTGGATTTGGTAAAAACTGGTGATTACGATCACAAATGGTAAGGTTTTAATTTGCGGAGCAAAATTAATTGAATACACTGAATAGGACTAAATTGAGCGACTAAAATAAGTTTCTCAAACGAATTCTAAAAAATCCTATAGGGGGAAACAACTGGTGAATATTCTAGGATATGCACAGAAGCTTGGTAAGGCGTTAATGCTACCAATCGCAACGCTTCCGATTGCGGCGCTTCTTTTACGTTTAGGTCAAGGCGATCTACTTGATATTCCATTCATGGCAGAAGCTGGTGGTGCTATCTTCGGTAACCTACCATTGCTATTTGGTCTAGGTATCGCGATTGGTCTTTCTAAAGACGGTAACGGCGCAGCGGGTCTTGCTGGTGCAGTTGCTTACTTCGTACTAACAGCAACAGCAACGACAATTAACGCAGACGTTAACATGTCATTCTTCGGCGGTATCTTCGCAGGTATCATCGCAGGTCACTCTTACAACGCTTTCCATGCAACACGCCTTCCTGAGTGGCTGGCTTTCTTCGCGGGTAAACGTTTAGTACCTATCATGGCCGGTCTATTTGCACTTGTTGCAGGTGCTGTGTCTGGTGTGGTTTGGCCTGGTATTCAATCTGGTCTAGATGCACTAGCTCACGCGGTATCAACGTCTGGTGCTGTTGGCCAATTCGTTTACGGTACTCTTAACCGTGCACTAATCCCTGTAGGTCTACACCACGTATTGAACTCATACTTCTGGTTCGGTATGGGTACATGTCAAGAAATCGTTGTTGCTGGTCAAGGCGCATTCGCTAACATCACTCAACTTTGTGTTGACCCTGCACTGGCTAAAACTCTAGTTGTTGGTCAAGAGCACACATTCACATTCGCTAACTCAGTAACTCCAGAGATTACTACTGTTGTTAAAGAAGTGACTGAAACAGTTAAATCTGGCGACCTACACCGTTTCTTCGGTGGCGATAAAGGCGCTGGCGTATTCATGAACGGTTTCTTCCCAGTAATGATGTTCGGTCTACCAGGTGCTGCACTTGCAATGTACCTCGCTGCTCCTGCTGAAAAACGTAGCCAAGTTGGTGGCGCATTGTTCTCAGTTGCATTCTGTTCATTCCTAACAGGTATCACAGAGCCGCTAGAATTCATGTTCGTATTCCTAGCTCCTGCTCTATACGCAATGCACGCGGTATTTACAGGTCTGTCTCTAGTAGTGGCAAATATGTTTGGTACTCTGCACGGTTTCGGTTTCTCTGCTGGTCTAATCGACTTCGTACTGAACTGGGGTCTAGCAACTAAACCATTCACTCTACTATTGATTGGCTTAGCATTCGGTGCTCTATACTTCTTCACTTTCTCTTTCGCAATCCGCGCTTTCAACTTGAAATCGCCAGGTCGTGAAGATGATGACGAAGCTGCAGCAGCTCCTGCTGGTGACGCGCCAAAAGGTGACGTTGCTCGTCAATACCTGAAAGCTCTAGGTGGTCACGAAAACCTGACTTCAATCGATGCTTGTATCACTCGTCTACGTCTAACTCTTAAAGACCGCTCTATCGCTGATGAAGTTGTTCTTAAGAAACTTGGCGCTAAAGGTGTGGTTAAACTAGGTGAGAACAACCTACAGGTTATCCTAGGCCCACTAGCTGAAATCGTCGCTGGCGAAATGAAAGCTATCGGTGCAGGTGAAGACCTATCTGATGTAAAACTTCCATAGTAAAGGAAGTACTTATTAAGACGTAACAACGGCTCTTAAGTAAGTTTCAAATTGAAAGCCTCCCACACGGGAGGCTTTTTTGTACTTGTCATTTACAGCCAGTGAGCAAGGTTCGTTCTATTCTTCATCGAATAGCGGAAATAATCACAATTAACTGATGGTTCTTATTGTGCAAAGGCGAAGAATTGTGGATGATTAGCAACAATGATCTTTCTATCTTTGACTGGCAGCAAAAGCGGCCTTTGTCTCGGATATGAAAGATAACTTTCTCTGACAATACTAAATACATAGAGGTGCTATAGATGAGTGAAGCTGAGGCTCGTCCATCGAATTTCATTCGCCAAATTATCGATAAAGATTTAGCGGATGGTACACACAGTAGCGTGCATACTCGTTTCCCGCCGGAGCCAAATGGCTACCTGCACATTGGTCACGCTAAATCTATTTGCTTGAACTTTGGTATTGCTCAGGACTACCAGGGACAATGTAATCTTCGTTTCGATGATACAAACCCTGAAAAAGAAGACGTTGAATACGTTGAGTCAATTAAGAATGATGTAAGCTGGTTAGGCTTCGAATGGTCGGGTGATATTTGTTACTCATCAAACTACTTCGATACGCTTTACGCTTATGCTGTGGAATTAATTAATAAAGGCTTAGCGTATGTTGACGAGCTAAGTCCTGAGCAGATCCGTGAATACCGTGGCACGTTAAAAGAGCCAGGTAAAGCGAGCCCATATCGTGATCGCAGCCCTGAAGAAAACCTAGCGTTGTTTGAAAAAATGCGTGACGGTGGCTTCGAAGAAGGCAAAGCATGTTTACGTGCTAAGATCGACATGAGCTCTTCATTCATGGTTATGCGTGATCCAGTTATCTACCGTGTTCGTTTTGCTCACCATCATCAGACTGCTGACAAGTGGTGCATTTACCCAATGTACGACTTCACTCACTGTATCTCTGATGCGCTCGAGGGCATTACGCACTCTATCTGTACGCTTGAATTCCAAGATAACCGTCGTTTGTATGACTGGGTTCTAGACAACATCACGATTGATTGCCAACCTCGTCAGTACGAGTTTAGCCGTCTGAATCTTGAATACACGGTAATGTCGAAGCGTAAGCTGAACCAACTTGTGGTTGAAAACCTAGTTGAAGGTTGGGACGATCCACGTATGCCAACAATCTCTGGTTTGCGTCGTCGTGGCTTCACTTCAAGCTCGATTCGCGAATTCTGTAAACGTATTGGTGTGACTAAGCAAGAGAACATGATTGAGTTCGGCTCACTTGAATCTTGTATCCGTGATGATCTGAACGAAAATGCACCTCGTGCAATGGCTGTTCTTGACCCTATCAAGGTCGTGATTGAAAACTACGACGCTGATACAGTAGAAACACTGACAGTGGCGAACCACCCGAACAAGCCAGAAATGGGTACTCGTGAAGTTCCATTTACACGCGAAGTTTGGATTGAGCGTGACGACTTCCGTGAAGAAGCAAACAAGAAATACAAGCGTTTGGTTCTTGGCAAAGAAGTTCGTCTACGTGGTGCTTACGTGATCAAAGCTGAACGTATCGAAAAAGATGCAGAAGGCAACATTACGACTATCTTCTGTTCTTACGATAACGAAACACTCGGTAAGAACCCAGCAGATGGCCGTAAAGTGAAAGGCGTTATCCATTGGGTATCAGCTGATAAAGCGCTACCTGCTGAGATTCGTTTGTACGATCGTCTATTCACAGTGGCAAACCCAGCCGCTGCTGATGACTTTGCAGCGACGCTTAACCCTGAATCACTTGTTACACTAAACGGTTTTGTTGAACCTAGCTTAGCGGAAGGTGTAGCAGAGCAAGCGTACCAGTTTGAACGTACAGGCTACTTCTGTGTGGATTCGAAAGACTCTAAAACAGACGCACTAGTATTCAACCGCACGGTTGGTCTACGTGACACTTGGGGTAAAACTGAAGCTTAATGGCTTTGTTTTTCTCAGCTCTGTTTTTCCAAGCTTAGTGTCTTAAAGCTTAGTTTCTCAAGATACGCTTAATAAAAAACCGGCTTAGAGCCGGTTTTTTTGTGTCTGGGAAATAACCAAATTGTGGGCCAAGTTACTGTGATTCTTAATACGGTATCAGCCCAAATAAAAAACGCCGGCCTAAGCCAGCGTTCTGTGTTACTTCTTCGCTTTATGTGCGTCTGGGTTGCCTTTGCAATCCCCAGTGATGCTTTTACCATACAGATATAAACTGTGGTTAGTTAACTGTACGTTGTAGCGTTGAGCGATTTCTTTTTGTCTTTCTTCGATAAGATCATCAGAGAATTCGATAACTTCACCGCAGTCTAAACATACTAGGTGATCGTGGTGATGCTGTGTTGAAAGTTCAAATACAGACTTGCCGCCTTCGAAGTGGTGGCGAGTTACAATGCCAGCATCATCGAATTGGTTCAGTACGCGATAAACGGTCGCAAGACCTATCTCTTCACCTAAGTCGATCAGCTTTTTATATAAATCTTCAGCACTAATATGTTGGCAGTCTGGTTGTTGTAATACTTCTAAAATTTTGAGCCGTGGGAGGGTCACTTTAAGACCAGCATCTTTTAGCGCTTGATTATTGTCTGACATATACTTTCCTGTTGACGATCTGCAGCAATTAACAGAATTCAATATTAATACCATTATAGTTTAGTCAGGCATAACAATAAACCACGAACTTCAAAGGGTTACTTACTGACATCACAATCTGTTTTGTAAATTGGAAGTATCTCACTTATAGTGGAGGTACGACCAGTCAAGCTGACGGTGTTTCTGATATGAACATGGAATGTTGTTATGAATAAGCAACTCGCAAAAATATATAAACCCAACATTGTAAAATTTGCTCTCAATATTTGGCCTCCTTTTTGGGGATCGGGAATTCGAATAGCTCACATTAGCCCTGACTTTAGGGTTGTTAAGACGATACTAAAGCTGCGCTGGTGGAATAAGAACGCCAATCGTACTCAATATGGCGGCAGTATCTTTTCTCTTACCGATCCAGTTTACTCTTTGATGTTAATGGGAATTTTAGGTGAGCGATATTATGTTTGGGATAAAGAGGCGAGTATTAACTTTATCAAGCCGGGTCAATCTGACTTGTATGCAGATTTTGAGATAAGCCAAGGGCAACTGGATGATATCTATCGTCAGACGCAGCTTGGTGAGAAGTGTTTCCCCGAATTTATTATCCACGTTAAAGATAAGCAGGGGAATGTAGTGTCAGAAATTCAGCGAACCCTGTATGTGAGAAAGAAGCCACAATTTAGAGATGATGACGAAGCATTAGAAGCTGAGTGTTGATTGGTGAACATTAAATAGCAAAAAACCTCCTATAAGGAGGTTTTTTCATATCTACATATCGGTCATTAATTGTAACAATTAACAATCGCTAGAGAATTAGTCTTCTAGCTCTGCTAGGCACATTTCTTCGTGGATTTGTTTAACCCAGTTAGATACACGCTCATCAGTTAGTTCAGGTTGACGGTCTTCATCGATACATAGACCAACGAATTGGCTGTCATCGCCTTCAACTAAGCCTTTCGATGCTTCGAATTCGTAGCTTTCAGTTGATGTGTGACCTAGGATAGTACCGCCTTTCGCTTCAACGATGTCACGGATAGTACCCATAGCATCACAGAAGTATTCTGCGTAATCTTCTTGGTCGCCACAACCAAAGATAGCAACAAGCTTAGTTGAAAAATCAATAGCTTCTAGCTCAGGGAAAAAGTCGTCCCAATCACATTGTGCTTCGCCGTAGTACCACGTAGGGATACCAAGCAGCAGTAGATCGAAGTTATCGATATCTTCTTTGCTGCTTTTTGCAATGTCTTGAACTTGAACGAGCTGCTTGCCCAATTGCTTTTGAATCATCTTAGCAACAGCTTCAGTGTTACCTGTATCGCTACCAAAGAAGAGACCTACACTTGCCATAGAATCATTACCTTTCATTTTGTCTGTTGTCGGTGTAATAAAGTTCGGAGGAAATCGTTAGATTCCAGTTCCTTCCCAGCTTAGTTGGATTATCCCTTTTGCGATAAAACCTGCGCAGCCAAGGAAAAGTACTAACCATACGATGCGACGACCAAATGCAGGAACATTTCCTTCCTTTAGAACGTCTTTAATTGCCATTCCGATTAGAAAGAAAATCGCGGCAAACAGAAGATCTAAACCAATAGATTCAATGATGTTCATGTAGTCGTAAAGCATGGGAACCTTATATACCAAATTTGCTTGGGCGCACTATATCACTGTTGTGAGATAAAGTTAATCTGCTGTGATTACACAGCTCTCATTTATATCGACTAATCAACCTATCTAAGCGATGAATTTTCTTATTGCACGGAGTACTTCAGCTGGCTTTTCCGCGTGTAACCAGTGTCCCGTGTTAGCGATAACATGAGCCTTTGCGTTGGAAAACTGCTGTTGAACGGCGGTTTGATGCTCAGCTGTGAGGTAATCAGAATCCCCACCTTTTATTAACAAGGTTTTGACCGAGGTTTTCTCGATCGGTTCCCAACCAATAATTTGTGGATAGTTGCTCAATAACGAAGCAACGTTGAAGCGCCATTCCATGATGCCTTGTTCCGTTTTGAACAAAGATTTGGTCAAGAACTGGCGAACCCCATCAATTTCGATATGTTTTGCGAGGATCTTAAGCGCGTCTGAGCGTGAGGTCGGTTTTTCTTCTATCACGGCTTGTAGGCCGGCGAATACGTTGTCGTGACGACTTTGGGTGTACGCGACTGGTGCCATATCCAAGACAATCAATTTATGCAGCGTAAGATGTTGTGTCAGCGCCATCGCTACCTTGCCACCCATGGAATGACCAATCACAGTGACATCATTTAACTCAAGAACATTCAGTAGTTGAGCCACATCTTGTGCCATTGCTTTATAGTTGTGAGTGTCACTATGGAAGGATTGGCCGTGGTTGCGTAGATCGATACTAAGTACCTGGTGATCGGCTTTTAGATCCCTAGCGAGCAAGCCAAGGTTGTCCAGATTACCGAATAATCCATGGATCAAAACAATGGTGTGACCCGCACCTTCTAATTTATAGTTGAGCTGTACTGACATTTTTATCTTATTCATGGTGGGTTTGACGTAGAGTATCCGCGCGGATCTCGCTATAATCCCCCTGAGTTTAAACATTGAGATTGTGAAAAGCGAATGAAAACAATTGAGGTTGATGAGGACCTATACCGTTTTATTGCGGGTCAGACAGAACGTATTGGCGAAAGCGCTTCAGATATTCTGCGCCGCTTATTACAGGTTGATAGCCAAGGCATGGTTCCGATCGAAGAGATCGTTGAGCCAAAAGGTATCGTTGTTAGCAAAGAGGTAGGCTTTACTCCAGAGAAGTTCGATGGTGTTAAAGAAATGCGCTCACTACTAATATCAGATGAGTTTGCATCACTGAAGAAAGCCATTGATCGTTTCATGCTTGTGTTATCGACACTGCATAAAATCGACCCTTTAAGCTTTTCAGAAGCAACTCAAGTAAAAGGCCGCAAGCGTGTTTACTTTGCAGACAACGAAGAGACCTTGCTAGCAAACGGCAACACAACTAAGCCTAAAGCCATTCCACAAAGTCCTTTTTGGGTTATAACTAATAATAACACTAGCCGTAAAAGACAAATGGTTGAACAGCTTATGAGCCGCATGAGTTTCCAAGCAGAATTGATAGAAAAAGTAACAGGTTCAATTTAACGAAATCTGATTTAAACCTCATAATATCCATGGATAAGAAGATATTATGAGGTTTTTTTGTTTTTAAATTTTATATATAAGGATGTCGAAAAATGGCTATGCACCCTCGTGCTGGGCAGAAAGCTCAGCAGGAAGATCTTCATAATATTCCGGCTTTAGTGGCTAACTATTTCTTACAGCAACCGGATGCTACTAACCCAGACCACAAAGTACTGTTCGGTACTTCAGGTCACCGTGGTACAGCAGACAAATCAACATTTAATGAAAACCACATCCTAGCGATCGCACAAGCGGTGGCTGAAGTTCGTGCTGAGCAAGGTACAACAGGACCTCTTTTCCTAGGTAAAGATACTCACGCTCTCTCTGAGCCTGCGTTTTCTACTGTAATCGAAGTGCTTGTAGCCAACGGTGTTGAAGTTATTATTCAAGAAAACAATGGCTTTACTCCAACACCAGGTATCTCGCACGCGATTCTTACGCATAACCTAGTGAATGACAAAAAAGCAGACGGCATTGTTATCACGCCTTCGCATAATCCACCACAAGACGGTGGTATTAAATACAATCCGACACACGGTGGCCCTGCTGAGGCTGAGCTAACTCAAGCGATTGAAGATCGTGCGAACGTCATCATTGCTGAGCAAATGCAAGGTGTAAAGCGTACTCCTATCGCACAGGTTAAACAGTCTGAGCTAGTGAAAGAAGTTGATTTAGTTGCTCCTTACGTTGCTGACTTGGTTAACGTGGTTGATATGGAAGCGATCCAGAAAGCAAACATCAAGATTGGTGTTGATCCACTGGGTGGCAGCGGTATTGATTACTGGCGTCAAATTGGCAAAGCGTACAACCTAGATCTTACTCTGGTCAGTGAAGCGGTTGATCCTTCGTTCCAATTTATGTCTCTAGACAAAGATGGTGTGGTTCGTATGGATTGTTCTTCTCCGTACGCAATGGCAGGCTTACTGGCGCTTAAAGATGACTATCAACTAGCGTTTGGTAACGACCCTGATTACGATCGCCACGGCATCGTTACGCCAAAAGGCCTGATGAATCCAAACCACTTCCTAGCGGTTTGTATTGACTACCTATACCGTAACCGTGAAGGTTGGGGCAAAGACGTTGCAGTGGGTAAAACACTCGTATCAAGTGCACTAATCGACCGTGTTGTTGCTGACTTAGGCCGTGAGCTTTGTGAAGTGCCAGTTGGGTTCAAATGGTTCGTTGATGGCTTATACAACGGTCAGTTTGGTTTCGGTGGTGAAGAGAGTGCGGGTGCATCTTTCTTACGTAAAGACGGAACGCCTTGGTCAACAGATAAAGATGGCCTAATTCTTTGTTTGCTTGCGGCTGAGATCACAGCAGTAACGGGTAAGAACCCACAAGAATATTACGAAGAGCTTGCTGCTAAACACGGTGAGTCTAAGTATAACCGTATTCAAGCGGTAGCAAATGGTGCACAAAAAGACGTACTTAAGAAGCTGTCTCCAGAGATGGTTTCTGCTGAGACGCTGGCTGGTGATGCAATTACTGCACGCCTAACGCATGCTCCAGGTAATGGCGCTGCGATTGGTGGCCTAAAAGTGACGACTGAAAACGGTTGGTTTGCTGCTCGTCCATCAGGTACAGAAGACATCTACAAGATCTACTGTGAAAGCTTTAAAGGTGAAGAGCACCTGAAAGCAATCGAAGCAGAAGCTCAAGAGATTGTTAACCAAGTATTTGCAGCGGCTGGCCTATAATCGAATACCGATTAGTAGAGTCATCAAGTAAATAGTGAAAGGGTTGATGTGAAAGCATCAGCCCTTTTTTATATCAGCTCGTGGGTAAAGCGGCTAAAGCTAGGTGGTTGAATTACTGTACAACTGAGTAGGTTATACTATCCGTGTGGCCAACTTTGTGGCATCACAAACCAAAACTGCCCTGATTTAGTTTGCCCATGAACGAAGCGATCACCAAATTCGGTGATAGGTTCACAGGTGAAGTCATCAGTGCCAGCTGCCCATTGCTCTTTGGTGAGAGGGTAGAGTACATCAGTAATTAAATGGGCTTGGTTTTGATAACACCAAAAACCGTTTACTTGGCTTGAATTAATGTCATAACCCAAACATTCAGTAGGTACTTTTTGATCTAAGAATGGATTTGTATATAGACGACCCTGCATGAGGAGATGTTTTGAGTCGACATCGATCTCTGGATATTGCTCCACAAACGCCGCTGAAGAGGACATGCCAAGTTGATGGGTGAGCATCCTGTCTAACTTCTTATCCAATTGGTCATGAGAGTTAGGACCAAACCATGTCTGTTCATGGAGTAGGTAAAACTTGATCGCGACTTCCCAGTGTTGCAGCTTTTGGTTGTTCTCTTTTTCAAGAATAAAGTCGATAGCACCGAGTGTTCTTCCCTCAACATTAATTTGAATCTCATCGTACTTGACCGAATAATCAGGTGAGGCTTCAATGACTTGTTCACATAGATGCTGGTAAAGGAAACCTAACCTTGGGTTTCCGTTATAAGTGTGTGATGAGTCGATGGCATGGGTGCTTAAGAATGCACCAAGATCGGAAATCGGTGGCTTGATTTCTAGTAATGGCGGTGAGTCGATGACCCATTGGTAAAAACGTTGCAGTGCTGTCATCGGTTCCTCATAAACTCATCGTGGGGCTTTCGACATTCTACCCGTAAATTGATATAACGACGTTATTATAAAGTTAAGCTGGAAAGAAAAATGAATAACTTACAATTAGAAAAGCTACTTAACGAAAAACTTCAGCCACAGCAGATTAAAGATTACTGTCCTAATGGTCTTCAAGTGGAAGGTACTTCTCAAGTAAAGCGCATTGTTACTGGTGTGACAGCTTCTCAAGCATTAATTGATAAAGCGGTAGAACTGAACGCAGACGCTTTATTGGTCCATCACGGTTTCTTTTGGAAAGGTGAGTCAGAAGCCATTCGTGGTATGAAGGGTAAGCGCATTCGAACTCTGATTAAAAACGACATCAACCTTTTAGGTTACCACTTACCACTGGATATCCACCCTGAACTTGGTAACAACGCCAAGCTTGCAGAGTTGCTCGACATTGAAGTTGAAGGCGGTTTAGAAGGGCACCCACAATCAGTTGCGATGTTTGGTAAGTTGAGTTCACCAATAACTGGTGCGGAGTTTGCAGAAAAGATTGGCCAAGCTTTGAACCGCAAGCCATTACATATCGCTCCAGATAACCAAGACAAAATGATTACGACTGTCGGTTGGTGTACCGGTGGTGGTCAAGACTACATTGAGTTAGCTGCTTCTCAAGGTATTGATGCGTTTATCTCTGGAGAGATTTCAGAGCGCACTACGTACTCAGCGCGTGAGCAAGATATTCATTACTTTGCAGCAGGACACCACGCAACAGAACGTTATGGTGTGAAGGCATTAGGTGAGTGGTTAGCGAAAGAACATGGCTTAGATGTTGAGTTTATCGATATCGACAACCCGGTATAAAAAGAAAATATGGGATGTAGGATACGAGTCACTATAAATTTGTACCCGTCGATGAGACTGGCTAGTTAGAACTCTAATGGATTTTATTTCGAGAGATCTCAAGTAATTCGTCATTCCCTAGACTGACGAAGGAAGGAGTAGGGAATCTCTAAAAGCTTGTCGATACAATTAGTGAGATCCCCAACTCGCTCGTCCCTCACTCTTGAGGATGACGGAGTTGAGAGCATATAAAAGAAAAGGGTTGATGTTAATACATCAACCCTTTTGGATTTCAATCGATTAGAAAAGTCTAAACTTTACTATTCGCGCTCGTGTAGAGCTTGGAAATCACGCTGTTCTTCACCAGTATACAACTGACGAGGACGACCGATACGGTTCGTCGGATCGCTGTGCATTTCGTTCCAGTGTGCAATCCAACCGATAGTACGAGACATCGCGAAGATTACTGTGAACATTGATACAGGAATGCCGATCGCTTTCAGAATGATACCTGAGTAGAAATCTACGTTCGGGTATAGCTTCTTAGAAACAAAGTACTCGTCAGAAAGAGCGATGCGCTCAAGTTCCATTGCTACGTCTAGTAGTGGATCTTGAATGTTTAGCTCTTTAAGTACTTCGTGACACGCTTCACGCATTACCGTTGCACGTGGATCGTAGTTCTTGTAGACACGGTGACCAAAGCCCATTAGGCGGAATGGGTCATCTTTGTCTTTTGCTTTTGCTACATATTCTTCAATGTTGTCTACGCTACCGATCTCTTCAAGCATCATTAGACAAGCTTCGTTAGCACCACCGTGAGCAGGACCCCACAAAGAAGCGATACCAGCAGCAATACAAGCAAATGGGTTTGCACCCGAAGAACCTGCTAAACGAACCGTTGACGTTGAAGCATTCTGTTCGTGATCAGCATGTAACGTAAAGATTTTGTCCATTGCGCGAGCGACAACAGGGTTTACTTCATATTCTTCACATGGGTTTGCATACATCATGTGTAGGAAGTTTTCTGCGTAGCCTAGGTCATTGCGCGGGTAGATAAACGGTTGACCGATAGAATATTTGTAACACATTGCAGCCAGTGTCGGCATCTTAGAAATTAGGCGATATGCCGCAATTTCACGGTGTGTGTCGTTATTAACATCTAATGAATCATGATAGAACGCAGCAAGCGCACCTACCACACCACACATAACAGCCATTGGGTGAGCGTCACGACGGAAGCCGTGGAAGAAACTAGCAATTTGCTCGTGAACCATGGTGTGACGTGTGACTGTCGTCTTGAACTCTTCGTATTGAGATCGAGAAGGAGCTTCGCCGTATAAAAGAATGTAACAAACTTCTAAGTAATCAGCGTTATTGGCCAGTTGGTCAATTGGATAACCACGGTGTAGAAGGATACCTTTTCCACCGTCAATATAAGTTATTTGCGATTCACAAGATGCAGTGGCAAGAAAACCAGGATCAAAAGTGAAAAAACCATTAGAACCCAGTGTACGAACGTCGATGACTGGAGTACCAAGTACACCTTCTGTAATCGGCAATTCGATCGGTGCTTGACCTTCAATATGAAGGGTAGCTTTCTTATCCGCCATAACAATCTCCTTTGTTATTATTAATCCGTCCAGGATGTTTATGTGCCATTTTTTTACTGGTCTTACGTGAGAAAGTCAATTTTTCTGCAGCTTTGTGTGCACTTGTTAGTGTTTTTTACATTAAATTCGTTAAAAATCTGTTCTGTGTAGCATTATTTGTTGCATCAATTGTATTAGAATGTTGCCAGCCGTATAGTGGCGCTGAAAAGTTTGGTTAAAACCTTATAAATGCAAGGCTAAGAAGAAATGTGAGGTGTCTTCAGAAACCTAGCTGTTAACAATTATTTTACAATTATCTAAGGCTCAACTTACGTTATTTGTTAAGTTAATGTTAAATTTTGAAGGTTTGCAATCAAATTTTGTCCATAACAATACATAAGGTTATTTAATGACCATCATGCTCAATGGAGCTGAGTGAGCGAGCCCGTGAAAGAAAGAAAGACAAGACCTGTTAATTTAGATTTACAGACCATCCACTTTCCTATCACAGCAATAGCTTCCATCCTACACCGTGTGTCTGGGGTGATTACTTTTGTTGCGATCGGAATTCTGCTTTGGTTACTATCCATTTCCCTCTCTTCCCCTGTAGGCTTTATGGAAGCTAGCGACATTGTCGACGGTTTCTTCGTGAAGTTTATTCTGTGGGGCATTTTAACCGCTTTGGCTTACCACATTGCTGGTGGTATTCGTCACCTTCTTATGGACCTTGGTCACTTTGAAGAGCTGGAATCTGGCGCTAAGAGCGCGAAGGTTGCATTCGCAGCAACAGCGGTATTGTCTCTACTAGCGGGGATCTTAGTATGGTAAACAACGTTTCTACTTTTGGTCGTAATGGTGTGCATGATTATCTATTGATTCGTGCAACAGCCATCATTATGACGCTTTACACTATCTACCTAGTGAGCTTCTGTGCTTTCTCAGGTGATATTTCTTACGCATCTTGGACGCAATTCTTTGGTGGTACCTTCACTAAAGTCTTCACCATGTTAGCGCTTACTTCAATTTTGGTTCACGCGTGGATCGGCTTGTGGCAAGTACTAACTGACTATATCAAATGTGCAAAATTGCGCGTTGGTCTTCAAGTCGGTGTTGTTGCGGTTCTTCTAGGATATTTCTTCTCTGGTCTGTTTATTTTGTGGGGTGCGTAAGTGACTATTCCTGTTCGTGAGTTTGATGCTGTAGTAATTGGCGCTGGTGGTGCTGGTATGCGCGCCGCGCTACAAATTTCTGAGCAAGGCCTATCTTGTGCGTTGCTTTCTAAAGTTTTCCCAACTCGTTCTCATACTGTATCTGCGCAAGGTGGTATCACCGTTGCTCTTGGTAATGCGCATGAAGATCACTGGGAACAACACATGTACGATACGGTTAAAGGTTCCGATTATATCGGCGACCAAGATGCTATCGAGTACATGTGCAAAAATGGCCCTGAGTCGGTTATCGAATTAGAAAAAATGGGTCTTCCATTTTCTCGCTTTGATAACGGCAGTATTTACCAACGTCCGTTTGGTGGCCAATCTAAGAATTTTGGTGGTGAGCAAGCGGCTCGTACCGCAGCGGCAGCCGACCGTACTGGTCACGCACTGCTACACACGCTTTACCAACAAAACATTAAACACAAAACGACGGTTTTCTCTGAGTGGTATGCACTGGATCTTGTTAAAAACGAAGATGGTGCAATCTTAGGTACTACCGCGCTTTGTATGGAAACGGGCGAGGTTTGCTACTTCAAAGCGAAGGCAACAATCCTTGCTACTGGTGGTGCTGGTCGTATCTATGCATCAACAACGAATGCACACATTAACACTGGTGACGGTGTTGGTATGGCAATTCGTGCTGGCGTTCCAATGCAAGACATTGAAATGTGGCAGTTCCACCCAACGGGTATCGCTGGCGCAGGTGTTTTGGTAACAGAAGGTTGTCGTGGTGAAGGTGGTTACCTTCTCAATAAAGACGGCGAGCGCTTCATGGAACGTTATGCTCCGAATGCTAAAGATTTAGCAGGTCGTGATGTGGTAGCTCGTTCGATGATGGTTGAGATTCGTGAAGGTCGTGGTTGCGATGGCCCATGGGGTCCTCACATTAAGCTGAAACTTGATCACCTAGGTAAAGAGACGCTTGAGTCTCGTCTACCGGGTGTATGTGAGCTTTCTCGTACGTTTGCTCACGTTGATCCAGTTAAAGAACCAATTCCTGTGATCCCAACGTGTCACTACATGATGGGCGGTGTTCCTACACAGGTTTCTGGTCAAGCAATCAAACAAACTGAAGACGGTACAGACGTTGAAATTCAAGGTCTATTCGCTTGTGGCGAAATCGCTTCAGTATCTGTACATGGTGCAAACCGTCTAGGTGGCAACTCGCTACTTGATTTGGTTGTGTTCGGTCGTGCGACAGGTCTTCACCTTGGTGAAACTCTGAATAAGCAAGCTGAAGCAAAACCAGCAACTGAAGCCGACATTGAACGTTCACTAGAGCGCTACAATCGTTGGGAAAACAGTACAGACGGTGAAGACCCTGCGGTAATTCGTAAAGATCTTCAGCAATGTATGCAGAACAACTTCTCTGTATTCCGTGAAGGTAAAGCGATGGCTGATGGCTTAGAAGAGCTTAAAGTGATTCGTGAGCGTCTTAAGAATGCACACCTTTCAGACAAGTCGACAGAGTTCAACACGCAACGTATTGAGTGTTTAGAACTTGAAAACTTGATGGAAACGGCATTCGCAACTGCGGTTGCAGCAAACTTCCGTACAGAGAGTCGTGGAGCGCATGCTCGTTTTGACTTCCCAGACCGTGATGATGAGCAATGGCTATGCCACTCACTTTACAACCCAGAATCAGAAAGTATGACTAAGCGTGGCGTGAACATGGAACCTATCCATCGTGAAGCATTCCCGCCGAAAGCACGTACGTACTAAGGAGATATGACCATGAAACTGAATTTCTCTTTATACCGTTACAACCCAGATGTGGACCAGAAGCCTTACATGAAAGAGTACACCCTAGAGGTGGAAGAAGGCTCTGACATGATGCTTTTGGATGCGCTTATTCTTTTGAAAGAGCAAGATCCAACGATTTCATTCCGTCGTTCATGCCGTGAAGGTGTATGTGGTTCTGATGGCTTGAACATGAATGGTAAAAACGGATTGGCGTGTATTACGCCTCTGTCTGCTCTTACTGGCCAAGATAAAATCATAATTCGCCCACTTCCAGGTTTGCCTGTGGTACGTGATTTAATCGTAGACATGACTCCGTTCTACGATAACTACGAAAAAGTTAAGCCGTTCTTAGTGTCTGATGGCAATGTGCCACCGGCTCGTGAAAACCTACAAAGCCCTGATGAGCGTGCTCATTTAGATGGTTTGTATGAATGTATCATGTGTGCATGTTGTACGACTTCGTGCCCATCATTCTGGTGGAATCCAGATAAGTTCATCGGACCAGCTGGCTTGCTTGCAGCATACCGTTGGCTAATAGATAGCCGAGATACGGCGACAGACGAACGTCTGTCCGATCTTGATGATGCATTTAGCGTTTTTCGTTGCCATGGCATCATGAATTGTGTAAGTGTTTGTCCTAAGGGATTAAATCCGACGAAAGCAATTGGTCACATCAAGACCATGCTTGTGAATCGTTCGGTTTAAGTTATATAAAAATTGCCGCCCTAGAAGTTTTGGGGCGGCCTTTTAATAGCTCGGCATAGACCGCAGCAAACGTGAAAACTACTGGTTAAGGGAAAATATGCACAACGGCGTGATGAAGGCATGGCTCGAGTCTTCACACTTGGCTGGCGCCAATGCAACGTACGTAGAAGAACTCTATGAACTGTATCTAAGTGACCCCGATTCGGTAAGTGACGAATGGAGAAGTGTTTTTGAAGAATTGCCTGTGCAAGCTTCAGAAGCAGTGGAACAACCACACTCTCGTGTTCGTGAATACTTCCGTCGACTCGCTCAAGAAACAAAGCATTACAGTGTCCAAGTTAGTGATCCAGATGTCGATGCGAAACAAGTAAAGGTTCTGCAACTTATTAATGCCTATCGATTCCGAGGGCATCAATCAGCAAATCTAGACCCCCTAGGTTTATGGGAAAGAGATACAGTCGCTGAACTGGATCCTTCTTTTCACACTCTTACCGAAGATGACCTCAATGAGACGTTTAACGTCGGCTCTTACGCCATTGGCCAAGAGACGATGGTGCTTCGAGATTTGTACAAATCTTTAAAGCAAACTTATTGTGGTTCGATTGGTGCTGAATACATGCACATGACTAACACAGAGCAAAAGCGTTGGATCCAACAACGTTTAGAGTCTGTTTCTGGTCAACCCTCTTTCGATAAAGAAGAAAAGCAAGCTTTCCTAGAAGAGCTAACTGCTGCTGAAGGTCTTGAGCGCTATCTTGGTGCTAAATTCCCAGGCGCAAAACGCTTCTCATTGGAAGGTGGTGATGCGTTGATCCCAATGACGAAGGAAATTATTCGTCATGCAGGTGGACAAGGCATGCGTGAAGTTGTTGTTGGTATGGCTCACCGTGGTCGTCTAAACATGCTGGTCAATGTGCTTGGTAAAAAGCCACAAGACCTGTTTGACGAGTTTGCGGGCAAGCACAGCGATGACTCGTGGGGCACTGGTGATGTGAAATACCACCAAGGTTTCTCTGCGGATTTCGCAACACCAGGCGGCAACGTTCACTTAGCACTTGCATTTAACCCATCTCACTTAGAAATCGTAAACCCGGTAGTTATCGGTTCGGTACGTGCTCGCCAAGATCGTCTAGACGATAAAGATGGCAGCCGCGTACTTCCAATTACTATCCATGGTGATTCAGCTATCGCTGGCCAGGGTGTAGTACAAGAGACGTTCAACATGTCTCAAGCTCGTGGTTTCTGTGTTGGTGGTACGGTTCGTATCGTTGTAAATAACCAAGTTGGTTTTACAACGTCTAACCCTCGCGATACACGTTCTACGATGTACTGTACCGATATCGCGAAGATGGTTCAGGCTCCGATTTTCCACGTTAACTCTGATGATCCAGAAGCTGTCGCTTTCGTAGCGCGTCTTGCATTAGATTACCGTAATACGTTTAAGCGTGATGTTGTTATTGATTTGGTTTGTTACCGTCGCCACGGTCACAATGAAGCCGATGAGCCGAATGCAACGCAGCCTTTGATGTACCAAAAAATCAAGAAGCATCCAACGCCACGTAAGCTTTATGCTGACGTGCTAATGGAACGCGGTGAGTTTGGTATTGATACGGCAACTCAACTCGTTAATGAATATCGTGATGCACTTGATCACGGTGAAGTTGTGGTTAAAGAGTGGCGCCCAATGGCACTTCACTCAGTGGACTGGTCACCTTACTTAGGTCATGACTGGAACATCGAATGGGACAACAAGATTGATATCGAGCGCCTGAAAGAGCTTGGTAGCAAACTTTGCCAATACCCAGACAGCCACAAGTTGCAAAGCCGAGTAAACAAACTGTACAACGATCGTACTGCCATGGTGAATGGTGAGAAACAAGTCGATTGGGGTATGGCCGAGACCCTGGCTTACGCAACACTTGTTGATGACGGTAAGCGTATTCGTATCTCAGGCCAAGATTCAGGTCGTGGTACGTTCTTCCACCGTCACTCAGTACTGCACAATCAATCAGATGCAAGCACGTATGTTCCTCTTGCGAACATTCATGATAAACAAGGGCCATTCCAAGTATTTGACTCTGTGTTATCTGAAGAAGCGGTACTCGCATTTGAGTATGGTTATGCAACGGCAGAACCAAGCGGTCTAACCCTTTGGGAAGCACAATTTGGTGACTTCGCAAACGGTGCACAAGTTGTAATCGACCAATTCATTTCGTCAGGTGAGCAAAAGTGGGCACGTTTATGTGGTCTAACTATGCTGCTTCCTCACGGCTATGAAGGCCAAGGCCCAGAGCACTCATCTGCTCGTCTTGAACGTTACCTTCAATTATGTGCTGAACAAAACATGCAGGTTGTTGTTCCTTCAACGCCGGCACAGGTTTATCACATGATTCGCCGTCAGGTTGTTAGACCAATGCGTCGTCCACTGATCGTAATGTCACCTAAGTCATTGCTTCGTCACCCTCTATGTACGTCTTCTATGGAAGATCTAGCAGAAGGTACGTTCCAACCAGCTATCGCAGAAATTGATGATCTGGCTCCTGAGAACGTAAAACGCGTCGTGTTCTGTTCAGGTAAGGTTTACTTTGACCTGCTTGATCAAAGACGTAAGAACGAGCAAGACGATGTCGCTATTGTACGTATTGAGCAACTTTACCCGTTCCCTTACGAGGATGTGAGAGCTGCAATCGCACAATACACAAATGTAGTCGATTACGTTTGGTGTCAAGAAGAGCCACAAAACCAAGGTGCTTGGTACAGTAGCCAACATAATTTCCGAGCTGCTATCCCAGTGGGTGCTGATATTCAATATGCAGGTCGTCCTGCATCAGCATCACCAGCTGTTGGCTATATGTCGGTACACTTGAAACAACAAAAAGCGTTAGTTGACGACGCTTTGACCCTACTTAAGAACTAGAAGTAAAAGGAAAATACGCACATGACAATTGAAATTCTGGTTCCAGATTTACCTGAATCTGTGGCTGATGCAACAGTGGCGACTTGGCACAAAAAACCAGGCGAAGCCGTTGCACGTGATGAAGTCATTGTAGACATCGAAACAGATAAAGTAGTTCTAGAAGTACCTGCTCCTGAAGCGGGTGTTCTGGAAGCTATCCTAGAAGAAGAGGGTGCTACGGTACTTTCTAAGCAGCTTCTTGCAAAGATCAAACCTGGTGCTGTCGCTGGTGAACCAACGAAAGATACCACTGAAGATACAGAAGCTTCTCCTGATAAGCGCCACAAAGCGGCACTGACAGAAGAAAGCAACGACGCACTAAGCCCAGCTGTTCGTCGTCTTCTTGCAGAACACAACCTACAACCAGCTGACGTCAAAGGCACTGGTGTTGGTGGTCGTATTACTCGTGAAGACATCGACGCGCACCTAGCAGCAGCGAAAGCGGCTCCGGTAGCAGCATCTGCACCAGCAGTTGAAGCGCCAGCAGCGGCTCGTAGCCAAAAACGCGTGCCTATGACTCGCCTACGTAAGACAGTTGCAAACCGTCTTCTAGAAGCGAAGAACAGCACAGCAATGCTGACTACTTTCAACGAAGTGAACATGAAACCAATCATGGACCTTCGTAAGCAGTACAAAGACCAATTCGAGAAGCGTCACGATACGCGTCTTGGTTTCATGTCTTTCTATGTGAAAGCAGTAACAGAAGCGCTGAAGCGTTTCCCAGAAGTTAACGCTTCGATTGATGGTACAGATATCATTTACCACAACTACTTCGATATCAGCATGGCGGTATCTACGCCACGCGGTCTAGTGACTCCAGTACTGAAAGACTGTGACACACTAGGTTTTGCTGACATCGAAAAAGGCATCAAAGAGCTAGCAATCAAAGGCCGTGACGGCAAGCTAACTGTTGATGAGCTGATGGGTGGTAACTTCACTATTACAAACGGTGGTGTATTTGGTTCTCTAATGTCTACGCCAATCATCAACCCGCCTCAAGCGGCAATTTTGGGTATGCATAAAATCCAAGATCGTCCAATGGCTGTTGATGGCAAGGTAGAAATTCTACCAATGATGTACCTAGCGCTTTCTTACGATCACCGTCTAATCGATGGCCGTGAATCAGTTGGCTTCCTAGTGACTATCAAAGAGCTTCTAGAAGATCCTGCACGTCTGTTATTAGACGTTTAGTATCGCTAAAACGTCTAGTTAACCTCGTTAGCTAGACGTAAAAAGTTTCAAAGGCTAGGCTGCTCAACGTCTGGCCTTCACTTGAACTGTAAAGCCATTAGAAAATGGACAGCAGTTGATTTGAGAAGACCCTACAGACGTACCACAGGAAACTGTGTCGTTATGGAAATAATAATCCCTTAAGGGAAAATAAACGGAATATCAAAATGAATTTGCATGAATACCAAGCCAAACAGCTGTTTGCAGAATTCGGTTTGCCTGTACCAGAAGGTTTCGCATGTGATACAGCACAAGAAGCTTTCGAAGCTGCAGGTCGTATCAGTACAGCCAAGAAAGTCGTTAAGTGTCAAGTACACGCTGGTGGTCGCGGTAAAGCGGGCGGCGTAGAGCTACATGACACTAAAGAAGGCGTTAAAGAGTTTGCACAAAAGTGGCTAGGTAAAAACCTAGTGACTTACCAAACAGACGCTAATGGTCAGCCTGTAACAAAGATCCTAGTTGAAGAAGCATCAAACATTGCTAACGAACTTTACCTAGGCGCTGTTGTTGACCGTGCAACTCGTAAAATTGTATTCATGGCGTCAACTGAAGGCGGCGTGGACATTGAGAAAATCGCTGAAGAAACTCCAGAGTTGATTCACCAATCTGCGATCGATCCTCTAGTTGGCCCTCAAGCTTACCAAGGCCGTGAATTGGCATTCAAACTTGGCCTAGCTGGCGATCAAATTAAACAGTTCGTTAAGATCTTCATGGGTCTTGGTGAAATGTTCGCTCAGTACGACCTAGCTCTACTAGAAATTAACCCGCTTGTTATTACAAATGAAGGTAACCTTCTTTGTCTAGACGGCAAGATCAACATTGATTCAAACGCAATGTACCGTCAGCCAAAGCTTCGTGAAATGCACGATCCTTCACAAGAAGACGAGCGCGAAGCGCACGCAGCTCAGTGGGAACTGAACTACGTAGCACTTGATGGCAACGTTGGCTGTATGGTTAACGGTGCAGGCCTTGCTATGGGTACGATGGATATCGTAAACCTACACGGCGGCAAGCCAGCAAACTTCCTTGATGTAGGCGGCGGCGCAACAAAAGAGCGTGTAGCTGAAGCATTCAAGATCATCCTTTCTGATGACAATGTTAAAGCAGTACTAGTCAACATCTTCGGTGGCATCGTTCGTTGTGACATGATCGCTGAAGGTATTATTGGTGCAGTTAAAGAAGTTGGCGTAACAGTTCCTGTCGTTGTTCGTCTAGAAGGTACAAACGCAGACCTAGGTCGCGAAGTACTTGCTAATTCTGATGTTGATATCATTGCTGCTGTATCTCTAACAGATGCTGCTCAGAAAGTTGTTGCTGCTGCGGAGGCTAAATAATGTCTGTATTAATTAACAAAGACACTAAAGTAATCTGTCAGGGTTTCACTGGCGGTCAAGGTACATTCCACTCAGACCAAGCTATCGCATACGGTACGCAAATGGTTGGTGGTGTTTCACCTGGTAAAGGTGGTCAAACTCACCTAGGCCTTCCAGTATTCAACACAGTACGTGAAGCAGTAGAAGTGACTGGCGCAACAGCAACAGTTATCTACGTACCAGCACCTTTCTGTAAAGATGCAATCCTAGAAGCGATTGATGCAGGTATCGAACTGATCGTAACGATCACTGAAGGTATCCCTACTACAGATATGATCGACGTTAAAGTGAAGCTAGAAGAAACTGGCGTTCGCATGATCGGTCCTAACTGTCCAGGTCTTATCACTCCAGACGAGTGTAAGATTGGTATCATGCCTGGCCATATCCACAAGAAGGGTAAAGTAGGTATCGTATCTCGTTCAGGAACTCTGACGTACGAAGCAGTTAAGCAAACTACAGATGAAGGCTTTGGTCAGTCTACATGTGTTGGTATCGGTGGTGACCCTATCCCAGGTTCAAACTTCATTGATATCCTAAAACTTTTCCAAGAAGACCCAGAGACTGAAGCAATCGTAATGATTGGTGAGATCGGTGGTACTGCGGAAGAAGAAGCAGCTGAGTTCATCAAAGCAAACGTAACTAAGCCAGTTGTATCTTACATCGCTGGTGTTACTGCTCCTCCGGGTAAACGTATGGGCCACGCTGGCGCAATCATCTCTGGCGGTAAAGGTACTGCTGAAGATAAATTCGCAGCACTAGAAGCAGCAGGCGTTAAGACTGTTAAGTCTCTTGCTGACATCGGTAAAGGCCTACGTGAAATCACGGGTTGGTAATCAGCTGGCTTTTATCTAACGAGATAGAAGTTAACTGAACGATATTAAAAAGGCTTGGTCACTGACCAAGCCTTTTTTTTTGTGACTGATTTTTTGTGAGCGGTTCTTTTGTAAACAATCACCGCATCAACTGTTGTGTTGTTAAAAGCCAGAACGGGTCCCGACTTTTCACTTTAGGCGCGGGTTCTGTACATTTGAGACAGCATAAACATTGCCGCAGCACTGATAACAACAGAAGGGCCAGCTGGTGTGTCATAGAACCAAGATAAACTTAATCCGCCGAACACAGCGATAGAGCCAATAACTGAGGCAAGAAACGCCATCTGTTCAGGTGTATTGGCAAACTTTCTTGCTGTTGCTGCTGGAATGATAAGTAGTGAGGTCATGATTAACGCACCAACAAACTTCATACCTACCGCAATTACGATACCCACAAGTAGCATCAAAATAAGACGCATTAAATCAATGTTGATGCCGTCAACTGCTGCGAGATCTTCGTTAACGGTCGTCGACAATAGTGGTCGCCAAAAGATAGCAAGCACCAATCCAATCACAGCAGCACCCGCATAGATGAACACTAAATCAGTCGGAGATACCGCAAGTAAGTCACCAAATAAGTAGCTCATTAGATCAACACGAACATTATCTAAGAAGCTGACAGCAACAAGACCCAAAGACAGAGCACTGTGCGCCAATATACCCAGTAAGGTATCGGTCGCGACTAGCTTTTGTTTTTGTAAAGTCACTAGCAACACAGCCAGCATCAAACAACAAATCAGCAGCGCGAGATACAAGTTAATGTTGAACAGAAAGCCAAGTGCTAAGCCCATCAAAGAAGCGTGAGCAAGCGTGTCACCAAAGTAAGCCATCTTGCGCCATACCACGAACGATCCTAATGGGCCTGCAATTAGCGCAATACCCAAACCCGCCAGAATAGAGGGAAGAAGAAACTCAAGCATTAGTGATGTCCGTGTTTATGGTTTGAACATTCATGCACGTCGCCTTCGACAGGCTGGCCTGCAAGATCATGATGGTGATGTTCGTGTTGGTGATGATAAAACGCTAGTGTTTCTTGGGTCGCGGTGCCAAAGAGCGCAATATACGAAGGGTGGTGTTTGATGTCTGCAGGTGCGCCTGAACAGCAGATGTGATGGTGTAAGCAGATAACATCGTCTGTTTTTGCCATCACTAAATGCAGATCGTGTGAAACCATAAATACGGCACAACCAAAGCGGTGACGAATGGTGTCAATCAGGTCATACAGGTCTATTTGCCCTTGTACATCAACGCCTTGAGCAGGTTCATCAAGAACAAGTAGATCTGGTCTTCTTAGCAATGAACGAGCAATCAGCACACGTTGGTTTTCACCGCCAGATAGCTGGTGCATGTTACTCTTTTGCAGATGTTCGGCGCCAACGAGCTTCAATGCTTCAAGGATCTCCTGCTGACTGAACTTACCAGTGAGCTTTAGAAAACGTTCTACATTGAGCGGTAGTGAATCATTGAGCTTTAATTTTTGCGGTACATAGCCAATTTTCAGTTTTTTAGCTTTTGTTATTGTGCCTGAAAATTTTCTTTGTAAACCCAGTACCACTTTGACTAATGTCGACTTTCCTGCACCGTTTGGCCCAATGAGGGTGGTGATTCTGCCGCGCTCTATATTTAGAGAGATGTTGTCTAGAACTTTTCGACCGTCAAATTCGACGCTCACAGAATCTAGTTGGATTAAGTTATCCATGAATAGAACTCATTTGCAATTCGCTAATGTTATAATGTAACATTTACCTCAAGCCTAAGCTACTTTTCTATTATCGAGGGATTATGTCACGTTCATCTTTTATACTTGCTACTTTGCTTTTAGCGCCAAGTGTCGCAAGTGCCAATACTATTCTAACAAGCTTTAAACCGATTCAAATGATTGTGACAGAATTAACGCAAGGCGTTAGTGAGCCGGATGTGTTGATGAACAGCAATGCTTCGCCGCATGATTATGCGCTTAAGCCATCGGATGTCAAAAAAGTTCATAGTGCCGATATGGTTATCTGGTTCGGCCCTGACCTAGAAGCCTTTTTGACTAAGGTGATTGGTTCAAAAGAAAATGTTATCAAGATCAGTGAGATTCCTGGAATCAACTTGCGAGAGTTTGGGCATGAAGATCACGATGCTCATGAAGGACACCATCATGGTAGCCATGACCCGCATTTTTGGTTGGGCATCGACCAAGTTGAAGTCGCGGCAAAATATATCTCAGCTAAGTTGATTGAATCTGACCTTGATAACGCAATGGCGTATCAAGAGAACCTAGACTCATTCTTGATTGCTTTGAAAGAGAAGAAGCAGTCAATTAATGAACAACTTGCGCCAGTGAAAGACAAAGGTTACTACGTATTCCATGATGCGTATGGCTACTTCGAACAGGAGTTTGAGTTAAATAACTTAGGTCACTTTACCGTGAGCCCAGAGCGCAAGCCGGGTGCAAAAAGCTTGATAGCTATCAAGAAAACCTTGGTGCGTGAAAATGTTCAATGTGTATTTGCAGAGCCTCAATTTACACCGGCTGTAATCGAATCGGTGACTCGCGGAAGCAATGCTAAGCAGGGGCAACTTGATCCTGTTGGTTCACAGGTTGAAGTGAAGAGTGGAAGTTATTTCGATTTTCTTCAGCAACTTACAGACAGCTACACCAGTTGCTTGAGTGCTAAGTAATCAGTAATCAATATTCCTAACGACACTTTGCTCTCGTTAATTTATGAATCATGCCGCTTTTTGCGGCATTTTCGTGACCGCTAAGATAAAACCTCTCAACAAATAGCAAACCTCCTTTCTCCTTTGTTAATTTCCGCTAAAATAGAAAGATAATAATAAGCACAAAAAAACTGAATTTTTGGTTCAGCAGCGATAAGACGTTGTGGACACCATAATTTCATGTGTTATTGCTGTTCAGGATGAAAAGTTGTATCGAATTATCTTCAGAATGTTCATGTTAATGAGCATTTCATTTAGCGTTCTCGCGGTAAATACATCACCCTCCGTTTTCTATCCTTTGCCCGTTCAAGCGCAAGGGAACTTTCTTGCGGCTAAAAACCTGTACTTAGGTGCCGGCGGCGGGCTATGGGTTCATGATGTCCATGGAAAAGTACTCTTTTATGATGGGCGAACCCTATTCCCTCGAAAGGGCAGCCTTCTGCAATTTTCTTCAGAAAGAGTCGCGTTTCTTAACGATGAGTTTTGGACATTTTTTGATAATGAGGTGTACCGACATAGCCCTGGTATTGGCAATGAGCTTGCGTTTAGTTTAAGCCCCGGCGCTGAGATCGCGAATATCGGCTCATCAGGTGATTATATTTGGGTCACAGATGGCAGTAATTTTTATACTTACAACACTCAATCTTTAGAATTTACCACCTACTCACTACTCAAACTGTATCGATACAACAATAGCAGTGATATTGCGATTAACGATGCGGAGTGGGTGTTGTCAAAATGGGTACTCGCGACCAGTTCTGGTGCTTACCTTTCTGAGGCGCAAGAGTTTACTCACATCACTGCATCAGATAAGCACCATATTGAGACGGTTTATTTTTCTAATGCTAGACGAGAGTTAGTGATTGGCACTTTAAATGGGGCGGTGATTGTTGATCTCGCGAATCCAGATAAAGAGAACAAAATAAAAGGGTCGCACGTTCTCTCGCTTGCTGAAACTTCAGACCAATATTGGATTGGCACTGAGCATGGACTCATTAGTTATAACTTCATTACGGGTCAAATTACACGATTCGAACAAGCCGCTAATCAAGATTTCTCGTTACCGGGAGAGAAAATATATTCGTTAATCAACGACCATGCTGGTGGGATGTGGGTTGCGACAAATAACGGCATCCGATATTTCTCACTGTTCAGTAAGACATTCTCAAGAACGCCATTAACGGGTATGGGAATGCACTCAAGTAGTGTCGTGATAAACAAAGTACAGCCGGTTAGCGAACAACTATCTTGGGTAGCTTCCTCAATGGGCCTCTATTTGGTCGATGCTCAAAGCAAAGAGAACCCAATTCGTGTTTATTCCAGCTCGGTACAGGACTTTGAGATCTTTGGTTCTTCCATTTGGTTGGCTACTGAAGAAGGCATTATTAGTTTTAATACCAATACGTTAGAGCCTGAAGTGCTCGGTTTACCAAGGTCTATCAAAGGGGTACACGTTGAGAACTTTGCGCTTCAAGCTGATAACGTACTTTGGATAACATCGGGGCAAGACCTTTATTCGTTATCTATCGAAACCATGAAGCTGACGGGGTACGGTACTGACTGGTTAGTTGATAAGTTTTTGCCAGCAAAAATCACGGCTCTCAATATAGGGTTACAAGGTCGTATATATATAGGCACTGACCACGGCTTCTACTCTTTTATTGATAAACGGATTAGTTTTAGTCGCTCAAGCGAACGATTTGGCAAAGTGGTCGATATTGAAAAAGCGAAGGATGGGGCTCAATGGTTTGCGAGTAGTTATGGCGTGTATCGAATCCCTTATGACAGCTCTATTATTCAAGAGGTCACGCTTGTTGAAGACAATATTAGCCCAAATTGCTTAATAAGCGATGACAATGGTGTGTGGTTAGGTTCTTCGAAAGGTATCAGCTATTACGGACTGGATGGGCAACTGCATAAACATATCGGTTCACCATTTGGCTTGATCACCAATGAACTGGCGGCAGGGGCATGTGCCTTGTTTGACAGCGAAGGCAGCCAATCTACGAGGCTTATTTTTGGATCAAAGTATGGCGTAGTCAGTGCGTTATCTGATGAGTTATTGGTATCAACAACACCTCATAGTCGAGCATTGCTGAGTAAGATCAGTGTTGATCAGCAAACCGTATCACTTGGTGGTAAGACAGCTGATTTGGATGAAATCCCTTATGGTTCATCCATGAGTTTTAAGTTGGGCATCCTACCTGCGACGTTTGCCCCTGCGATGGAGTATCGCCTGAGCGACGATGAACCTTGGAGTGAATTTGAAGGAGGCTTGTTAACGCTCGACCATCTTCTTCCGGGGGACTATACACTGGAAGTTAAACCCGTTAAGGACTCGCATTATCGCTTTGTGTCAACGAATCAAAGCTTCTCAATCGCTGAGCCTTGGTATCTGACTAATTGGGCTGCCGCAAGCTCTCTGGTGCTGTTGATTGGTGTCGTGACTATCTTGGTCTTTTGGCGTTCGCGTTATGTCACTTTTGCCAATAGACACCTAAAAGCGCAAGTTGCATTAAAAACAGATCAACTGAGGCACCAAAGTCGCATTCTGTTGACGACCAATCAACAGCTTAAAAAGCAACTATCAGTTAAGAGTGCGCTTGTATCGCACACAGCAAATGAACTCTCATCTGAAGTTAATCATATTGCTGCGATGCTCCCGAATTGGAATGATGAGAAAGGCAAGTCGCCAATCTTAACGCTGAAAAATGGCTTGGCTCAATTGAGCAATACACCTCAAGGAGAAGGGAAGGTCAGTTACGATATAATTTTGATCTTAGAAGCGGTACTCAAAGCTTGGCAAGATGATTTAGCCAAAGCAGGTATTGAACTGGATATTAGAGTTGATACCAAACAACGATACGTATCCTTACTGTATTTTAATCTCGATATTATTTTCAACAACTTGGTTGCGAGCATCATCAAGAGAAACTTTAAGTCACAAAGCATGGTGGTTCTGGTTGAAGAAGTGAAGGAGCATCTTGTCGTTACGATTCGAGATCATGGGATGCCTTTCCCTAAATTGGCATCAAGCATGAGTGACAATACCGGAAAATCGACTGATCTAAATATCGAAAAATTACCTCTATTGATGAATCAGAGTGGTGGTGAGCTGAACGCGTTTGTTTCTGACTATCAAAATAAGGTTCAGCTTTCGTGGCCGATTGAATATCAAGTGCTGGATAACCTGGAAGCCAGCACAATTGAGCAGATTGAAACCATTAAGCTTGCCGCTTCAACGCCAGAGCAACAAAGGTTGAGTGCTGAACAAGAGTGGAAAAACAGAGTGTCGCAGCTTGTGAGCGAAAACTACGCCGATGCAGAGTTCAGTACTGCAACTGCTGCTAAGTACTTGTTCATGTCAGAGAGAAGCTTACAGAGACGCTTTAAATCGGCTTATAACAAGACCTTTAAAGAGCATTTGAATGAAGTGCGTTTAGAGCATGCGTGCGAGCGGTTACTTGCGGGAGAGAAGATCTCAGACGTCGCGTTTGATTCTGGTTTTAATGACCCTTCCTATTTCAGTCAAAGGTTTAAGCACCATTTTGGTATGTCGCCATCTAAGTTTGCTGAAAACAGCGAAGAGTAGTGAGCTGCGGATTTACTCTACTTCTACATAGACAAAGATACTCTAAGCCTCGACATTCGTGTTGGGGCTTTTTTATGCTTCTACGAGATACGAGATACGAGATACGAGATACGAGATACGAGATACGAGATACGAGATACGAGATACGAGATACGAGATACGAGATACGAGATACGAGATTGATGTGGCCCCTAAAAAGTAGACACAGGGGGTTTAGTTGATTAGTTCACATCAATAGAGATAGAGATAGAGATAGAGATAGAGATAGAGATAGAGATAGAGATAGAGATAGAGATCAGTGGGGAGTTTGAAAGGCTGTTGGGATAAAACAAAAGGAAGAAAAAAAATATCGTGGTATAGCCGGGGGGACTATACCACGGGTGCCAAGGACACCTTCGCTTGCTGCCGGAGTGATATGGCAAGCCACATCACCTCTGGAATAAAATTAAAGAGAAGTAGTTTCTCTTCGTTGGAGTAACTATACGTCTGCCCACTTATTTTACTTATAAAATTAACGACAGATGGCCATGAGAAAACCGACATTATTTTAAGTTGTTGATAATTAGTGATTTATGTTGGTTTTTCTTGATTGGTACTAGTGAGGTAGTTCTCGTTGTTTGTTGAAAGTAACGTTTTTGACGTAAACGTTTTTAACGAAATTTACGAGTATGTATTTTCGAAAACATTGATTTCACACAATAGAATTGTGGTCATGTATGTGTATCATGGCAGTAATAACAATCTTTCTCATTATCAGTCACGAATTGGGCATTTATGAAACTCTCACAACTCGAGCAAGGAAAAGCGGCTTCTATTGTTGCACTAACAGGCTTAACACCAGACGTTAGAAAAAAACTTATGGTTATGGGCATGTTGCCAAAAACTGAGGTGACGCTAATCCGTCGTGCGCCGATGGGTGATCCGCTTCAAGTGGAGGTGAGAGGTGTTTCTATCGCCATTCGTGAAAGCATTGCAGAACAAATCGAGGTTATCTAAATGGATTATCAAGTTCTTACCGTTGGTAACCCAAATAGTGGTAAAACAACATTATTTAACGCCTTAACTGGTGCTAAGCAGCACGTTGGTAACTGGGTAGGTGTAACCGTAGAAAAGAAGACGGGTTTGTATTCGCATGCTGGTGATCAGTTTCAGCTAACGGATTTACCGGGTATCTACGCACTAGACAGTGGTAATGATGCGAACAGTATCGATGAATCTATCGCGTCTCGTGCTGTGCTAACTCACCCTGCAGATGTGATCATCAATGTTGTAGATGCAAGCTGTCTAGAACGAAGCTTATACATGACATTACAATTACGAGAGTTGGGTCGCCCAATGATCGTTGTATTGAACAAGATGGATGTATTAAAGCGTGAGCGTCAGGTGATTAACCTTAAAGCGCTAGAGAAAGAGCTTGGCTGTCCAGTTTTAAGCTTGTCTGCAAACGACAAAGGCCAAGTTGCACGTTTTAAAGAGCGTCTACATAAACTCCTTGTTCAAGGTGTGAGTATTGATCCTATCTCTATTGATTACGATGCCGCGTTAGAAGCTCTTATCCCTTCTGTTGAGTCACAATTTGATGATGCTGATGTATCTCACCGAGCTCTGGCTATTCGAGCTTTAGAAAATGATTACTTAGTCTTGAACGGATTGGCTCCTCAAACTCGCACTCAAATTGACAGTGTGCGCCTAGGAGCCGATTTCGATATTGACCTTGCTGTTGCTGACGCTAAATACACTTTCTTACATGACCTTTGTAAACGTGTTCGTCGCAGTGAAGGGAAACTAAGCCGTAACTTTACTGAGAAAGCAGACCAATTCATTTTGAATAAATGGGTCGGTATTCCTTTCTTCTTCGTCATCATGTACCTAATGTTCATGTTCTCTATCAATATCGGTAGTGCGTTTATCGACTTCTTTGATATTGGTGTTGGCGCAATATTAGTTGATGGTGGACACCACTTATTAGATGGCCATTTACCGGTTTGGCTAGTCACCATTCTTGCCGATGGCATCGGCGGTGGTATTCAAACGGTTGCGACCTTTATTCCGGTTATTGCCGCGCTTTACTTGTTCTTAGCGGTATTAGAAAGCTCGGGTTACATGGCTCGTGCTGCATTTGTACTTGATAAAGTGATGCAGAAGATTGGCTTACCGGGCAAAGCGTTTGTTCCGTTAGTACTTGGTTTTGGTTGTAACGTACCTTCAATCATGGCAACTCGTACTCTTGACCAAGAGCGTGAACGTAAACTGGCAGCATCAATGGCACCGTTTATGTCATGTGGTGCGCGTTTGCCGGTATACGCACTATTCGCAGCTGCGTTTTTCCCTGGTGCCGGACAAAATGTAGTATTCGCTCTGTACATCATGGGTATTGTTGCTTCTGTATTTACGGGCTTATTCCTTAAAAATACTATCTATCCTGGTAGCAGTGATAGCTTGGTTATGGAAATGCCGGATTACGAGTTGCCGACCGTGCAAAATGTGATGTTGAAAACTTGGCAGAAGCTGAAACGTTTTGTGCTTGGCGCAGGTAAAACCATCGTTATGGTTGTGGCTATTCTTAGCTTCCTGAACTCATTAGGTATGGACGGCAGTTTTGGTAACGAAGACAGCGAAAGCTCAGTGCTATCTAAAGCGGCTCAAGTTGTGACTCCAGTGTTCCAACCTATTGGTATTACTGAAGAGAACTGGCCTGCAACGGTTGGTATTATTACGGGTATTTTTGCGAAAGAAGCCGTTGTTGGTACATTAAACAGCTTGTACACCACGCCATCAGATGAAGAAGCGGCTGAATTCGATTTAGCAGCAAGCTTGCAAGAAGCCGTCATGACTATCCCTGAAAACCTAGCTGGTTTGAGCTATTCAGATCCATTAGGCATTGAAGTGGGCGACTTGTCTGACTCAAGCTCTGTGGCTGCAGATCAAGAGGTTGATACTTCGATCTTTGGTAACTTGAAAGACAAGTTTGTATCAGGCCACGCTGCGTTTGCTTACTTGATTCTTATCCTGCTTTACACACCTTGTGTTGCTGCGATGGGCGCTTATGTTCGTGAGTTTGGTCAGACGTTCGCCCGCTTCATAGCGGTATGGACAATGGCTCTTGGTTACTTCGGTGCAACCTTCTACTACCAAGCAGCAAACTTCGCTGTACACCCAGTAAGTAGTGCTGTGTGGATGGTGGCAATTGCTGGTGGCTTTGTGGTGACGTATCGCGTCTTCAAGAAAATTGGCAGTAAGCAAAAAGCGCTAGAGGTGCAAGTAGTATGATTTTAACTGAACTTCATCAATACATTGATAACGAGGGCGTTGCTGCTCGTAGTGAACTTGCGTCTAAGTTTGGAATGAGCGAAGACGGTGTCGATGCGATGCTGAGTGTGTGGGTCAAGAAAGGTAAGGTATCTCGCTTGGTCGACACCAACAAGCATGGCCATACAACACGTATTCGTTACACCATCAGCAAACAAGATGGTCTGTCACTGAATGTGATGATGTAGTTCAGAGCTTCATACTCTCGTTGAAAACGACGAGATTAGACAATAAAAAGCCGCTCACCTATTTTAGATGAGCGGCTTTTTGTCATGTGTCTATTCTGAAAAGCCTTGCTTTAATGCGTAGTGAGATGAACTCGAATTACGCTTTCTTAAAGATAGAGCTCAGCGATAAAACGTTTTGAATGCGAGTATGGATTGCGGCTTGTTCTTCTTCACTGCGCTGTTCGCCTTTGGTGTTGCCCCATACTGGACCTGGCCACGCGATGTCGTCTTTGAAACGTGCAATATGGTGAATGTGCAGTTGTGGCACCATGTTACCCAGCGCGCCTAGGTTTAACTTGTCTGGTTGGAACGTCGCTTCTAATGCTTGGCTTACCGCTTGAGACTCAAGCAAGAACTGCTGTTGTTCTTTCATTGGCAGATGGTGCAACTCTTTTAGGTTGGCACGTTTTGGTACCAAGATAACCCAAGGCACAGCACTGTCTTTGCTTAGCAGTGCCAAGCTTAGTGGAAATTCGCCGATAAGCGTGGTGTCTTTTGCTAACTGTGGGTGAAGTTCAAAGCTCATGATCTTTCCAATTAATTGTTTTACTTGAGTATAAGGTTGGAGTTGGGATGTGGCTAGCGCTTACGTTCTCAATAAGCAGATTCCCTATCACGTTCGTTCCTCACTGCAGGGAATGACGGGCGAGGAGAGTTTTAGCGAATGGCTTTGCTTGTGTTACGCGTTTGGAGGAGATTTCCTATTACGTTTGTCCCTAACTATAGGCGGTAACGATTCGGTGTAGTTTGATAAGTTCATTAATGTCGAGTTGGACTAACGACACTTATTTTCGTCATCTCCTATAGCGACGAAGGAGCGTAGTAGGAGATCTCTTGCTGCGTAGGCCGACTAGTCGCAAAGATAAACGAGTAAACGAAACCTCCAGATAAAACAAAAGGTTGATGCTCTCACATCAACCTTTGTATTTATTCATTGTAACCCGAAGGGAATTACATGCGCTCTAGAGTTTCGATACCTAGAAGAGACAGACCTTGCTTGATAGTCTTAGCTGTCAGTGCAGCAAGCTTCAGGCGGCTCTGTTTAACGGTTTCATCTTCAGCCACAAGGATAGGGCACGCTTCATAGAAGCTAGAGAATTGACCAGCAAGTTCGAACAGGTAGCTACACATGATGTGCGGTTGACCTTCACGAGCAACAGACTGTACCGCTTCTTCAAATTGTAGAAGTTTCGCGATAAGGGCTTTCTCTTTTTCTTCAGTGATTTTGATTTCACCTTCAAGAGAGTCCATAGAAATGCCTGCTTTAGCAAAGATTGAAGCAACACGAGTGTACGCGTACTGCATGTACGGTGCTGTGTTACCTTCAAATGCCAGCATGTTTTCCCAGTCGAACACGTAATCAGTGGTACGGTGCTTAGAAAGGTCTGCATATTTAACAGCCGCCATTGCAACTGTGTTCGCGATGGTTTTCTTCTCGTCTTCTGCTAGCTCAGGGTTTTTAGATTCAATCAGCTGAGTTGCACGTACTTCTGCTTCGTCCAGAAGATCAGCAAGACGAACTGTACCGCCTGCGCGAGTTTTAAATGGCTTACCATCTTTACCTAGCATCATGCCGAATGCGTGGTGCTCAAGAGATACAGACTCAGGAACATAACCCGCTTTACGAACGATAGTCCAAGCTTGCATTAGGTGTTGGTGCTGACGAGAGTCAATGAAGTAAAGTACGCGGTCTGCGCCCAGTTCTTCAAAACGGTATTTAGCACATGCAATATCGGTTGTGGTGTACAGGAAGCCACCGTCACGTTTTTGTACGATAACGCCCATCGGGTCGCCATCTTTGTTTTTGTATTCGTCTAGGAATACAACTTGTGCGCCGTCAGACTCTTTTGCTAGGCCTTGTGCTTGTAGATCAGCAACGATGTTTGCAAGCATGTGGTTGTACATACTTTCACCCATCACATCATCACGTGTCAGTGATACGTTCAGGCGATCATAGTTACGTTGGTTTTGAACCATGGTTACGTCAACCAGCTTTTTCCACATTTCAGCACAGTATGCGTCGCCGCCTTGCAGTTTTACTACGTAGCCACGTGCTTTTACTGCGAACTCTTCGTCTTCGTCGTAAAGCTTTTTAGATTCACGGTAGAATTGCTCAAGGTCTGAAAGTTCCATTGAAACTTCGCCAGTTTCAGCTTGGATGCGCTCAAGGTTTGCGATAAGCATACCGAATTGAGTACCCCAGTCACCAATGTGGTTAGCACGGATAACTTTGTGACCTAAGAACTCAAGTGTACGAACAACAGCATCACCGATGATCGTTGAACGTAGGTGACCAACGTGCATTTCTTTTGCAACGTTTGGTGCAGAGTAGTCAGCAACAATTGTTTGTGCTTCAGCCGCTGCAACACCAAGGCGAGAGTCAGCTAATGCTGCGTCTGCTTGTTGTGCTAGGAATGCTTCATCTAGGAAGATGTTTAGGAAACCTGGACCTGCGATTTCAACTTTAGAAGCGATACCGTCTAGGTTTAGAACGTCCAATACTTTTTGAGCAAATTCTCGAGGGTTAGTGCCTAGTCGTTTAGCAACGCCCATAACGCCGTTTGCTTGGTAGTCACCAAATTGTGGTTTTGCAGATTGGCGAACAGCCGCAGGAGAGCCTGCAGGTGCGCCAGCGGCTTCTAGAGCCTGAGATACTTTGTCATTAATCAGTGCTTGGATATTCACACGCGTTTCCTTCAATTCAAGGATGAATAAGAGTGGCCGTTATTTCGTGGGTATTAAATTTGGTTAATTATGCTTCGAGTTAACGATTTAATGCCGAAATGAACAACAGACTCTGTTTAAGTTCACAAAAATGGCGTTAATCATACCAATTTTGTGGGGTTTCTTATAGGTCGAATTGATAGAAAATTAACATTTCCTGAGGGGTTTTTGACAATCGACTTTGACCAAGCCAGGTTTGTCTATTTAGGAAAGTAAGACACCGTACTTTTTGAACGTTTTTTTATAAAAGTAACACTTGTTGCTGAAAGTAAAACTGATACCATGCAGCCATTATTTGGAGAACAAAGACAATGACGATGAGCCTGAAGCAAGCTGAACTAGAACCACAACAAATGATTGCGCGCCTTGATACGTTTATGGCGAAAATTGAGAACCTAGTAAATAAATTGGGTTTGGATTTAAGCTTTGCTCAAGCGGATCATATTGCATTAAGAATCAATGACACTGATCTTGCGAAATCAGCACATCAAGCATGGTCTGAATACGGCTCTACGCTTTCAGAAGCGATGGTTAACGGTCGTCCAATTGTGGTGTTGGCTTTCGATGAGCCATTGCAAAGCCTTGGTTGGAAGATTGAGTGCTTAGAGTTGCCATATCCAGCAGAAGGTAAAATTTATCCAAGCCAAGATTGGGAACATGTCGAGTTTGTGATTCCTTCTCACGCACAAACGCCTGATGAGTATCTAGCAGATCTTAAAGAAACCTATCCACAGTTTGCCGCTAAGTTTGAAACCTTGGCAGAGCAAGGTATTAAGATAAAACTCTCTAGCCCGAAAGGCGAGGGTGAACGTTTGAATAACCCAACGGTGGCTTTTAAACATCAAGGTATTTGTATTAAGCTACATCCACACTCTTTGAAGAAGGTTGTTGAATCTGAACAAGCTTAATTTGACTTGGGTAAGTTCTTAGATGAGATTCCTGAGCTCGCTTAGGCTTGTCGGAATGACGAAGTGCTTGATAGTGTGTTTGCCAGAGTCTATTTTTAGAGGCTGACTGAGCGTTCGAGGGTGTATGTCAGAGTCTACAGTTAGAAGATTCATGGCTGAATTCGTCATTCCCGATAGCGACGAAGGAGCGTAATCGGGAATCTCTAAAAGCTAGTCTGATAACCAGATACAAAAAACGCGCAATGGGTTAACCCTGTTGCGCGTTTTTTTATTTGGGTTCTAACTGGAAGTCTTACTGTAAATCGCTTTTAAGCTCAGAATTACAGAATTACAGAATTACAGAATTACAGAATTACAGAATTACAGTCTTGTTGCCGTAAACAAACACATGATCGTTGATCACTTTGTTTAGAGCCTTACTCAATACGTTTTTCTCTACGTCACGACCGGCTTGAGCCATGTCTTTCGCGCTGAAGTTGTGATCCACAGGGATTACATCTTGCTTAATGATTGGGCCTTCATCCAAATCATTAGTCACAAAGTGCGCCGTTGCCCCAATGATCTTTACGCCGCGCTCATAAGCTTGTTGGTATGGTTTAGCACCAATGAATGCTGGTAAGAAGCTGTGGTGAATGTTGATGATCTTGTGATTGTACTTCTCAACAAAGCCCGGAGTCAGCACTCGCATGTATTTAGCAAGAACCAGATAGTCCGCCTCATACTGGTCAATTACTTCAAGCATCTTCTTCTCATGTTCTTCACGGTTTAGTCCTTCGTGAGAAACATGATGATAAGGAATATCAAAACGCTCGGTTAAGCTTTGCAAAGTATCGTAGTTGCTAACAACAGCCGCGATTTCGACATCTAAGCTGCCATCAAAGTTCTTCATCAGAATATCGCCAAGGCAGTGAGCTTCTTTAGTCACGAGTATCACGACACGCTTACGAGAAGAGCCCATCAGCTTACGTTTCGCATTCTCTGGCAATGCTTGGTCTAAATCGGCAAGCAAGGTTTCGTCATTGAAGTAACCCTCTAGCTCGGTACGCATAAAGAAGTGGCCACTAGTGTTATCGACGAACTCATTATTGTGAATAATATTGAGTTGGTGCTTATAACAAATGTTGGTGATCTTTGAGATGAGGCCTGGGGCGTCAGTACAATGTGTTAATAAAGTTTTTCTTTCCATTTGCATCTTACTTCCATGAATGTTGCACTTTTTTATATGAAATCGGGATTCTTCAAATTTAATGCAGGCCGTCGAACGGTGAACTGAGCCGCAATATCACCGTTATAATTAATCTATTATCAATTTGGTTTCAACAAAATCTACCGTTCATTTAGGGGATTAATAAATTGAGAGGCTTAATAAATTCAGGTAGAGGTTAGATTTCTGACGGTTTTAACCGACATTCTCGGTCAAGTTCCACTAGAGCGAGCCAACATTTCAGCCATGCATAGGTGATCATTTATGGATAAAGAGTTACTAGCGAAAAAGTTGTATTGTAAGCGTGTAAATTCATTAGTGGGTGATGTTCAGGTGGACGGCAACGTTCTTGATGAAATGTGGGAAAGCAAAGCTTCTCCGACTGATGCTGCTAAAGCTATGCAACCAAATGATTCCGGTTTTTCTGGTGCGCCTTGGTTATCTCGTTACTTGAATCGCAAGTAGTTAAACAACCCCTTCATTTGTTTTGGGCTAGGTTGGTTAACAAGACTTAGCCTGCTATGTTCTATTCGATAGACACCTCCGGTGTGCAGTCATTTCTGATTCGCACCGGCTCACTAAACCTGCCATAATTCGCCCTCTATTTTTCTAAACCACGTACTCTATGATATCTAAAACGTTTTCTGCTGATGGTGCTCTGGGTAAAGCGATCCCTGGGTTTCAACCACGACAAGCTCAGTTGGACATGGCTGAGGCGGTCTCACAGGCCATTGAGCAACAAAGCCAATTGGTTGTTGAGGCAGGGACGGGTACCGGTAAGACGTTTGCTTACCTAGTACCGGCGCTGCTGAGTGGCAAGAAAACTATTATCAGTACGGGGTCTAAAAACCTTCAAGAGCAGTTGTTTCATCGTGATTTACCATTAATGGTCGATGCGCTTGGTTTTTATGGTCAGGTTGCTCTGCTGAAAGGTCGCTCAAACTATTTGTGTTTAGACAGGCTCAGTCGCCAGATGATCGAAAGTCATGGCACTCATACCGATCCAACGCTGTTAGCTCAGTTGGTTAAAGTGCGCAGCTGGTCGTCAGCGACTCAAACTGGCGATTTAGGTGATTGCGATGATATTGCTGAAGATAGCCCAGTTATTCCAACCATTACCTCGACTAACGACAACTGCTTAGGCAAAGAATGCCCAAGCTACACTGATTGCTTTGTGCTTAAGGCGCGTAAAAAAGCGATGGACTCCGATGTTGTTGTAGTGAACCACCACTTGTTTCTCGCAGATTTAGCGATCAAAGAAACCGGGTTTGGTGAGCTGATACCTGAAGCCGATGTGTTTATCTTCGATGAAGCGCATCAACTTCCCGATATCGCCAGTCAGTACTTTGGACAATCAGTATCAAGCCGACAAATCCAAGAGCTAGCCAAAGACATTGAAATCGCTTACCGCACTGAAGCGAAAGACATGCGTCAGCTACAAAAGGTTGGCGAGAGGCTCATTCAATCAGCTGCTGACCTACGCATTGTTCTCGGTGATACGGGCTTTCGTGGTAACTGGCGTGAAGCATTGAAGTCAGAGTCGATTGCGAGAGAGCTAGTTCGCCTACAAGATGCGTTGCAACTGGCTGTCGATGTCTTGAAATTAGCATTGGGTCGAAGCCAGTTGTTAGACACGGCCTTCGAGCGCGCAACTATGATTAAGTCGCGTATCGAACGTGTGTGTGATGTGTCGATTACCGGTTATTCTTATTGGTATGACACCACGCCACGACACTTTGCTTTGCACATCACGCCTCTTTCGGTTGCCGATAAATTCCACGAACAAATCGAGCTTAAACCGGGTGCTTGGGTGTTTACTTCAGCAACGCTAGCGGTGTCGGATGATTTCGACCATTTCACCTCTCGACTCGGGTTAAAACCGTCAGCACAGTTTTCACTGCCAAGCCCGTTTGACTATCCAAATCAGGCGCGTTTGTGTGTACCTCGCTATCTTCCCGAACCAAATAGCCCCGGCTTAGCGGATAAGCTAGTAAGAATGTTGACCCCTGTGATTGAGCAAAACCAAGGTCGGTGTTTCTTCTTGTGCACCTCACACAGCATGATGAAAGAGTTGGGGGAACGATTCCGTGAAACGCTCTCGGTTCCCGTTCTGCTACAAGGTGAGACAAGTAAGCAAAAAACCTTAGCCGAATTCATGGAATTAGGTAACGCATTGCTGGTGGCCACTGGTGCCTTCTGGGAAGGTATAGATGTTAGGGGCGACGCATTAAGCTGTGTTATCATCGATAAATTGCCCTTTACCGCCCCAGACGACCCGTTACTTAAGGCTCGAATCGAGGACTGTAAGTTAAAAGGGGGTGATCCTTTTGCACAAGTACAGTTACCAGACGCAGTGATTACCTTGAAACAAGGTGTTGGCCGATTAATACGTGATAAACGTGATAATGGCGCTTTGATTATTTGCGATAACCGCTTGGTGACCCGCGATTACGGTGGTGTATTTTTGGCGAGTTTACCGCCTATCCCACGTACCCGTGACTTAGGGATCATTAAAGAATTCTTAGCTAAAGACCATTCAACCGCTGCTGAGTAATTGGCATTGTTGAGCTTAGCCATTATTTTTAGATTAGATAACGAATATTTGAGACACGAATGAGCGCGAAAATTCTTGCAGTAGATACCGCAACTGAAAACTGTTCAGTTGCACTAGTAATGGGTGACCAGGTGTTCGCACGTAGCGAAGAGGCTCCTCGAGACCATACGAAAAAAATTCTACCTATGGTTGATGAAGTACTGAAAGAAGCGAATGTCGCTTTAACCGATATCGACGCAATCGCGTTTGGCCAAGGCCCAGGCAGTTTCACGGGTGTACGTATTGGTATCGGTATTGCTCAAGGCTTGGCTTTTGGTGCTGATTTACCGATGATCGGTGTGTCTACACTGGCAGCGATGGCGCAAGGCAGCTACCGTAAATTTGGTGAAACTCACGTAGCTACAGCGATTGATGCTCGCATGAGTGAAGTATACTGGGCTCGTTACAGCCGTGAAGATGATGGTCGTTGGACTGCGGTTGATGCTGAATGTGTCACGCCTCCAAGCGAATTAGCTGCGCAGCTTGAAGCGGATTCTGAGACATGGGCAAAAGTCGGCACCGGTTGGGAAGCGTATGCAGAGCACATGGACACACTCGCGATTAACACCAAAGCGTGTGAAGTCCTGTTTCCAGAAGCTCAAGACATGGCGTTCCTTGCTCAATTTGCTTACGCAGAAGGTAAAGCGGTTGCAGCAGAAGAGTCTGAGCCTGTTTATCTTCGTGATAAAGTGACGTGGAAAAAACTGCCAGGTCGAGAGTAAATACGTATTATTTTGGCTTTGAATTCACTTTGCAAAGCCAAAATAAAAACAGATACACAATCATTAACATCAGGTAATAAACTCTTTAAGCATGGTTTCAATAAACGGCTTACCTCCTTCTTCGATAGGTAATACATCCAAAACCAATCGAACCAACAAAAAGAACGAGGTAAAAAAAGGCGATGCAAAAACCTCAGTTGGTCAGCCAACTAAGGTCGCGAATGCTGTCTCGCATTCGATTCGCCAAGTCAAAGAATCTGAGATTCACAAAGCTCAGGTTCAATATGATCTTCCAGAAGGGCGTGGACGACGTGCGATGGAGGAGTATATGGACGTGATGAATCAAGCTAAAAAAGAGGAACTTGCGAAGCTTATTGGGGTCGATATTTATATCTAGCTTTGTGCTTTCATTTATCCTTTTCTAAGGACCAGCATTATGTTTTCTCTCATTTCTAAATCTCGCTTATTTTTCCTTGTCGCCTTCTCTTCGATGGTGATGGGTTGCTCATCTCTACCAGAAGAACTTAATGCAAACTCTGAACAGGTGGTAACTGACTACCAAGAGTGGGTAAACACAGTGCCAGACGCTGGTGATGTTCGTTTAGGTGGTGTGATTGCTAAAGTCACTAACTTACAAGATAAGACTCGTGTTGAAGTGGTTAACTTGCCTATCTCAAGCAACGGTAAGCCAGATATTGATGCCGAGCCAAAAGGGCGTTTTGTTGGTTACATTGATGGTTACGTAGAACCTTTGAGCTTTGCTGAAGGCCGTTTAGTCACCTTGGTTGGAACATCAAGTGGTACTGAAGATGGCACCGTTGGTGATTACCCTTATACCTTCCCAGTAATGAATGTCTACAACCAACGTTTATGGCAGATCACCGAGCGAGTGGTCATCAATGACTTTGCGCCAACCTATTACTCTTGCCGCAGTTTGCATTGTCGCAGCTTTCAAACCATGCCTAAGTCAGGCCGTGTGATTCAAGATGTGGAATAGTCGAACCTGAAATCGACACACTAAACGATAGGGACACCATACAATCAATGATTGAAAAGTCATATTCCCTTGCGAGCGGTACGCTTGCAACACAACAGATTGGCAACTCAAAAACGACCGCAACGACGGTCGTTTTTATTCATGGTTGGCTAGATAATTCTGCAAGTTTCACTCAGGTTATGCCGCAAATAGCCAAGCTTTCTCCAGATACTCACCTCGTTGCTATCGATCTCTTCGGACACGGTTTCTCGTCGCATAAACCGGGGAGTTATTACCCATTTCACGACTATATTGATGATTTGCATCAGTTGGTGACTAAATTATCGCCAAACAGACTGGTACTGGTAGGACATTCACTTGGTGCATTGATCGCAAGTTGCTATAGTGCCGCCTTTCCTGAAAAGGTGTCAGGATTAATTCAAATTGAAGGTCATGGACCTCTTTCAGAAGCTCCCCACGAAACAGTCTCTCGTTTGAGAGATGGGGTACTCAGTCGTCTTCGACAGCGAAGAAAGCCTTCACGTCCTCTGGCAAGTCTTGAGGATGCTATTAAGCTGAGAGCTCACGCCAATCAAATCAAAGCAGAACTCATTGCTCCTATTGTTGAACGAGGAATCGTTGAGCTAAGTACTGTTGATCGAGCTGTTGTTACTCAAGTTGCTTTTGAGGAAGCGACAGTAGATCAAGCTGCTTTTGATCAAGCAACTGTAGCTCAAGGTAGTGCCGAGTTTGATAACTCTTGGCAATGGCGATGCGACCCTAACCTAAAATGTGACTCGTTATATCGAATGTCACAAGCGCATGCTGAAGCGATCATGGCGGCTATTGAATGCCCTCAATTAATAGTTTTAGGAAATGATGGATTCCGACATTTGCAGCATAATCGCTACAAATCAGCCCATAGTTCTCTGAATATAGAGACTGTTCCTGGCGGACATCATTGCCATTTAGAGAGCCCAGAGCTAGTTTCAGAGCTAATTCTTGGTGTAGTTAACAAAATTTAAACAAGTGTTTGAGCCTTTTAGTGCTCATGCACTAAAGCTGTGCTGTAATACCGCAATGATAAAAAGCGGCGAAGCAGTCGTCAGCTGATAAACGAGGAGTAACATAGTGGACAAACCTTGGCTTTCACGTTATCCAAGTGACGTACCTGAGACGATCAACCCAGATCAGTACCCATCTCTTATTGAAATGTTCGAACAGTCAGTACAGAAGTACGCAGACCAACCAGCATTCGAGAACATGGGGTCTATCATGACATTCCGTAAGCTTGAAGAGCGCAGTCGTGCTTTTGCTGCTTACCTGCAGAATGATCTAAAACTGAAGAAAGGCGATCGTGTCGCGCTGATGATGCCAAACCTGCTGCAATATCCAATTGCACTCTTTGGTGTACTGCGTGCAGGTATGATTGCAGTGAACGTCAACCCACTGTACACGCCTCGTGAACTTGAACATCAATTGAATGACTCTGGCGCAAAGGCGATTGTTATCGTTTCTAACTTTGCGAGCACGCTAGAAAAAGTCGTTGATAAAACACCGGTTAAACACGTTGTACTAACCAGCCTTGGGCAAATGCTGCCAAGAGCAAAAGGTACGATTGTCGACTTCGTAGTGAAATACGTAAAAGGCATGGTGCCTAAGTACGATCTGCCGGGTGCTATCTCATTTCGAAAAGCACTGCATAAAGGCCGTCGCCTACAGTATGTGAAGCCATTTATGGCGGGCGATGATATCGCATTTCTACAATACACGGGTGGTACAACGGGCGTAGCGAAAGGCGCAATCCTAACGCACCGCAATATGATTGCGAACGTACTGCAAGCGAAAGGGGCATATAGCCCTGTTCTGCAAGAAGGCCGTGAATTGGTGGTAACGGCATTGCCGCTTTACCATGTATTTGCTCTTACCGTGAACTGCTTATTGTTTGTTGAGATGGGTGGCCGTAACCTTCTGATTACTAACCCTCGTGACATTCCTGGCTTTATTAAAGAGCTGCAAAAGGTTCCGTTTACCGCGATTACTGGCGTAAACACCTTGTTCAATGCGCTCGTGAATAACGAAGATTTCCACGAGTTGGACTTCAGTAACATGCGTTTATCTGTTGGCGGTGGTATGGCGGTTCAACGCGCTGTTGCTGAGCAATGGAAGAAAGCGACAGGTGTCCACCTACTTGAAGGCTATGGTTTAACCGAATGTGCTCCTTTGGTCACGGGTAACCCATATGATCTGAAAGACTACACAGGTGCAATCGGCCTACCAGTACCTTCAACAGAAGTTCGTATTGTTGATGATGAAGGTAAAGTGGTTGGCAATGACCAAGTGGGTGAATTGCAGGTTCGTGGTCCTCAAGTGATGCAAGGCTACTGGCAGCGTCCAGAAGCGACCAAAGAAGTGATCGACCAAGACGGTTGGTTATCGACTGGTGATATCGTTAAGTTTGATGACGAAGGCTTGCTGTACATCGTAGACCGTAAGAAAGACATGATTCTTGTGTCAGGATTCAACGTTTACCCGAACGAGATTGAAGATGTTGTGGCTCTGCATGGCAAAGTGTTAGAAGTTGCGGCTATCGGCCAACCTCATGAGGTGTCTGGTGAGCTGGTTAAGATTTACGTGGTGAAACGTGACCCTAGCCTAACCAAAGAAGACATTATCGCGCACTGCCGTGAACACCTAACTGGCTACAAGATCCCTAAATTGATTGAGTTCCGTGAAGAACTACCAAAAACCAATGTAGGTAAGATCTTGCGCCGAGTGCTTCGTGAAGAAAACGACGCAGAGCTTGCCAAACGCGCAAGCGAGTAATGCACGGGTTTGCGAGAAATTAGCCCCCGAAACCATTCGGGCGCTTAATCTAAGCGAGCGCTGAAAAATGGTGTTAGAATGCCGACAGTTAATGTCGGCATTTTTGTATCCGGCGATCAAAGTAAAATCAGTGAGAGTTTTTGTGGATTATCAAATCATTACCCAAGTTAAAGACCTTGAGCGAGTTTGCCAACAAGCACGTGAAGCCGATGTTGTTATGCTTGATACAGAGTTCGTTCGTACAAGAACCTATTACCCTCAATTAGGCTTAATTCAGTTATTTGATGGTGAAACGCTGTCACTGATTGATCCTATTGCTCTTGATGAAATGACCCCGTTTGTTGGGCTGTTGAAAGACACTTCAGTACTGAAAGTGTTGCACGCGTGTGGCGAAGATCTAGAAGTATTCCAGAACGCATTTGGCTGTACGCCAACACCAATGGTTGATACGCAGATCATGGCAGCCTTCTTAGGTCATGGTCTTTCAACTGGCTTTGCGGCTCTAGTTTCTGAGTTTGTAGGTGTTGACCTAGATAAGAGTGAATCTCGAACTGACTGGCTAGCGCGTCCGCTTTCTCAAAAGCAACTCGACTATGCAGCGGCAGACGTTCACTACTTGATGCCAATGTACAACAAGCTTCTCGAAAAAGTGATGGAAGCAGGCTGGTGGGAAGCGGCGCAACAAGAGTCTGATTTACAAGTGGCTAAGCGCATCCGTAAAGCAAACCCAGACAACGCTTACCTTGATATTAAAGGCGCGTGGCAGCTAAAACCTCAACAGCTAGCTATTTTAAGACCTCTAGCAACTTGGCGTTTAAAAGAAGCGATTAAGCGTGATTTAGCGTTGAACTTTGTCTTTAAAGAGCAAGACTTATGGGTAGTAGCGCGTTTCGCGATGAAAGATCCTAAACATATGGAGCAAGAAGGGTTTGATTACCGCTCTGTACGTCGCCATGGTGCGAAGATCAGCTCAATCGTGAAATTGGCTGAGCATACGCCAGAAGAAGAGTACCCAGCGCCAGTAGAACGTCTAATGGACTACCCAGGTTACAAGCAACTCTTCAAAGTGTTGAAAGATGAAGTGAAAACAGCATCGCAACACAGTGGTTTAGCGACTGAGTTTTTGGCATCGAAGAAGCAACTTAATCAAGTGTTAAGCTGGATTTGGAAGTACGATCGTAATCCAGAGAAGCTGCCTGATGTAATGCAAGGTTGGCGTCTAGATGTCGTTGGCGAGAAGCTAAATAAAGCAATCAAGTAACTTTAGTTTTGTAGTAAGCAACGAATGCTTTAGAGATAAAAGTTTCAGACACAAAAAAGAGAGCCTAGGCTCTCTTTTTTATTGAGTATTGATAAGCACAGCTCAGGCTCTAGTTATCGATCTTCTTCTGGAAGCTTAACGTTCAACTCTAATACTGAGATGTCGTCATCTTTATGTTCGAACGTCAGATCAACCATTGATGGATCGACTTCAACGTACTTTGCAATACACTTCAAGATGTCTTCTTTTAGTTGCGGCAGGTAAGACGGCGCTGGGTCGTCATGGCTGCGTCGCTCTGCAACAATGATCTGCAAACGTTCTTTGGCTAGGTTTGCGGTTGTCTTTTTCTGTGGTCTAAAAAACTCTAATAATGACATTGCGTATTAGCCCCCGAACAGTCTTTTGAAGATGCCTTTCTTCTGTTCCGTTAAGAAACGGAAGTCCACTTGGCTACCCAGTAGTCGCTCTACAGTATCATTGTAAGCCATACCTGCGTCGGTTGCTTCGTCAAAGATAACTGGCACACCCTTGTTCGATGCGTTCAGTACGGCCTGGCTCTCTGGAATTACACCCAGTAGAGAGATGTGCAGGATTTCTTCAACGTCTTCAACACTGAGCATCTCACCTTGAGTTACGCGTGCTGGATTGTAGCGAGTCAGTAGAAGGTGTGTTTTCACTGGCTCTAAGCCGTCTTCTGAACGACGAGATTTAGAGTCAAGAATACCTAGAATACGGTCTGAGTCGCGTACAGAAGAGACTTCAGGGTTAGTCGTCACAATCGCTTCATCAGCGAAATACAACGCCATTAGAGCGCCTTGCTCGATACCCGCAGGAGAATCACAGATGATGAAATCAAAGCCCATTTCATCCAATTCATCAAACACACGACGAACGCCATCTTTTGTTAGTGCGTCTTTATCACGAGTTTGAGAAGCAGGAAGAATGAACAGGTTCTCTGTACGCTTGTCTTTGATCATCGCTTGGTTCAGCGTCGCTTCACCATTGATAACATTAACGAAGTCGTACACAACACGACGCTCACAACCCATGATTAAATCTAGGTTACGCAGACCAATATCAAAGTCGATGACTGCGGTTTTCTTCCCTTTTAAAGCCAGACCCGAGGCAATAGCTGCACTGGAGGTCGTTTTGCCTACCCCGCCTTTACCCGACGTTACAACGATAATGCGTGCCATTCTGTTTTCCTTTTATTTCTCTTATATTGCGAGGACATCAACGTGTAATACATCGTTTGCCATACTGAACATGGTTTTCTTCTGCCAGTACTCGCTTTCAATTTGATCGCTGAGCCAGTAATTTCCTGCAATGGAAACCAGCTCGGCTTGTAAATCATTACAAATTATTTTTGCTTCAGTTTGACCACTTGCACCTGCAATTGCACGACCGCGTAGCGTGCCATGAATATGGATGCTGCCATCGGCAATTACTTCTGCGCCCGCGCTTACGTGGCTAAGAATCAGCAAATCACCGTCTTTGGCATACACTTGCTGACCAGAACGTATCGGGGTTCTCACCACCTTTATCGGGGCCATCTTCGCCGGAGCTTGAGAAGGTGATTTACTTGCTGTCATCACGGCAAAACCTGCATCTCTGGCTAAGTTTTGCATGCGTTTATCTGAACAGCCTGCCACACCAACCGGGATCATGCCCGCTTGAGATATACCATTTTTCAGTTGCACGAAATCTATATCGCCCGCGACTTTGCTAATGTTGATAACAACAGGCGCAGCTGCGAAAAAAGTGGGTGCCTGGTCTACCTTCTCTTGAAGAAAAGACACTGCATTTTCGACTTGATCATCGGATAAGTGCAAAACAGATAGCGTGAAACTGCTACCTTTTAGATCTGGGTTACTAGACATCGAAAAACTACAGGACCTCAATAGCGGATTGGTACAATTTCTTTATCAATAAAATAAAGGGCATTGCCTGAAACTAGGTTTATCATGTTATATTCCCAAACCAAGCACAGCAAGTAATCTTGTTGTCAAATGAACGTTTTGTTCCCAATATTTCCCTAACATAAACTATTGATCTCGCAAGTGAGAGTTTTGTAGTCATAAACATTTAAAAAAGGTTTGTCATGCTGTGTTCTATATATAAAAGTTCAAAGAAAGAAGGAACATACCTTTATATCCCTAAGAAGGATGATTTTTCACAAGTTCCTGACGCATTGATGCAAATGTTTGGTAAACCTAGTTTTGTAATGGTAATTAAAATGGACGGTCGTAAACTGGCTCAAGTGAACATCGATAAAGTGAGAGAATCACTGAACACCGATGGTTTCTTTTTGCAGGTTCCGCCACCACCAGTTAACGAACTTGAGCTTCATAAAGAGCGTAAAGCTCAAAAAAAAGGTCAAGACGAAGAGTGATAGCCACCTCAATTCAAGGAGGAGTGATCGTTGAGTAAATTTTCGAAAACCATATTGGCTGTGTCGGCATTACTATTGGGTAATAGCCTGACCATTGGCTCAGTTCAAGCTGAAGAGCTTAGCTTTGAGCAATATGTAGAAAAACTAAAGCAACAAGGTCGTGAAGAAGGTATTTCGGAAGCGATCATTGATGAAGCTTTTGATGGTGTGACGTTTAAGCCAAGAGCGGTAAAAGCCGACAAAAACCAACCTGAAAAGAAACTGACTCTGGATGAATACATTCCACGTGCGGTTCCTGACTGGAAAGTGAAGCAGGCGAGATCACTCTATAAGAAACACTACACGGCGTTAAAGCGTATTGGTGATGAATATGGTGTTCAACCAAGATTCATTGTCGCTCTATGGGGTGTAGAGAGTAATTTTGGTAAGTTCACGGGGAATTACAGTGTTATTGATGCTCTAACAACCATGGCTTATGAAGGTCGCAGAGAAGCCTTCTTCCGTAGCGAAGCGATGGCGGCATTGAAGATACTTGATCAAGGCCATATTGCACCAAAAGAGATGAAAGGCTCTTGGGCCGGCGCGATGGGTCAACCTCAGTTTATGCCAAGCTCATTCTTAGCTTACGCCGCTGATGGCAGTGGTGATGGCAAGAAAGATATTTGGGGTACCGAAGAAGACGTGTTTGCTTCGGCGGCTAATTATCTCAGCCAATCGGGTTGGGATGACAAATATACTTGGGGGCGTCAGGTTCACGTTCCATCAACCGTGTCTATTGAGATGCAAGGTCGAGACGAAGACAAAGCGAAATACCTAAAAGAGTGGTCTGAACTTGGTATTAAGCGTTATGACGATCGCCCACTGCCTACACTTGATGAAGACATCAAAGCTTGGTTGATAATGCCGGACGATGAAACGGGTCGTTCGTACCTCATTTACAACAACTACAATGTGTTAATGAAGTGGAATCGTTCTTACTACTTTGCTTTGGCTGTCAGTCACCTAGCCGATAGAATTAAGTTTGATTAATCGACCTAATTTGATTAATAGAACTAGGTCGCTTTGAATAGCATTTAGCCTACTATAGGCAGAACAGATTAAAGGACTCTTCGGAGTCCTTTTTATTTTATATTTCAGATGTTTAAGAAGGTGGTTTTGTGCTAACAGATAGAGCCGCACAGATGGTGATATTTCATGCGTTAATCAAGCATGAAGGCTTTACCAGTGCAGCAAAAAGCTTGAATGTGTCGGTATCTCACATCAGTAAACAAATTGCTTTGCTCGAGGATTCGATAGGTATCAAGTTAGTGCAAAGAACCACACGCAGCCTTACGTTAACCGAAGCTGGAGAAGTGTTCTATCAGCATTGTGAGCAGCTGTTCAATACGGTGAAAGCGGCTCAAATGGACATGGATAGCCAGCGTGACGACATTTCTGGAATATTCCGTATAGGCCTGTCTCAGTCATTTGGCACACTGCATATCATTCCAGCGATTGACCAGCTTAGACAGCTTTACCCTCAGCTGAGAATTGAAGTGCATTTGTTCGATTACAAAGTGGACATGATTGAGGAGCGCTTGGATCTCTGGATCACCAACAATGAAGACCTGCCTGAAGGATACATTGCACAACGCCTAGCCGACAGCCAGTTTGTGGTAGCCGCATCACCGGATTATCTGATTAAGGCAGGGACTCCACACGTGCCATCTGATCTGATTGACCATAACTGCCTTATCTACCGCAGCCGTGAACGTGATTACACGTCATGGGCATTTGATAACGGCCAAGAAAATCTCAGTGTTAAAGTGGCGGGCGATTACTCGGTGGATTTGGCTGAAGCGGTACGAGACGCGGCAGTATCAGGTTGGGGCGTTGCTTACCTAGCGACTTACTTAGTCAAAGAAGAGTTTAGAACGGGCAAGCTCATCCAAGTTTTACCGGAATGGCGAGCAAGTCAGCTGATGCCATTTTATGCCGTGTATCCGAGCCGAAAGAACATGCCGAAGAAGCTTTCAGCAGTGATTGAGTTCATCAAAGATCATATCGGATCGCCGACTTATTGGGACAAAAACCTCAAAACCTGCGTTGAACTGCACCGCTAACTGTTTCCCAATCTATAAATATAATTTCCATATGGAAAAAGTTTGTTTTTTAATCAAAGTTAATTATTAAAATTCAATAACTTAGTGGGATGGGCTATTAAAGGGTGATTCAACCAACATCACATTAACAACCTCAACTTGCCGCAAACGATTTCCTCTATAGAATGCGTCGCTTTTCCTACCTACAACTTTTAGGTTGACGCACATGGCTTCCCTACTTGGAATTATCACTATTTTAGTAACCGCTTGGTTACTATCTACGGACAGAAAAAATATCCCGCTAAGAACAGTCTCTTTGGCTTTCTTACTGCAAATCTCATTCGCCCTACTGGTTCTGTATGTGCCAATGGGTAAAGAAGTGCTGAATGCAGCCACTGGTGCAGTGTCTAGTTTGATCAACTACGGTCAAGAGGGGATTAACTTCCTATTTGGTGGCCTAACGAATAACGGATTTGTTTTCGCTATTAACGTTCTCGGCATCATTATCTTTTTCTCTGCATTGATTTCAGGTTTGTACCACATCGGCTTTATGCCAAAAGTGATCAACCTAATCGGCGGTGCTTTGCAAAAGTTCTTAGGTACAGGTCGTGCGGAGTCATTGTCTGCAACTGCGAATATTTTTGTTGGCATGATCGAAGCGCCATTGGTGGTTAAACCTTACTTGAAGCACATGACGGATTCACAGCTGTTTGCTGTGATGGTGTGTGGTTTGGCTTCTGTAGCTGGTGGCACGTTAGTCGGTTATGCATCGCTTGGTGTTGATTTGAACTACCTGATCGCTGCGGCATTCATGTCTGCTCCTGCTGGTCTATTGATGGCCAAGATTTTGGTACCTGGTAGCGCAGATGAGGCTCAAGAAAATATTGAGTCTGACGTTGAAATTCCACGAGCAACGAACGTCGTTGAGGCTATGGCCGATGGGGCTATGTCTGGACTTCGTATTGCCGTTGCTGTGGGCGCGACACTTCTGGCCTTTATTAGTGTGATAGCAATGCTGAATGGCTTGTTAGGTATTGTTGGTGGCTGGTTTGGCGTAAACCTAAGCTTCGAACTTATCCTAGGTTATGTGTTCGCACCTGTTGCATGGCTGATCGGTGTGCCGTGGTCTGAGGCTGTGGTTGCAGGCTCGCTGATCGGTAACAAGATCGTTGTGAACGAGTTTGTGGCTTTCATCCAGTTAATGGACGTAAAAGACGCACTGAGTGAGCACTCAAAAGCGATCGTTACTTTCGCGCTATGCGGTTTTGCAAACATCTCTACGATGGCAATTTTGATTGGCGGTTTGGGTAGCTTAGTTCCAGAGCGTCGTTCTTTCATCTCACAATACGGTTTTAAAGCGATTTGTGCGGGTGTGCTTGCCAACTTAATGAGCGCAGCGATTGCCGGCGTGGTGCTTTCTCTTTAGCTAGATGATAAGTACAGAGTGGATGAGTCAGTCACTTTATTTCCCCTATAGTAAAGTGACTGATTAATCACACTAATATTCGGTTAGCATGAAAAAGAGAGCCTATAGTTTAATGACATAGGCTTTCTTGTTTCAGCAAATAGGTTTGTATCACAAGGTGTGGTACGAATTTTTTTTAGGGGCACAAATGGATTTGTCGATTACTTCTTCTTTGGCGTTAATTGGACTGCTGTCCTTAACGTGTCAATTGTTAGGTTGGCGTTTGCGTCTTCCAGCCATCCTTCCTCTTCTTATTGTCGGACTACTTTTAGGTCCCGGTCTTAACATCCTTAATCCCGACGCCATTTTTGGTGATGTACTGTTCCCGTTGATTTCATTAGGGGTCGCCATCATTCTGTTTGAAGGTGCATTGACTCTTAATTTCAAAGAAATCAGAGGCCATGGCCGCATGGTGACTCACTTAGTGAGTTTCGGCATGTTGATTACATGGGCGTGCATCGTGGTGGGGGCTTATTATTTTGTCGATTTCAGTTGGCCATTGGCGGCGCTGTTTGCTGCATTAGTCGTGGTGACTGGCCCAACGGTGATTGTTCCCATGCTGCGCAGCATTCAACCCAAATCTTCGCTAGGCAGTATCTTGCGCTGGGAAGGGATAGTGATTGACCCGATTGGCGCTCTGTTTGCCGTTCTCGTTTACGAATACATTGTCTCTTCAGCCGATCCGACAAGCCATGTTCTGTCGGCATTGGGGCTGACTTTAGCCATTGGTTTGGGCTTAGGGATCATCGGTGGCTATTTGATTGCCAAGATGCTGCAAGGGCATTGGGTTCCGCACTATTTGCGTAACGTGGCGGTCCTGACATTAATGCTGGCGGCGTTCTCTTTTTCAAATGATCTGAGCGAAGAGTCCGGTTTATTAACCGTAACCATTATGGGTATTTGGCTCGCCAACGTGAAAGGCTTGGATCTCGAAGATATTATTGAGTTCAAAGAAACCCTGACTGTGTTACTCATTTCTGCGTTGTTTATTCTGTTAGCGAGCAGGCTTGATTCTGGGACTTTCCTCTCGATAGGTTGGGGCGGTATTGGCTTATTAGCGGTCGTCATGCTGGTGGCTCGTCCTCTGAGTGTGTGGATCAGCGGGATCGGCACGGATCTTACTTCAGCAGATAAATGGTTTTTGAGCTGGATGGCACCTCGCGGGATCGTTGCTGCTGCAGTCTCTTCTCTATTTGCAATCAAGCTTCAAGAGAAGCAATTAATCGAAGGGGCAGATTTACTGGTGCCAATGGTGTTCTTGGTCATTATTGGTACGGTAGTGATTCAAAGCCTAACCGCGAGTTGGTGGGCGAGAAGGCTGGGTGTGACTCAAGAGAAGGCACAAGGGGTTATTTTCTTTGGCGCGACTCATTTTTCACGTCAGTTTGCCAAAGTGCTGGCGACACACAACATCAACAGTGTGCTTGCTGATACCAACTGGGAGAGCATTCGCTTAGCGCGCATGGACAACTTGAATGTCTATTTCGGTAATCCAGCTTCGAACCATGCTGAAAATAATCTGGAATTGGATGGGATAGGGCGTGCGATGATCGTTTCACCTTACCGTCAAACCAACCCACTAGTCAGTATGCACTATCAAGATGAGTTTGGTGAAAATAAGGTGTTTGAACTTGAATCCTCAGAAAATAAACATGAAAGGCATCAGGTGAGCCGTGATGGCAATAGAAGTCTGTTTTCAGAAGGGGTTACCTATTCCAAACTTAACTCCTTGATGGCTCAAGGCAGCCAAATTAAGAGCACGGGTTTAACCGAGGCGTTTGACCTTAATGAGTTTAATACCCTGTACCCTAAAGCGATTCCACTTGGCGTGATTAATGACGGTGATTTCCGCTTAGTGACACAAGGTTCTGATTTGGAAAAACTCATATCAACGGAGTGTCAGGTCATTAGTTTATTGCCGCCTTCGGCAGAAATTGAAGGTATCGATACTCCAGATAAGTAGCGAGTCGCACTGTCTTAAAAGCGAGTATCTTTGTATCACAAACGAATAGCTCAGTATCAAAAAAGCCGCAACGTTTTCACGCTGCGGCTTTTTAATTCTATTTTAGTAACAATCAATTCATGTCAGCGGTATTGCTACCGAGACTGTCGTTTACGGGCTATTTCGAGTGAAATTGCTCACAAGCGATCATAGTATTTTCGATTAGGCTTGCCACTGTCATTGGACCAACACCACCCGGAACTGGTGTGATGAAGCTTGCGCTCTCTTTAGCCACATCGTATTCAACGTCGCCAACGAGCTTGCCAGATTCCAAACGGTTGATACCAACATCGACCACAACAGCACCTTTCTTAATCCAAGCACCAGGAATGAAGTTAGGCTTACCAACGGCAACCACAACAACGTCTGCTTGACGTACGTGGCCTTCAAGGTCTTTGGTGAAGCGGTGGCATGTTGTTGTCGTACAACCTGCTAGAAGCAGTTCTAGAGTCATTGGGCGACCAACAATGTTTGATGCGCCGACAACAACCGCGTGCTTGCCGCGTAAATCGATGTTGTAACGGTCAAGCAGGGTGATGATGCCTTTAGGCGTACAAGAGCGCAGCTTAGGCATGCGCTGAGCCAAACGGCCTACGTTGTATGGGTGGAAGCCATCAACGTCTTTTTCAGGTGTGATACGCTCAAGAACGTGAGTAGTATCGATACCAGCAGGTAAAGGCAGTTGAACTAGAATGCCATCAATCTCTGGGTCTTCGTTGAGTTGATCGACTAGCGTTAGCAATTCATGTTCGGTGGCAGTTGCTGGTAAATCAAAAGATTTCGAGACGAAACCAACTTCTTCACACGCTTTGCGTTTACTGCCAACGTAAACCTGAGATGCCGGGTCTTCACCCACTAAAACAACCGCTAGGCCCGGGGCACGTAATCCAGCTTGAGTACGAGCTTTTACACGTGCCGCTACTTCAGAGCGAACCGTTTGAGAAATTAGCTTTCCATCAATATTTTGAGCAGTCATGAATTTCCTTAGTATTGATATTCAAGTTAGTGGCTGATGTTTTGGCGCATTATTCCAGAAAATCTTTTTGATTACCATCAAGCAAACGTTTGCTTTGCTCTATTTTCCAACACTTATAATCTTATTGCCCTTTTTTTACTCACTTGGATCAGAATGTTAGATAAAGCCGTTGCTTTACTGATTCGAATTCGTATAATCCTTTCCTGTAGCGCGCCCTTAGCTCAGCTGGATAGAGCACGACTAACCCCCTAATAGTTACCATTTTAGGAATGAATGACTATTATACAAAGGTTTAGGTGGTAGTAAGGTTACCATAATGATTTTTATGGTTACCATTTATTATTAGGCAGTTACCACTTTTAAGTAAACAGTTGTTTCTTATAAGTGATAGCAAAAAAGTTAAAATAATCATCTTGGATGGTTGAAAATCGATAGCTAAATCAGTACTATAGCGTCGAATTAATATGTCCCCTTAGCTCAGCTGGATAGAGCACCGACCTTTAAGAGAGGAGCCTGTATTTGGAAACTTATACAGTGTAGAGGGTGAATTCATGGAAACCTCAGCGCGTAGTGGCGGTGGCAATCATGAGCCAAGTCTTACATGCGTGTAAGAAAGGTGCAGAGACTAGGTGGTGCAATGCGAACACATTGCGTAAAACATCATTTAGCGCCCTCCACCCTAGCAAGTTATGTTGTGGGTGATGATATAGTCCAGACTACAAACATCGTGATTGATGGCAGCGAAAGCTGTAGTGGTAAGCTAAGTCGGTGGTCGAAGGTTCGAATCCTTCAGGGGACGCCACATTTTAAGAAACGGTATAACATTAATTGTTATACCGTTTTTTTTGTTTAAAAAAACATGTTCGTACTCGCTTGAATCATGATGAGATGTTAGCCACCCGGTGAATAAATGATGACCCACTTTAGGCATAGCCACCAAACATAGGTTGCATAAAGTGAACTGGCTGAATTGTCTGAAACCAAACCATGCGCTACCTTATTCCTAAAATTCAACCCAAAATTGCTAACGAAAATTGCTTCTATTTTAAATATAACTTCTTGATTTAATATCTTCTTTTCTTTTGCAATATCCAACAGCTTATTCATGCTTTTTTCAGATTCAGAAACACGGTCAATATCAACTGTCGGGATATCGGACTCTTTTAAGATGTTCCTTAAGATGCTCTCAACTAGGGGGCATAGCAACATAATTGAAGTAGAGAAATCTTCTCTATAACCATGCCATAGAGCTTTTCCCATTAAGCGTTTCTGATCGTCAGGAACCATTGAGCAAGAGCGAGCAAGTTTGTAAAACTCTTCTTCATCTAGTGATTTTATTTTTTTGAACTTCCTTAGTGCTGGTAGAATGTAACTAGCTGCCTGTTTGCCGCTATGCTCAATAAGCATTCGATAGCATTCAATTTTTTTCACTTCTTCTGATGTTGAGTCGAAAGTCCCTAGCACCCTCCCGTCGTTATCTGAATAACTAGAGCCACCAATTAAATGATTAAGAAACGATACTCCCTCTTTTTTGTGTACTCTTCTCTGTACTTTATAAAAGTGTCTGTACTCTAGATCTGGAATTTGTAAGAGTTCTTCTAGATTTTCACCTTGAATTAGATCTTCTGCGATTTCAACTTCCTTTGAAATGTCTACCTTGATAGGTTGAGCTATTTTTTTGAATTGCTCTTCTATTTGAAGTCTAAGATCAACAAGGTTACGTTCTATTTTTTGAATTTCTTCGTCAATGTTATGAGATATCTTGTAGTCATTACTTAGGCTTTTTAACCCGATGACCGCCTCGCGATAGTTATCTGAGGCAACATGAATGTTGTTTATTTTCTTGTTGTGCTCTGCTAGTGAACATAACGCATGAGCTTTGGATTGAATGTAGGAGCTTTTTTTACTCTTAAGAGAATTGTATTTATTTCCCATATCAAGTATCAAATTCCAATACTCGACCGCAATCCAGTGACCTCTTTTTTGAATTTCATTCTTGATTTGAGACTTTAGTACATCAACCAACTCAATTGCATACATACCTAATAGTTTATGCTGGTTTAACATGCGAACTATGACAAAACTGTTGTTATTGTTTAGTGCCTCTTGAATCAAAGTCCCTACTATCAGGCTTTGTTGTTGTTTTAGCTTTGCCGTTCCAGCTAAAAACAATCCTCGTTCCCAGTACTCAATAGTATGAAGGATTTCTACTAAAGGAAATCGTATATAGGCTGAGACACAGTTCATAATGTAGTCAGCTTTCTTTTCACTCATATTTGACCAAAGAACATCATAGAATTTTGCAGTGAGCCAAACGTTATCGAGCTCTTTGACAAAGGTTTCCACGCTTTTAATTTGTTCTTTATCGAATTTCAAGGAAGGGAAATTTTCAACATATCGTAAAGTTAATTTACCATGTTGTATTCTATGAGAAGTGATAAAAACGAGAGCTTCAATTATTAAGGTTTGATCTGTCGTAAGTTGGGGGCTATGCACTTCTCTCAAGTTTATAAGCTGATAAGCGATACTCCATTCCTGCATATGATCTTTTACACCACTTTCAAACTCATTTTTTATGATTTGAATGAACTGGGATGCTTGCATTTTAGAGTTTCCATATTGATATGTTAGGGAGGATGACGTGGTGATTTAAATTAACTCTAGAGCCTTTTAATGAAAAGTTGGTTTTCGTCATACCGCAGATAATTCCTTTCAAATTATTGTTTTTTGTGATGAATGGCCAACCACACGAACCAAATCAAGCCTTACATTATGCGCTCTATGGTATATTGCTATGGTTGTGTTTAGAAAGCGGTTTTATCCTGCGTACAGATAAATGTGTGATATGGACTAGTTTTTGTCCTACTTTGAATTTGTCTTTTAACCACTGGAAATATTCTGCAATTTTAAATTTTAGTCTAACTACATACAGTAATGTATCAAATTAGTGGTTACAAAAATGTTAAATATAATGATGCACAAAGCTGATAATGGCGATTGTATTTCTATAGAAACACAATCTGAAGTTGTCTTAATTGATGGTGGAACAGCACAATCTTTTTCCAGTTGGAAGCCTAATATTGTCGGTAAGGACAAGATTGATTCTGTTATTGTCACACATATCGATAATGACCATGTTAATGGAGTCATTAAGCTATTACAGAGTGATGATTGCCCAAGAATTGATCAGTTTTATTTTAATGGTGCAGAGCAATTATTTGGACCTTTGAGTGATTCTAAAGAACGGGATCGTATGTCCGACGTAAAGCTACAAGCTATTTCTGAAGAAGTCGCCACTGTTGGAAGTCTTGAAAAGATAAGTTACTCCGAAGGAACTTCACTCTCGTATGTTATTTCGGAGAAGATGATTACTCTAAACCCTCCAGTTGGAGGTAAGCCTATCCACCGTGAAGGCTGTAATAGCTTTAATATCGGTGAGATGAAATTCTCTGTCATCGGCCCTTCTAAAGCAACTTTGCAAGAATTAAAAGACCTGTGGAAAGATAAGCTCTTAGAAAGAAGTATTAGACCAAAAATTATAAGCAAAACGTATTACGATGCTTTTGAGCAATACGTGGCGACTCTTCAAGAAACTCTACCTAACGTAACCCCTATCACATCTGTTGACTCTAGAAGCATAGAAGAATTGGCAAATACCAAATTTGAAGATGACAATTCGATAACAAACAGAAGTAGCCTGTCTTTCTTGATCGAATCAAATGGTAAACGCTTATTGTATTTATCTGATAGTGATGCAGGAACTGTACTGTCTTGGTTGGATGACTCTGGACTAGAATCGATAACCGTAGATGCGGTTAAAGTCTCTCACCACGGTAGTCAAAATAACACTAGCATTGATTTATTAAATCGTATTGTTTGTAAAAAATACTTGATCAGTACAAATGGAAATTCTCACGGTCATCCGAACTTAGAAGTTTTGTCAAGAATAGCCATAGTAAATAAAGATGTTGGAGCTGAAATTTTTATGAATTATGAGATAGGACATTTTCCCGATTGGTTTAAGGATGAGTTAAGAGTTAGCTACCCAAACATCAAGTTATTTATGGACTCTTGTGAGGTTGGACTATGAGCACTGAGGTAATTAAAGAGTTTAAACTTGATTCGATTTACATCGTTGAAACATCGTTATCTGAACTTAAGACAAGGCGAGGAACTTGTTTTTCGATTTCTGATAATTTACTCCTTACTGCCAATCACGTAGTCGAAGGAGGTAAGTCAATAAAGGTGTATTTGTCGAGCGATGACTTTGCTAATGAAAAGTCGATTGACGCTGATTGTATCTATCAGAATTCAAACATTGATGTAGCGATACTGAAAGTCAATGATGGAAATATCAGTAGCTTAATTGAGCTGTATCGGACAAATGTAAACCTCGATAGTAAGGTTAAGTCATGTGGTTACCCTATTGAAAAGGAGCACTATCATGCACCAATCAATGTGGAGGTGACAAATACGTTTGCACATATGACTTCGAAAGAATGGAGCTTTGAAGTTTCGCAATCAAACACTGTCAGTCAATACAAAGGAATGTCAGGTTCTCCTGTGCTATTCGAGGGGAAGTGTATTGGTATACTTCTAGTTCAACAAGGTGAAAACACTCTTTACTCTGTGTCGACGGATGATTTTCTCAAAGACCAAGCGATTTATGAAATTGTTGAAGCGGCTTCTATTCAAATTATCGCTCAAGAGGGGATCGACTATAAAGCCCCTTCACACCCTACCTCTCCATTCAAGTATTGCATACACTGCACCGATGGTGTCCCAAGTATTAAAGGTGTAGATATTGGTTTTACTTTTGAGCAATGGAACATGAACCACTTCACTGAGACAGTGTATGACTGGATTATAGATTACAGCCTTTCGCATAAGGATCGAGCAAACTTTAACGGAAATCCAAGGCGTTTGTTTAAGTATGCTAGAAGTAATTATCCTGCCAGTGATTTGAATGCTCTAGGTGACCTTTGTTTACATATTGCGATTAGAGAGTCCTATTCGACTATACCGATAATGAATCGAGTATTTGATCAAAATAATAAGACGTTTTCTTGTACTCACGCAATTTTAAATTTTGACAATATTGAGCTCTGGATTGGTGCATCCTCTGTTAGCACTAATATTGATTTGGCAGTAAACAGTGTAATTGACAATATCAACTACATCGCAACTTTACAATCCTTACAGACTCGACTTTATGCTCTTACGTCAGAGATTGATTCATCTTGGCCTCATAAAGAAAAATTGGAAAGACTAGCTAATTCGAGCCTTCCGATAGATCAACGGTTTGACAAAATAATTATACCTATTTTTATTATGCACGATAGTGAGCTTATTACCGATTATGACAAGCAGAGCTTCTTGAGTTCTTTTGAAGAAAAAATTAATGAATGTAGAGGATTAATTAATGAAGGGGGTATAAATAAAGGATTTATAAGTTTAATTGACTTAAAAGTATTTTACTTCCCAGTATCTAGTATTTTTCAGTTGAATGAAGCGTTAGTTGAGGAGTTGAATTCATGAGTGAATGGTACAGAGTGGCTAAAGAGAAATTAAATGACCGATTATTTGATGATTGGGATAACTTTATGTCATCTTTAATCAATGAGTTCAATAATCATACTAATGATTCTCTAGTTCAAGATATAGTAATCAGAGCGTTAGAAAGAAAGTCAGAAATGCCTAATGGATTTATTTTGGATCATTTGTTAGGTGAGCTAGGTTTGTTCCCATATGTAGATCTAGATAATTCACCAACGAAAGATAAAATTAGACAGAGTTTGTTTACAACACCTCAAGATGATGCAAAGACGTTTCATATTAGGCAGGCAGAAGTATTCCACCGGATCATGAATGGTGAAAATATAGTTCTTAGTGCTCCAACAAGTTTTGGAAAAAGTTTAATCATTGAGGCTTTGATCGCTAGTAATGAATTCAATAATTTAGTGATTGTCGTACCAACTATAGCTTTGATTGATGAGCTTAAGAAAAAATTATTCAAATACAACGCTCAATACAAAGTAGTCACACAAGTTGGTCAGCAACCTAGTGAAAGGAATATCTTTATTTTCACTCAAGAGAGGGTACTGGAGTATAAGTCATTACCTTCTATAGATTTTTTCATTATAGATGAGTTTTATAAGTTAGCTCCTACAAGTAAGAGTGATGAGAGGTGTGATAGATTAAATCTTGCCTTCAGAGCACTGTATGGGAAATGCCAACGTTTTTATATGTTGGGTCCTAAAATTAATGGCTTGGTTTCGGGAATTACTGAGGAACTAAGATGTACTTTCCTAAAATTTGACTCATACGCTACGGTAGCAACAAATGAGGTTTTTTATCCATTGGAAACTAAGTCTAAAAAAGATGCGGACATCGATGTTGAAAGAGACGAAAAACTATTCAAAATCTTAAAAGATATAGGGCGAGATGAGCAGACTGTGATCTACTGTAAGTCCCCTAAAAGAGTTAGTTCATTGATGACTAGAATTTTGAATGCAGGGCTCTTGACTTCTGACGATACAAATAGCGATCTATCTGAGTGGCTTTCTGATAGTTTTCACAGCAATTGGTCGCTTGTTGACGGGGTGAAATATGGTATTGCTTTTCATCACGCTCAATTACCAAGAGCTGTCGGGGCATTGATTGTAGATCTTTTTAATGACTCAAAGATTAACATTCTGATTTGTACTTCAACTTTGATTGAGGGTGTTAATACAAATGCGAAAAACATTGTTATTTACGATGATTGTATTACAAGAAAGACAAAGTTAGACATGTTTACTTTTAATAATATTTCAGGGCGTTCTGGACGTATGTTTGAGCATTTCGTTGGGAATGTATTTATTTTTGGAGAAAGACCGCAACTAGAGTTACCTTACATTGATGTTCCGATTATATCCCAAAGTGATAATGCATCCGAATCATTGCTACTTCACTTAGGTGACGAAGTAAAAGTTGAAAATCAAAATAAAGTGCGAAAATTTTACGATCAAGAAGTTCTCCCTGTTCAACTTTTACTTAAACATCAAGGAATTAATCCTAATAAGCTGATTTCGTTTGCTGATGATTTAATTAAAAATTGTGGTGCTTGGAATAGAAAAATGTGTTGGGATAGCATTCACCCAAATGCAGAACAATTACGTCATCTATCCACGGTTATGTTTAAGTACTTCAATGTTTCTGCAATGGGCGGAGGAACCGTTAGGACTGAATTTCAGTTGTACCGAAAGTTAATTGACATAATTAATAAGGTGGACGATAAATCTCTTATTAATCAAGACTTTAATTTTTGGGGAAGAGACAATAAAGATTATACTATTGATGATGCTGTTCAATCAGTATTTAATTTCAAGAAAAACCTTGTGAATTACAATCTTCCAAAGATCATTTGTGCAATCAGTGATATTCAAGAGGTTATTTTTAAAAGGTTTGAATATTCTTATGGAGATTACAAGCCATTTGCAGTTTCGCTTGAAAATTTCTACTTACCTACTGCTATTAATTCACTGGAAGAGTTTGGTATTCCACATCAGGTAGCGAAGAAGGTTGTTGATCGAACTACGTTTTCAGATATCGATAATATTGATTCCGTGATTGGTGAGTTATCTAGATCACGTGAAGGTTCATTTTCATATCTTACAGAATTTGAGAAAAATTTTGTAAGAAAAGCAATATCTTATATGTAAGCGAACAATTTTTACCTGCTCCGAGTCTAATTGCTATGGGCAGGTAACATTTAATTGATGTGCGATCTTTAATTTCATTTATTTAACTTTTTATCGCTATTTTTATTTTTGCTAATAGAAGCAAGATTATAGTATTGAGTGTCATTGTCCACTGATGGACAACAGTGGACAACAGTGAGGAAACTGTGTCTATTACTCCCATATTAGTTAGTGGTAGCTCTGTTTATCTTAAATGTGTGTTAGCTTATTGGAGGTGAAAATGGCAATACCTGTCGTATTTGGTTCTTATCAATTTCGAACTAAAACAGCTGCAAAAGAATGTATTAGAAAGCGTATCTCAAATTATGACTTCGGAGATAAGTTGAATGATAACGATGAATTGTTTTTTTCCGAACTGTTTACGCTCCATGATGAGCACCGAGAGAAAGTCGGGAGTGGGATATCGTTCATCAGTGTAGAAAGAGATTTTCATAACAATAAATCTTTATATATCAATAGAACAGATGGTTCGAAAATTGATATTAGCTGGGTTCATTGCGTACAACCCGCATCTGTAAAAACGGTAGTATCAGTAGCGTTTCGTCGGGCTGTTAAAGAGACTATTACACAGTTTAAATCGAACTGTATTAATGAAAACCTTCGTTGTCCAAAACTAGGGTTTACACTTGATTACAGCGATAGTCATGTAGTTTATGTCCAGCCAACATTTGATCAGCTACTTTTCGAATTTTTGCAATTAGTTGGCCGAAATATAGAATCGATTGAACTTGTGAACCCTAGGCCTGATGACCGTGATCAACGCGGAATCATCAAGAGTCTCTCATTAACAAGTGCGTGGGTCGATTATCATCTGAAGCATGCTCATTTGGAACTGTGGAGCTCAGAGGCTAATTTAAAGAGGCAAACTAGTAAGTGATATAAGGATTGTTTCCGCTCTCTTCTGTCGAAGATTTTGTTTGATATGTCTTAATAAGGCAGGATAAACAGCTAAATTGGTGTGTATCATTAGTTACTACTTTTAAAGGGAAAGCTGAGATTAGCATCAAAATTTTAGATGATCAGGATTAGCATTGGCTTGAATTGAAATTAGCATCAAATACAGGTGTATGATCAGGATTAGCATCACTTAATTGTCAGAATTAAATGAACATACTGATTTTAACGCCATATCGTTAGTTAGTTGATGCTAATTCTGATCTCTTGATGATAGTTTCTGTGCTGGTTTTCACTTGTTTATAATTCATTGGAGGGAACCTGCCATAGTTAAGATCGCTATGGGTAGATAAATTGATGTTTATTTTTGGTTATTAACTTGAAAGTATCTAAGATCAGTCAAGAGTTGTATTCATCAATGAATTCATCCTATCTCATTGTATTTAATGAGTTTTGGTTAAGTTTCGTTAAGATCGATCATGGAGTTTTCATTTATATCCAATGGAGTTATGCCGATGTTGTTCATTGGCTATGAACTCAATAAGTGCGAATTTATTTAATATTAACATGAAACGATCGGTGTTTGATTGGCTTTATGTTGTTGTATTATAAGGTTTTATCCTTGTATTTCTTAACGTAGATAAGTTAATTACATCATTGCAGGGACTGATCTTTAGAATGTTTTTTGTGAACGTTGTTAGCAGCTAGAACATACTAAGTAGAAGGAAGATTTGCCTTAACCTGATTTTCTCAACAACCTCCTTCCTAATTGTACGAATTTTGTCCATCTAAAGTCATCTGATGAAGTTTAGATATCAACCTTTAAAAGATTATGTGTTATTTGTAAATTTACCCCTTTGTTCGCTATTAAACTATTGATTATTAATTGAAACTCTATTCTAAAGGTTGCATTATAGGATACTGAAGTTGCTTAGAATTACACAGGAAGCGCTATGTTTTTCATCAAATCAAGTAATCGTGGGAGGGCATTATGAGCAGGTATAACCCCACTGAGCGTATCGGTATAAATGCAGTAGAAAGTGTTGTCGTAAGAAATCTAGGGTGGATATTTCGAGACCAACCTGTTTGCGACCAAGGCATAGACGCGCATATCGAAATTGTTAATGATGGAAACCCGACTGGAAAGTTGTTGGGTGTGCAGGTTAAGTCAGGAAGTAGCCATTTTAAAGAAACTGCTCAAGGGTATGTGTATTACGGTTCTATGGTTCACCTTGAATATTGGCTTTCGTATTCACTTCCTGTAATTCTTGTCGGTTACTTACCGGAAGATGATAAAGTTATTTGGGCACCAATTACCAAAGATTCGATTGAATACACCCCTAAAAATTGGAAAATCACAATTCCGAAAAATTGTATTCTTACTGAGGAATCAGGTGATTCTCTTAAGTATCTTGTGCAAGGGACATCTGAAGAAATTAAATATAGAAACTTGCTTTTAAATTTAGAGAACATGAAGTTTTTAGATAGAGGCGGGAGATTATTGATCTGTAAAGAAGACTGGATAAATAAAAGTCTAAGCCGAGGTCGGTTTGAGTTGATCAAGCAAGATAGCGACGGCAAAGAAGAAACAATTGTCTCTGATTTTCACTGGTACACGGGGATGTCCGTTGAGCAATTAGTCAATAACATCTACCCTTGGGCAGATGTAGGTATAGATGAAGAGTATTATGATACTAACGCAGATGAATCATTTTATTCCATGTATACAGATAGTTATAAAAACAGTCATAAACTCTATCCATACACTGTTGAGTGTGGTGAAGTTGCTTTTTACAGGCTTGAATTATCTTTAAATACGCTTGGTAACTCATTTTTAAAGGTTGCTGAGTATATCGGAGAGTAGATATATAACAAACATTAGGAGTGATTCACCACTCTTGGTACTTTTAACTTCGTTTGGTGATTATGGTGTTTAAATTGAACGGTGTGGAAGCGTGATTCATATCTTAATTGACGCTAAAGTTTAAGGAGACAACCTATTGAAACAGAGTATTTTGTACACGGAAGAGCAAGTTCCAGCGTTTAAGTGTCCCTCATGTAATGTTGGCGACATGGTTCCTATTGGTGACTTGAGTTGTCGGCAGATCGTAGATGCTCGAACAGGAGGGGATGCTCGGGCATTACTTCGTTCTGACTTGATGTGCCAAAACAAAGAATGTGGAAATGTTGGGGTCATAGTCATGTCAGGCGAATCCTATTCTGATGACGAAGGTGGATATGAAATGTTGTTTACTCCGACATACGTAAGCCCAGCACCAAATTTTTTTACGTTAGATCGTAAATACCCATATAAAATACGAGCGCTTCTTGAGCTTGTTTTCTCATTGTTCTGGGTTGAGCAGTCTTCATGTGGAAACAAACTGAGAGTAGCAGTTGAAGAGTTGCTGACACAGTTGGGAGTTGATCAGTATCGAACAAAGAATGATGTTCCTCTTCTAAGTAAAAAAGGTTATCCCAAACCAATCCCTCTCCAAGAACGATTAGATCAATGTAAAAAAGCCGGGAAAGTTCATCGTAAGTGCATTCAAGCATTAGAGGCAATCAAGTGGTTAGGCAATGAATCTAGCCATAGTAGTGACGGTGTTTTTCAACATACTACTTACCAAGCTATCATGGTATTTGGTGCAGTATTAGAACAGGTCTACTTAGGTGTTGAATTGCCGAACGAGCTAGAGTTTTCAGTGAATAATATCAACTTTTTCTATAACCCTAATGAACAACAAGTACGACCGAAAAAATAAACTTAGCGAACAGTTCAAGAATCATTCACCATACAATGCGGCGTCAGGACTAGTATGAACCTATACAGAACAATCGAAGAATATACGGAAATAAAAGAAGCTCTTGTGACTATGTGCGGTTTATTTCTTTTTGAATTCGATAAAGAGTCAGACTTAGAAGTAAAAGATATAATGTTACGAAACTTCTTGGCTAAGTCGCTCATGAGTTTAAAGGGGGTGTTTGTACTTTGGGGAATCAAAAACTATCAGGATTGTTGGGCAATATATCGAGCACAAATGGATAGATTATTCCATCTTGAACATATAGCTAATCGAGATGAATTCCAATTATTTGACGACTGGTCTATCTATAAACAAGCTCAAGCAAACAACTTAGCCAAAAGTGATAAAAGGTTTTCTTGTGAGCAGACATCGGAAGTATACTCCTTTGATAATTGCTACGCAGATAGGGTCAAATCACTTCTCAAATCACAACCTAAGTGGGTTAGACCTAAAGCAGAAAAAGTAGCAAAGGAAATGGGAATGGATTTTCTCTATAAATTCGGTTACGACCTTGCATCTATGCATGTACATCCAATGTCTAATGACGGTCAGCAGGACTATTTTACTGTTACAGGAATAGAGCCTTCGGTTGAATTTCCAACCCAGATCGCGGTTGTTCATAACTCAATACTTACTACCACAATGATTGCCCAAAACGTATTTAATTATAGCTCTCTTCGCTGGCGTAAGTTACTTTGGGATTTTATAGATCAAATTAGAGATGCAATAAATACGGGTAACAAAGATTATATGATCACGTATTTAAAGATTGCTGAACTGGCAAGGCAGAGTCAGAGGTTAGCTGCTAAGGACATCTAGTGGAACGTACTTTTTCTGAGCTGTAGTATATGACTTAACTCAAATAGGTTTGACCCACTGTCTTGTTAGCTATATAGCTAATAAACCTAGGATATTCCATAATGTTAGCCATATGGCTAACAAAGAGGTTAGTGAACTATGGCTTATAGATATGAAATTGGACTAAAAATTAAGCTCGCACGTAATGATATGAAGTTGACACAGGTACAAGTGTCGGAGCTTACTAGGATTAATAAAACCACAATATCAGAAATTGAAAATGGCCGGTTTACCGGTTCATTCGATATATTTGAAAGGTTGTTAGACGCTGTTGGTTTACAGTTTGAGGTAGTCGAAAAAGTACATCAGCTGCCTGACTGGGACGAGATCGAAGACTTGTTTGCTGAAGATAGTGATTAACACGCAAGTTGAGCATAATCTATGTGATTATGCATACTACCTTTCCAGTAACGGGTTATGCTGATCATCGCTATAACTTTAACTGTAAAATTTTTTCTATAACTTCCTTTAGCCCCGGATCAGATAATATCGAGCCTCTTCTTATTGCTGTACTGGCCCAAAGGGCACCCGTACTGTCGAATTCTAACCCTTTAGCCCTTTGATTTTTTAAGAAATTACTCAGAATCTCAATATCAAATTTATCAAGCTGGTTGTTTTCTGTATGGCTGAGGGATTTCTCATTGTTCAATATAACTTCTACTTGGTGATCTGGGTTAATTGATGGCAGTTCTCGTATTTTACGTAAAACAGAGTTTTGTTTTTTCAGGGAGCTTGCTTGGCCGTAGAGTACGGTAATTTTGTATCTCAAGACGGGATCTTGGATGTTGAGTAAATCTTCGTCGGTGAACAACCCCTTAGTTTCAATAATTTGACTATTTGGTTCTGTAGCTGTTCTAACTACGTTCTCGAAGTTTAGCTTTTGGCCATGAGCGACTTTCCCCCATGCTTCAATGAGTATAGGGTAAGGATTTTCCCCTTTTCTTTTGTTATAAATCGTTCGCTTTGAAACTATAACCCCTTTGCTAGCAAGTGCTTTAACTACCGCTGCTACTGTAGGAGTAACTTTGACTTCTACCATTTTTGAGCAAATCTCGTTCACATGTTTTAGGGTCGATTTAACTGCCCCTCTAGAAGTACTTGCTTCTAGTGACTTATAGAGGTCTTCAACGTCTTTTTTAGTTAGGATACTGTTACCTTTCATTTTTTTTGTTTCCCAGTGCAATGGTTTCTATACTCTGTAGGCTCGGAAATACTTCCAAAAGCTCGTGATTGATACCTAGCTCTGAAAAAGTCTTGCGTCCATCTTTTAGAAGTTGAAGGGTATCGCCATCAAATTTTGTCACTAAAAATTTAGCGAGAGCATCGGCAGATTGTTGTTTTTCTTGCGATGTTAAATGCATAAGCATCATTGGTTCTAAGCCATTACGTAGAAGTATTGTATCGATGAATTTATCTCGTTCTCTTTCGAAGTCTTCATTTCTTTCGTGTTTGTAAATACGGCTCGCCTGAATTACCAAATCAAGATTTAAAAAGTTGTTTGGAGTTTCTAAGTAATCGATTTCAAAATCGGAATCATTGTCCATCAAAAGTAGTGGTTGGTTCCCTGTTGGGCTTCCTTTATCGATTGAAATTGGTGGCTTAGGGAGTTTTTTTATTGTCTCTATTAAATTATGAGTAGAGTGTAATTCTGTAAATATCTTATCTTCTTCAATTGCTAATCGTTCTTGAATAGTCTCAGCCTTTTTAATCTTAATAACTAGTTGAGGCGAAACATTCTCACCTTTCTTTCTAAGGTTGAGTTGTTCGACTTTTAGCGCTTGGACTTCTTGCTCGTTCGCACGTATTTCAATCGCTTTTCTCTCTGACTTAAGAATAAGGCTATTTGCATGAACCCATAGTTCCGTTAGCCATGGTAGCCCTGTAATAAAATGCCTGCACACGACACAGTTTTTATCTTCAACAGGTAGATAGGTGCTTTTCTTACCATTCTTGCGGATGCACTTCCCTCCATCATGACACCTTGTTCCATTGTACGGGCAGATACCAAGGTTGGTGCTGTTCCATAAACCAACCACACATCTAGCAACAGCGGAGCTAACACTGTCAATGACTTCGCTTGAGTTATATACCGTATATTGGGCTATCTCATCCCAAGCAGCTTCTTTCAGCCAGTTTTGAAAGTTCTTTTGGTAGCTCAACTCGATATCACGGCTAGCCTCATTAAGGATTTCTGTAATATGACTTGGGTGGTATTTCACATAATAGATGGTCATCAAAATATTTTTATGACCAGCTATAATTTTGCTGAGTACCTCGATTGGAACTCCTTGCTGAGCTAAAGATGTTAACCCTGCTACGCGTAGTCCATGTGGAGTATATAAAGCACTTTGTGGTGTATTATCGGTTTTGTTTCGGGTTAGAATTATCTGGCAATCAATATTTTCTTCGTGGAGCCTACGTTCAAGCTCAGCCATCAACTTAACCCAGAAGTCATGTAGGTTTCGGTTTGTGGGGGGCATTTGTCGATTACCATTTTTGATATCTTTCGCGCTACGGAATAGATAAAATCGGTCAGGAATTCTTGCCAGTACATCGTCAGACGGTTCTGCTTCAAAGACTGTTTTCGGAATATCCTTAAATCTGATTGGAGCGGTTATTGGGTTATAGTTTTCTTGCCACTCCCTAAGGTCATTAAGGTACTTAATTACAGTGGCATTTTTCCAAGGTATTTCGTATCCTGACTTCTCACCGAAGCCGACTTCTTTATCCGAAACTTTGTTGGAATTGATATAAAATACAAATTGAGGAGCCAAAACTCCGTTGACCAATTTACGCCTCAATACCCCTCTATTGTGTACCTTGGCACCTAGATTGTTCCAATAGCTTGCTAATTGATGGTCGTTTTTTACCCATGCATCTGTTACTGGATCAAACTTCCACTGATCCCCCTCTCCGGAATCAAGCCGTATGACCTGAATTTTTCGAATGGGTATTTCAAGCATTACTAAGTACACGTACGTAATGACTGGAATCCAAACTGGGCTTTCATCTTCGTCAACAATATACTTGCTGTATTGTCCTGATAGTGACTTAGGCCATGCGAAGTCATTTTCAGTTAGGATTTCTTTGAGCTTTAAGAGCATCCATAACGGAGGGGCGGGTTTTACTGACTCACTAGGCTCTATCTCTCCTCCACCGTCTTCAGAACCATATTTTGAGATTGCCTGAATATATTTATGCCTTGACAAGACAGGGTAGCCAACAGTTACGAGATCGCCAGTCTCATCTGTTTCCGACATGTTTTGACCGATGTACCAGTTACTAAAGTTATTGAGTGTCGTTAGTGTCGAAATCAAAACACTACTGCTAATTTCTTTCTTTTCTTTACGACCTTTCAACCAAGTATAGAATTCATCATTCCTGAATTTGGAAAAGTAAAGCCTTGGTTCTGAGGGGAATTCGGAAGTGTAGGTTGATTCAAGAAAATTCCTAAAGTCAGTAAATTGATTTTTGAAATGTTTTGTCGAAAATGCTTGTTTCTCGTTGAGAAACTCATGAAAAGAGTAAACCCAAGCCTTCATGTGACTCTCTGGCTTATCGAATAGATCTTTTGCTTTATACCTCGTATCACGTCGCTGAAGCTCTACCAACTTTATACAGTCAGCAGAGTTTAAATGCTTATCAAGGCATAGAGCTAACGATCTAATAGCTTTGTGAATGTGTGGGTTTAAGTCTGGGTGCCAACGGTTATCTTTGGTACGTAAAGGGGTTATGAACTGCTTAAATATCTCTAAAGACGTATCCTCTAAAGAATCGACGCCTGTCGACAGTCGAAACACTTCAACAACAATACAGAATTGTCTAATAGTCGTATTTCGTGCATTTAAGGTAGTAATTTTGTTTGCAACCCCGATACTATCTGAAAGTGTAGTTAGTTGATTAAGGATTGTTGAAGCACTTTTATTTAATAGCTCACCTAAAAAGTAGTAACTGCCGTTATTGACTTCTTGATAGTAAAATAGACTGTTAACAGATAAATCCCCTTTGTCTAATAGCTCCTTAAAATATTTATAAGAATTGTAGTAAGCAGAGAGCCGTTGTTTTGATCTTTGTTTAATTTTGGGCGCGAAAAGATTACCAAATCGATATAGGTCTTTTTCGGAAATTGATACACCGAAGTTTATCCCTTTTAATTGTAGTTGATTTGATATGGCTACTGGCTTCTTCATAACTTGGTCAGTCTCGTCTTGTTCAGAATTTCAATGAGTAACTGGCTAATAATTCTTGTATTTTCTGTGATGACATTCCTTGATATGCATTTTGAGCATTGATTGTCCGATGGTGCATACATTTTTGGATTACTTTCTTGTCGACACCCGCATCGGTAAGTGCTTGAGCATAAAAGTGTCGTAAGGAATGCAGGTTTAAAGCTGAGCCTTTTCCGCGCTCTATTCTCATATCTAGATGTTGCTCAAGTCTTTTTATCGCTTTGTCATAGCTTTTCCCGAATGAACTTTGAGAGTATGGTGCGCCAACATAGCTTTCACCTGTTTGCTGGTTAATTCCATTTGACACGAAAAGAAATGGGTGATTATGGCCTTTGTTTTTGACGTATTCTTCCATTAATTTGCTTCGATATGGAAGGTAGATTTGGTAGAGGGTTACAAACATAGCTTCTGCTGAGGGATGTAAGAAAAAAATGTCAGCATGGTAAGTACTCTTATCTACAGATAGTGCTTTCCAATGAGCTTTTAGTGACTTCGGATTTGCTTTGTCAGAGCGTGGCCTCATGTGTCGTTCTTTTAGATACTCTTCTCTTGTCTTTTGTTTTTCACCAAACAGGTGGGTTCTTGCTAACCTAGGGTGGTATAGCTTTGCTTGACATTGGAAATCTGAGTAGGGGATCACATCATTAAACCAAAGATGGAGAGGCTCACTTTTTCGAAGTCCACCATATAATAGGAGAATAGTGACCATTTTTGCTGTTATGTCTTCACGCTCAAAAGGGTTCTCTGCAAGTGGTTTTTTGACAAATCCAAATTGCAGCAAAGGGGCAATTAGTTCTTTAGGAAATGCTTTATTTTCGCGTTGAGCGTTAACATAGTTTTTAGGGTCATCTTCAAATTCGTAACCTAAAGCGAATTTTGATTGGGATAACTGCCCGGCCATTTTTATTACATTCTTAGTATGTGACATAGGGCTGTACTTGATAGCATTTTGTGTGGCTTTTAATAGAGAGATAATCAATTTCTCATTCTTGTTTCTAGTGTCTATGAAAGTTGACTTACCACTCGATTCTCGCTCTTCATACATAACCCAATCAGTAAAAGCGACAAGGCGAGCTCGAAGTCTTTTAGTTTTATCTAACCCAGTAGGCGCCCAATACAACCCCGTTTCATCTTCATGCGTCTCGGTATCTATGGTTCCGTATTCCAGATTAGAAAGGAACTTACGGAACGGGGTTTTCTTGTCTAATTCTGATTTTTTAGCTCTTGAGTTGTAATCGTAAAGCAACCCAATAGCTCTAGCTGTGTCTCTCATCCATGTATCGGATTTGGAAGGGTGTGCAAGAAAATATTGAACAAGAGACCACATGGCTGAGTAACCATTAGCCCCTTCAAGGTACAAGATAGGAAATACTGTTTCAGGATTGGTGACGACTTTTTGTTTCACAACTATATGGTGGCGACCTATCGGTACATATTCCTTCATTTGATTTTCTTAACCTCATCATGAGTCAATGTAGTAACTTTAGTTGAGGGGTTACGAAATTGCATTGCAAAGGAATAAATATTCTTTAGAGCCCTCAGCTATCTCAAAGGGGAAGGATTAGAGAATAAGTGGTAATAAGTGGTAAGTGTAAAATGGGGGGTTAGTTGAGCACCTCCCTTCTAAGGAGGTGGTCGAAGGTTCGAATCCTTCAGGGCGTACCACTATTTAAAGAAACCCGATAACTCTCTGAGTTGTCGGGTTTTTTGCATTTCAGAACGACTTAATATTTCAATACCATGTTGTGTCTTTAGATGCCTTTGTCTTTCAGTTTTTGCTAAACGGCAACGAGCTGTGGGGTATATCTAAGGCCTAGCATACTGCATCCATCTTCCAAGTAACGATCGGTCACGACGTCGAAACCGAACTTACCATAATAGTCTTTAAGGTGAGCTTGTGCCGAAATAAAAATTGAGCAATCAGGGTAAATCTTCCGAGTGGTATCAAAACTCACTTGCATGAGCTGGTTACCTATCTGTTTACCTCGGCATTCTTTCGCTACGATCACTCGCCCGATACATACATCATCTGCATCAGAATCGAGCAAAGGGAGAACATCTACGGGGTATCCAAGCTTCTGAGCCATAATTCGGCTGTAAGCCACTAGGTGTCCGTTCTCATAACCCATGATGTGATAGGTCTCTGGATGATTATCTTTGCCGTCTAGATCACTATAGGGTGTGTTCATATCCACGATAAAAATATCAACTCTTTGCTGTAAGAAATCATAGAGCTCTTGAACAGACAGCTCCGCAAATTTTTTAACTCTCCACTCGAACATCACTTTTCTCCTTATTATTTTGGGCTACAACATAGAGAGTATTCAAACCGAGTTCATTAACCTTTGTTAACTGGCCATGAAACTATTCAAAATCACCACTTTAAAGCGCCACTCATTTTCCCTTGTTATTCATTTCATTCGGCTTATGTAATAGAAAGTTAAAATTGTTCGTTTTTTGGGGTTTACATCATTTAGTAATAAAGCCACTATGAATTCACGAAGAATAGACAAGTAAAGCTATTAGCCAGTCGGTTTAGGAATCAAACCTTCTGAGTGATGGCTGATTTAGAGGAAGTAATGGCAGGAAACAGTATCGGACAACATTTCCGCGTGACCACGTTCGGAGAAAGTCACGGTATCGCACTAGGATGTATCGTAGATGGGTGCCCACCAGGATTAGAAATTACCGAAGCAGACCTTCAAAGAGATTTGGATCGTCGTCGCCCTGGTACTTCTCGTTATACAACGGCTCGCCGTGAAGCGGATGAAGTGAAAATCTTATCAGGTGTATTTGAAGGCCAAACTACGGGCACTTCTATTGGTCTATTGATTGAAAATACAGACCAACGCTCTAATGACTATTCCGAAATTAAAGACAAATTCCGTCCTGGTCATGCTGACTATACCTACCATCAAAAGTACGGTGTACGTGATTACCGTGGCGGCGGTCGCTCTTCTGCTCGTGAAACTGCAATGCGTGTTGCGGCAGGTGCAATTGCGAAGAAATACCTGAAACAAGAATTTGGTGTTGAAATCCAAGCATATCTTTCTCAAATGGGTGATATCTCAATTGATAAAGTGGATTGGAATGAGATTGAAAACAACGCTTTTTTCTGTCCAGATGCCGACAAAGTACCGGAATTTGACCAACTGATTCGTGACTTGCTAAAAGAAGGCAACTCGATCGGTGCAAAGATTCAAGTGGTTGCGACTAAAGTGCCTGTAGGCCTTGGTGAGCCAATCTTTGACCGTCTAGATGCAGATATCGCACACGCTCTAATGAGCATCAATGCGGTGAAAGGTGTTGAGATTGGTGATGGTTTTGATGTCGTAAATCAACGCGGTAGTGAACACCGTGATCCATTAACTCCAGAAGGCTTCAGCAGCAACCATGCTGGCGGTATCTTAGGCGGTATTTCTACTGGCCAAGATATTGTGGCGAGTATTGCGCTTAAACCAACATCAAGCATTACTGTTCCTGGTGACACGATCACTAAAGACGGTGAAGCAACGCAGTTAATCACGAAAGGTCGTCACGATCCATGTGTGGGTATCCGCGCAGTGCCTATTGCTGAAGCGATGCTGGCTATCGTGCTGCTTGATCACTTGCTACGTCACCGTGGTCAAAACTTTGGTGTGACAACAGAAACGCCAAAAATCTAGTTCGACTTCGTTTTATTCAGAACAGATTTGAAACTGATTTGATAGAAACCAAAAAGGGTTGCTTCGTAATGAAGCAACCCTTTTCATATTCTGTGTCATTGAGATTACCTAATGCACAGAGCTTTCCGGATCAAGCTGGAATGAAGGCAAGCGCCATTTGAATCGTACGGCCGCCATACGCAGCAAGTAACCAACCACAAGCGTAACAATCGTTGCGGTTACGTCGTTAATGCCAAGCTCAAGCAAACCTAGGTATAAACCTGAAGCGACAAGGGCGACAGATGCATACAGCTCTTCATGCAGAACCAATGGTGTTTGACGGCAGATAAGATCGCGCAACAGGCCGCCGAACACGCCAGTGACCAAGGCAGACACCATACAGATCATTGGGTGCAGACCCATGGTCATCGCCACTTTAGTGCCAATGATACTGAACACGATAAGACCTAGAGCATCTAAACGAATGAACAAGCCTTTTAGCTTGATTACCCATTTAGCCAGTCCTGTTGTGATAACACCTGCGATACAGGTGATCGCCAGATATTGTGGGTTTTCAACCCAACCTAAAGGGTAATGGCCGAGTAAGATATCTCGTACTGTACCGCCGCCAATTGCCGTTGCACTTGCAACCAACATTACACCAAACCAATCCATTTTTTGTTTGCCAGCGCTGAGAGCGCCGGTCATGGCTTCTGCCGTGATGCCAATGATATACAAAACACTTAGTAGCATTGCTGTAGCTCTATAATTTAGGTCTATAAATTGGAGTCTTATAGGCCATAGGGATATAAAAATGAAGCGCGAGTGTAGTAGTAAAAACGCTGATTGACGAATGAATATTTGTACCGTGAATAGGCATTTCAGATTAGCTAAACTAATCATTCACCTCAAAATGGTGTAATCTGGGATCTGCAATCGATTGTCATCGTAAAGTATTATGATGAACCTAATGTCATTGCCAGTGATAGGGCTTTACCGAGCGCTTAAAAAAACGCAAAATGCCCCAGTTCTTTTTATTTAAATTTGATCTTATGACCCACCAATACTCAGATATCATCGACATTTTCAATCAAACCTTTTTCAAGAGCTTTAATACCAAGCTAGAACTTGGAGCGGACGAGCCTATTTACCTGCCAGCCGATGAGGAGGTTTCTCATCACCGTATCGTATTTGCTCGCGGCTTTTACGCGTCAGCACTTCACGAGATAGCACACTGGTGTGTGGCTGGTCCGGAACGTCGTTTATTGGAAGATTTTGGTTACTGGTATGAGCCTGATGGCCGAACTGAGTCGGTTCAAGCTGAGTTTGAAAAAGTAGAAATTCGCCCACAAGCGTATGAATGGATCATTGCGACCAGTGCAGGCTTTCCTTTTAATGTCAGCTGTGACAATCTACACGGCGATTTTGAGCCAGATCGTTTGGCCTTTATGAATAAAGTACACAGCGAAGTCATGGGTACCTTTGAAGCTGGCCTTCCGCCTCGCGTGAAAATGCTCTCTGAAGCATTACGCAGTTTCTATGATGTTGCACCTTTATGTACTAGCCAATTTATTGTGAAATAAGAGAATATTATGATTATCGAATTTGAAGAAAAACTACTTGAAGTAATTGATGCTCGCATTGAAAACGCATCAGACGATGAACTGTTTGCTGGTGGTTACTTACGTGGTCATATTTCTCTTTCAGTGGCTTCATGTGAAGAAGACGGCATTGAAGACGTAGCAGAAGTTAAATTGCGTATTGAGAAGAGCCTAGAAGACGCGCGTTCTGAATTGACGCCAGCCGATCGCACTATCGTTAATGACCTTTGGGTTGAGCTGCAAAACCAAGCTTAATTTTATTCGTCTAGCATTATTCGTCTACCGTAATTCGCTCATTACTCTTCCTCCTCATTTTTGAGCGAACCAATAATTTGAGACTCATTCGAAATTTTTGAATGAGTCTGTTCATTTCTTATGATGGTTCCATTTCCTGACTACGTTATTCTAATCCCACTTAACGGAACTATAGAAAAGGTCACATCATGAAAGTTATCGCATTTGGCGCAAGCACAAGCTCTACCTCTATCAATAAAGCACTAGCAACTTACGCAGCAAACTTGATTGAAGGTGCTGAAGTAAAAGTCCTAAACATCACCGATTACAACGTGCCTATGTTCAGTGAAGACACTGAAAAAGAGATTGGCCAAGCGGAAGGCGCTCAAGCATTTTTACGTGACCTAACTGAAGCCGATGCATTCGTTATCTCGTTTGCTGAACACAACGGTCATTACCCAGCAGCGTACAAAAACTTATTTGACTGGACGACACGCATTGAGCGTTCAGTATTTGGTGAGAAGCCTGCGGTTTACTTAGCAACCTCACCGGGCCCGGGTGGCGCACAGACAGTACTTGGCGCAGCAACAGGTTCAGCACCATTTTTTGGCGGTAACGTTAAAGCGTCACTTTCAGTACCAAGCTTCTACGATAACTTTGATTTTGAGTCGGGTTCAATTAGCAACGAAGAGATTGCCGCTCAAATTAAAGACGCGATTGCTAAGCTGTAAAAGCGGAAAGTAAAGCGAATAGCTGCAAAGTAACGAACTGCTCTAGAATAAGAAGCAACGACGTAGACAAGATTAGAAAAACAGAGCCCGAGCATTGAGAGATGCTCGGGCTTTTTGTTTGGGTCGGCCTAATACTTATTTGAATATTTAGACCTAGTCTAGAATCGACTATTCCGCACTGGTTTGTTTTGTTGAGATCCAACCTTCTGTTAACGCTTTGCCTTTGCGTAATCTTCTAATCCACATTCGACTTGGATGAATGGCTTCGAGCACATCAACCGGAAGAGGTAGAGGATCGCCACAAATTTGTGAGGCTAAAACTTCAGCTAAAAGAGGGGTCGAGCTCAAACCACGCGAACCTAAACCAATAAAGCAGAACAAGTTCGGATAGCTGGTAACAGGTTCGATATCGTCGATAGCATCACGCTGCGGATTAAAGTTGTGCAGATTCTGATATTGCTCTTTGATGGATTCAAAATCGCCAACATTACCGACGAATGGTAGGTGATCTCGACTCACGCTGCGGATACCTTGGCGCGCTAAGTTGCCACTGGTATCGACATCTTTTGTCCATGCTTGGTCTGGTAGTGACCCATGCAGGCGCTTGCCATTATGTTGTTGAACCTCAATATCAAATTCTTGGTCGATATTGGTCTTGTCGTAGTTGGCACCAATGCAGTGGTGGCCGTTATTTGGATTTTGTGGCGTTAGGTAGCCATCAAAACACAACACGGTTTTTAACTGGCTGAGATTTTCTGTGGTTGGAATGTGGCTTACTTGGCCTTTAACTGGCGTTAGTGGTACTGGCTGAGTTTGTTCAAACTGAGTAAATTTGTGCCCGTTAGCAATAACTACTTGATCGTGCTTGGTTTGAATCTCGCCTTGAGGTGTCTCAATCGTCAGTAACCATTGTTGTTCAGCTTCGAGCCACTCAAGTTGCGTTACTTTATGTTGATAGTGTGCGCTTACTTGGTTGCTCTCTTCCAACTTACCAATCAAACCCTGAGTCAGTTGGAGAGGGCTTAGCCAACCACCCAGAGGAAAGTAAACACTCTCTTTATCGACCGGTAAGCCAATTTTTTCGTTGGCTTGGTCTGGCGATAAACGCTGAATCAGGTCGGTGTGGAAGTTGCCTTCCAACATGCGGTTGAGTTTCTTGGTGGAGCCTTGATCCCACATCAAGATGTTCACGCCACACCAGCTGTGATCAAATTGAACAGACTGAGCTGCTTGATTAATAAATTGACGAGCAAACAGTAACCCTGGGCCAAACACGCGAGACACGTTCGATGTCGCTTCACTCAATAACGGGTAAATCGCACCTTGGTTGTTTCCCGAGGCATTACCCGCAGCTTGTTGGTGTTCACAATAAAGGGTGATGTTTTTACCACGACGGCTTAAGGTTTTTGCAAGTGCAGCACTGGCTACACCACCACCAATAATAGCTATGTCTTGTGAATCATTGTGTTGAGCGAGGCCATACCAAGGTTTGATATTGGTGTGAGCGTGCTTTTCTCCAAGTCGGCCTGCAATCATTTCTCGCTTAGTACCAAAGCCTTTGACTTTTTTCATCGCAAAGCCAGCTTCGATTAAACCACGGCGAACAAAACCCGCGGCGGTGAAAGTGGCGCAGCTACAATCTTGTTTTGCCAGTTTGGCCATGCCGTTGAATAGGTTTTGATTCCACATCTCTGGGTTCTTACTTGGCGCAAAACCGTCTAAGAACCACGCATCGACCAAACCTTCATGCGGGGTCGGCACGTTTGGCATACAATCTTTAATATCACCAAACCACAAATCAAGCGTGATCGCACCATCACCGAGCACAATGCGGTGACATTCAGGCAGGGCGATAGGGTAGTGTTCTTGGAGTTGTGTCGCATACTCCGCTAATTCTGGCCACGAATGGTGCGCTTTGATGAGATCCTCTTTATTGAGAGGATATTTTTCAAAACTGATGAAATGTAACTCTTTGGTCATCGCTTGTGGGTTATCTTCAATAAAAGCATCGAACCATTGCCAGACTGCGAGAAAGTTCAAACCTGTACCAAAACCGGTTTCAGCTATCACAAAACGGCGTTGTTGATGTTCAAGCCAACGCTCTGGAAGGTGGTTTTGTTTTAAAAAGACGTAGCGAGTTTCTTCTAAACCGTTAACATTAGAGAAGTAAACGTCGTCAAATTGGTCTGAAACTGGCGTGCCAGACTCATTCCATTCCAGTTCTGCATTAGTAATTGAAGTCATAAAATCTATCATTTTGTGATTTGAAGCGATATGTTGGTAGGGATTGTACGAATTTCTAGGAAAGCTGACCACTTTTGTTAGGCTTCTTAGTTATCATCTAGCTGAATTTAGAATTATAGGAATGTCACATGAAACGAGTCGTAATCACCGGTATGGGTATTGTTTCAAGTATCGGTAACAACGTCGAAGAAGTTTTAGCATCACTGAAAGAGGGTAAATCTGGTATTACCGCTTCAGAGCAGTTCAAGGAAAATGGCTTGCGCTCTCAAGTTTGGGGTAACCTAAAAATGAACCCTGCTGACCATATCGATCGCAAAAAAATGCGCTTTATGGGTGATGCAGCGGCATTCGCTTATCTTTCAATGGAGCAAGCAATTGCTGACTCTGGCTTAACTGAAGATCAAGTATCTAATGACCGCACAGGTATCGTTGCGGGTTCAGGTGGTGCTTCATCTCTAAACCAAGTTAACGCTGTAGACATCATCCGTGAAAAAGGCGTTAAGCGCGTTGGTCCATACATGGTTCCACGTACAATGGCTTCTACGGTTTCTGCTTGTCTTGCTACACCATTCAAAATCCGTGGCGTGAACTACTCTATGAGTTCTGCATGTGCGACATCTGCACACTGTATTGGTCACGCAATGGAGCTTATCCAACTGGGTAAACAAGACGTTGTATTCGCTGGTGGCGGTGAAGAACTGGATTGGTCTCTGACTATGATGTTCGACGCAATGGGCGCACTTTCTACTAAGTACAACGACACTCCAGAATTGGCTTCTCGTACCTACGATGCTGACCGTGACGGTTTCGTTATCTCTGGTGGCGGCGGCATGCTAGTTATTGAAGAGCTTGAGCACGCTGTTGCTCGTGGCGCAAAAATCTACGGCGAGATCGTGGGTTACGGCGCAACTTCAGATGGTTACGACATGGTTGCTCCTTCTGGTGAAGGCGCGGTTCGTTGTATGAAGATGGCAATGCAAAACGTTGATGGCGTTGACTACGTGAACACTCACGGTACTTCAACTCCTGTTGGTGACGTTAAAGAACTTGGCGCAATCCAAGAAGTCTTTGGCGGAAACAGCCCAGCAATCTCAGCAACTAAAGCGATGACAGGTCACGCTCTAGGTGCGGCTGGTGTACACGAAGCAATTTACTCAACGCTAATGCTTGATAACGGCTTCATCGCACCAAGCATTAACGTTGCAAACCTAGACGAAGCGGGCGCAGGCCTAGACATCGTAACGGAAGCTCGTGAACAAGAGCTAACAACGGTTATGTCTAACAGCTTTGGTTTCGGCGGTACGAACGCAACGCTAGTAATCAAAAAATACCAAGGCTAATTGAAGCTAAGGTTAAATTAATAAAGGTTAATCGTTAATGGGTGACGTGAGTGCAGACTCAAAACGCATAGGTTGCCCACTAACTATGACCAACAGAACAAAGCTTTTTAAATGTAGGTTTTATACGTGTTTTTTTGAACATGACTTTTTAAATCTGGGTTTAGAAATTAAAAGGTTTCCAGAGCTTGACCAGTAGTGACTTTGGTTAGTACTGGTTGAACAGACGCAAGACTCTGTCTCCTGGAGAGCGAGATAGGATCCTTTTGTTCTGGATGTTTGCCCGATTGTTTATTCAATCGGGCATTTTTCGTTTCTGGGCTACACAATCTTCAGTGTTGATTCGGTTTTGGGATATGGTGTGATAAATGCCAACGTAGCCCTTTATATATAATGTATTCCATTTGCTACTCGACACCGAGTGTGGAATTTTGCACAATCATTTCAATTCACATTTAGGTCGATAGACCCCAACTAAAGTACTCGCCAAATGAAAATCTTAATCGACGAAAATATGCCTTATGCTGAAGCGCTATTTAGCCAGCTAGGGGAAGTGACAATGAAGTCTGGTCGCACATTAACGGCTGACGACCTAGTTGACGTAGACGCATTGATGATTCGCTCTGTCACCAAGGTGAATGAGTCATTGATTAGCAAAGCCAATAAGCTAAAGTTTGTCGGCACTGCGACGGCAGGTATGGACCATGTCGACCAAGTATTGATGAAAGAGCGTGGCATTTTCTTTACTGCAGCGCCTGGCTGTAACAAGGTGGGTGTCGCTGAGTATGCCTTCAGCGCAATGATGGTACTTGCGCAGCAACAAGGCTTCTCTGTATTCGATAAAACGGTCGGTATTATCGGTTGTGGTCAGGTAGGTAGCTACTTAGCGAAGTGCCTTGAAGGTATTGGTATCAAAGTTCTGCTGAACGATCCTCTAAAACAACAAGAGGGTGATACTCGTGAGTTTACTGAATTAGAGACACTGCTTGAGCAATCGGACGTGATCACTATGCATACGCCAATTACTAAAACGGGTGAGTTCCCAACACATCACTTGATCAATGAGCAAGTGCTGAACAACTTACGTGCTGATCAAATTTTGATTAATGCAGCTCGTGGCCCAGTTGTTGATAACCAAGCGTTAAAAGCTCGCTTGCAAAAAGCTGATGGTTTTACTGCCGTTCTTGATGTATTTGAGTTTGAGCCTGAAGTCGATTTTGAGCTACTTCCACTGCTTGCTTTTGCAACTCCTCACGTAGCGGGCTACGGTTTAGAGGGTAAAGCACGTGGTACCACGATGATCTTCAACAGTTATTGTGAGTTTTTAGGTACTGAACAGCGTGCTTATGCAAGCGATCTTCTGCCGACAGCCCCAGTGCCTCAAATGAAATTAGATAGAGCTTGGGATGAAGCAACACTGCACAATTTGACTCAGTTGATCTATGATGTGCGCAAAGACGACGCCTTATTCCGTCGCAATATCTCTACGCCGGGTTCTTTTGACAAGATGCGTAAAGAATATTGGGACCGTAGAGAGTACAGTGCAGTCGAGTTAACGGGCGATGAGTCTTGTAATTTAACGCCGTTATCTAAACTCGGTTTTATGGTAAAGCCAACTTTATAAAAGAGAGAAACAATGAGCCAAGAATTTAATATTGCTATTTTAGGTGCGACTGGTGCGGTTGGTGAAACCATTCTTGAAGTACTTAAAGAGCGTAAATTCCCTGTCGGTGAAATGCACTTACTAGCAAGTGAACGTAGTGAAGGCAAAACTTCCCGTTTTAACGGCAAAACAATACAAGTACAAAATGTAGAAGACTTCGACTGGTCTCAAGTACATATTGCGTTTTTCTCTGCAGGTAGTGAGCTTTCAGAACGTTGGGCTCCAATCGCCGCTGACGAAGGTGTGGTTGTTATCGATAACACATCACGTTTCCGCTACGAATACGATGTTCCTCTGGTTGTGCCAGAAGTGAACCCTGAAGCGATTGCTGAGTTCCGTAACCGCAACATCATCGCGAACCCTAACTGTTCTACTATTCAGATGGTAGTAGCACTTAAACCAATTCACGATGAAGTGGGTCTTGAGCGTATTAACGTTTCAACTTACCAATCTGTGTCTGGTGCAGGTAAGCCGGGTATCGATGAGCTAGCAGGTCAAACGGCTAAGCTTCTTAACGGCATGCCAGCTGACAAGTCAGCATTCTCGCAGCAGATCGCGTTCAACTGTATTCCTCAAATCGATGAATTTACAGAGAACGGCTACACACGTGAAGAAATGAAGATGGTTTGGGAAACTCAGAAAATCTTTGCTGATTCGTCAATCACGGTGAACCCGACTTGTGTTCGTGTTCCTGTGTTCTACGGTCACGCTGAATCTCTACACGTTGAAACTCGCGCGCCAATCGGTGCAGAGCAAGTTATTCAGCTTCTAGAGAACACGGAAGGTGTTGAAGTATTCCAAGCTCTAGACTTCCCAACTCAGGTTCGTGATGCGGGTGGTAAGGACCACGTAATGGTTGGTCGTATTCGTAGCGACATCAGCCATCACAGCGGCGTGAACATGTGGGTAGTAGCTGATAACGTACGTAAAGGCGCAGCAACGAACGCAGTTCAAATCGCAGAAGTTCTGATTCGCGATTACTTCTAAGCTTCATTGCTTTGATTATCAAGCCTCACTCTTTAGTGGGGCTTTTTTAATCGATTGAAAATATTGTTAGTCAAATTGTGTGAAATTGCTGCGAATATTGTTGCTGCAACACATTTTTTGTTTTCATCTCTATAGTTTTACGTCATTTATCCGATATATTTAATAGATCATCACTTTTCCGAATTTAAGCACCTAGCTGAGCCTTTTATGTTTCAATTTTTCAAGCCGTGGTTAATGCCTTTTGCCTTTATCATTGCGACTCAGATTTCCGTTGTTCGTGCAGATTCCATTCGAGTTGTAGGGCCTAATGGCCAGATACAATCAGCGCCTACGTTTTCAGAACCTCTTCAAAGAGCGCAATTGAATAGCGCTGAGCCTTCACGTTTCTATGGTCCAACCCGTGGCTCAGAAACGCTATGGTCTATTGCTTCAAGGTTACGCCCTGATAACTCCGTTTCAGTCCAACAAACATTGTTGGCGATTTATCGCTTAAACCCACAAGCGTTTGAAAATCAGAATATCCATAGCCTGCTGCCTGCCAGTAATTTACGTGTGCCTTCTTTAGAGCAAGCACGTGCAAGTTCGACGCAGCAAGCTATCAACATCATGAACTCGCACCTTGCTAAGCTTGATGTTCCTGCGACAAAGCCTACCGCTTCAAAACCTAAAGTAGCGCAAGCGCCAAGTCGACCAGATGTCGCGCCTAAAAATGCACAATCCAAAGCCAAGGTTAGCGAACCTAAAGTTGTCGATAAATCGATAATTGGTAATCAAGAGATAGTGAGTAACAAGCCGCTAACCGGTGCCAAGGAAATGAACCACCTTGAGAAGCAGTTAGAGCTTTCAGAAACTGAGTTACTGTCACTTGAAGAAAAAAACCATCAACTTCGTTTGATGCTGTCGAATGTTCAATTGGAAGTAGATGAGCTAAAAACAGAGCTCAGTGATGAAGACCGCATTCGTAGCGAAGTGGAAAAGCTGCTTGATGAAGAGCGTAGAAAGAACGCCGAAATTGAAAAAATGGCACCAAGTGCCATGGATGAACTGTTATCTAATGGTTGGTTAGTTGCGGCTCTTGCGATTATTCCGGGTCTTCTACTTGGCTTGATCATCGTGATGCTGATAGGCCGTCGTTCTAAAAATGAAGAACAACAGCAAAACACTCAAGAACAACCGATTCAGCCTGAACCAAGCAGCGTCGCGCCTATTACACTGGGCGATGAGATGGACGACCTTAACGAGCTGTCTTTAGACGATGACTTGTTTGGCACTGAAGATGACGCCAATAAGTTGTTTGACGACCAAGCTCTTGCTGAAGAAGACGATGTATTTGCAGGATTGGATGAATCTGATCTCGATTTCAATCTCGACGGTGAAGATGATGACCCATTTGCGAGCATTGGCGAAAATGGTGATTTAGACACTAACTTTGATGATCTGGACTTGGACAGCAGCAACGGCATCAGTGTTAATGGTGAAGAGAAAGCGCTTGGTCTTGAAGAGATGGAGCGCGCGCTCGATAAAAGCGCAGAAAGCGCACTTGATACAGATGAAGTCGATTTTGATCTCTCAGATGATAACGCAATGTCTGCTGATGACATTGAAGCACTGCTATCTAAAGAATCCGAGACTGAAGATTTAGGCTCTAACGAATTAGACCAGTCACTATTAGATGACCTGTTTTCTCTTGATGACGAAGATGATGATAGCTTCGACATCGATGCTTTGATTTCGGAAGAGCAAAGTGATTCTACTTCTAGTGCCGACACATCAATAACCGATGACTTTGATATCGATGCGCTTATCTCAGAACAACAAAGCGATGCTACGCCTTCGGACATAAGCAATGACGACTTTGATATTGATGCTCTGATCTCTGAACAACTGACCACTCAATCTGCAGCTCCTAGTGTAGAGGATGATATTGATGACATCTTTGCTCAGGTTGCCGCTCAGAACGAGCAAGCGAATGATCCTTTCAACCTCGATAGCGACGATGAAATAGCGACGAACCTAAACAATGGTTTGGCGTCTGATGATGATATCGAAAACATCCTGTCTCAGTTTGATAAGCCAATCGTTGATGAAGAGACTCAAGACAGCGTTGATCTACTTGATGAGCAGTTGGAAGGGGATGACGTTGACCTAAGCAACTCGACCGAACTCCTTGATGAAATGCTGGGCGATGAATCGGATGATGAGCCTGAAAGTGAGCCTTTAGGTTTTGATGCCTTATCCGAACTTGAAGAGCTTTCTGGTTTATCGACTGATGATGAGCTAAACATTGCAGAAGACAGCACGGAAACTCTGGATGAATTAATCGGAGATTCTGATGATGATTTCGAACTCGATGCAGAGAGCACCGACTTACTTGATGATTTCCTTGATAGTGAACTATCGGATGATGCGCTTTCAGCGGACCAAGCCGATTCACCAAAATCTGAATCTTTAGACCCGTTTGATGATTTACTGACAAGTGGTATTGAAGACGAGCTTGAATCAGAAGAGCAGACGTTTGATAAAGAGCTAGATGCTGCCTTTGGTTCTGATAAAGCCAGCGACGACCTTATCAAGGATTCAGATGTTGAACATACTCAATTAACGTCAGAGCCTTCTGAAGCCGAGCCTGAGCAAATAACGGACATTAGTGAAACACCACAACAACCTGAACTTGTTGGTGATGCTTCATTAGAATCAGAACTGATTCAAGACGGTGCTGATGTTAAGCCAGAAAATGATGAAGCCTTTAATCGTGATGACTTTATCGATGACTTGTTTGGTGTAGCGCCTGCAACGGATGCGTTGCTTGATGACGCACTAGAAACAACAGATGAAGCATTGATTGATGAGTTGATGACTTCTGATGACAGCGATTCGTTGCAAGCTACTGAAGAGACAGCTGAAGCATCAATCGAAAGTGCTTTGGAACCAGAACAAACGCCTCTTTCTGATAGTCATGAATTATCACCAGAAGAAGCGGTGTCGTCTGTTAAAGATGATGAACTGGATATTGACTCGTTGCTCTCTGAGAATTCTGACTTTGACAAACCAGTTTTTGAAGAGCCGACTAAAGAAGACACTGAGCAACAAGCATCAGATTCGGAAGAAGCCGACGTACAAGATCAGCGTGAAGACATCGCTGCGAGTACTGAAGGTCAAGCTTCGCCGTCGTCTTTAAATGATATCTCTGAAGACGATGAAGAAACGGTAGAAGATTGGTTAGCCGAAGCCATTGATGATGTTGAATCTCCTGCGAATATAGACTCTGATTTTGACTTTGAACCGAAAATTCAAGGTAGCGATGAACTTGAAAATATCGTTGAATCCTTGCCAGAGCCAGAGCCAGAGCCAGAGCCAGAGCCAGAGCCAGTCCGTGCTGCACATATGCCAGAAATCATTCCAAATGAGTTCGGTGTACCAGAAGACAGTGATTGGCTGATTGGAGACGATACAGCTAAAGAAGATGCGTTGGCGGAAGCGGACGCTGAAGCTGATGTTGAAGTAATACCAGAACCAGTTGCTCCTACTGTTGATTCTCAACTAGACGCTGAGCCTCAAGTAGAATCGGCACCGCAAGTTGACGCTACGGAACGAGCTGAAGTTCCAGGACAAGACAGCGAAGAAGAGTTCTCGTTTGATGACTTCGAACTTCCTGAGTTTAATGAAGAAGACGCGTTGGTAGAAGCCGATGCTGAAGCTGATGTTGAAGTAATACCAGACCCTGTTACTCCTGCTGTTGAACCTCAACTAGACGCTGAACCTCAAGCAGAAACGGCACCGAAAATTGAAGCTACGGAACAAGCTGAAGTTCTAGGACAAGAAGGCGAAGACGAGTTCTCGTTTGATGACTTCGAACTTCCTGAGTTTAATGAAGAAGACGCATTGGCAGAAGCCGATGCTGAAGCTGATGTTGAAGTAATACCAGAACCAGTTACTCCTGCTGTTGAACCTCAACTAGACGCTGAACCTCAAGCAGAAACGGCACCGAAAATTGAAGCTCCGGAACAAGCTGAGGTTCTAGGACAAGAAGGCGAAGACGAGTTCTCGTTTGATGACTTCGAACTGCCAGAGTTTGGTGAAGAAGACGCATTAGCGGAAGTCGTTAGTGAGCCTGATGAAGCTCAGTTAGAGCAAGATCTCGCTCCTGAGGCAGACAAGTTTGAGTTCGATGATCTTGACCTTCCTGAATATGACGAAGAAAGCGCAAAAGCAGACTCTGTTTTAGATGATATTGAGCAAAGCAGCGCAGAGCCAGTAGCGGAAGAAGAAGGCGTCGAGTTCGATGAGCTTGATTTGCCTGAATACGGTGAAGACGAAGCCATCTCAGATGCGTTTGCAGAGAAGCCGACACCACTGACTTCTTTTAGTCCGCAAGGTGAAGAGCAAGATGCGCTGCATGATTTGTTCTCAAATCCGCAAAGCTTTAGTCACGCTGACGACTTCTCCGATACAGAGGGTTTCTCGGACGAAGCAGGGTTCTCCGATGCAGAAGAACCTGAACTGGCAGCGTTCGCACAACCAGATGATTCACCGAGTTCATCTTCAGGATTAAATTCAACGCCTTTAGAATCAAACTTAGCACCTACAGCGGTTCAAGACGAACCACTAGAAGGCTTTGACGATTTTGATGAAACAGCATTGGCTGAGTTGCTTTCAGAAGATGTACAAGACTCAGTCGACAATATGTTTGAGAAGCCACTAGATGCAACATCGATTGACAGTGCAGGGCTCGATATCGATGCGATGCTTGAAGTTGGCGGTGAAGACTGGAAAGGCTTTAACTTAGCTCCAGAGCAGCAATCAAGCATGCACAATGGTGTTCCTGACGATCAACAAGAGATTTGGGCATCGGCTGAAAAACAAGCTGAACCTAAAATTAAAGAAGAGAATTGGGGTCAACAAGATAATCTAACAGAGTCAGGTAACAGTCGTGATAAGCAATACATGACGATTGACGAACTGATGGCTCAAGTAGAGCAAGAAGGCGAAGAAGCCATTAATCCAGATGATGAAGAGTTGAAGCTGGATGTTGGTCTCAATGAATTCCCTGATGTTATCGGTGATATCGGCAACTATGATGTCGACAACAATGCAGAAGCTGCTGGCAAGCTCGATTTGGCTAAAATCTATATCGAGATGAGTGATTCGCAAGGTGCAATTAAGCTTCTAGAAGAGGCGATAGTTGACGGGAGCGATGATATTCGTCGAGAGGCAAAGAATCTTATCGATACCTTAAACGGTCGATAAATTTAAAAAAATCATAAAGGGTAGCGTTGGCTACCCTTTATGTTTGGGTGAGCCCAAGCGCCTTTGTTTTATTTGGCTTCTTAAAATCATCGTCTAGGGCGGTAGTGATTGTTTATTGCAGTTTTAGCCCCATCCTATTTGGGCTAGCACTCATTTCCGTATATACTTCTTGCCCATTTTCAAAGAGAACAAAAACATGAAAATTGCTTTAGGTATTGAATATAACGGTACCCACTACTTTGGTTGGCAGCGCCAACGAGACGTGAAAAGTGTCCAAGAAGAATTGGAAAAGGCTCTTTCAGTTGTCGCGAATCATCCTGTAGAGGTTATGTGCGCAGGTCGTACAGATGCCGGTGTTCACGGTACGGGACAAGTCGTTCACTTTGAAACTAATGTTGATCGTAAAATGGTTGCTTGGACAATGGGCGCGAATGCCAACATGCCAAAAGATATTGCGGTTCGTTGGGCGACAGAGGTGAATGAGGATTTCCACGCTCGTTTTTCTGCAACTGCACGCCGTTATCGCTACATTATCTTTAATCATGCACTACGTCCTGGCATTCTGAATTCAGGCGTGAGCCATTACCATGGTCACCTTGATGAGAAAAAGATGCATGAAGCGGGTCAGTACTTGTTAGGCGAGAACGACTTCACTTCATTCAGAGCGACACATTGTCAATCTCGTAGTCCATGGAGAAACATGATTCACTTAAACGTGACTCGTCATGGACACTACATAGTGATCGATATTAAAGCGAATGCGTTTGTTCACCACATGGTGAGGAATATTACGGGTAGCCTAATTGCAGTAGGTAAAGGTGAGCAAAAACCAGAGTGGATCCAGTGGCTTTTAGAGGCTAAAGATCGAAAAGTGGCTGGCGCAACCGCCAAAGCGGAAGGCTTGTATCTGGTAGATGTTGATTATCCTGAACATTTTGAGTTACCACGAGAGCCAATTGGACCTCTGTTTTTACCGGATAATTTGAACTAAATGTGAGACTTAGGTTCAAAAAATATTACGGTTTCGTGCGTAAAATAGTGCCAGAAAATAGGTACAACCAGTTTTTTATCTACAGTCGCTGTTTTATGTGCTTTAATTCCCACGCATAATTCCCAAATTTATTTCTTTCGCAATCAAGCGTAAGAATCGAAACAAAAAGGTCTTCCATGAGTTGGCTTGAAAAGATTTTAGAAAAAAGCAACATCGTAACATCTCGTAAAGCGTCTATCCCTGAGGGTGTTTGGACTAAATGTACTTCTTGTGAGCAGGTTCTTTACCATGCTGAACTAGAGCGTAACCTAGAAGTGTGTCCAAAATGTGACCATCACATGCGCATGAAGGCACGTCGCCGTCTGGATACATTCCTAGACAAAGGTGAGCGCGTTGAACTAGGTGCTGATCTTGAGCCACAAGACAAACTGAAGTTTAAAGACTCTAAGCGTTACAAAGAACGTATCTCTACTGCTCAAAAGAACAGTGGTGAAACTGACGCGCTGATCGCAATGAAAGGTGAACTACTAGGTTTACCAATCGTAGCGTGTGCTTTTGAATTCTCATTTATGGGTGGTTCAATGGGCTCTGTTGTTGGTGCTCGTTTTGTGAAAGCGGTAGATGCGGCTATTGAGAACAACTGTGGTTTAGTTTGTTTCTCTGCAAGTGGTGGTGCTCGTATGCAAGAGGCATTGATGTCTCTAATGCAAATGGCAAAAACCAGTGCTGCTCTGGAGCGTTTATCTGCGAAAGGCCTACCGTTTGTTTCAGTAATGACTGATCCAACAATGGGTGGTGTTTCTGCGAGTTTGGCAATGCTTGGTGATATCAACATCGGTGAGCCAAAAGCGCTTATCGGTTTTGCTGGACGTCGTGTAATCGAACAAACTGTACGTGAAGACCTTCCTGAAGGTTTCCAACGCAGTGAGTTCCTACTCGACCACGGCGCTATCGACATGATCGTTGACCGTCGTGAGATGCGTCAGCGCGTTGCAAGCCTTGTTGCTAAAATGACCAACCAGCCTTCACCATTAGTAGTTTCTGTGAACGATTCACCGAATGAAGCTACTTATGAAGTACCAGAAGCGCCAGAAAAAGGGTAAAGTACCTTCTAACAAACCTACTTAATCATGGTTATGAGTTAGATGAGTCAACAACCTATTCCTCAAGCCACATCCTCTTTGGAGATGTGGCTTGATTATTTATCAAACATCCACACAAGCGCTATTGATCTTGGATTAGACCGAGTTCAGGCCGTCGCCTCTAAGGCAAACCTCACCAAACCTGCTCAACACGTTATTACTGTTGCCGGAACTAATGGCAAAGGCTCAACGTGTGCACTAATGGAAGCTATTCTGTTGGATGCTGGTTACTCAGTTGGTGTCTACAGTTCTCCTCACTTAATTCGCTATAACGAACGTGTTCGTATTAACGGCCAAGATCTATCCGATGAAAAGATGGTTCAGTCTTTCAATTTCATTGAGAAAGAGCGCGGCGAGATCAGCCTTAGCTTTTTCGAATATGGGACTTTAGCGGCGTTACGTGCTTTTCAAACTGAAGCGGTTGATGTTGTGTTATTAGAAGTGGGCCTAGGTGGACGCCTAGATGCGACGAATATCGTTGAGCATGATGTTTCTGTGATCACCAGTTTGGCTGTCGACCATGTTGATTGGCTAGGTGATGACATCAATGTGATTGGTTTTGAGAAAGCCGGTATTTATCGTAGCGGTAAGCCAGCTATCTGTGGTCAACCTAAACCACCAGCTACGGTTGCTGCTCACGCTGATGACATTAAGGCTGAGTTCTATCAGGTGGGTATTCAATACACCTATGATGTAGACGGCGATACTTGGAACTGGCGCAGTGGTGCATTCCAACTAGAATCATTGCCTATTCCAAGCCTGCCGCTACCTAACGCAGCAACAGCATTGATGGCATTAGGTACTTCAGAACTTAGCATTAGCGATGTGAACATCGTTAATGGCATGAAGAACGCACAGCTACCTGGGCGTATGCAGAAAATTAGCGAACAACCCGTGATTGTGCTTGATGTTGCGCACAACCCGCATTCGGCTGAATACTTTGCGCAGCAAGTAACGAAGAAGTATGCAGGCAAAAATTTACACGTTGTAGTCGCCATGCTTCATGACAAAGATATCCCTGCGACATTGGAAGTATTAGCACCAATCACAACACATTGGTACCCAGCTTCGCTGAACGGCCCACGAGCCGCAACAGCTGCTGAATTGTGTCAAAGCCTACCTCAAGGCGTAGAGCAGCATTCAAACCCTGTAGCAGCGTTTGAAGCGGCTTTAGCTTCTGTTAAAGGTGACGATGTTGTACTGGTGGTCGGTTCTTTCCATACTGTGGGTGAAGTATTGGAGCATTGGCAGAAAAAAGGAAACTAAATGGCAAGTAAATTCCAAAGCCGATTAGTCGGTACCATCATTTTAGTGGCCATTGGTGTGATTGTATTGCCCGATGTGCTGGATGGTAAGAAGCTCCACTATAAAGAAGAGTTTGCAAGCATTCCGATTAAGCCAGAGCTTGATAGTAATGTGGAAGTTTTTGAAGTACTCGACCCTGTTGAAGATCAGATTGCACTGCCGGATTCTCCGGTTGAGCGAGTGGTTGAAAGTGGTGTTGATAATTCAGATAAGCAAACTGCGTCGGCTTCCAGTAACAAAGAAGCGGATAAAGTGGCAGTGGTGGTTAAGCCAGTACCGGAAAAAAATGAATACCAAGACAGTGCTTGGATTATTCAGTTGATGGCTTTGAAGAATGCTGACAACGCAAAAAACGTTGTTAAGGATTTACAAAAGCGTGGTTACCAGGCTCACACCAAGCAAGAAAAAACGTTTACGCGAGTAATTATTGGCCCGGATGTCTCTAAATCCAAACTTGAGCGACAAATTAAGGAATTAGAAAAAATTACGGGTTCAAAAGGCCAACTGCTCAAATTTAAACCGTTAAATCCATAAGAAAACGTTTGCGTCAGCATTTTTTCTGTTAAAATGCGCGCCAACTTAAGATGAAGAATTCATGAATTGGTTAGATTTTGTCATTTTAGGCGTGATCGGCTTCTCTGCCGTGATCAGTTTAGTTCGCGGTTTCGCTAAAGAAGCGTTATCACTTGTTATTTGGTTTGGAGCATTTTTTATTGCTAGCCAGTACTACGCTAAATTAGCCATGTACTTCACCAATATCGAAGATGAGATGTTTCGAAACGGAACTGCGATAGCAGCATTATTTGTTGCAACGTTAGTTGTCGGTGCCTTAGTTAACTATGTCATCGGTCAGCTAGTTCAGAAAACAGGCCTGTCGGGTACAGACAGAATCCTCGGTGTCGTCTTTGGCGGCTTACGTGGTGTTCTGATTGTCTCAGCAGTGTTGTTTTTCATGGATGCGTTTACTGCATTCCCAAGTTCTGAGTGGTGGGAGAATTCGCAGTTGGTTCCGGAGTTTAGCCGAATCATTGCGCCGTTCTTTGAGCATTTACAAGCAACATCTAGTTTCTTATCTGGCGCGCTTTAGCGCCAGTTAATGTCGAAAATCGAGGATTAGGACATGTGTGGTATTGTTGGAATCGTGGGTTCAACACCTGTAAACCAGTCTATTTATGACGCTTTAACGGTATTGCAGCATCGTGGCCAAGATGCCGCTGGTATTTGTACCATAGAAAGCAATCGTTTCCGTCTGCGTAAGGCGAACGGTTTAGTTAAAGATGTTTTTGAAGCAAAACACATGCAACGCCTCCAAGGTAACGTGGGTATTGGTCATGTTCGTTATCCTACAGCGGGAAGCTCGAGTGCTTCTGAAGCGCAGCCTTTCTACGTAAACTCTCCTTTTGGTATCACGTTGGCGCACAACGGCAACCTAACGAATGCAAGTGAAGTTCGTGAGAAGTTGTTCGAAAAAGACCGTCGTCATGTCAACACAACCTCTGATTCTGAAGTTCTACTGAACGTATTGGCTCATGAAATCGATACTGTTAAAGGTAATGTGACTTCAGAAGATGTGTTCCGCGCCGTTGCAAACGTGCACCGTACTATTCGTGGTGCTTACGCAGTGACAGCGATGATCATCGGCCACGGTATGATCGCATTCCGTGACCCACATGGTATTCGTCCACTGTGTCTTGGTAAGCGTGAAATTAACGGTAAAACAGAGTACATGGTTGCGTCTGAATCGGTAGCGTTAGACGCTGTTGGTTTTGATTTTATGCGCGATGTTGCCCCTGGTGAAGCTATCTACGCAACATTCAATGGTGAGCTTTTCACTAAACAATGCGCAGATAACCCACAACTAAACCCATGTATTTTCGAGTTTGTTTATTTTGCTCGTCCTGATTCATTCATCGATAAAATTTCGGTTTACAGCGCACGCGTTGAGATGGGTGAGATGTTAGGCAAGCGTATTAAAGAAGAGTACGCAGACCTAGACATTGACGTGGTAATTCCAATCCCTGAAACATCGAATGATATTGCTCTACGAATTGCTCAAGCGATCAATAAGCCATATCGTCAAGGTTTCGTGAAAAACCGCTATGTTGGCCGCACGTTTATCATGCCTGGTCAGCAACAGCGTAAGAAGTCGGTTCGCCGTAAGCTCAACGCAATTCGTTCTGAGTTTAAAGGTAAGAACGTTCTATTGGTTGATGATTCTATTGTTCGTGGCACGACATCAGAGCAGATCATTGAGATGGCTCGTGATTCTGGCGCAAGCAAAGTCTTCATGGTTTCTGCTGCTCCTGAGGTTCGTTTCCCGAACGTTTACGGCATCGATATGCCAAGCGCGACGGAGCTTATTGCTCATGGCCGTGACAACGAAACGATTTGTAAGCAGATTGGTGCCGATGCTTTGATTTTCCAAACGCTACCAGACTTAATCTCTGCAGTAGGTATGGGTAATCAAGACATCTCTCGTTTTGATACATCCGTATTCAACGGCGAGTATGTAACGGGCGATATCGACCAAGCGTACCTAGATTTCCTAGACTCTTTACGTAATGACGATTCAAAGGTTGAGCGTGAGATCCAACAAGATCTCGCGAACCTAGAGTTACATAACGAAGGCGCTTAGCGTACTCATAAAAAATGAGTAATAAAAAACCAGAGCATCGGCTCTGGTTTTTTTGTTTGCGGGGGAAGGGGATTGAATCTTAGTGAATGTGGTATGCGATCACAAAATCGATAAACAATCTAACCTTCTCTGGCAGGTGGTCTTTGTGGTTATAAAGCATGTAAATATCACGAGGGTTAGCACTCCAGTCTTCTAAGACTTGCACTAAGCTGCCATCTTCAATGTATTCACGGATCATCACGTCAGGCATTAGGGTGATACCTAGGCCTTCTGAACAGGCTTGTCTTACGACATTAAGCGCATTCGCATTGAAACGACCTTTCTCGCTATTCACGACCGTCTCTTCATTCGAATTACTCAGCTGCCACTTAATCAGCGGATAGCCTTTAAGTAGCGAATGATTCGCGAGCTCTTCTGCATGACTTGGTGCCGGGTTCTTCGCTAAGTAATCAGGACTCGCGATAAGAATATCCTTCACTTCACTGATCTTTCTTGCGATTAAGCTTGAATCACGCTGCGGGCCGACTCTGAAAATGACATCCCACTCGGTTGGATCAAGCTGATCAGCTTGGTTGTTCATCATCAGCTCAATATTGATATCAGGGTATTGAGTCATGAATTCACTGAACATCGGCATCATCATGCGCTTGGTCAGGTTTGAGGGGGCGGTAATGCGAATCTTCCCTGAAGCACCCTTACACACGTCAGTGAGTTCTTCTGCAGTAGAAGATAGACGTTGTAGTAACGGTGAGCATTCATTGAAAAAACGTTCGCCAGCCTCTGTTAAAGAGAGTTTACGCGCGTGTCTATTGAGAAGCCTTAGGTTCAAAGAGTCTTCTAAGGCTTGGATGCGTCGTGTAATGGTCGCAACCGGAATCATAGTCTTGCGCGATGTTGCGGTGTAGCTCCCATTTTCAACGACAAGTCGAAAGAGGTTTAAATCATCTAATTTCATAAATCCAGACACATTTGTTTACAATCTCATCTAATTTATACGTAATATTGAGATCAATGTTTGCGTTACGTCAACTCGTTGCACTATTTACCAGTATTCCAACCCTTGTCACGAATTACCAGTAAAGAGTGAACATTTGTGTATTTAGTATTTTATTACTAAGTTTTATATTAGTTCTTAGAACAGATAACAATAATAATTCGACTTAGTTTTGTGAGGTTAGAGATTATGTACAAAACTCACAGTCAGCCAGTTATGACCTCGGCTCAGGAAGTTCTCAATCAAAAATGCGTTATGTTGGTTGATGATGATCCTATTTTTCGCCGGATAACCAGCGCGTACTTAGACAAGATTGGTTATAAAGTGGTTGAGGCTGAAAATGGGCTGGACGCTCTGCAAAAACTTAGAGACTCAGCGCCAGATTTAATTGTGTGTGACTTATCAATGCCGATACTGGATGGGATTGAGCTTGTAGAGGAGCTCAGTTTAGAGTATCCGTCACTGCCTATGATCGTCGTGTCTGGCACCGATGATATGTCTGATGTGGCGAAAGCATTACGATTTGGTATCAAAGACTTTTTAGCGAAACCTCTAGAGGATCACGGTCACTTAGGAAGTGCGATTGCGAATACATTGACAGATTCGTTCGATAACATTTCAGACCAACGAGATTTTTCAAGCCAATGGTTCTGCGTTGATGACGGTGGCGAGATCCCTGAAGACCAAGAACTGCATTGGCATCTCAACTACCTGCAAGATAACCCGAGTGCTGCAAGAGACTTATTGCACGCGCTGCTTCCAGAGAAAGATACACGACAAGGCTCATGGCGTTGCAGTTACCGTTTACTGCAATCAACAGAAATGATGCCGCTTGTGTTTGATTATGCGTGGATGATGAACGGGCAGTTTGCTTTCTACCTCGTCGATTCGTCGTCTTCTGATAACGGCGGCTCAGCGGCCACATTGTTGGTGAGAGCGTTATTCCACGATTACATCAGAAATAGAAAAGATTTTAACGTTGATCTCAAAGATATTGCGGAAATTTTGGAGAAGGGGATTCGTTGCTCTAAATGTTCGACCCCTGTGAATGCTTTGTTTGGTGTTGCTGATCTTGCTGTTGGAACTATCTCTATTCTACCTGCGGGTTTAGATGGACAATGGTCGAATGGCGAGTTGAATCAACATATTGCGGCGGGCGAGCGCTTGGGTGAGAACTGTAAGAAGAACTTCATTACGCGGGATCTTCCGATTGAACAAGGCTGCCAGCTATCATTGAGCCTGCTTGGATCGGCCAGTTTTAGTTTAGACATACACCAAGGGTCCACTGATTAACCCTATATTTCCTCGGTTTTTGTGAATAATTGATTAAGGTATAGTTGCGCAAATGGTGTGGCTATGCCTTTTTTGTTAAATGTCGATTTAGCAAAGCGGGTTTGGTTCGCCAGATACTTACCTTTACTAACAAAAACAAGAAGCAATCATGGCAGATAACAAAGACTTTCAAGACCCGTTTAATGTATTCTATTTTTTAGGATTTTTAGCCGCATTTTTAGCGATTCCATTACTACCAGCAACTCTTACGTTGATCCGAGTATTCAATGGTTACGCAACATTCTAGTTAAGCTATCGTCGCCGATTGGTGATAGCTAACTCAAGGAGGCCACAATTAGCGTTCGAGTTTTAAGCCTCAATATTGCTGGTGGCCTTTGTATCATTCTTGCAGTTCTAGGGATCGTTTTACCCGTTCTGCCAACCACGCCTTTTCTCCTTCTTGCCAGTGCATGTTTCATGCGAAGCAACCCCAAAGTTCACAAATGGATGCATGAGCATAAAACGCTCGGCCCGTTATTGAACAATTGGTATCAACACGGTGCTGTGACCAAACAAGTTAAAACGCGTGGCGTGTTCTTTATCTTGTTGAGTTTTGCGTTATCGATCTACTTTGCCCCGATCATTTGGGTCAAGGTTTTCCTAATTTGTGTACTTGTTATTCTTCTCACATGGTTTATGCGACTTCCAACCCATGAGTTGGTTGCTGACAGCAAAGAAAATCACTACCATTAAGCCAGTGTGCCTGCTTGTATAGCGGGCGTTTATTATTTCAGCAATCAGAGTTATGACTCTCGTTGCAATGAATACCAATCGTACCTTTCCTTAATTCCGAGCGTTGATGTTTGATTCGTTAACGAGAGTTTGGAAAGCGGCCTAATGAAGTGCATAAGATTATGAACACAGAAAAAATCTCTCTGATCAAAGCAAGCATCAAAAGCATTCCTGATTACCCTAAAGCGGGTATTTTGTTCCGTGACGTAACAAGCTTGATGGAAGATCCTGCCGCTTACAAAGCGACAATCGACCTGTTAGTGGACACATACAAGGGCATGGGCTTTACTAAGATCGTTGGTACTGAAGCTCGTGGTTTCCTATTTGGTGCGCCTCTTGCTCTTGAGCTAGGTGTCGGCTTCATCCCTGTTCGTAAACCGGGCAAGTTGCCTCGTCAAACTGTGGCACAATCTTATGAACTTGAGTACGGCACTGATACGCTAGAAATCCATACCGATGCTATCGTCGAAGGCGATAAAGTGCTGATGGTTGATGACTTGCTAGCAACAGGCGGTACGATTGAAGCGACAACAAAGCTGATTCGTCAGCTTGGTGGTGTGGTAGAACACGCTGCATTTGTTATTAACCTTCCAGAAATCGGTGGTGACAAGCGCTTACAAGGCTTAGGTCTAGAAGTGTTTAGCATCTGCGAATTCGACGGTCACTAATCCTTTTCGGAATTATTCATGAGCTATCTTGCGTTAGCGCGAAAATGGCGACCAACCAAATTCAAAGAAGTGGTTGGTCAAGCCCATGTTTTAACAGCATTAGAGAATGCCCTTAGCCAAAATAGGTTGCATCACGCTTACCTATTCAGCGGTACACGAGGTGTCGGTAAAACGACCATCGGCCGTTTATTTGCTAAGGGACTCAACTGTGAAACAGGCATTACTGCAACCCCTTGTGGTGAGTGTGCAACCTGTAAAGAGATCGATGAAGGTCGTTTTGTTGACCTGCTCGAGATCGATGCTGCCTCACGTACTAAGGTAGAAGATACCCGCGAGCTTCTGGACAATGTTCAGTACAAGCCTGCACGTGGTCGCTTCAAGGTTTACCTAATCGATGAAGTACACATGCTGTCTAGGCACAGCTTTAACGCGCTTCTAAAGACCTTAGAAGAGCCGCCTGAGTATGTGAAGTTCTTGCTCGCAACGACGGATCCGCAAAAGCTTCCTGTGACTATATTGTCGCGTTGTCTGCAATTCCACCTTAAGCCGATTAGCGTTGATAATATCCACGAGCAACTCGATCATATTCTTGAACAAGAAAATGTGACGTCTGAATCTCGTGCGCTTGGAATGATTGCTCATGCCGCTGATGGCAGTATGCGTGACGCTCTTAGCCTAACAGACCAAGCTATCGCATTAGGTAATGGCAATGTAGTGACAGACACTGTTGCTCACATGCTTGGTACGCTGGATACAGACCAAGCGATTCACCTACTTGAAGCGATTAGCAGTAAACAACCACAATTAGCGATGGCTTGCATTCAAGCTCTTGCTGAAAATGGCGTTGAGTGGGATGGATTGCTGAGTCAACTTGCGACTCAATTACACCGTTTGGCGATGTATCAAGCTCTGCCGTCGACTTTAGACAAGGCTCAGCCTGATGCTGAAAGGCTAGAACTGCTGAGCAAAGCGTTAAGCCCTCAAGACATCCAACTCTACTACCAGATAGTGCTGAAAGGGCGTCAAGACTTGCCATTATCGCCAACCGCTCGCGTTGGTATCGAGATGGTGGTTCTGCGTATGTTGGCATTCAGACCTGCTGAACAAACTGTTGCTACGGCTATCTCGACTGAGTCGACTAGCCCAGCGCCTGCTCCTGCAGCTCAGAATCCGGTTCAGAACCAGGTTCAGAATGTTGCTCAGCCAGTGAGTCAAGCTGCGCCAATGGCCGCTCCGAGACAGTCAGTTCAAGCTCCTGCGGCTTCGCAGCCTCAAGTGCCTCAGCAAGCTCCTGTGCAGCAGCCTGTGCAACAGCAACCGCCGCAGAATCAGAACCAATATTCAGATTCGCAAGGTTACGCTGATCATTCAGGCAACCAAGGTTATCCAGAACAGGATTACCCGCACAGTCAGTATGACGCGCCACCTGCTTATGATGAGCGTCCAAGCTACGGCACAGAGCAGCCGATGAGTCCCATGACTCAGCAAGCTAATTATCAGAATCAAGAGCAGCCAAATGTTGCTCCCGTTGCACCTTCTGTTCCACCTGTTTCTTCTGCTTCGCAAGAGCAACCAGCGCGTGCAACTTCGCCTGTGAGTGGTTTACGTCACCAATTGCGTTCTCAACGTAGAGGTGGTGCAGCAACAGAAAACAAAGGTTCGGCGCCAAAAAAGGCTAAAGCGACACCAGCTAAAACTTCAGTTCTTGACCGAGTTGCTCAGCAACACGGTGGTTCTGAGCGGGTGTCGCCAGCTTCTTTAACCGCCTCTTCGACAGAAAATGTGACCAACGATAATGAACCTTATCGCTGGAAACCGTCTAAACCTGTAGTGAAAGAGGTGAGCAAAGAGCTTACACCTACTCAGATCAAGCGTGCGTTAGAGCATATTAAGACACCAGAAATGGTCGATAAATTGCTTCAAGAGTCGATTGTTCAAGATGAATGGTCCGCCACGATTCAAAAGCTAGAAACAGCCAAGCTTGTTGAACAGTTAGCATTGAACTCAGTATTTACTAAGATTGACACATCAATCACCTTAACGTTAAGGGCGAGCCAGGCTCACTTGAATACGGACCGTGCACAGAGTGAGCTATTACAGTCTCTCAATACTGTGCTTGGAGAAGAGTGTCATTTGAGTGTCGAAATTGGTGATGGTGGAGAAACGCCGCTAGAACTGCGAGAAAGATTGTATCAAAGCAAGTTGAAAGACGCGTTTACCAGTTTGGAAAACGATGCCAACGTACAGTTTATCGAAAGACGTTTTGCTGCCGAGTTGGATAGAGACAGCGTTCGTCCAATATAGTGTTCCTCCAATATCGATATGCCTTTCATTTAGTGATGGACATATCATCCTTGGAAAGCAAATCAGAGAACTGAACTCGTGGGGTTGAATCACAGTGTTTTAACCCCCATTTAAGCCCTTAGTAGCTTAAATGATTTTAATAAACCAATTAGACCAGAGAGTAATAACATGTTTGGTAAAGGCGGTATGGGCAACATGATGAAGCAAGCCCAGCAAATGCAAGAACGCATGCAAAAGCTTCAAGAAGAAATCGCAAATATGGAAGTTACAGGTGAGTCAGGTGCTGGCCTTGTAAAAATTACGATTACTGGTAGTCACAGTGTTCGTCGCGTTGATATCGATGAAAGCCTAATGGAAGACGATAAAGAGATGCTTGAAGATCTTATCGCAGCCGCTTTCAACGATGCAGCTCGTCGTGTTGAAGAGACTCAAAAAGAGAAAATGGCTGGCGTAACTGGTGGGATGCAACTTCCACCAGGTATGAAAATGCCTTTCTAAGCGACTTATTTATAAGAGACTTGTCTCTTCCAACGGCTTGTTCTTGAATAAGCCGTTATTTAAAGTTAGAACGGTTAAATATGCGTACCAGTCATATGCTGGAGCATTTGATGGAGGCCTTACGTTGTCTACCTGGGGTTGGCCCCAAGTCGGCGCAGCGTATGGCCTTTCATTTGTTACAGCGCGATAGAAAAGGCGGCCTACAGTTGGCTGAAGCTCTTAGCCAAGCAATGACCGAAATTGGTCATTGTAATGAGTGCCGTACTTTTACTGAAGAAGATACTTGCCACATTTGCACCAATCCTAAACGTCAGGAAAATGGTCAAATTTGTGTAGTAGAGAGCCCTGCAGACATTGCAGCCATTGAAGCAACTGGTCAATATTCAGGTCGTTACTTTGTGCTTATGGGGCATCTTTCACCACTTGATGGTATCGGTCCAAGTGATATCGGTCTCGATGTCTTGGATTACCGTTTACGTCGTGGTGATATCACTGAAGTAATTCTAGCGACTAACCCGACAGTAGAAGGGGAAGCAACAGCGCATTACATTGCTGAGCTATGTAATGCCCATGAAGTGAACGCTAGCCGTATCGCCCATGGTGTTCCCGTCGGTGGTGAGCTAGAGCTGGTGGATGGCACCACGCTTTCGCACTCCTTACTCGGTCGTCATAAGATCTAAAAAAGCCGCTTGGTGAATCATCACTAAGCGGCTTTTTCTTTTTGTTATAAAGCTCTATTCTGAAACGCGTCTACTCTAAAACCTTTTCAAACAATTAATCAGAGCCACGCACGGCTTTGTAAATCGCAGCGCCAATCACGGCACCAATAATCGGTGCAATCCAGAATAGCCATAATTGTGAAACAGCCCAGTCCCCAACAAATACGGCTACACCAGTACTTCGAGCAGGGTTCACAGAGGTATTAGTGACGGGGATACTGATAAGGTGGATCAAGGTTAAACAAAGACCAATCGCGATAGGTGCAAATCCAGCCGGTGCTTTCGAATCGGTTGCCCCCATGATCACGAATAGGAACACCATAGTCATTACTACTTCACACACGAGTGCTGCGGTTAGCGAATAGCCACCCGGTGAGTGTTCACCGTAACCATTGGAAGCAAAGCCAGATGCCGCAGCGTCAAAGCCTGCTTGGCCTGAAGCAATCACAAATAGTACGCCGCCCGCGATAATACCGCCAATCACTTGGGCAATAATATAAGGCGCAACATCTTTGCCATCAAAGCGACCACCACTCCATAGACCGATGGTGACAGCAGGGTTAAGGTGGCAACCGGATATATGGCCAATAGCAAAAGCCATGGTGAGTACGGTTAAACCAAAGGCAAGGGAAACTCCGAGTAGACCAATTCCCACATCAGGGAAAGCCGCGGCTAAGACGGCACTACCACAACCACCTAACACCAACCAAAACGTACCGAACATTTCTGCGATATACTTATTCATAACTATCCTTATTAATCTTTACCAGTATCAATAAGATAGTTTAGATCTATCAAAGTTGTGAAATCTTGGGCATATATAAGAAGAAAAGTATTGTTAGGTTATTGCTTCGAGCTCAATAAGGTTATCAAGCGCTTCTTGGTCTGTTTTACCACAGATGATAGGGCAGGCTTTGAACTGGTGACATACCTTCGGGCGTGAAGGTTGACCAAATAATTTGCATAGATCTTGCTCATTTAATTGAATGCAGCGTACGCCAGCAGGCTTACCATTAGGCATTCCAGGAATAGCAGATGTAATACTTGGAGCGATACAACAAGCTCCACAACCTAGGCGACATTCCATCAAATTAAACTCACTAAATAACAGGGTGCGCGATAGTAGCAAAAAATGATGAGAGTGACAGCTGTTGATTGAATCAAAGAATGAACAATTATTATCCTTGAACTTTTTATGGGCTAGCGGTATAACACGCACCCCAGTAAAAGAGTAAGAAGTAATCCTATGACGAATCCATTTTGGCAAGAAAAGACACTAGAGCAAATGACCGAGAACGAGTGGGAATCACTGTGTGACGGTTGTGGTAAGTGTTGCCTGCATAAACTAATGGATGAAGATAGCGATGAAGTTTACTACACCAACGTGGCGTGCAGCTGGTTAAACGACAAAACATGTTCTTGTAAAGACTACCCGAACCGCTTCACTTCAGGTGAAGAGTGTTTGAAGCTGACTCGTGACAAGATTCATGAATTCCATTGGCTACCAGATACTTGTGCTTACCGTCTTCTATCTGAATCTAAGCCGATCCCTGAGTGGCACCCATTGATTACGGGTTCTAAATCAGAGATGCATGCTGCAGGTGAAAGTGTTCGTAACAAAGTGGTATACGAAATCGATGTTGTCGATTGGGAAGACCACATCTTGAATCATCCGAATCGCTAAGTATTATAAAAACAGCCGCTCTTTAGCGGCTGTTTTGCTATTTGGCGTCGCCTAAACTTAAAACTCACTTACTCACTTACTCACTTAGCTTAAAGGCTTAAAAGCTTAAAACAAAAAACGCCCCGAAGGGCGCTAAAGTTAAACGAGCAAAAAAGATTCAGGCTAGTTTACTTGTTGTTTAATGTACTCACCCAGTTCTGAGTGGTGCATGATTTTCGAAACTGGCAGTATCTTTTCAGCAGGGCCCCAAGCAAACACGTTCACTGGTGTGTGAGTGTGTGTACCTGTACCCCAAACGATGTTTTGACCGGTTGCTTGTTCGCGAGCAAGCAGGTTGCCACGGTCGTTATAAGGGAAGAAAGCATCGAAATCGTTGATAGCAGGCACTTCTTCTGCCGACAAGTATTTGTGCTGAGCCAATCGGTATGGGTTCGGCTTACTGGCTAATACGTTTTTCGCTTGTTCCGCTGTAATAGGGAACTCACTATTCTTGTTGACGATCTCAGCCAGTTTTTCAGGTGTTTGCAGCGCTTTATCTAGCTTCTGAAATTCGCTGATCATGCCGTAGTAGCTTTGCTTCTGATTGTATAAACCATCAAGAATATCGAATGCACCAAAGTTAAAGTTGGGTGCATAGTCGCGATCAGCAAAGGCTTCGCCAGAACGTTTCTGTGGTTTTGGTAGGTTGTTAGAAGAGTAGCTGAAACCGAAAGAGCCTGTTTCGTGGTCTGCGGTCACAATCACGATCGTATCTTCACGATCTTTTGCCCATTCATACACCGTTTGGATCGCTTCATCAAACTTGAGCAGTTCATGCAGCATGGTGCCTGCATCGTTACTGTGTCCCGCCCAGTCGATTTGGCCACCTTCGACCATTAGGAAAAAGCCATCTTCATCTTTGGATAGGATGTTGAGCGCTTTTTGTGTCATCTCTTTCAGGCTTGGCTGAGTTCGTTCGCCACTCTTTTTCTTGTTGCTGTAAGCGATGCCATCATCCATGCCAGAGTAGGCGAATAGGCCAAGTAGTTTATCGCCCTTAGCATCGTCTAGCATGTTGCGATTAAACGCCAGTTGGTAGCCGTCTGTCTCTGCTTCAGTCAGCAGGTTACGGTCGTCTTTACGCTTCGATTTGAGATAAACATCACCTTGAGTCAGTTTCTCAAGTTGCTTATAGGTTTCACCTTTGTCGTTGGTCGATTTAGGGATCCAATGACGTAGCCCTCCTGAGAGCATCACATCAGCGCCCGTTGCTAACATATCAGATGCAATTTGATTCTCTAAAGAACGGTGAGGTTGGTGAGCGGCGAAAGAAGCAGGGGTCGCGTGAGTTAAGCGCGTGTCGGAAACTAAGCCGGTCGCTTTGCCTGCTTTTTTCGCTTTCTCAAGTACTGTCTCAACATGGTTACCCTGGGAATCGATACCGATCACTTCTGAACCGCTGTAGATACCCGTTGCAAGCATGGTCGCAGAGCAAGCTGAATCCACTACGATTGCGTCTTCCGGATGCGTTAGGGATGAACCAATAACCCCTTCTTGAGCAAGTTGATAAATGGCCGTCTTGTTCCCTTTATAGATGGAATTTGGCGCTTGGTTTGCGTAGGTTTCCAATAAGCCAACTTGCTGAGGTCCCATGCCGTCGCCGATCATCAGAATGACATTTTTGATTTCTGCTGAAAGTACGTTGAATGAGAGTGTAGAGGTTACCACTGCGGTAACAATTGGTTTCATAAAGTGCTTCATTAGTTATCCCTTTTTATATAAGCGGGATGATTAGAACACCGATTTGTGTCAAAGTCGTTTCATATTTGTTTCATCAATATGAAATTGAGCAATAACTCAAGTTTTTAGAAAAGTATAAAAAAAGGCTCACATTTCTGTGAGCCTTTGTCGTATTTAGGAGAGTCCAAATAAATGGACTGTGTCATGGCTAATGTCAAGCAAGTGGCAGTTCTGCAACCACCTGATTGAACGCGACTCGAGCTTTCTGAGCTTGCTCTGATAACTCAACTTTTTTCGCTTGAGCTGTGCTTAGGTTGTTTTCAGCCTGCTCAAGTGCTTGTTGTAGGTTTTCAGGAAGCTCATGTGTTTCCATTTGTGCACCCTGTTCAAGAACATAAGCGCGGATTTCTTTCTTCACATCAGCAAGGGCTTTATAAGCTTCACGTTCAAGTTCTGCAGCTTCTTGTGCTGCGTCTTTCTCTTTCTCGAACTGTGCCAATGCCATCCCTTCTGCCGACCATGGATCCATGTCTGGCAGCTCTTCGATGTTAATCGTCGGCTCGATGTAACTCTCTTGGTGACGTAAATCGAGGCTCGTTGCACGAACGGCTGAGATCATCAACATCACAGAGATAGCCAGTAGCGGTAAGCCACCAACAATCGCAGCGGTTTGAAGCGTGCTTAGGCCGCCCAAGAACATCAGAATCGTTGGTAAGAACGACAGTGTGAATGCCCAGAACATACGGTTCCAACGCATTGGCTCTTCGGTCACGTTGTTCTGAACCACAGAAGCCAAAATGTAAGAGATAGAGTCAAAGGTTGTCGCAGTAAAAATAATACACAACAGTGTAAATACGGCGATCACTAACGTGCTCATTGGCAGTTGTGCCAGCATCGAGAAGATAGCTTTGGTTGCGCCTTCTTCGTTTAGGATTGCAACGACATCTAGCTCACCAGATAACTGTAGGGATAAACCGTAGTTACCTAAGATCATGAAGAATAAGAAACAACCTAATGAACCAAAGAAGATAGAGCCTGACACCATTTGTTTAATGGTTCTGCCGCGAGAGATACGCGCAACAAACAGGCCCATGCTTGGTGCAAAAACTAGCCACCATGCCCAGTAGAAAATGGTCCAATCTTGTGGGAAATGGGTATTTTCGAACGTACCATAGCCGCCGAATGGTTCAGCCCACGTTGCCATCACGAAGAAGTTAGACAATAGGCGACCAATCGAGTCTAGACCCGTTTCAAGCATGAAAATCGTTGGGCCAGCGATTAGGACGAATATCAATAAGCCCATTGCGCCCCAGAAGTTGATGTTACTGAGGATCTTGATGCCTTTTTCCAAACCCGCATACGATGAGTATGCGAATATCGCAGTACAAACCAAAAGCACCATAACTTGAGTGACGTTATTTTTTGGTAGGCCGAATAAGTGGTTAAGACCTTCAGTAATAAGAGGTGCTGCTAAACCTAACGTTGTTGCTGCGCCACCTAATAGACCAAAGATGAATAGGATATCTACAACTTTACCTGCAACGCCGCGGCTATGGTGTTCACCCAATACTGGCATTAATGCGCTAGAAATTTTTAGTACAGGTTGTTTACGTACATAGAAAAAGTAGGCAATTGGAATAGCAGGGATTAGGTAGATAGACCAAGCAATTGGACCCCAGTGGAATAAACCATAGGTCGCAGCCCAACGAACGGCTTCTTCACTGCCGGGTTCTAGTTGAAAAGGAGGTGATTGGTAGTAGTAAGCCCACTCGATACAGCCCCAGTACAAGATACTTGCCCCGATACCACCACAGAAAAGCATTGCTGCCCATGAAGCGGTTTTAAATTCAGGTTCTTCATCGGCTTCACCCAGTTTAATTTGTCCCATATCACTGAACACAACGTAAACCATGAAGGCACAAGCTGCGAGTCCAAGCGCTAGGTACAAGAAACCAAGTTGGTCTGTCATAAAGGTTTTAGCGACCGCGATCCAGTCTGCTCCTTGCGTCGGGAACATAATCAGCGGGAAGATGATCGTGAGTAGGAGTGCTATCGCACCAAAAAAGGTTGGCTTATCAATAAGCGCAAAAGAGTTTTTCACGAGTATTATTCCATTAAAATGAGAGCGGAATTATGTCGTGAACTCGTTTTTTAGGACAAATCAGGTCTGTTGTCGTGACGACAAATCGATTTTTTGCAATGAAAGAGGCTCAGAGCAATAGGGACAATGTAAGCAGTGCTGTGCAAACAATGCACGTGGTGCGGTGAAAGGAATGTCGTAAAGGAAAGTAAGGTTATATAAGAGCGAGAAGAATGCCACCAACCGTTGCCGCTGCGGATAAGTATTGCCCTGCTGAATAAGAACCATCGTCCTCTTCTTCAATCTTATCTGGGTGATCCATACCTAATGCGCCGTGAGCAAATGACTCAACCTTATCAGTAACGGTCGCGTTTTCAGCTTCGACTTTCTTGGCTTCTTTATCGATTTCTTTAAGGGCAGATAATAGGGCTTTGCCCTCATCGGAAAGCTTAACGGTATTTTGCTCAACCTTAAGAGGTGCAGGCTTGTCAGCTTCAATGCTTTTAGCTTGTGCGTTCATTTGCGAAGGTGAATACAGCTGAGTGTTACTCGTTCCTACTGGCGTCATATCGCTCTCCTTACCTATCCTTAAATATAGTATCGGCAGAGGTGTGAAAAACTTGTGCATTTAATCACCGTGGTGATGTTTTTTTATTCGCACAATATATCTTCGTCTGCTTCATCAAAACTGCTTGGTAATTAAGCAATTCCTATGCCGATATCAATATTTATCTTAGGGCGCCATTGAACAAGCTTTTAGTTTGTTAGACTTATGCCAGACCTAAACTTGAACAAGATTAAGTCTGGATAGCGAGTTTAGTCGCACTTGAGATCGGATCCGCGCTTAGATAGGTGCTTGTATGCCTTCATTCGGTTCTCTTTCTTAACAAAGCGAGCCGGTGGCGAGAGAACTTCAAGCTGATAGTCACTGCTATCCGATGAGATCGCTTCAACTGGGCTGATGATGGCAATTTTCAAATCAGGGTTACGACGTAGAATCGATGCTGCCGTACCTAAACCACCTTCGGTGTGGAACTTACCGGCCACATGAATCACTTGTTGGTCTGGGTTTGATGCGAGGTAATCAACAATCGACTCTGCCATGGTTTCGTCCCATGTGACTTGAGCCGCAAACTGTTTTTCTGTTTGCTCTGGTGTTCCGTGATGCATCGAAGCCATGAACTTTTCTTTATAAGGGCTATCGCCAGTATCCACTTCTGAAGCAATCCATTGACGTTGTTCCGTCGTTAGCTGATCTAGATAGGATAATCCTTCACGGCCGATACACTGTACAAAGGGTTTTGGTGCGTTTGCCGCAATGATATCGACGTTGTTGGTTTTAGCGAACTCCACTAACGCGCGGTAATCACTTTCGTAATTTGGCCAAGCAGCCGCTTGAGACATGAGAACTTGTTCGCCAATCTCATCATTTAGATATTGGTTTAATGTGTCTTGATGCTCTCGAGTGAATTGTTCCATTGAAAGCGCGATGTTTGATGTGGCGTTGCGGCGCGCTTTTAAGAAATCGGTTTGGAAGCGATGGATTGCCGAGTGAGTGTGCCATTCGCCAATAAGAACCACATCAGCGTCAATCAGCTGTTTAGGTAATGCATTGAGAGAAAGCGCTTCGCCTTGTGGAGACGCGAATTGGTAGTCGTAGAATGTGGAAACGGCTTGCGTTTGCGTGTTAGCCACGTTTTGAGAAGTGCTGTTTGAAGGTTGATTAGCACAAGCTGTAAGCAGGGTAGCTAATCCGATAAGAATAATACGTTGCATGAAATGCCTCCTTGAAGAACACGCATACTAAAGGAGGCAAGATGAGATTTCAATGCAAACGATAATCAATATCAATTAAAGTTGTTTGCGGTACACTCGTAGCATAAAGTCAGCTTCACAGTTGAATTGCTTTGAATCAGTGAGTTGTTGTTTAAACTCTTCACTCGCTTTCCAAGCAAACGGCGTCATCTGTAGCAGGTCGAATGCGTCTGACCCCGATAGTTCCATCATATAGTTTAGTTGCTCTTGGTGCTCAAGAGTAAAACCTTCGATCATCTCTGGATCTTCATCGTGCAAACGAACGCCATCATAAATCGCATCACGCAGCTGATACAGGTGTCGGCTAGCAGGTGTCACGGTGATCACCACACCATTGTCTTTGATGGTGCGTTGCAGCTCTTCTGCCTTGCAAGGCGCGTAAATGCGTAGAATGCCGTCTAAGCTATTTTCCGCAAAGGGTAGGCGATGGCTTGATGCAACTGAGAAGTCGACCGCTGGATAGCGTTTAGCGGCATATTTGATAGCAATTTTAGAGATATCTAGACCAAAAGTAGCGCCATTCTTTTCTTGAAGGTTTACCGCAATTTCATTGGTGTAATAACCTTCACCACAACCTATATCTAATAGGCTAGGGGCTGTTTCTGGCAGATAGCTAGCGCATAGACCAACAACGGCTTGGCGCATCGGATCGTAGTGGTTGCCTTCAAGGAAGCGGCGACGAGCCTGCATCATCTCTTTGTTGTCACCTGGATCTTTTGAGCGTTTGTGGTGTGCTGGCATCAAATTGACATAGCCTTCTTTCGCTAGGTCGAACTGATGGTTCTTTTCACACTTAAACGTACGATCGTTTTGAGATAAAGGTTGGTGACACAAAGGGCATTGGTAAGTCATTGCGAACTCGAGGTAGAAATTTCAAGTCCAAAATTTTAACAGGAAGCATAGTGGGGCGCTAGAATAAACGCAGCTGTCTTGGCTAACGGCAATCCGTGAATAGGTAGAGCCAGTTAGTGAAGAGATAGAGCCAACGTATGGTTGGCTCTATTGGTTATGAGCAAGTCACTGATAGAAACAGTGAACTCGGCTTCTAGCTAAAGAAGTTAACTTGGTTCTTTAACGACTCAGCTTGTTTTTGAAGTTCATCAGCACTGTGAGAGGTCTTAGCGCTAGTTTCACGGCTCTGCTGGTTGAGGTCGCTGATCGCATGTGCGTTTGCGGCGATTTCTTGAGAAACCTGAGCTTGCTCTTCTGATGTCGCAGCGATGGTTTCAGCTTGAGAAGCAATAGATTCAACTTGAGAGGCAATCGACTCTAGAGCCGTACCGGCTTCTTGCGCTTTATCGAGTACTTGGTTGGCATTCGATTGGCTTTGTGTCATCAGGTTCACGGCATTGTTAGTGGAAGATTTCAACTTCTCGATGATGCTCACTACGTCTTGCACTGACGTTTGTGTACGATGAGCCAATGTTCTTACTTCGTCAGCGACAACGGCAAAACCACGCCCCTGATCACCCGCACGTGCTGCTTCTATCGCAGCGTTCAACGCAAGTAAGTTGGTTTGTTCTGCGATGTCATCAATCATCTTAGTGACGGTTTGAATGCTTTCGCTATCAGAACTCACTTGTTCGATGGCCGATGCTGACTTGTCTAATTGATCATTCAGCTGGGCAACATCAATACACACACCTTCAACGACTTCTAAACCTTTCTGGCTGTCTTCATTGGCAAGGCGAACATTTTCAGCAATGCTGTTCACTTGCTGCGCTACAGATTCTGCAGAGGTGGCCATCTCTTCAATGGCCGTAACGACTTGCTCAACCTGTGCTTGCTGGCGATCAGATTGACTCAAGTTGTGGCTGGCATCTTGTGACACACTGCTTGAGCTATTCTGAACTTGATCACTGGTCGTACGTATCTCGCCCACGAGTGTATTCAATTGAGCTGCCATGTTCGCAACGCCGGTATTTAGGTTGCTGATCTCGTTTTTCGTCTGCTTGCCATTGTTTGGGATATGCAGGCTTACTTCGCCTTTTCCTAAACGCAGCATGTACTCGTTTAACGTCGTTAGTGGCGTCAGTGTACGGTTTAACACGAAGGTTAACGCGACGATGGTAGTGGCAGCAATCAAGGTAGCAATAATAGCGATGAGCTTGAGTAACTCATCACTGCCCTTGGTCACTTCCTTGATAAAAGTACCGCCAAGCAGTTTCCAATCCCACCCAGGAACTTCGGTGTAGACAAGGTACTTCTCACCAACGGTTTCTTTAACCTTGTATGGATATAGAATTAGACCTGATGGCTGTTCAAAGATCTGATAGAAAGGTTTGTTGCCGTCATAGTCAGCAACATCAACAATCGATTTACCACCGCCCACGTTAGTTGGGTGCAGTAAGTACTGGCCTTGATGCTCTTTCTCATTATCAACAATGATGGTGTATCCCGTATCCCCCCAAGAAACAGAGCGTAGAGATTCAAACAGGCTTTGAGTCGCCTCTTCTACTGGCAGACCAATGAAAGAGACACCGTTTACTTTGCCTTGAGCATTGGTCAAAGGCGCATAGTAGGTGATGTAACGTTGACCGAAGAGCTTAACTTGAGAGTAATAAGGCTGGCCATTTTTGAGCTTGCTATAGCCTGGATGATTTTTCCCTAGCGTGGTCGCAACGACTCGTTCGCCTGAAGGTTTTTTAAGAGACGTAGAGACACGAATAAAGTCGTCGCCAAATGGGGCAAATAGGGTCGCTACGGCGCCGGTGTCGCGAGTAAAGCTATCGACGAGTTTGGTGTCATTGATTAGGCTCTCACCATACTGAGTCATGTTGGGAATAGAATGACCGTTGAACTCAACGTCATAACTTTCAACATAAACACCTGCTAGGTAGCCGTTACGAAAAGTGGATTCTAAAACTTTAGCGGTATGCAGGTAAGCATCAAACTGACCAGAGATGGTTTTGGCCATCGCTTCTACTTTGGATTGGTGTTCTTTTAACGTGTTGTCTAATAATACCTGTGAGGCATTGCGGTACACGAGTGTTGCAATGGAACCAAAGGCGATAAGCAAGCACAGCAAAATGACCAACTTAAGTTGGAAGCCAACACTTTGATTTTTGTATTTCTCGAACATGAATTCACTATCCTGTCTTCATTGAGGTGTTGTTAAGTGGTTTTAAGGAAGTTTGTTATTGAGCTTTCTATCATAGGTACTTATTTATCGGCAGTAATTGATAATAATTAATGAATTGATAGTTATATTTATAAACTAGAGTGATGAGAACCATGTGGCGTGGATTTAAACGAAGAGGCGATGGACTACTGGCTTGTGTTAAGACGTTGATTACTGGACGGTACGTGTAAGGTTAGGGGCAATAAAAAATGCAGCTTTATGAGCTGCATTTTTTGTCTAATTGAACTCGCTAGAGGCCTAGTTTGAAGAAATCACCGTAATCAGCTGGTGGCTTTCGCCAGGCTGTAGCGTTTTGCCTGCTTCTAGGCTTGGTGCGTGCAGTGTTGATTCTACACACATCATGGTTAGGTAACCGTCGTCTTGCATATCGCCCATAGCTGTTGCGCCTTCCGCCCACGGGTTCCACAATACTGCAGAGTTATGACCGTGGTTCTCAACTGTTAGTGTGCGATCGAGATTTTTGTCAGCAACAAAGATTTGCGCTTCTGGTTGCGTGTAAACTCGGTCAATCGTGTCGGTTAGTACCAGTTCAGAACCACCTTGGCAGATCTTGCCACCTTGCAGGCTATCAATGTACTCAGCACCCATACCGGTTGTGGTTGTGTTGTGAATATCACCAACGTTTAGGTAAGTGTGCAGTGCTCCAGAGAAAGTCCATGGTTGTGAATCTGTGTTTTTCACATCCAAAGTTACTTTTAGTTGGTCACCAATCTCAACATTTAAACGTGCATCGAACTGATGCGGCCATACTGCCAGAGTTTCTTCATTCGGCTTTAGACCTAGGCTTACAATCACACCCGCTTCGCTTTCACGGTGCTCAACTAATTGCCATTCGCTTGAACGTGCAAAGCCATGTGCCGGTGCTGCAATGCGACCAAACCAAGGCCAACATACTGGAATACCACCACGTAAGGCTGTTTTTCCATCGAATTTAGCTTGTTGGCTCATCCAAATAAGGTCTTGTTGACCTTGTGGTTGGAATGACACCACATGGCCTCCAAACAATGAAATGGCTGCGTTTGCTTTATCGTGGATAACGCGAACCAATTTTACACCTTCGTGTTCAACGATAGTCACGTTGTCAGAAAGTACTGTCAGTGTAGGTAGAGTAGACAAATCCATTACATGATCCTTCTAAGGAAATTGAATTCAAATGCTGGCTAGAACAGTGCTTGTGATTTTATGGGTGACAAGCAGAGCCAGTATTGGAATTAAATTTTGCGTTTTGACTTAAGTTTTAGGTTGAGCTTCAGTTTTAGTGTGTGACTAGCCAAGGCATTTTGGTGATCGGGGGCGAAGCCGTTTAAAAGATAGCGGGTATTAAAAAGGCGACACTAAGGTCGCCTTTTTTCAAAGTCTGCTCAAAACAGTCTTCGCTAACGCTTATCTAAAGCTATTTCTAAAAAGAAATTACTTAGAGATGTGAGCGATTAGGTCAAGAACTTTGTTTGAGTAACCGATTTCGTTGTCGTACCAAGATACAACTTTAACGAATTTGTCAGTTAGAGCAACACCAGCTTTAGCATCGAATACTGAAGTTTGAACTTCACCGATGAAATCTTGTGATACTACTTGGTCTTCAGTGTAACCAAGAACGCCAGCCATTTCGCCTTCAGAAGCTTCTTTCATTGCAGCACAAATTTCTTCGTAAGATGCAGATGCTTTTAGGTTAACAGTTAGGTCAACTACAGATACGTTAGCAGTTGGTACACGGAAAGCCATACCAGTTAGAAGGCCGTTTAGTTCTGGAAGAACAACGCCTACAGCTTTAGCAGCACCAGTTGAAGATGGGATGATGTTTTGAGAAGCACCACGGCCACCGCGCCAGTCTTTAGCAGAAGGGCCATCTACAGTTTTTTGAGTTGCTGTAGTAGCGTGAACTGTAGTCATAAGACCAGACTCAATGCCCCACTTATCGTTAAGTACTTTAGCGATAGGTGCAAGACAGTTAGTAGTACAAGAAGCGTTAGAAACGATGTCTTGACCAGCGTAAGATGCTTGGTTAACGCCCATTACGAACATTGGAGTTGCATCTTTAGAAGGACCAGTAAGAACTACTTTCTTAGCGCCAGCAGTGATGTGCTTACGTGCAGTCTCGTCAGTTAGGAAAAGACCAGTTGCTTCAGCAACTACGTCTACTTCGATAGCATCCCACTTAAGATCTTCTGGGTTACGCTCAGCTGTAACACGTACAGTTTTACCGTTAACGATTAGGTTACCGCCTTCAACTTCAACAGTACCGTTGAAACGGCCGTGAGTTGAGTCGTACTTAAGCATGTATGCCATGTACTCTACGTCGATTAGATCGTTAATACCTACTACTTCGATGTCTGCACGCTCTTGAGCTGCGCGGAATACGAAACGGCCGATACGGCCAAAACCGTTAATACCTACTTTGATAGTCATTGTAGTTGCTCCACAACTTAATTTCTGATTAAAGATAACTGGTAGTAAAATTACAGAATCCAGTATACATCTGCAATAGATAATCCGACTTAACTTGTTTAATGTCAAAAAAAAGCGACGCTTTTCTTAACAATTGGGCGTAAGTGGTTGAAAATTGACCATTGCAAGTGGCTCTGTACCCTTCCAGTTGGGTAAAATACCCCTAAATGATGATTCACTTATGAGTGTATATGTACAATGTTTCCTGGTGAGAAAGTATGTGCTACAAAACGACTGATATGCAAGCCTTTATAGAAAAAAGTAAATATAATAACAGAGAATGTGGAGAGATATTAACGTGGTTCAAAAGGGAGGAAATATGATAAAGCCTGATGAATACTGGCGTGAGCGCCTAACGGACGACGAATTTGCTGTATGCCGTGAACGTGGTACTGAAGCCCCATATAGCGGTAAGTTACTGCACAACCATAACACTGGTGTCTATAGCTGCACGTGCTGTGAAAGCCCTTTGTTTCTGTCGGATAACAAATATGACTCTGGGTGCGGTTGGCCAAGCTTTGATGCCCCAGTGAATGATGAAGCAGTACGCTATATAGAAGATCTAAGTCACGGAATGAAGCGTGTGGAGATCCGTTGCACTGCATGTGATAGCCATTTAGGTCACGTTTTTCCTGATGGCCCACAGACAACAGGTGAGCGATTCTGTGTTAATTCTGTGTCGTTAATTTTCAACAAAAATGACAAAAGTACGAAATAACTTGTCACAATTGTTTAATCCTTACAGGTCGTACTTGTCGATTAAGGACTATTGAACAACCCAAGATTTCAGAATTAACTCTAGTACAAATAAAAACAGCTACCATGAAGTAGCTGTTTTTTTTGTGCATGAAGAAATCAAAACTAATAGTTCGGCACTATAGACGCGGTGTAAACGCCGTCTTCAATGGCTTCGACAATCTTTTCAGCATCATCATTGAATTGCTTGTATTGAGGTTTGTCGAAACGATACAGCACAGTGAGCTCAGCTTCAGAAGCAATGGGCACATCAAAGTCTTTGGCAACCATTGCCCACACATACGCTTTTTCCATATGACCAAGGCTGTGGTTGATACTGGCCATCGACTTGAAGATTTCAGTGTTGACGACCGAACCATTTGAAAGCGTTAACGCATTATTGAGTAGTTTAAGCGTTTTTGCATGATCGCGGGTGGTATAGAAGGTGGCTAAGGCATATTGCATTTCTGCCGTATTTAACGCTTCTTTCCCTTCTAGTTGTAGGAAACTGCGTCTGGCGTTGGTGTCCCCGGTTTGTGACCACAAGAAGTAAAGCGTTTCCGGTGTATTGGATTGCGATAGTTCATCTACAATACGCTCAGACTCTTCGATGCTGTGCATTAAAGAGGTAAAGCGACGCTCTTGCAGCTTAGATTGGTCAATCGTCTCGATCTGCGCCGCAAGCTCTAGGCACTTTTTGTACGCAGTGACTAACTTGAACTCTTTAATCTTATTGGCTTCGGAGGGTTGCTTCTGAACTTCAAATCGATGCCAGATGAGGTCGGTACGTGCGACGCGACATTGCCCATCGTTCATGTTCAATTCCTCACACTGCAGCCCCGGATTACTTTGACAGAGTTGATCGGTATTTTTATTTCCTTCAAGACACCCCACCAGAGTGAAAGGTAATAGGCTAATCGCCAACCGTTTCATCATTTTCATATTCCTTCACTTGTGATCGAATGCACTTATTATCGGTCAGGTTCTTGACTCAATTCTGTTACGGGTTATTTTCTGGTGAAAATTGTTAAAACTAAGGCTTTATCATGGATGCAGAACAACTTCTTAGCGCAATGACACCCGAGGTCTACGAACGTTTAACTTACGCAGTTGAGACGGGTAAATGGCCAGAAGGTACGGCGCTCTCTAAAGAACAGCGCGACTCGTGTATGCAAGCAGTTATGTTATATCAATCTAAACATAACTCCGAAGCTCAACATATGACAGTTGCAGCTGGTGGTGATATTAGCTTTAAATCTAAGTCTGAGCTTAAGAAGCAATTTAAGTCAGACCAAGAAGATATTGTTAGGGTTAACCCGAATCATTAGGCTTAAATTACAACAAAGGGGCAGCACTGTGCCACCCCTTTAGCTGTTAAGCCGTTTATTTATAAGCAATAAAACGATTTAGTTCACGTTAAACGCCTGCGATGCCCATGAAACGACTGGGTTAATGCGAAGGTTTTGGTTAAACGTATAGCTAAACCTAAACCTCTGAACCTATAGCTCTAAACCTCTAAACCTATAGCTGAACAAGCTTATAAACTCATCTCACCGCGCAACACTTGTTGCATTTGATCCTTCACTTGTTCGTAGCTTAAGTTTTGGCTCAACAGGTAATGTAACTTCGCCAGTGCCGCTTCTGGTGTCATATCGTAACCACTGATAACTCCAGATTCTGCTAGTGCACAACCCGTCGCGTAGCCACCCATATTGACTTTACCGGCCAAACACTGAGTTAGGTTCACTACAATCACACCTCGTTCTGATGCATCTTTTAAGTGCTGAAGTAACTCTTGATTTTGTGGTGCGTTACCAACACCAAAAGTAAGCAAAATCATTGCGTTAACAGGCTGTAGTAGCGTGTTGCGAATCACCTCATGTGAGATACCTGGGTACATAGTGATTACACCGATGGGTTGCGGAGTAATGTTATGAACCTTGAAAGCACCTTCAGGTTGCTCGTTTACCTTTACGTTATTGCTGATCTGGATATTGATACCCGCTTCTAGCAATGGGGTTAGGTTTGGAGAGGTAAACGCATTGAAGCCATCTGCGTGTGATTTTGTGCTGCGGTTACCGCGCATCAACTTGTTGTTGAAGAACAGTGTCACTTCGTTGATCGGGTAGTTCGCTGCAATGTGCAGAGCATTCAGCAGGTTTGCTTGTCCATCTGAACGTAACTCTGCCAATGGGATCTGAGAGCCCGTAACAATCACAGGTTTGCCGAGGTTTTCCAGCATGAAAGACAGAGCAGAGGCGGTGTAAGCCATTGTGTCTGTACCGTGTAGGATAACGAAACCATCGTACTTATCGTAGTTCGCGCGAATATCATCAGCGATAGTCTGCCAATCAAGTGGCGTCATATCTGAAGAGTCCATTAATGGAGAGTATTCATGAATGGTGTACTCAGGCATTTCTGGGCGATGGAATTCAGGCATGCCAGCTAGCTGCTTATCCATAAAACCTGCGACTGGGACATAGCCGTGGTCCAAAGACTTCTGCATGCCAATTGTGCCGCCGGTATACGCGATATAGATGTGTTTTCTTTCCATGGCGATTAATACTTAGTGTGATATAGGGAACAGGGGGGCGATTATAGCGAATTATCATGCAATAAAAAGAGGCGCCTCACACAGAGGCGCCTCTTGATAACAAAGCGTTGAGCTTATCTTATTGAACTTGGCAGTTTAAGCAAAAAGCGTATCGGCCTTGTGGGTCGTTAAAGTTGCCTAACAGCTGGCTATCTTGAGCTAACTGCTGAGTAACAGGTTGTAAACTGCTTGGAATCATTGATTGGATATCAAAGCCTATCGACATCTGAACTTGATTCATAAATTCTTGAATAAATTGTTCAGTCGTTGAAAGTGGTTCTTCTACCCAGTAGATGTTGTAGGTTTCAAGCTCTGCAAGTGAAGCCGCTGCTGCAATCGCATCATCAAAATCACCAATTTCATCGACTAGACCTTTCTGGATTGCATCTTGGCCAGTCCATACTCGGCCTTGAGCGATCTTGTCGACAGCATCGACTTCCATGCCGCGATTCTCTCCAACTAGGCTGATGAATCGGCGGTAACCGTTTTCAATGCCCATTTGGAACGCATCTTTCGCGCCGTCGCTAAGCCCAGTCGTAATACCAAGACCAGAGAAAGGTGATGTGCCAACGCCATCAGTATAAACACCAATATCGTTCAACCCTTTTTCGAAGGTTGTGATAACACTAAAGATACCAATCGAACCAGTTAAGGTCGTTGGTTGAGCCAAGATCTTGTCCGCTCCCATCGAGATCCAGTAACCACCCGAAGCGGCAAGGCTAGACATAGATACAACAACCGGCTTGCCGGCTTCTTTAAGCGCTTCGACTTCGTTGCGAATCACTTCTGAAGCAAATGCGCTACCACCTGGGCTGTCTACACGAAGTACAACGGCTTTTACTTTGTCGTCGTTGCGCGCTTGGCGAAGTAGTGCTGCTGTGGTGTCACCACCAACGGTGCCACGTGGCTGCTTACCATCCATAATTGCGCCGCTAGCAACAATCACAGCAACATCGTGCGATTCACTTGTTAGGTCGGGAAGCATGGTTGTACGGTACTCGTAGTACCCAAACGCGTTATAGCTGTCTTGACCATCACTGCCGAAGACGTCAGCAAGCTCTAGTCGTACTTGCTGGCGAGTCGCCAGTTCGTCAACTAAACCAAGCTTCTCTGCCAGTTTTGCGATATCGCCATCAACCGACTCAAGGTCTTTTAAGAAAGAGTCCATGCTTGGGTTCAGCGTTTTCGCGTCGATCTGGCGGTTGTTGCTCACATCATCAACGTATGCGCCCCATAATTGGCCTAACCAACGAGAAGCAGATTCTTTCGCTGCATCTGACATGTCGTCACGAATGAAAGGCTCGATAGCTGACTTATAGGTACCAACACGGAACACGTGCGTGTTGACGTCTAGCTTCTCTAATAACGTTTTGTAGTAAAGCGAATAGGCGCTGTAACCTTTAAGAAGAACCCCACCATCTGGTGATAGGAAGACTTTAGTTGCGTAGCTGGCTAGGTAGTATTGGCTTTGGTTGTAAAAGTCACCCACCGCATAAATTGGTTTGCCTGTTGCTTTGAACTCGTTGAGTGCTTTAGCAATGTAGCGAAGCTTGGTCAGATTGGTTTCTGGCAGTTCTTTGAGTGCTAAAACGATACCAGTAACATTGTCATCGTCTTTGGCGTAGCGAATCGTTTCAACAATATCAAACAGGACGTTCTCTTTTGGAAGGTCTTTGCCAAGCAGTGAACCCGTGACTGAATCCATCGGATTGATATAGCGACTCTGCTCCACGATAGGACCAGACAGGTTAAGCACTAAAGCCGATTCCTGTGGAACAGTGGGCTGAGTTGTGTCTGAGTGGAAGTATACAAAGTAGATGATGGCGATACTGAGTAAAAAGAAGAGGTTAACGAGCGCAAGACGCACAAACGTGATGAGCTTCCAAATCCCTTTAAAGATCATACCTATAAATTTGAATATCTTTTTCATTATGTCTCCGCAGTGAGATCACGTGGCTTTAACAAGCAACAGTACTATTAATCTCAATAATATGAACTGCTTAGTATCCTACGATAATTCCCTAGCTCAAACTACACCAAGAATTGTTAATCGATATATATTCTCATTAAGTGTAGACAAATTAAGGGTTTCTGAACGATTAATACCTTCAGCATTATGATCGGTGTTACAAAAATGTAAACGGTTGTTTGAACTTTTGGTGATTGAGTTATATTGTGGTCAGACCACAAGGATATAATAATAGAAGTGATGTCTGCCATGTACCCACATTTACTCGAACCACTCGATCTTGGATTTACTCAGTTACGTAACCGTGTATTGATGGGATCAATGCACACGGGTTTAGAAGAAAATAAAGAAGGCCTCCACAAGCTTGCCGCGTTTTATGAAGAGCGAGCAAAAGGAGGCGTTGGCCTTATTGTTACCGGTGGTTTCTCTCCTAATTTACGTGGCAGATTGACCCCATTTAGTGCTGAGTTCAGTAAAGTTAAGCACGCAAAAGCTCACCAAGTTGTTACCGAGGCCGTGCATAAGCATGGCGGTAAAATTGCTCTTCAGTTGCTGCATGCTGGCCGCTATGCAATGCACCCATTCGCGCAAAGTGCTTCGGGCATCAAAGCGCCAATCGCTAAGTTTGCACCGAGTGAGATGAGCCCTCGTCAAATTAAAAAGACCATCGGTGCTTTTGCCAATAGTGCAGAACTAGCTCAGGTTGCTGGCTATGACGGCATTGAGGTCATGGGATCTGAAGGCTACTTGATTAACCAATTTATCTGTAAACGTACCAACATGCGTTATGACGAATGGGGCGGTTCTTATGAGAAGCGCATGCGTTTCCCGCTAGAGATCGTTAAATCGATTCGCGAAGCGGTGGGTAAAGATTTCATCATTATTTTCCGCTTATCGATGCTGGATTTGGTTGAGCAAGGCAGCACGTTCGAAGATGTTGTACTTTTGGCTCAGAAGCTAGAAGAAGCGGGCGTGACGATTATCAATACTGGTATTGGTTGGCATGAAGCTCGTGTCCCGACTATTGCGACACAAGTTCCAAGAGGAGCATTCTCTTGGGTGACGGAAAAAGTTAAACCATACGTGTCGATCCCAGTGGTGACATGTAACCGTATCAACACGCCAGAAGAGGCTGAACGTATCCTCAGTTCAGGACAGGCCGACATGGTATCAATGGCTCGTCCATTCTTGGCTGACCCTGATTTCGTTAATAAAGCCGCTCAAGACCAAGCGCAGTTCATTAACACCTGTATCGGTTGTAACCAAGCTTGTCTTGATAACGTATTCAAAGGCAAAAGAGCGAGTTGTTTGGTTAACCCTCGAGCTTGTTACGAGACTGAAATTGTTGTTCAGCCTGCCGAAGCGACCAAAACTATTGCCGTGGTTGGGGCTGGGCCTGCTGGTTTAGCCTGCGCGACGACGTTGGCACAGCGTGGTCATAATGTTGATCTGATTGAGAAAAATGATCGTATCGGCGGCCAATTTAGATTGGCAATGCAGATACCGGGCAAGGAAGAGTTCAGAGAAACGATTCGCTACTTTGCTAATCAAATCGATGCATCAGGCGTGAACTTAAAACTGGATACTGAAGCGACGTTTGAGATGTTGTTGAAGTACGATGAAGTCGTGATGGCTGCCGGTGTTGAGCCAAGAAAGCTTGATATTGAAGGGATTGACCAAGAAAACGTAATCGATTATCAAACCTTGATTCGTGAAAAGACACCAGTAGGCGAAAAAGTCGCGATTGTTGGTGCCGGTGGTATCGGTATTGATGTGGCAACTATGCTGACAGAGCCGACTTCTCACAGCTTGGATGACTGGCTGCATGAGTGGGGCATTGATAAGAATATGGAACATCCTGGTGGACTTTATCCTTACCCTGATTCGTTCAGTGACAAAACGGTTTGGGTGATGCAGCGTAAAGCGGGTCGTGTCGGTAAAGGTCCGGGTAAGACTACAGGTTGGATTCATAAACGCACATTAGAAAAACGTGGTGTGAACTTACTTGGTGGCGTGAGCTACAACAAGATTGACGACCAAGGTCTGCATATCAGCGTTGGTAAGAAAGATCAGGTACTCGATGCCGATTCCGTTATCGTGTGTGCGGGTCAGGTTTCAGTTCGTCCATTCGAAGACATGTGGCAAGAGTTTGGTGGCAAACTACACGTGATAGGCGGTGCCGATTACGCAGGTGAACTGGATGCCGTGCGTGCGATTCGACAAGGTGTTGAGTTAGCTATTAAGCTTTAACAACAAACAGAATGTTCTCGTTTGATAAGTTTGAATCAGAAAGTTCAATAAGCTGAACTAGACGGGTAACTAAGCTTGGACTAGACAGATAAATAAGGCTCCTAAGTCATAGATTTAGGGGCCTTTGTTGTTTCTAGTGTCGTTTCAAATATTGCTTCAAATAGACAGCCGTTGAGATTTATTATCGTTTGTGTTCTGTGCTACAGTTCAATTATACAAACAATAAAAATTAGTAAGGACTTCAAATGGATGCTTTGGATCTATTGCTCAACAGACGCTCAATCGCAAAACTCTCTGATCCAGCACCTGAAGGTGTGGCGTTAGAAAATATCATTAAAGCGGGCTTACGTGCTCCAGACCACGGCGCATTGACCCCATGGCGCTTTGTTATCGCACAAGGCTCAGGGTTACAGAAGCTCTCTGATATTTTGGTTCGTGCGGCACAAGCTGACGAGAGCGAAGAAGCGGTCATTGAGAAAGTTAAAAAAGCGCCGTTTCGAGCACCAATGGTGATCACTATCATCGCAAAGGTAACTGAGCACGAAAAAGTGCCCGCGTTCGAACAACACCTATCTGCGGGTTGCGCAGCACAGGCGATGCAAATGGCTGCTGTTGCTCAAGGTTTTCAAGGCTTTTGGCGCTCAGGTAAGTGGATGTTCCACCCTAAAGTTCACCAAGCTTTCGGCCTAGAAGGCGACGACGAAATCGTTGGTTTCCTATATTTGGGTACTCCGGGCTGTACGCCAATGAAAGCGCCAGAACGTGACTTCTCAAAGTTCGTCGAGTTCTTGTAAATACGATGATGAAGCAGCCCGATAAAGGGCTGCACAGTTAGATTTAAAAACTAAATCTAGCGATAAAATTGATGATCGCTGTAGGTAATTGATAGTCTTCAGCAACTAAGAAGTCGATAATTGCTAAAACTGATTCCATTGCATCTAGTAAATAATTTAACTTTTGAAACATGCTTATGTACTCATTCAAGTAAGTTAGGCACGTTGTTTTTTGCGTAGACTTTGATATGATTCGCCGTGAAACAAGCCATCATAAGTGTTGTCATAAAGTTAGAAGTCTTCTCCTACAAAGACTTTAAACTCTGCTTATTACAACGTGAGTGATACAGATAAATTAGCCTGCCTTGAGTAGGCTTTTTTATTGTCTATGTATAGTCATTTTACCTCCCTAATATCGATTCATACTCCGTACTATAAATTGCATTTTTGCCTAAAATCAACCCCATTTGTATGTGGGCTGATAGACGCTATTTGCCTCTATACTTTTCCGTATTTAACGAGAACCACCAACTTTGAGTTTTGATCTCGGTCAATAAAACCGCCTTGCTGAATAAGATCAATTCATTAATATTACTCGAGTTCTCTCTTTGAGAAAAAATAAATAAAACCAATAATATAGAGTCAAAGTGATTGCTTTTTCTAGAGGCATTGTAGGAATTGCTCCGAATAGCTCTTGGGATACTCAAAACAAGAAAGCAGGTGGCGAAGCCACTCATCGAGTATGTTTTTAGCTATGCATATTTACTAGCCACTAGTTTTTTGAGTGCTAACTGTATAAACAACCAGTTTTCCTTGATTTCTAGGGGCCACATTAGATAATGTGGCCCTAATTGTTTGTAGCATCTGGAAAAACATGTCTCGTCTTATCATTGCTGAAAAACCAAGCCTAGGCCGCGCCATTGCCGCCGCACTACCTAATCCACAGAAGAAAGACCAAGGGTTTATCAAATGTGGCAATGGGGATGTGGTGACTTGGTGTATTGGACACTTATTGGAGCAGGTTGAGCCGGACGCTTATGACGACCGTTATAAGAAGTGGAACTTAGCCGATCTTCCTATTGTGCCAGAGCAATGGCAACTAAGACCTCGTAAGACGTCAAGCAAACAGCTCACAGTGATCCGAAAGCTATTGAAGGACGCGACCCAAATTGTCCATGCGGGTGACCCGGATAGAGAAGGGCAGCTGCTGGTGGATGAAGTGATCGATTACTGCAAGGTGTCTAAGGCCAAGAAAGAGTCGATGGACAGGCTGCTGATCAGCGATTTGAACTTACCAGCCGTGAAGCGTGCGCTCTCTCAAATGCGCAGTAACCGAGACTTTATTCCATTGTCTATTTCTGCTTTAGCACGCTCTAGAGCCGATTGGTTGTATGGCATGAACATGACCCGAGCTTACACCTTGCTTGGTCAAAAGGCGGGTTACCAAGGCGTGTTGTCGGTAGGGCGAGTGCAAACGCCAGTGCTTGGTTTGGTGGTAAGACGTGATGAAGAAATCGAGAATTTCATTCCTAAAGATTACTTCACTCTGCACGCTTTGATCCCTTATCAAAACAACGGCCAGAGCTTTGATATTCGAGCGCGTTGGAAACCAAGCGAAGCATGTAAACCATGGCAAGATGAAGAAGGCCGAGTGCTCAATCGAAAGCTGGTTGAGAACGTGGCTAACCGAATTGCGAATCAACCTGCAACCGTGACGGAATCAGAGCAAAAGCAAAGTAAACAAGCTGCGCCACTGCCTTATTCGTTGTCAGCACTGCAGATTGATGCGTCTAAGCGTTTTGGTATGAGTGCTCAGCAGGTCCTCGACACTTGTCAGTCGTTGTACGAGAAACACAAACTCATCACTTACCCGCGTTCTGATAGCCGCTACCTACCTAAGGATCACTACTCGCAAAGAGAGTCGGTCGTGGATGCTATCGCTAACAATGCGAAAGAGCTGCAAAGTGGTGCTCAAGGTGCGGATCTTTCTCTTAAATCCAAAGCATGGAACGACAGCAAGGTCGATGCTCACCACGCGATAATCCCAACACCGAAGAAATCATCGGTGAACGGCCTGTCTGCCAACGAGATGAAAATCTATCAGCAAATCGCTCGTCAGTATCTGATGCAATTCTACCCACCTGCTATTTTTGCCGATGCCAAGTTAGTCTTTGATATTGCTGGTGGTGTGTTCATCGCAAAAGGGCGTCAGCTTATCAACCCGGGCTGGAAAGTGTTGATGGGGAAAACGGACACTGAAGAAAAAGGTGATGGCACGGATACGGTGCCTCCATTGGATAAAGGTACGGTGTTGACGTGTCGTGAAGGCATTATTGGCGATAAGAAAACCGAACCACCAAAGCACTTCACGGAAGCGACCTTGCTACAAGCGATGACTGGTATCGCGCGCTTTGTCGCGAACAAAGACCTTAAAGCCATTTTGAAAGAGACCGATGGCCTTGGAACGGAAGCAACCCGAGCGGGTATCTTAGATACTTTGTTTAAGAGGCAGTTGCTAACTCGACAAGGTAAGAGTATTCATAGCAGTCCTGCGGGGAGAGGTTTGATTAATGCCTTACCTGAGGACTCGACCTTTCCCGACATGACGGCTCACTGGGAGCATCAGTTGCAAGGTATGGCTGAGCGAAACCAAGCGTATCAACCCTTCATGCAAGCGCTAGAAAGTAAGATCGATGGCTTAATGGGTAAGGTAAAAACAGGTGAAGTCCCTGAATCCCTGCGTCATCTTCCTAAAGTTGAAAGACCAGCATTCAAGCGCCGTAAAGGTGGTGGGACAAGGAAGAAGACTTACGCGAAGAAAGGCGCTAAAAGTTAATCAGTTAGAAACTGAAAGCTAACAACACCCATTATTGATATTGGGAATCAATATTAACGACCGACCTTGCGCCCACAACGTTTAAACAGCTGCTGCCAATAATCAACATGGCGGCGAGTGGATGATCGAAAGGCGTGATGCGCATCTTTGATGGGAAAGTAATAACTGTGCAGTTCAGGTTGCGCGTCAAACATCCCAAGTTGCGGGGCTAACTGCTGATAGTAGCCATCCAATTGCGCCATGTAGGGCTGAACTTTGTCTATGTATTGCTGCTCGAACACATTGTTGAGATAACGAAACTTGGTCGTGTCTCGTTGTTTACCACAGATGATATTGTGATCAAAAGTTGTCAGCTGTTTGGTGATGGTATCAAGTTCGGCCGAAGCTCGCGTGAGCGAGTAGTATAAATCCCCGAGCGTAGAGCTCTTTTCTAATACTTCTTGAACCTCAGTAGTCTTTCCCGAAACGAGCGGAACGTTTAACGCTTGATTGATATGTTCTAAGGCATCACTGGTTTGTCGTACCTGATCGCCGATATCAGCGTGTAACCACTGACTACCACGCATCTGAGACTGCATCGCATCGCTGGCATAGATTAGATTCCACTGGTGCCGCGGAAACTGTGCGAGTTTCTGCTGCTCGATTTCTTTCAGTAGTTCTACGACCTCAGGGTCTAATTCGCTACCGGATAAGCATCTCCCGACACCTGCAAGTAGGGCGACTTGATAATCGTAATTACGAAACTCATCCGCGACTTTCCCAAGAAGCGAATTTCTTTTTGCAATCAGATTGAACAATCCACACTGACGAAGCTGGTAACTGTCGATTAAACCGATAGAAAGCGAGGGCACGTCAAGCAGCAGTTCTCGTTTTCTCGGTAGGCTTTCAAATTCCCGTTCCTCTTTTATCTCGTCAGCATCTTGTACTCTGGCTATCTTTGTTTGGTAGTCGTCGAATAAGTCTCCGGGGCCATCACTGAAACAGCCGGTTAGCATCACCGTCAGACAAAACAGTGTTGAGTACTTAACTAGGTTTGAGAGAGGGCCATCATTCATCTGCGGGTTACCAGTCTATTTCGCTGCCATCGAAATTGAAGAAGTGACCACTTACTTCAGTATTCGCGGACTCGATGACTTTTATAAGACCAGAAGCTGAGGTGTCAGTGTCGATCAGAGCATTAGGGCCGCCCATTTCGGTCTGTACCCACCCTGGATGTAACGCCAACACTGTAAAGCCATTATCGGTTAAGTCGTTACTTAGGCTCTTCACAACGGAGTTTAGAGCGGCTTTAGATGAACGATAGATGTAGCCTCCGCCTGATGTGTTCTCGGACATGCTACCGACTCTAGAAGACAGGCAGGCGATCTTTTTGACGTCACTACTTTCTATAAGAGGTAATAGAGTCTCGACAAGCTTTAATGGCGCAATGGTGTTGACTTCGAATACACGACGCCACGCTTCGACATCGGTATTACCCAGACCATAACCTTTTGGACCATAGTAGCCAGCGTTGTTGATCAAGATATCAATCGACTCTATTTGCGAAGTGAGGTGGCTCACCGCTTGGTAATCGGTTATCTCTAATTGAATGCAGGTCAGGTTGCTGTTGTGGTCTGCGAGAGAAAGCAGTTCTTTTGCTGAATTGGCATCACGATAAGTCGCGTACACCTTGTGGCTACCTTCCAAGTATTGTTGAGTCAGGCTTAAACCAATGCCGCGATTTGCTCCAGTAATGAAAATAACGCTCATGGTGATTCCTTTTTAGTTCAATTAGTTAAGTTTGATGGCTTAACACGAGAAAATCAACGCTCCACCAACTGGCCATTAGCATTCCTATAAAAATCATTACTGCTGCTACTGAGCCGCAGATCACCCCAAAGATGAGTATTAGGTTTTTCATTGCTGTTTCTTTTTTAAAGCTAAGATAATGATAACTATTATCATCAATTAAGGTTGTCGCCTAGGCTGAGACTGTTATGATTTTGAGAAAGATACGCAATTAACCTGATTATGATTCCTTTAATTTACCACCCAATCTATTCGCAGTTACCTTTACCAGAAGGTCACCGTTACCCGATTAACAAATATCAGTTGTTACACAGTGCTGTTGAAGCGTTAATGGATCGCGATCCTCTATGGAAGCGTCAGTTTGAAATCTTCCAACCAACGCCGGTTTCGGTTGAACAGGTAAAACAGGTTCACGATAGTGAGTATGTGGATTTGCTTGTTTCAGGTAATTTGCCCGCGGCGAAAATGAGACGCATCGGTTTCCCGTGGAGTGAACAACTTATTGAGAGAACGCTTTATTCAAGTGGTGGAACCTGCTTGGCCGCTGAAATGGCAATAGAGAGTGGTTTAGCGATTCATTTGAGTGGTGGTTATCATCACGCACACCATGATTTTGGTAGCGGCTTTTGTTTGTTGAACGATCTGGTGTTAGCGGCAAAACATGCGCTGACCTTTGAACATATCGATAAAGTGCTTATCGTCGACAGCGATGTTCATCATGGTGATGGCACAGCGACTCTTTGCCAAGAGAATGACGACATCATTACTTTGTCGTTCCACTGCGACAAAAACTTCCCTGCACGAAAGCCGCTATCCGATTTAGATGTGCCGTTAAGTCGTGAAACAGAAGATGAAGAGTTCTTACGTTGTTTTGAACAAGTCACTAAGTTAGCGATTGCTCACCATCAACCTGATCTGATTATTTATGATGCGGGGATCGATATCCATCAAGACGATGAATTGGGTTACTTGAATGTTTCGACAAAAGGGATATTTGAACGCGACTGTTTGATGATTGAGTTAGCGAAATCAGAGTCTATTCCGATGGCATGCGTAGTCGGTGGCGGATATCGAACTCAGCACCAAGATCTGGTTCCAATTCACATGCAGTTATTGAAGGCCGCATTTGCTGTTAGCCGTTGAGTGGTGAGCTTGTGTGATCTCCAGATACAAAAAAGCCGCTGATTTCTCAGCGGCTTTCTTTAATGTGGTGGAGGGATAGGGATTTGAACCCTAGAACCGCTATTAACGGTTGCCGGTTTTCAAGACCGGTGCTTTCGACCACTCAGCCATCCCTCCAATGGCGCGAATAATATAGGGGTGTGATTCGCTTGTAAATACCCTTATCAACTGACTGCTTTTTTTATGAACAAGTTTGTGCATTTTTATATGGTTAGAGTGAAAATACATCGAAAAATGTTCCTGATCGTTTCGACTTAAGGGATTAGGTATCGTTTGAGCAAGGAAAATAGAGAAATGATAGAATACAACTGATGTGAGGAACGTAATTAGGACCGAAGCCTTAGCTTTTGGTGTGTAGCCACCATTCCTCATTAGGGTTAACTTGCCTTTGCTGTTTATAAGATTCATAATGAATGCATCTTATAAAGTGAAATATCCCACCATGCATATCACACGTTACACTGATTATTCCCTACGAGTGCTGATCTATTTAGCGATCAACAACCAATCTCTTAGCACCATCGGCGACATTGCTAACAGTTATGGTATTTCTAAAAACCACTTAATGAAGATCGTTCAGCAACTCAACCTCAAAGGACATCTGATCGCCACAAGAGGAAAAAATGGTGGTTTGAAACTCAGTTGCCATCCAAGTCAGATCAATATAGGTACGTTAGTTCGAGAGTTAGAAGACAAACGTAACTTGGTTGAATGTTTTGGCGAGGATAATAGCTGTGTCATTACACCAAATTGCCAATTGAAAACTATCTTTGCTGAAGCTCAAGAGTGTTTTTACAAAAGCTTAGACGCTTATAGCTTGCAAGATCTCCTTGGAGAAGGGCACAGCTACAAGTTAGGGCAACTTTTGGCGGTTGAAGTTATTTAAAAGTAAGCAAGTTTTGTTTACTCACTAGGTTTACGATGATGAAAGATTTAAATCAAAACCCCAATAATGGCGTTTCAATGACGGCATTTTTCGAACTCGCGTTTCGACCATTTTTTTTGTTTGCATCACTTTTTAGTATTGCAGCGTTAGTCGGGTGGGCCGCGTTTTGGAATGGCAGCGCAACCTTAAATGTTTATGGCGGTGCAATGTGGTGGCATATTCATGAAATGTTGTTTGGCTTTGCAGCCACTGTCGTGGTTGGTTTTTTACTGACGGCCGTACAAAATTGGACGGGTGTCCGCAGCATTAACGGACGCGGGTTAATGATACTTCTGGCTATCTGGTTGTGTGCAAGAATAGCCATGTTCCTGCCTGAAGTTCTAAGCCCTTGGCTGGTGGCTGGACTCGATTTACTGTTTTTACCTATCGCTGTAATTTATCTTGCTCACAATATTGTCAGTGTGAAGCTTTGGCGAAACCTGTTGTTCGTCCCCATTTTATTGCTAATGACTTTTGCCAATGCCGCAATGCACTATGGCGTTTTATTTCAGCAGCCAGTCTTAATTTCACAAGCTAGCACAAGCATGGTGCTGTTGGTGACCCTAGTCATGTGCATTATGGGTGGCCGAGTTTTTCCTATGTTTACCGCTAATGGCACACAGACACCACGAACCCCTGCATTACCATGGCTTGAAAAGCTGAGCATCGTGAGCACGATTTTCGCCGTTGTGTTGAGCTTTCAGATACTTCCAGTTCCACAAGATCTCGTTGCTTTCGTGTTTATTGTCAGTGGCTTGGCAAATGCGGTTAGGGCGGTAAGGTGGAAAATATGGGTTGCTTTTAAGACTCCTCTTGTGTGGTCTCTACACTTAAGCTACTGGGCCATTTCGTTAGGGTTGGTTTTGTATGGCGTTTCGATCATTTCGTCATTGGTCACACAATCACAAGCGATTCATGCATTAACCGTTGGTGGAATGGGAGTGATGATCTTATCAATGATCTCACGTGTGTCTTTAGGGCATACAGGCCGAACTATTGCGATTGGTAAAATAATGACTGCGGCGTTAATCGCCATTGTTTTTGCCTTTATTGTTCGAGTGTTTGGTGGATACTTTACCCATGATATTGTCTCTATCATCACCTTATCCAGCGCTCTGTGGGTCGCTGCATACAGTTGTTTCGTTGTGTTGTACTTACCAATTTTAATAAAACCAAAAGCTTAAATTACTACAAGTTGCGAATGTTCAATATTGATGACTTTAAAGTTGCATTTGAAATGCATCTTTAATATTATGTCTGCAGTGAATGACTTAAACACAATCAAAGAGAGTATGATTATGAGCTGTTGTGGCGGATGTGGTGGTTCAAACCACGAAGAAAAAGCAAATGAAGCTGAACAAAAGAAACAAGCAGAGCAGCAAGAGACTAAGCAAGAAAACGCTTAATTAAAGTAGCGCTCAAGCCAAATTTAGAAATCCAGAGACCTAGATGAAGCCTCTGGATTTTTTTTATTTTTATGGATTTATGATGAGTGCCTGAAACAAGCCTAAACACGATTCGAGCCTGCAGTGAATTCTGACTCTCTAGCGAGTAACTGTACCCGATTGGCATGCACCACCAGTCTAGTCATATTGAATGAACGCGCTGTGCAAATAAGTTTGGTCTAAGGTATGTATCGATGACTGGAGTGTGGAGAGAATATAAATTGAGCTAGCCAGTGATATTCAAACAGCTATAGAGTCGTAACAGGGCTTTAAACTGTTCAGAATGAACCAAACAATCTGTCTTTGGGGAATAGTTGAATATTAAACTTTAGATTCGATTCACTTTACGTCAGACGCAAAAAAGCCGCTGATTTCTCAGCGGCTTTCTTTAAAGTGGTGGAGGGATAGGGATTTGAACCCTAGAACCACTATTAACGGTTGCCGGTTTTCAAGACCGGTGCTTTCGACCACTCAGCCATCCCTCCATTGGCGTGAATAATATAAGGGGGAGAGTGCCTTGTAAACCCTTAATTATCATAATCTTGTTTGGTTGCTTGTTTTCTAGTCATTAGCGGCAATAAAAAAGGGAAGCCATTAGCTTCCCTTTTCTGTTTGGTGACTATTTAGTCATTTTTTGTGTAGAAACGCTGCAGCTCTGTTAGGCCTTGCATTAATACCGGTAAGCGAGGGCTTACGTTTTTCAGACGTTTGTAATTCTGATCGTACAATTTATAGTTACCAAATTTATCTAACACAGTGGTTTGCTGGTCGGTAACAAGGGCAAGTTCACGTGAGTCACCCGCGAGAATCCACTTTCTTTTACGCTCATTAAACAGGCTGCGACCGCTACTGAAATCTGTTGGGTTTGAAGATACGCCCAATAGCTCTTGCATCAATGTTACGGACACGTCTAAATGACTAGAACGGTGAGTATATTCAGAAGCAGACTTACCAGGCCAGCTGATAAATAGTGGCACTTGTAACTGATAACGACTGTAGTTGGAGTTTGCGCCCCAGCTGTTGGTCTTAGTTTCGTTAAACTCGCTACCGTGATTAGAGGTAATGATAACCACCGTGTTGTCGGTTAGCTCTAAGCGTTCCAGTTCAGCGTAGATTGTTGCTAGCTGAGCATCGGCTGCTTGAGCAGACTTTTGATAGTCTGCAGCAAAACGTTCTGCTGTCGTTAACGTTGAGTCTGACTCTGAACTTGAATCGTAGCTAGAGAAGTTATCCAGCGTGGTCAGCTCAATGAAGTTAAACCAAGGACGTTTAGCTTGTGGTGATTGAATCCAGTTAGACCAAGCTTGTATCGCGCTTTTGTCATCATAAGTTGCTTGCTCTGGCATAACATCACGGCCTCGGAAGATGATTTCCGAGTAAAGTGCATCGTCAAAGTTGTCGCCACTGAAAGCCGCAAACTTATAATTGTGATTATCTAAAACGTCCAACAGTACTGCACTTGAACCCTGAGCTTCGATGCTGCTTGCATAGCTGCTTGGAAGGCCATAGAACAAACCGAAGATACCAAACATGTCGTTACTTGAACTGTAGTGATTGGTGAAGTTGATCGATTGTTGTGAGTATGCGTAGCTGTTTGGCATCGCTGTGGCATTAAGTGCATCAGAGCGAAGGTTGTTTACACTCACCATCAGGATATTAAGATCATCACTGCGGCGGTTGTATTGAATTTTTTCGAGCGGGTAGCTAACTAAGTTTACGTTCTCTTTGTTGGCTTCTAAACGCTGTAGATACTCTTCACGGTCTAATAGGCCATGTTTTTCCATAAAGCTTTTCGCTGTCATTGGGTATGACAGTGGGAAGTTCGCTTTCTGGCTAGTAATTGGGTTGTAGAAATATGCATCAGCCCACATGTAGGTCAAGTGGCTGCTGATGAAACACAAGAAGAAGACGGCAGTAATCGGACGGCCAATGTGTTTATGAGACAGTTTACGTTGCTTACGCCAAACCCACTCAGACAGACCTAGCTGCAATAAGAAGATAAGTGGCATAACAATGAAGAGGTGTTGCAAATCAGATGTGAATGCAGACTCCTCTCCACTGAATAAAACCTCCCACACGACAGGTGTCAGGTGGAGGTTTATATTTTGATACGTTTGGGTATCAATCAGTAGGACAGTTAAACCTATGGTTGCAAAGCAAACGGCAACCAAACGTAATAACTTCCTCGACGGAAGAATAAAAGTGAGCGGAAACAGCACTAGTAGATAAAGCGCGAATACTAAAAACCCGAAATGACCAACCCAAGATGCAGCCAAATAAAATTGACCCAGTAGGGTTTCTGGCCAAGCAGATTGAGTAATATAACGAGTACCAATCAACATCGCAGCAATGATGTTGAAAAATGCAAACCAGTGACCCCAACCAACAAGTCGAGATACGCGATCGCTATATGAGTTTGCGCTGTCTACCATTTATAATTCTTTTATCCGTCAATCAAATTTAGTGAGACTTTTTATCTTCAAGAGAAGAGATTAAAGCTTCGGCAAATTTTTCAGCAATTCCTTTGCGTTGTGAAGCAGCAACATTCTGATTTAAGACATTGGTTGCGATATTTCCAGCGATCATCAGTGAAAGTTCTGGTGAAGCTTTGTGCTTAGTGAGTACAGCACCTACTTCAGCTAGGATTTTTTCAACTTGATCATCTGTGTATTTAGATATAATCGGCATAAGGACTCTAATAATGATAGTAAAAGCGGCTTATGATAACCTACTATGCACGACAACTGAAACCTGAACGGTAATATTTTCACTATGAGCCTTCACCTTTCCAACGTAATTTTACACCAGCTGAGCAAGAACGATCAGGATGAGCTGATTGTTAACTATCGTGCTGAATCTCTAGAGAACGATGCTTCATCTGAAAGCCTAGTTGCTGAACTTCACCGTGTTTTTAATTCAAAAGCAGGCAAAGGGTTTGGTTCTTTCAAATCCGACAGCGAATTCCAGCAGTCGTTGCATGAATTTCGAGCGGGAGAGCAAAGTTTCTATGATTTCTCTCAAAAAAGTGCGCTACGTCTAAAAGATGAGTTATCGAAGTACCCATTTGCTGACGAAGGCACTTTGGTACTCGCTGAATACCAATCACTGGCGACAGACTACCTTTTCATTGGTTTACTGCCTTCGAACCAAAGTTTGAAAGTGACTGAAGGGCTAGACATCAGTGCGACTGATTACCTTGATATCTCAAAGATGGATATTGTGGCGCGCCTTGATCTTTCAACATACGACACAGACAAAGAGTCAAACCGTTACTTAACTTACATTAAAGGACGTGTTGGCCGTAAAGTCGCGGATTTCTTCTTAGATTTCTTACAAGCTGAAGTCGGTTTGGATGCGAAACAGCAAAACCAAGTACTGATGCAAGCGGTAGAAGATTTCGTTTCAGACTCTAAGTTAGAAAAAGAAGAAGCGATCAGCTATAAAAAGCAGGTTGCGGATTACTGTAACGAACAGCTAAAAGCGGGCGATGAAGTTCAAGTTCGTGAACTTTCTGGAGAACTGCCAGCAAGCACAGATGGTACAAGCTTCTTTGACTATACTAGTGAGCAAGGCTACGAGTTAGAAGACAGTTTCCCTGCTGATCGCGCAACTATGCGTAAACTAACAAAATTTGTTGGTGCTGGTGGCGGTTTGAATGTTAGTTTTGATAGTCTGCTTCTAGGCGAACGTATCTTTTACGATCCGGAGACAGACACGCTAACGATTAAAGGCACTCCACCGAACTTACGTGACCAACTGACTCGCAATAAGTCATAGTCCGAAGTTAACGAGTAAAAGCGGCAGCAAGATGTTGTCGCTTGTTTTGTGCTTAGTCTTTTAGCAAGTGTCATGGCTTCAAGTTAACACGCACAAGGAATATAGATGGAACAATCAGTAGCAAAGCCCAAACGCTTTAAAAAACCGGCCACTTTCTTGGTTGTGCTCATGGCTCTGTGGCTACTTCCTTCATTGGCTCTCCTTAATCTAAGCCGTTCCTACACCAATTCTCTTGCTCAAATTGAAGAACTCGGCATTCGCGTCAATGAATTGAGGCAATCGCTTTATTTCTCTGAGCCGCTGCGAGTCTCTCGTATCAATGAGTTAGCACTTGATGCTCAGTTGGTTTATTCGATCCGACTGCAGATTGAATCTGATTTTCAACACGCCTTGTTTCGCCCTGATGTGAATCAACTGCTTTATGTAGCCGATCAGTTCCTAGAAAAGTTTGATGAGTTCATCCCGATAGAAAGCCAGGTTCAAGACATTGTTGACAATATTAAGATACTGCGCGCTGATAAAGAGCTTTCCCCTAAACTAAAACCGCTACTCAATGAATTCGGCGTTGTTGTCTTTGAAGCGATGTATTCTGACAATCAAAGCTCGTCAGCGACTTATCGTGCGTTTGATTCCATTCTAGAAAAATCATATTCATTAAAAACTGAAGAGCAAGACGCACTGCAACAGTTATTGGCTGATGCCTCAGCGTTGTTGAGTGATTACGCTCAGCTCAATTATTTAGTCGATAAAATCAAGAAAAACTCGGTGAACGAACAGATCATTAAACTTGAAGCTGAGTTCCATGACCGTCAGTTTAACCTATTGCTAGTGATGCTAGGTTTAAGCTTGGTAACGATGATCACATTAGTGTTGTGGGGTGTTAGATCGAGAAAATTGATTCAACAAGCAGACAAAGAACTGAGCCCTGAACCAGTTACCGATTCAAGTAAGGAAAATGCTTCCTCTGCGGTGAAGCAACCAAGTGATGACTCTTCCGTATTGGAGATTACGCCACCGAGTAAACATCCCGACCTTCAACCTCAAGAGGGCGTTAACGTAACAAGCCAGAAAATTGTTCAGCAGAACACTGAGGAAACTCCAGTGGCAGAGAAACACATCGCAAGTGTCACTGATTCGAAGCCTGCGATTGATATTGAAGACATGCTAGAAACGCTTGATGGTGATGCTGAGTCTGTCGAATTGCTACTTGGTGTTTTTGTACAAGATCACGCTGATGATTACACGAAGTTCAAATCTCTTCTCACTAAAGATGAAACCTCTGCTGCTCGTATTGTACATAGCTTAAAAGGTGTGGCTGGCAGTATCAAAGCATCTCGATTAGCGATCATTGCAGCAACCATTGAAATGACAATGAAACAGTCGAGAGCGATCAGTGAACACGATTTAGAAGAACTAGAGGCGGCAATAAAAGCCTCTATAGATGCTGCGTTTGAATATTTAGATAAGCAGCGTTAACTTTTGTAGGAATTTTGACAATACTCTGACGAAGTGCTCATACAATCCGCGCCCTTAGTCTTTGTCAGAGGTTTACATGTTACGATTTTCGAGTCGACGTTGGATGGTGTTGGTGCTTAGTGTTGTGCTAAGTGGTTGTTCTCTATTAGAAGTTAAGTTAGATACTCAGACGACGCCTCTCACTCAACAAGAGCTGAATGCTCGAATCATGACGCGTGAATACGCCAAGATGTTTTTTATGCGAGTAGAAGACTCAGCCGATCTCATTGCTCAATCTTACCCTGCTGATGACACCTTACATCAATCTTACGTCTTGCTTTGGAAGATCCATGCGGAGCAGGGCTTACAGCAAGCGGCTTATCAAACGTCACCGATGTCTGCCTTAATCGACTCGTGGGTGTTCACAGCCCGAATGAATCAGTTTTATCGCCAAGGCGATGGCGCGGATCTGTTCGCGACGGATGATGCGGTAGAGACTGCTCGTTTTCTTGATCAAGAAGCAGAAAAACTGGCAAAGGGTGTATTGAGCTCCAGTGATTTCAAGAACAGCAAAGTGTTCGTTGCGCAGTTTGCTGCTAGCCACCCATTTAAAGACCTCACATTCAGAAGCACACCTGCTTACCGAGAATGGCTGAGCTACCTAGATAAAGACGAGTCGCAAATTGTCCAGAGCTTAGGCACTATGCCAGAAGCCATGAGTGACGCATCCGATCGTTTAAGTTTGATGGCTGACCAGACGCCTAAACTAATGTCTTGGAAAGCGGAGCTGGTTGCGTTAAACAGCTCGCTAACGGGTGAAGACCTATCGATGACGCTGGAAAGTCTTCGTCAAACGTCAGCAAGCATGCAAGACTTCATCGAGAACAACCCTGAGTACATGCAAACACTGGCTTCTATTATGTCGACAGAAATGCAGCCTCTACTCAACGATCTTAGCGACAAGACAGACCAGAAATTAGCGATGCTAACTGAAGAGCGTGTGGCGTTAGAAAAAATGGTGACACGTGAAAGAGAAGCTCTGGTAGAGATGATTGCGAAAGAGCGCATTGAGATTGCAGGTATCGTGACTTCAGAAAGGGAGTTGTTTACGCAAGACCTTGACCGCGTATCTCAAGAGGTGGTGGTACTGGCGATTGATAAGCTGATGGAGTTAATCAAAAGTGTGATTATCTATTTCATCCTGTTTATCTTAGTGGTGTTCTTTGCACCGTTAGGCATCGGCTACTGGTTGGGTAAGCGAACCATAAATAGATAAATAAATAGATAAACCAGTAGATCAAAAAAAGAGCGCTCTAGGGCGCTCTTTTTGCATTTATATCATTAACGTTTTTGTGCTTACTTTCTAAAGTTCTGAGGCATTAACTTATGCTTGCTGCTTAGTAAGCTCTGCCGCTTCTTCAGTTTCAACGGCTGGTGCTGTTGGTTCACACTTATCAACGAACCACCCCATGTAAGAGGTCACGATAGTCACGATGATACAGATGAAGCTTAGCCACATGAACGGTGCGTAAGATAACGTTGCAACGCCTAGAATACTCGCCATGTAGATACCGTTATCACTCCAAGGAACCATGCCTGACGTTAACGTGCCGCCAAACTCAGCATTACGAGATAGGTTCTTACGTTTGTAGCCCAAGCGGTCGTAGTTCTTTGCACAGATTTTTGGCGTAAGGATTAACGATACGTACATCGCAGAACCGAACACGTTACCCATGAAAGCCGTACCAATGGTGCTGGTTGCTAGAGAACCTGCGCTGTTTACACGGCGCTCGAACACTTTAGCAATTGTCTCTAGTACGCCCACTTTATCCAGTAAGCCACCAAAACCTAGACCAAATACGATAACCGCAACCGAACCAAGCATTGAAGACATGCCGCCACGGTTAAGAATAGAATCAATGAATTCTACGCCAGATGAGATAGAGAACGGTGCCCAAGCAGTATTGAATGCCGTTAGGAAATCGATCTCTTGGATCATGACCGCCCAGATAATACCTAGCAGAGAACCAAAGCTGATTACTGGGAATGAAGGCATACGGAAAGCCAACAGGCCAAGCACGATAAGTACTGGAACGAATGAGTAAGGCGTGATGTAGAACTGAACTTCCATAGCTTTGATGACAGAATCTACTTGGCTCATGTCAACATTACCTGCGTAGTGGAAACCAAACGCAGTAAACATGATGCCAGTAATAATGTAGCTGATTAGCGCAACAGGCAGCATGCCTTTGATGTGTTCAACCACTTCGACACCAGACATTGAAGAAGCCAGAATCACTGAATCAGAAAGTGGAGACATCTTGTCACCGAAGTAACAACCTGATAGCACCGCACCCGCTGTAATTGGTGCTGGAACACCTAAGCCTTGGCCAATACCCATCATCGCGATGCCTGCAGTACCCGCAGCACCCCAAGACGTACCGGTCGCCAATGCGGTTAGAGAACAGATGATCATGGTCGCTAAAAGGAAGATAGAAGGGTGGATAGCTTTCAGACCATAGTAAATGATAGTAGGTACGATCCCGCCTGAGATCCAAGTACCAACAAGAGCGCCAACGGCTAAAAGTATTAAAACCGCGCCTAAGCCATTGGATATTCCTTTGAGTGCTGCTTTTTCTAAGTCTTTGTATTCGTGGCCAAGACGAATACCAAGAACCATGATAATGAACCAACCAATATACAAGGCAAGTTGAATTGGAAGGTCAAGCTTTGCTGTAAAGGAAAAAGCAAGGGATAGAAATAGTCCTAACGCGATGAATACCTGTAATAGGTTCGGTAGGCGAGTTTTACTCTGCTTCATAAAAGCCTCTTGTTAATTCGAGCATTTATAGTGCTTCGTTATAGTGTGTGGTGCAAAATGGACACTACAGTAATTAGTTTATTATATCGAAAAAATACGCCCAAGTTGTGATATTTGACTGTTAACTCAATCAATTGTGGTTTCATAATCTGAAATTTTGTTAAATTCATGATTGTTACATGTTGAAGTTTGTCGCACGTTGTTTTCGTTTTGTAAAATATAATTCTGATTAACCTTGGTTTAAAAGAGGGATTTACTGTTTGTGATGGGTGTCGATTCAAGCGGTTTTGGCGATGTAAATGTTTGAATTTGACGATAATGGGTGTTTTAACAATGGTCCAGACATTGAATGTCGATACAGAGATAACTGCACGATTCATTACGTTCACTTAAAAGAAACGAAAAAGTTACACTTTTTGACAAAAAGCGCTTGAGTTCTGTTTCTGAAAAACTTATAGATGGGGGAGAGCAATTTTTAATTTATACATGGAGAGTGAGCGATGAGAGTAGGTCTAGTTGGTTGGCGCGGTATGGTTGGTTCTGTACTAATGCAACGTATGGTTGAAGAGAAAGACTTCGACTTGATTGAGCCTGTTTATTACAGCACATCTCAGATTGGTATTCCTGCCCCTGTTCTAGGTGGTAAAGATGCGGGTCTACTTCAAGACGCTTTTGATATTGATAGCCTAAAACAGCTTGATGCTGTGATTACCTGTCAAGGCGGCGATTACACATCAAAAGTATACCCAGCATTGCGTCAAGCAGGATGGAAAGGTTACTGGATTGATGCGGCTTCTACCTTACGTATGGACGCTGATTCAATCATCACTCTTGATCCTGTTAACTTGGCTCAAATCCAGCAAGGCATTCACAACGGCACCAACACGTTCGTTGGTGGTAACTGTACTGTGAGCTTAATGCTTATGGCTTTGGGTGGCCTTTACGAGAAAGGTATGGTCGAGTGGATGAGTGCCATGACTTACCAAGCGGCTTCTGGTGCAGGTGCTAAGAACATGCGTGAACTGATCTCACAAATGGGTGTGATCAACGATAGCGTAAGTTCAGAACTAGCAAACCCTTCAAGTTCCATCCTTGATATTGATAAAAAAGTCGCTGATACCATTCGTTCATCTTCATTCCCAACAGACCAATTTGGTGCTCCGCTTGCGGGCTCACTAATCCCTTGGATTGATGTGAAGCGTGAAAATGGTCAAAGCAAAGAAGAATGGAAAGCAGGTGTTGAAGCGAACAAGATTCTTGGCCTAGATGGTCAGCCAATCCCGATTGATGGTACTTGTGTACGAATCGGTGCAATGCGTTGTCATGCTCAAGCACTAACAATCAAGCTTAAGCAAGACGTGCCAATGGACGAGATCGAAGAGATCATCGCGACGCACAATGATTGGGTTAAAGTGGTTCCTAATGACCGTGACATCACGGCACAGGAGCTAACACCAGCGAAAGTAACAGGCACTATGTCTGTACCAGTAGGTCGTCTGCGTAAGATGTCTATGGGTAACGACTTCCTGAACGCGTTCACTGTCGGTGACCAATTACTTTGGGGTGCTGCAGAACCACTACGTCGTACTTTGCGCATTATCCTTGCTGAGAAAGCGTAACTGCCTCATTTTTGAGAATAATTAACGAAGAAGCGCCTTAGGGCGCTTTTTTTGTTTCTGATGACAGAAGCCTGACTTTAAGACCTTACCTTTCGTGCGTCTTAAAGTTGGAGCTAGAAAATGAAAGCAAACCTTAAAGGTTTTACTCTTATCGAGTTGATTGTTGTTATCGTCATTATTGGTGTTTTAGCGGTTGTTGCAGCACCTAGGTTTTTAAACATACAACATGATGCAAGGGCTTCGGTTATTGAAGGGTTAGGAGCGTCCGTTCACACAGCTGCTGATTTAGCATTCGAAAAAGCAGCAGTCGAGGGCATGGAAGATCAAGCTTCTTATTCGATTCCAGATTACGGTACTGTACAGTTCGGTTATCCTGCGGTTCAAAAGGGAGGTATGGAAAACTTCCTTGCAATCGAGTCGGGCTATCACGATTTAACCGCAGAGTGGACTTGGGCGGCTCACAATAACGGCTCAGTGCAAACCCCTGACATTTGGGTTATCACTCGATCTGAGTATCTAAAGGATATGGTGGGTGATGATTTCAATACCGCTATCGAGAAGACCCAATGCTATGTGAAATACACGGCCGCAATGGAAGCAAATGATGACTACCAAGTGGAAGTTTTCACAGACGGCTGTTAGTTGCTTTAGTTAGATAGTTAAGAAAAAAAAGAGCTCTTAGGAGCTCTTTTTTGTTTTTATTCTGTTTCGTCGGTGACGACACGCTTGTCTGGGTCTGCCAATTCACTCGCACAGTGTTTGCAATACATGGCATCCGAATCATGGCCTGCTCGGTTGCAGTTCGGGCATTTAACCAACTCTTTGTGTGAGTTCATTTCATTACTGAGTTCTGCGGTAATGATACCCGTTGGGACGGCTAGGATAGAGTAACCCAACAGCATGGTAAGTGAAGCGATCGCTTTACCTAACGCAGTTTGGGGGATCATGTCACCGTAGCCAACCGTGGTGATGGTTACGATTGCCCAATAAATACTGTGGGGAATACTGGTGAAGCCATTTTCTGGTCCTTCAATAACAAAGATCAGAGCGCCGAAGATAACGACCAAGATACCCACTGTACTGAAAAAGATCAGTATCTTTCGTCGTGCCATCAACAGTGAGCGCAACAAGATATTGGAATCTTGCAGGTAGCGAACCAGTTTTAGGATTCGGAAGATACGCATCACACGCAGCAGTCTCACTACACCCATAAATGAAGCGCCTGGGAAGATGATCGCTAGGTAGGTTGGAAGAATCGCCAATAGGTCAACGACACCGTAAAAGCTGGTGGCGTAGGATTTAGGTTTTGGAGAGCAATAAAGTCTCAACAAATACTCGAGAGTAAAGAGGGCTGTAAAGGTGTATTCGATATAACGCAGCTGCTGTGACCATTCGGTCATCACATTAGGTATGGACTCTAAGATCAGAACCAACAGCGAAGCCAAGATTGCAACGATCAGAGAGATATCAAATGCACGTCCGGCTGGCGTGTGAGTACCAAAGATAATGACGTACAAATGATGCTTGAGTGGCTTGCGTGACATAAGGAAAGATTCATCTTCTGTTAAATGCATTAACAATCATTATACAAGCTTCATAATAACGAGGCGAGTGAAAGCCCAATTGCTTTACTCGCCTCATCTATATTTCAATATTGTTGCCCTTTATAGAGCAACCGAAATGCCGTTAAACGTTATGCCAAACCTGGGAACAGATTACGTAGGCCATTGGCGATGAACTCGATGCCCAATGCGCCAAGAATCAAGCCCATGATACGAGTGATCACGTTGATACCCGTTTGACCTAAAAAGCGAACGATAACTGGCGCTGAACGGAACAGAAGCCAAGAGCATGTTGCAAACGCGATGATACTAATGCCGATGCCTACGGTATCAATGGCTGCTGGATAGCGAGACCCATAAACAATGGTCGAGCTGATTGCACCCGGACCCGCCATTAGCGGCATAGCCAGTGGAACAACTCCGATTTGCTCTTTGCTTATGTATTCAGATTTCTCTTGTTTGTTCTGTTTATCTTCACCGAGCTTACCGCTCATCATCGAAAATGCGATGCTCAGCAATAGCAAACCACCTGCAACACGAAATGAATCTAGCGAGATGCTAAACATATCAAGCAGCATTTGCCCCGCAACAAGCGACACAATCAGGATAACGGCAACAGCAATGTTTGCTTGTAAGGCTGTCCTGTTCCTCTCTTCTGGCGGCATATGAGCAGTAAGAGAAACAAAAACAGGCATGATGCCGATAGGGTTTACGGCAGCAACAAGCCCAAGGAAGAATTGCATAAAAATTGCGAGTTCTAAGCCTTGCATGAGAGCGGTCTCCAGTTAGCGTACTTAAAGTAGAAGTGTTGATCTGTGAATAGTCAGAGCGCGTAATGTAAGGGACAAACTGAATTTGCACGAATGAAAAAAACTAACCTGAAATAGGGGATTTTTTTTAGAAAAACTAATTGAATCTCACTTTTGTATTCGCCTTGTTGAAAGCTAGTTGTTAGTGTTTCATTTTGTAACTTGTTATTGAGTAACTGTTAACCATCGCACGAATTTAATAAAAATTATGTCAGAATCTAGCCGCTGCAACGGTATGGATATACTCTCAGTAGCACGAATATAGCTGTATACATGTAATTTAACGGACTAAAAATGAAACTTTTTTACAGTTTATGACGCTATGTAGAAAAAAGTTGTCTGTTTGCTTGTTTTTTGCGCTAACGAAAAGTGTGATTTTAATCTATGTAAATCATGCTCTTAAGTTGATTTTTTCGATTGCCTTACTACTTTCTGGTTAATTCTTTTTGGGTAACTGATCTGGGTCAATTTTTTTCACACAGTGAAATAATATACTCAGTCCTGAAAGCAATTTACTAAGAACGCTGATGTTTAAGGTTAAAAGCAAGCAGCGAATTTAATAAAAAGTTTTTAATATTTATTATTTTAGGAGATCCACCATGCCTGTAACTAACTTAGCGGAACTTGATGCTCTAGTAGCTCGCGTTAAAGCAGCACAAGAAGAATTTGCAACATTCTCTCAAGAGAAAGTAGACGCAATCTTCCGTGCAGCTTCTCTTGCTGCTAACCACGCTCGTATCCCACTTGCACAACAAGCAGTTGCTGAATCTGGAATGGGAATTGTTGAAGATAAGGTTATCAAAAACCACTTTGCATCTGAATTTATCTACAACAAATACAAAGACGAAAAAACATGTGGCATCTTAGAAGAAGATGACAGCCTAGGCACAATGACTATAGCTGAGCCTGTAGGTATCATCTGTGGTATCGTTCCAACAACGAACCCAACTTCTACAGCAATCTTCAAATCTCTAATCTCTCTTAAGACACGTAACGGCATCATCTTCTCGCCACACCCACGTGCAAAGAACTCTACTAACGACGCTGCTAAACTTGTTTTAGATGCGGCTGTTAAAGCGGGCGCACCAAAAGACATCATCGGTTGGATCGACCAACCATCTGTAGAGCTTTCTAACGCGCTTATGAAGCACGACGGTATCGCGCTTATCCTAGCTACTGGTGGTCCAGGCATGGTTAAAGCAGCATACTCTTCTGGTAAGCCTGCTATCGGTGTTGGTGCTGGTAACGTTCCTGTAGTTATCGATGAAACAGCTGACATCAAACGTGCTGTAGCATCTATTCTTATGTCTAAAACATTCGATAACGGCGTAGTATGTGCTTCTGAGCAAGCTGCAATCGTAGTTAGCGAAGTATATGACGAAGTTAAAGAGCGTTTTGCTTCTCACAAAGCTCACGTTTTATCTAAAACTGACGCAGATAAAGTACGTAAAGTTCTTCTTATCGACGGCAACCTAAACGCTAAAATCGTAGGTCAACCTGCTCCAGCAATCGCTGAAATGGCGGGTGTTAAAGTTCCTGCTGATACTAAAGTTCTTGTAGGTGAAGGTCTTGGTAAAGTTTCTTACGATGACGAATTCGCTCACGAGAAACTGTCTCCAACTCTAGGTCTATTCCGCGCAGACGATTTCGAAGACGCTGTTGCTCAAGCGGTAACGATGGTTGAAATCGGTGGTATCGGTCACACGTCTGGTCTTTACACTAACCAAGACGTAAACGCAGATCGTATTCGTTACTTCGGTGACAAGATGAAGACGGCTCGTATCCTAATCAACATCCCTACTACTCACGGTGGTATCGGTGACCTGTACAACTTCAACGTTGCACCTTCTCTAACTCTTGGTTGTGGTTCATGGGGTGGTAACTCTATCTCTGAGAACGTAGGTCCTAAGCACCTTATCAACAAGAAAACTGTAGCGAAGCGAGCTGAAAATATGTTGTGGCACAAACTACCTAAGTCTATCTACTTCCGTCGTGGCAGCCTTCCAATCGCAATGAGCGACCTAGAAGGTAAGAAACGCGCATTCCTAGTAACTGACCGTTTCCTATTCAACAACGGTTACGCAGATGACGTAGTACAAATCCTGAAATCGCAAGGTATTGAAGTTCAAGTATTCTTCGATGTAGAAGCGGATCCAACATTGTCTGTTGTTGAGAAAGGCGCTGAAGCAATGAAGAGCTTCCAGCCTGACGTAATCCTTGCTCTAGGTGGCGGTTCTCCAATGGATGCAGCTAAGATCATGTGGGTTATGTACGAGCACCCAGAAACTCACTTCGAAGAACTTGCAATGCGCTTTATGGATATCCGTAAACGTATCTACAAGTTCCCTAAAATGGGTAAAAAAGCTGAGCTTGTATGTATCACTACAACTTCAGGTACGGGTTCAGAAGTTACGCCTTTCGCCGTTGTTACTGACGACAAGACGGGTGCTAAATACCCACTAGCGGATTACGAAATCACGCCAAACATGGCTGTTGTTGATGCTAACCTAGTAATGAACATGCCTAAGTCTCTAACAGCGTTCGGTGGTTACGATGCCGTAACTCACGCTCTTGAAGCTTACGTATCAGTTCTTGCGAATGAATACTCTGATGGTCAAGCTCTACAAGCTCTTAAGATGCTTAAAGAATACCTACCATCAAGCTACAAAAACGGTTCAGCAGACCCAATCGCTCGTGAGAAAGTACACAACGCTGCAACGATTGCTGGTATTGCCTTTGCGAACGCATTCCTAGGTGTGTGTCACTCAATGGCTCACAAAATTGGTGCTGAGTTCCACCTACCACACGGTCTTGCTAACGCACTACTTATCTCAAACGTTGTACGTTACAACGCGAACGATAACCCAACTAAGCAAACTGCATTCTCTCAGTACGACCGCCCACAAGCACGTCGTCGTTACGCTGAAGTTGCTGACCACCTAGGCCTAAGCCAAGCTGGTGACCGTACTGCTCAGAAGATTGAACGTCTACTAACTTGGTTAGAAGAGCTTAAGAACGACCTAGACATCCCACTATCAATCCAAGCTGCGGGTGTTAACGAGTCTGACTTCATCGCTAAACTAGACGAGCTAGCTGTTGAAGCGTTCGATGACCAGTGTACAGGTGCTAACCCACGTTACCCACTAATCACTGAGCTAAAAGAAGTACTAACAACGTCTTACTTCGGTACTCCTTACGTTGAAGGTGAAACTTTCGAAGGCACTACAGTGATTCTTAAGAAAGCTGACCAAAAGCCAGCTGACGCGAAAGCGCCAAAAGCTAAAAAAGAAAAAGCTAACGCGTAATAAGTAAGCATTAGTTTTGAGATAAGTTTTCGCTAGCACGAACCTTATCTATCGGGAAAAGATCAAAGCCCTAGTCGAGAGACTGGGGCTTTTTTTATGTTTGTTGCCTGATCTACGCGGCTTGAAAGGCTAGAGTAATGTCACTCGATTAGAAATGAATGGCTCAAATGTGCTTGGCATCGGGGAAGAACTAAACCTCAGCAGCGACCACTCGTCCACTAAAGTAATCATTAGAGACGATGTATTCCGTTGTTCTGGTCAGCTCATCTTGCAGCTGAGCCCAGTGGCATCGGTTGAGCTTGCCATCGGAGTTATGGATTGCCGGGACAACACCGCCGACTCGAATACCAAATGGAGTCAGTTCTTTGGCCCAGCTATGGGTAAAGCCAGTAATCATTGAGTTCGCACTCTCTAAGCCGGACACGTCATGGAAGTCATCGTGAGAGATCACATTCACAATAACGCCTTCTTTATCCTCCTCTCGTAATCTCTCGGCACTGATTTGCCCAAATGCGAAAAGAGTCGTAGCCATAGAAGAAAGATCATTGATAAAGCTACTGACAGGTTGATCGCCAATTAGGCTTGGCATCGGGGAGCTTATCCAATTATTGACCAGTACATCGGGCGTAGTGTTGAAGGTGGTTTGAATAAAATCAAACACGCTGAGAATTGCTTGGTTGTCATTGCTTTTGAGTGTGTAGTGGTAAACCGAGTCAGAAAAACGAGCACATTGTAAATAGGTCGCTTGAAGTGCTTCCGTGTCTTTATCACAAAGGATGACTGTGGCTCCAAGGTTAACAAAGTGGTTCGCAATCGTCCCTCCGAGTTGCGAGCCTGCAGATGTCACCAATATGATTGAGCTTTTTATTTCCATCCCAGCACCTAAATAAATCGTCCATGTCGGATAAGGATGGGTTAAATTTCATACAATGGGTGTGAAGAGGTTCAAACTAAGGCGTGCCAATTGATAAGTTTTTATGAACTTAGTGGCGGCTCACATTTCGCAGTAACTTCAAGTAGTAATCGACAACTCGTATTTCATGTTCACCCAAGGCTGGTGGTTCATATCATGCATGTGAATGATTTGAAATGCGGCGAACTAATCAAGAATAGCAGTGGATAGAGAACGAAAAAGAGGAAAGGTAGGTGACCGCTATACTTGAGCTTGAATTTGGTACTGACGCTGGGCAGTTGATAGTTCATTGTAGAGCGTAGCAAGTGGCAAATCAGGTACCTGTTTTTTTGCCAATTTACGTCGGTCATGACCAGAAAGGTTTTGGTAAACCTCTTCGGGTAAGTCGGCTGTATCTTCAGGCATGAAGGCAAGCGCTTCCGGTTTCAAGTAATGGCTGAGTTTTGCGCTGGCAAGGCTAGCTTGATGAAAATGATTAGATTGCTGAGCTGAAATTTCATACGAAGATTGGTTCGAACGCAGCTGCTGCGGTTCTGCAACGCCGAAGTGTTTACGCAGGCGATCTTCAGTTGTCTCTGTGACTTCAATGGTGTCAATCGGCGTGCAATCACGAACGTCATTAGAAAACATAGACAACAGCAACGCGAAATCTGCACGGCGACCTTGCTCAACCGCTTGGCTGATCCCGATGCCGAACTTCAGTTCGTTGATGATTCCTGCTTTGTCTAAAGTATGTATTTGCATGCTACCTCTCATTGGATACACCTTTAACGGCATGGAGTCGGCAAACTTTAGTGTTTAATTACAGGCAAATAGAGAATTTATGCAGGGCGGGGAAGAGTGCTAGGAGTTGGTCGAGAAGTAAGCTCTCTTGGCTAACTGGCTAACTGGCTAACTGGCTAACTGGTTAACTGGCTAACTGGCTAACTGGCTAACTGGTTAACTGGTTAATAGGCTAAGAAAGGTCTAGATTTTGTGGAATACGACAGATACAAAAAAGCTCACGCCGAGGCATGAGCTTTCAATAGATAACTCGCTATAAATAGCGCAGCGTAAGTAATAATTACTTAGCTAGGTTCTCTTCTACGAAAGACCAGTTTACTAGGTTCCAGAATGCAGCCATGTAGTCAGGGCGAACATTGCGGAAATCGATGTAGTAAGCGTGTTCCCATAGGTCAACAGTTAGAAGTGGAGTAACACCTTCTTCTGTTAGAGGAGTAGCAGCGTTAGAAGTGTTAACGATGTCTAGAGAACCGTCAGCTTTCTTAACTAACCAAGTCCAAGAAGAACCGAAGTTGTTGATTGCTGAATCAGTGAATTTCGCTTTGAATTCTTCGAAAGAACCGAATGCAGCGTTGATTGCTTCTGCAACAGCGCCAGTTGGTTCGCCGCCTGCTTTAGGAGCAAGACAGTGCCAGTAGAACGTGTGGTTCCAGATTTGAGCAGCGTTATTGAAAACACCACCAGTAGAAGTCTTAACGATCTCTTCTAGTGTTTTGCCTTCAAACTCAGTACCTGGGATAAGACCGTTTAGCTTAACAACGTAAGTGTTGTGGTGCTTACCGTGGTGGAAATCTAGCGTTTCTGCTGAGATGTGTGGTTCTAGCGCGTCTTTCGCGTAAGGAAGAGCCGGTAGTTCAAATGCCATTGCTCAATTCTCCATTGATATGAAAGAGTTAACTCTTTCGATTGCTTCCAGTGATATTATTATTCATGGTTCGCTTTACAGCCAACCATGGTCAATTTGCTGACTTGCGATATAGTTTAGCAAGTTTTTACTTTATTAAAAGCTTAATTCATCACTTTTGTGTGAATTGTTAGCTTAGCTCGTAAACCGCTTTTTTTATATGGTTTTTATTCTTTTGGTTTGGGGTAGAATAAAGGCAATAAAAGCCGTAATCCATTAACGAGGAAGCAATGGAAACTATCGATAAAATCAAACAGCAAATTGAAGAAAACACCATTCTACTTTACATGAAAGGTTCTCCTAAGCTGCCAAGCTGTGGTTTTTCTTCTCAAGCATCTCAAGCTCTAATGGCATGTGGTGAAAAATTTGCTTACGTAGATATCCTACAAAACCCTGACATCCGTGCAGAGCTTCCAGCTTACGCACAATGGCCAACGTTCCCACAACTTTGGGTTGACGGTGAGCTGATCGGTGGTTGTGACATCATTCTTGAGATGTTCCAAAAAGGCGAACTTCAGCCAATCGTTAAAGAAGCGGCTGCTAAAGTAGCTGGCGACGACGCTGAGTAAGCTTTAAGCCTTTGCGCTTAAATATTGAATGGAAGGGGCCCTTAATGAGGCTCCTTTTTTGTTTGAATGGTTTGAAAGACTCGATAAGGAATGAACAATGGACGTAAAACTTCATTATGTGCATGACCCAATGTGCAGTTGGTGCTGGGGTTATAAGCCAACATTAGAACTCTTAAAACAGCAGCTACCTGCGAGTATTGAGTTTAACTACGTAGTCGGTGGTTTGGCCCCTGATTCTGAAGATCCAATGTCAGAAGAGATGAAAGGTAAGCTGCAAGCTATCTGGAAGCAGATTGAAGCTAAGTTGGGTACTGAGTTCAACCACGAATTCTGGACTGAATGCCAACCAGTTCGTAGCACTTACCCTGCTTGTCGTGCCGTGATCGCTGCTGGTTTTCAAGACCATTACGAAGCGATGCTTGAAGCAATTCAACACGCTTACTACCTTCGTGCGATGTTGCCACACAGTCAAGAAACGCATTTGCAGTTAGCGGAAGAGCTAGGGATGAATGTACAACAGTTTGAAAATGATCTTTCTAGTAAGTTATTGGAAAGCGAATTAGATGACCAGTTAGGCTTTAAAGAAGCGATCGGTGTGCATTCTTACCCGACGTTAATGCTTGAAGTTAACGGTATTTTTACGGCAGTAGAACTGGATTACCATTCAACGGAAGCGACGCTTAAGTCTATTCGCGAAGTATTGGTGAATAACGTTCCCGCTGTATAATTCAGCGAGAGTTGTCTGTATTAAAGCAAATTATTTCCAAGGCCTACTCATCAGAGTAAGCCTTTTTTGTTTGGCGTTGCCGGTTCATTGAGAGTGAGAGGAAGAGGAAGGAAGAGTGGAATGAATCTCAGGAACAAAAAAGACCGCACGAGGCGGTCTTTACAATGTCTTTCTTTAGCTTACAGCTTACTACTTACGGTTTATTGCGTATTGATTCTTAGCTAAAGAACCCAATTACAGAACCATAGCCGCAACCCAACCGAATACGATCAGTGGGATGTTGTAGTGTAAGAATGTCGGTACAACGGTTTCCCAAACGTGCTCATGCTGTCCATCAGCATTTAGACCCGATGTTGGACCTAATGTTGAGTCAGAAGCAGGAGAGCCCGCATCACCTAGCGCTGCGGCTGTACCTACTAAAGCAATGGTTGCCATTGGTGAGAAACCAAATGCTGCCGCAAGAGGAACGTAGATAGTCGCAAGGATTGGAATCGTAGAGAACGATGAGCCGATACCCATTGTTACCAATAGGCCAACGATTAGCATAAGCAGTGCTGCTAGAGGCTTGTTGTCGCCAATGCTGGTTGAAAGTGCTTCAACCAGAGATTCAACGCCACCTGTTTGCTTCATAACTGCCGCGAAACCTGCCGCTGCAATCATGATGAAACCGATCATTGCCATCATGTGAACGCCTTTAGTGAAGACATCGTGTGTCTCTTTCCAAGCGATTACACCACCGAAGGTGAATACCATGAAACCAGCCAAAGCACCGATGATCATAGAACCTGTCGATAGTTGAACCGTTAGCGCAGCAACAATACCAGCAGCAGCCACTAGGATGTGCTTCTTGTTGATCTCTTTCACTTCGGTTGAAACAACAGTATGAGACGTTTCTTTGTATTGACGTGGCTTACGGTAAGTAAAGAACACTGCCGTAAGAAGGCCAAAGATCATGCCTGCAGCTGGTAACAACATTGCCATTGGTACTTGGCTTGCTACTACGTTTTCAAGACCGTTGTCGTGAAGGTTTTTAAGTAGGATATTGTTTAGGAAGATGCCACCAAAACCGATAGGTAGAACCATATACGGAGTAATCAGACCAAAAGTAAGTACACACGCAACCAGACGACGGTCTAGGTTCATTTTTGCGAATACGCCTAATAGAGGTGGGATTAAGATTGGGATAAAGGCGATATGCACAGGGATTACGTTTTGCGAAGACATGGTCACTAGGATCAAAGACGCTAGGATGCCATATTTTAGACCATTAGATGCCGCACTGTTCTCTTTACCGTGAATGCGCTTAATGACGCTTTGAGCAAGCAGGTCTGTGATACCAGAACGTGAGATAGCGACAGCGAATGTACCAAGCATAGCGTAGCTAAGTGCGATAGTTGCACCACCACCTAATCCACTTTCGAAAGCCGCGACTGCGTCGTTCAAGCCCATACCAGAGGCTACGCCACCGATAATTGCGCTGAACGTGAGAGCAACGACTACGTTTACGCGCATCAAAGCTAAAACAAGCATGATGCAAACTGAAATTACAACAGGATTCATATTATTCTCGGGATGTTGTGTTTTTTATGAAGGCAATACGAGTGAACGTTTACCGACTCTATTTTTTATTCTTCGTCAACAAGAGGCCAACCACCAAGGGCTTTCCATTTGTTTACAATGCCGCAAAATAACTCTGTGGTTTTTTGCGTATCATACAAAGCAGAGTGTGCTTCTTTGTTGTCAAATTCCATCCCTGCAGTGCGGCAAGCTTTAGCCAAAACGGTTTGACCGTAGGCAAGACCACTAAGAGCTGCAGTGTCAAAAGTAGCAAATGGATGGAAAGGGACGCGTTTAAGCTTACAGCGCTCACTTGCTGCATTAACGAAGTTCAAATCGAATGTAGCGTTGTGAGCAACCATGATTGCGCGACTGCAATCTGAAGCTTTTTGTTCTTTTCTCACTAGCTTGTAGATTTCTTTAAGGGCTTCTTGTTCCGACACTGCACCACGTAATGGGCTAAATGGGTCTTTAATTCCGTTAAAGTCTAATGCTGCCTGCTCTATATTTGCGCCTTCAAAAGGCTCAATGTGAAAATGAAGCGTTGATGCAGGGTGCAGATCTCCGTTCTCATCCATTTTTAATGTAATGGCACAGATTTCTAATAATGCATCGGTTTCAGCGTTAAACCCTGCGGTTTCCACGTCGATGACCACTGGAAAATAGCCACGAAAGCGTTTTTTTAGGGTCAGAGCTTCGTTTTCTACAGTCATGTTAGCCCAAATAAGTGTGATTAAGGCTGCATTATTGCAGATAATAGCGTTGATAAAAACTAGGAAAGGTCAATAAATCATAAATTAGCCGCACCATCTCGGCTTGATAATTGCATATCTAAACGCGAGAGAAAAATGCGGCAATTGGCTGCATTGTTAAACGAATTGCTTAAGAGATACTCCACTTTATGAAGAAACAACTCATAACAGGTTCAATGCTATTTTCGCTACTTATGTCGTCATCGGTCATGGCACAAGAAAAGCGTTATGGAGCATCTCCTCAACAGTCGGCGTGGGAGATGGTGGCTAACACGCCACTAGAATGTCGCTTGGTTCACCCGATTCCAAATTTTGGTGATGCTGAGTTCTCATCTCGCGCGAGTAAAAAAATCATTTTGGACTTTGAGCTTAAAATGCGCCGCCCAATGGGTGCGACGCGTAATGTCAGTTTGATCTCGATGCCGCCACCTTGGCGTCCGGGTGAAAGTGCTGATCGCATGACAACCATTAAGTTCTTCCAACAATTTGATGGCTACGTTGGCGGTCAAACGGCGTGGGGAATCTTGAGTGAGCTAGAGAAAGGACGTTACCCGACATTCAGTTACCAAGAGTGGCAGAGCCGAGATCAGCGTATCGAAGTGTCGTTATCGTCGGTGTTGTTCCAAGAAAAGTACAATGTGTTCAGTGACTGTATTGCTAACCTACTGCCTTACAGCTTTGAAGATATCTCTTTCACTATTTTGCATTACGATCGTAATAGTGATCAGCTGAACAAATCATCACGTAAAAGGTTAAGCCAGATAGCTGACTATGTTCGCTATAACCAAGACATTGATCTGGTGCTGGTGGCCACGTATACCGATTCTGCTGACAGCAAAGGCATTAGCCAGAATCTTTCAGAGCGAAGAGCAGAATCGTTAAGAGAGTACTTTAAGTCACTCGGTTTACCGGAAGACCGTATTCAAGTGCAAGGTTATGGTAAGCGTCGTCCAATTGCCGACAACAATTCACCAATTGGTAAAGATCAAAACCGCCGCGTTGTTATCTCATTGGGTAGAACGCAGGTTTAGCTTGAATAAAATCTAAAGCTCCAATCAAGAAGCCCGTCGAAATGACGGGCTTTTTTGTATTTTAACTTTGAAGTCGTTGTCTTAACGTAACTTGTTTAGTTCAAGCGGAAACGAGCGATCATTTCACAGTTGGTCGCGGTATCGATTTTTTCAACCATAGAGGCAATTTTAGGGTTGGGATGGCGTTTCATGAAATCGATAAGGGCTTTCTTACAGCAACCAATAGAATCTATAAAGCTGGAGCATTGTGTATTCGGGCACTGCGGAATCAGTGTCAGTACTTTTTCCGAAGCAAGTTGAAGGTACTTGAGTTCGTAGTCTGTATCCCCAGCCCATCGCCAGAATTGAGCAAGGTTATGGCAAGAGATAACCGAAATCAGCAAACGCTCATCAGCCTGAATATCAGTGCGTTCAGTAATTTCTTCGCTCAAGTTCAATGCTTGCTGATAGTGAAGAATACTTCGTACAGGATCGTCGAGCTGCAATGCAGTATCGGCAAGTAACGTGTGTTTTTCCCATTCGCTAATCATTGTATTACCTCACTAATCAATAGGTGGTTAATTTAAATGATAATCATTATCATGTAAAGTTTCATTGGTGAGATTGTTAATAATAATTGGTGAAGGGTATTGTTCGTGCGTGGAAACATAAAAAAGAAGCGAGCACAGTGCTCGCTTCTTTTTTTCATTTCATCAGGCGTTCAAGCCCAACTTCGCAAAGAGGTTGAGGGATTAACCTTCTAGACCTGCGCTTGCCTGTTTGTTCTGAATCAGCTCAATCATGTAGCCATCAGGATCTTTAACGAATGCGATGTGTGTAGAGCCGCCTTTAACAGGGCCAGCTTCACGCGTTACGTTACCGCCTGCTGCTTTAATTGCATCACACGTTGTGTAGATGTCATCAACACCGATAGCAACGTGACCAAAAGCTGAGCCAAGGTCGTATTCAGTCGTGCCCCAGTTGTAAGTCAGCTCAATCACAGCGCCTTGAGATTCGTCACCAAAGCCAACGAAAGCCAGCGTGTATTCGTACTCTTTGTTTTCGTTCTTACGTAATAGCTGCATGCCCATTACATTGGTGTAGAACTCGATAGACTTGTCTAGATCACCCACGCGTAGCATGGTGTGTAAAATACGACCGTTTGACATGATTTGCTCCTAGCTTTAATTATGTATACGTTTTTGTAATTCTGTTTTATGCCGCTAGATAAACGCGGCGCTTTTTAGCCAATAGGCCTGTTAGCTTCTTGCGCTTAGGGCTAACAGCTTGTGAGCCTAGACGTCCGTTTTCTCTTTGAATTTTGTTTATATTCACTAAAAAATAATCTTACTTAGTGAGTGAGTGAGTGAGTTTCCAAGTATACAAGGGCTCACAAGGCCTTTCTATCTAGACTTTCCTTTACGAAAATAGAAAGATTTGTAAACCTAGTGCTTTAATGGATGAATTCTGTTCAAAATTACCTCCATTATTCTTTACAAAAATAGTAGCAAATTAAAAACGACTGCTCTATAAAATTTCTTTCCAGAAGGCTTTGTAAGGCGATGGCCTCACTGCGTGAAACCATCACCCTGCTAAAAGGGTATTTAGGGGAATGATGGTAAAGTAAAATAATAAAGCCACTCCTGACGCTCGCACAGCTCACTACTCGCTAGGCATATATGATTTTCCTTGACCATCGGTATAACACTCGTATAAGAGCCTCCGTAACTCGCTTTTGGACAAAAACGATTTAGACCTATAGCTCTAAAATGTTTATACAAGATTAGAAAAAGTATCTTGAAACCTTAAATGCTTGTTATAAGCCACCCAGTTGCGATTGCATATATTCAGGTGCCTTTTCAAGATCTAATGGTCGAGTAGTATGATTGTAAAATTCTGTTTTAAGTGATTTTGCAATACCATCGAGACCAGGATAGATAGTTGATTCATTAATACCTAACAAACCAAGTTTTGACTGAATTTGAGGTTTTAACTCACCAGGTATAACAAATTTATGCAACTTGTCAGTGTCAAATGCCTTTCTAGGTTCGTGATGAACAGTAAACAAGCCAGCTTGATTGACTAGACGCTCTGAGATGCTTGGCCCATAGAACTCCAATGTTTGAGTTAGATCAAGTGGGTCAATATGATAACTCGAATCTATGTGTATATGACTTATAAGGCCGTACACCGCACAGTTACTCAGGGGCTTTCCTCCGTATAGTTCTTCAGGTGAGTGAGCTGTAGCAAAGTACAACGCAATTAGAGGGTTAATACTCCAATCTAAAAGTCTTGTAGGCAAACCATAGTGTTGCGCCAAGCTAAGCCATTCCCAGTCATTTGACGGCTGACACTGTACTCGCAGCGCACTCTTCATCTTGAATTGCTCTAATAGCGCCCTTTCTCTATCAAGCTCCTCGCTCGAATCTCCGAGCAATGGCAGGCGACCGACAGAGGAAATCAATTCATATTCAGAGTTAATTACTCCTCGAAAAACCATGTGGTTCTCTGGGACAAATCGTGTGGCAAACGAAAAGACTTTTTCTATCGTATCCAGACTATAATATTTCATGTTGCCTCTCTGGCTTATACCGCCCTGTTAGCTGTCATCTTCGGCATTATACATGCCTTTGGCCATCATTTTTGACGGAGTTTCATCACTACTCAAAGACAAGATACAGTCTGGGTTATAATCTCCATTTTTATGCATTTCCCACTCCGATGCTAACAGCTTTGCCTCGAAGTGATTGAAATTGAGGTTCAACCAGTTTTGCAGTTGCTGAAAGTTGTCAGCAAACAATTCTCCTTGGTGTTCTTTATGTCCTGTACCAAGAAATATTGGATAGTTTTTATCTGATGCATCCATCAACGCTTTACGTGCTACACCTAGTAACATTTGACCTGTAAATCTAAGCTCATGGTCCATTAAATGATGACGAAGGCCGTATTTAATTCGAATTTTTTTGGAATGAGACCAATATCTATTTTCTAGCAAATCCAAACGTGTTTCGTAAGTTTTGAGTATTTCAGACTCAACAAAGCCTTTAGTTTCTTCTTTAAGTTGGTCGAAAGTCAGCAACTTTATATTTGTATTATTTGCAGCTTCCATAGCACCACTTTGAAACCCGCTACTAGAAACTATAAATGCTTTATCTACACCTAAGTCTTCAGCAATGCTTCGTAGTGCAAGTACATGTCCCTTGTTTACATTGCGCTTCCAATGTTTAGCTTCGATTATCCATTGTAAATCAATGCCTAAGAATTTAGTTTTTACATACACGTCTACATCATGTTCGGTTCTTACACCTTTCAAACAAACGTTGGTTTCCGATTCAGCACCGATAGACCTAAAGTGCTGGCATATCTGTTCTTGAAATAAATACCATTCTTCTTGTCGCATTAATTACCTTTATCTCCAAGCTTGACTCTAACGGCTAACGCCAAATTAAGTAGTGAGTAACACTACCACCCACCTAAACCATTGTGCCGTAAATACTTAAGCTAATTCAAAGCAAAAATGCCAAGTGTTACAAATCTGATTAAATTTATTGTTATGTTTTAGCTGTCAAAGACTTCAGTTCTTCAATAGCCCTTTTGTATCGCTCTTCGTCAAAATCACTGGTCACCATTGCTGCTTCTGTGCTTGCTTCTACAAGCTCTAGTGTAGCTAAAGCGAGCTCTTTCACCGCAACTTCACTGTCCTTGATTTCTTGTAGAATCAGCTCACCTCGAGTAATTGAGAATGACTTTAACTGATTCAAATTTGGCAGGAGAATGCTAAAAATAGCCGCGAGAGTAATGAGAACCATAAATGACGCTTCAGATAAGTTGACATTGTTTTTTAACCACATTGATCCCCAAACTGAAACTAGAAAAACTACAACCACTATAATCGGCTTAACTAATTTTCCCACAAGGCCTCCTTGTTATGTTTTTAATTGATAGTTGAGAGCTAAAACCTCAAACTGTCCAATCTCATTGAAATTAAACTTAAAGTGTTTGTAGCCTTCGGATTCGGATACTTCATCTTGATCAATATGCAACTTCAACCAATTAGACTGTTCAATTTCATAGCAACTATCGCAGCGTTCTCCGTTTAAAGAAGACTCAGCCATTTGCCACTTCATTGCAATTGGGTCTGCAAAGAAGATTTCTACCTTTTCCTCTCGCCAATCACGAAACTTTAAGATCACATCACCATCAACCTGAAAGATTTCAGGGTATTCAGCATCAGCAGTAGAAAAACCAGTATCAATTAATTTTGCAATTTCCAAATCTGACTCCAGAAAAACATAACGAATGACATGGATTCCCCCTACCGAGGATCTGCCACACTTATGTGGTACTTAAATGCATCGGAGGCACCATGTCTGATTATTCTTATTTCTGCGGTATCGACCTAGCTAAAAACCACTTTAGTCTTCATGCCGTAGACCAAAATGGTAAGGTCATACTTCATAAGTCGGTAACTCGCTCTAAACTACTGACTACAATAGCAAATATGCCACTCATGCGTATAGGCGTTGAAGCGTGTGGTGGTGCACATTATTGGGCAAGAACACTCAATAAACTCGGGCACGACGCCCGCATTATGGCTGTTAAATACGTAATTCCTTATCGAACTAAGGGAAAGAACGACCTTAATGATGCTGTTGCTATCTGCGAAGCTGTTCAGCGACCATCTACTCGCTTTGTGCCTGTAAAATCCCCCGAGCAACAAGCCATCTTATCGGTACATAGAATGAGAGAGCATTGGGTTCGTGAGCGCACCGCGCTTATGAATCGCATGCGTGCCCTACTTTCTGAGTTCGGGTTAACCATTCCTGTTGGCCGCTCTTCATTAATGAAACAGGTTCCCTTAATGCTGGAAGACGCAGAAAATGAACTACCACACCTCGCGAGAACAGTGATTGCCGATGCTTATCGCCACCTTGGTGAATTGAATCAACGTATCGCCGATACTGAACAAGTCTTCGATTCTTTTGCTAAGGTCAGCACTAATGTTCAACGAGTGATGAAAGTTCGGGGCATTGGACCGCAAACCGCTACTGCGATACTTGCTTCGATAGGTAACGGCTCTCAATTTGATAAAAGCCGTGATTTCTCTGCTTGGCTAGGACTCGTACCAAAACAATATTCGACGGGAGGAAAGCCACGCTTAGGTCGGATAACCAAACATGGCGATAAATACTTACGAACACTATTAGTTCATGGCGCAAGGACCGTAATTGCCAACCTTGGCGACAAGCAAGATAAGTTAAGTCAGTGGTGTCGAGGCGTTCTAGAACGAAGAGGAATGAACCGAGCGATAGTGGCACTTGCCGCGAAGAACGCACGAATTATATGGTCGCTTTTACACAATCAAACAGAATACGAAAACTATGCTGCTTAAGTAAAAAACTAAGCAGCATAAAGAGTTAAACCCACCGGGTCATTGCAGACGCTAATGATGGAGATAGGTTAAGACCACTTGCGGAGAGCCTGTTAATGCGGCGGACACACTAGATGTCATCTAACGAATAAGGCACCGCAGTCGCGCAAGTCATCAGGGCCACGACGTATGCGAATCGTCGATAAGTAGGCCGAATGTAGAGCGGCAGTCCAAAACCCATCAACATAAGTTTAGCGGATGTTTGACAACCGGGGGAATCCATGTAGCCTTGTTAGGCTGCTATACTTGGAGTGCTTATCACCCAACGCTGAGAGTGCTCCATAATAATTTCATTTAGTTGGAGAGACAGCTCTTTAGGCATATCTCTTGGAATAATAATGGGATTATCTGCTGTTAAGTTAGGCATGAACATGACTGCAATGTTTGATGTAATAGCCATAGTTGCAAATGAAGCTTCATGCCTTCCTATATCATAAGCATAATTTGAATGTCCTGTGCCTCCCGCTAGCGGAATGCACGGTGTATCTCCTGTAGTTAAATCCGTTTCACTGAATAAAATAGCAATATGCATTTTTTTAAACCTTTCCAATATTGTAGATTCAAAGGCTTGCTTATTAAGAGCATAAGGGGACTCTAACTGTTTTATTGCTTTTGCCGCTTCAGGATTATTGTCTGTTTTTAGCTGTTTTAGCATTTCCTGAAAGGCTTTGGGTGTACGAAAATATGAAATGCATGCAAATTCTTTTAATATTCGTAAATGATCTGGTAATGCATTTAGTGCACTGGCTAATGTTTCTGATATAGGCTGAGACAATTCGATAGCGTTGTTTTTAATAGCAGACAAAAAATCTCTAGTTTTCCCAAACTTCCCTTCATAATCACAAAACATATTTTCAATTTCATTTGTTGGAGGAAGTTTTGGGTTTTCATAAAAGTACTTCTCAAGACAAATGTTCTCTACTGCGGGAGTGAAAATTTTCCCTGTTTTTTTATCTAGAACCTCGACCTTTCCTTTTGGACATGCCCAGGCTTTTAAATAAACTCTTGGTACGTAATGTTGCCTTACCGTTTGCGACATGGTTACTCCTTATGATGTCGAGAAGCCTAACATTCTTAATAACAGGCAGTCTCGTTTTTCTACCTGTTCGACTTTCGATTAATTTATCATAAGTCACTAAAAATTAAAGAAAATACATTAAAATTGTGTACTCTATCCTCACATAAAATCGCGCCGGCGCGTTATCACGTTTTAACAATGCGAGCTATATCAAGACATGAAAACCACAAACCTACTAAGAAACAATAGCTTAAAAAGTCAACCATCGACAAAGCGAGACCAAAAGCTCAATAAAACATGCCACTTTCCATATTCAAACAACAATCAAACTTAATAAACTATGTGGATATGTAGAAAAGAAGGTAAAGATGGTAAGTAAATCAGCCATGAACTTGATATTAGGTTTTGTAGGGAAAACGCACGCCACTAAAATGTGTAGAGCATTTGATCTAGCGAGTTTTGGGGCAGATCTGAGCTAGCTGGCACTTTTTGAGAAAAGTGCCACGAGTAAAACTTCAGGTCTATGAAGCCTCTGGACAAAAGTGTTTCAGACTGATTTTTGCAACAGGCCGTTGCAAAATCGGGGCTTATAGGAGTAGTTGCAAATTATGCAACTACGTAATTTCTCGGTAGTTGCTTGATAAGCAATGTGCATATTTTGCACATTAGCTAGTTTTATTGCCAAAACGACACGCTCTGAAACGGTTTGGGGCAGAAGCAAGCTTGCCACATACAGTTCTTAGCTTTAAACTAACGTTGAGAGCCTCGGGTATCCCTGCTTTTTCTTGGATGTACTATTTACTGTCTGGCCAGAAGTAATTGTATCGAATTGAACTTGGCTTAATTGCAAAGCAGACCACCGAGGACATATGATAAGTCTAGGTGCTTTCCCTTCCATATACTTTGGTGATAAAACACCCGACGCTGCACACAGAATGTGTTCCCTCTTCGTTTTGAATGACAAACATTCTGTAGCTGTTTACAAAGCCATAGGCATTGCCTGTGGCTTTGTCGTATCTGGGACTAAAAAAACTGGTGCAACAGGCTTACACACAAATTAATCTATTGATAGTTTCTTATGCTCTAAACGTTTAGGGGCAAAAGTGTGTCGCTTCGCGCAGTCAACACAATAGTCTGCCCCTATAGTGTGTTAATCAGAAGCACGTATCCCCCTTCTTACAGAAAGCAATATTTCAGGTGGTTTTAACTTCACATCGCAACCTGCGCATCGCAACCTGCGCATCGCAACTTGCGATGTGGGTAATCACTTAAGAAGCACCCGCGTAAACTACAAAGGATTAGTAATTAAAGTCAATAACTTAAACCTAATAACACTATGGTATTACTAATAATTAGGCTTCGAGTTGAGAGAGCACATCGCATAAAAAAGCTCTCCAGAATTGAGAGCTTTGATGGGTTATCGGTAGTATTGGTTTTGGCGCTTCGAGTTATACTTCCAACTTTTTGCTAGGCCATACACATAAGACGGGTAGTCGTCCCATGGGTTAGCTAATGCTCTTCCTCGCGTGGCGCGCAGCTTAACTGGGTACTCTCTGCACTCAATCTTATGAAGAAAGTAATAGCTCTTTTCCTGCTTGGTAGAAAAGTGCTTGTGGGTTCCACTACGAACGCTCGGATAAAGATCCAAAAGGTGTTGGCGCTGGTATTTAATGCGCTCTCGGTACTGCTGTTTTAGCTGTTTCATTTGCCCTCCAGGTTTACATTACCTAGAAGGGGTCCTCTGCAAAGTAATTCATTCTGGCCTCCCCAATGTGCCTTTAGTGAAAATGTAGCCTATGGTTTCTTCAATTACATGGAAGAGAAAGCCGAGATCACTCTCTGCTTAAATGCCCCAAGTCGAAGCTCATCAAACATTCCTAATGCTCCATAGAGACTATTTGAACTTTCTGTACTGCTTTCCCAAGATACTGTTGTTCTCGCGCTGTTTTGGGGCTCAAGCGGAGGCGCGACACTTAAGCTATTTCGTCGACCAGAGAACTCTGTTTCGATAGGTTTCCCCATACTTACATAGAGACGAGACTCAGGAATATCCTGTTCAATCCTTTCAGAAAACTCAATCAGGCTTTGCTCTGCAAAAGTGAATAACCACGCTTGTTGGTTTATTGTATTATTCACACGAAGTATTCGTCCGAGCACCTGCCTGAAATACAATTCAGTTTTGACTGAACTCATATGGCAACATACTTGAAGGCGCGGAATATCAGTACCCTCACTGATCATACCTACACTAACAATCCATTGTGCGTCGCTTTGTCGATAACGCTCTATTTCTGCTAGCGGCTCTTCATGTCGATAAGTGACGATAGAAACGGTTTGCCCAAACTTTTGAGATAGTATCTCTTTGATTGTTTGCGCATGTTGAACCGAAGCTGCAACAATCAGCCCACCGGCATTGGGTGATCTGAGACGTACTTTTTCTAGCTGCTCACATCCTAAACCGAGTAGATATTCCATCGCCTCTTGGTTGTGAATAACACTCTGGTAGGATGCTTTTGTCTGTTTAAGCATCTCTAATATTGATGAAAAGGATTCGACTTTTTCTCTACTACTAACAGACAAGTGTTCATTATCAACCAAGACGATTTTGGGCGTTCTACAAACACCATCAGCTATAGCTTGTTTAAGAGTGTATTGGTAATCGACAAGAAGCTGTCCGTCTGGGTCGCTGTACTCACCCATCACAATGGGTAAAGAGTCTGAACGCCACGGTGTACCTGAAAGTGCGAGGGTAAAAGTAGCAAGCCCTTGAATCTTAGTGAGAACTTGCTGCCCCCAAATGTTCGCATTTTCAACCTCAGAGCCAGAGCAATGGTGTATTTCATCAAAGACAACAAAGACCCTGTGATTCCGCAATGTTTGCCAAAATTCGTCATTGAGGAATTGGATAGATTGGTATGTTAAAGATTGCCCGACAGATCCCATGCCACCATTAAACGTACACTTAAGTCTCGACGAAAAGGTTCTTTTTATACCATCAGAAACCGTCAACGATGGTGAGAAGCACAATACAAGGTCTACCATGTCACTTTGTAACAACCTTGACGCAATATTAGCGGCAAGCACTGTCTTACCTGCTCCAGGTGTAGCTTGGCAAAAGAAATGGGAGCAGTTGGATTGATATTTTTTCAACGCTCTGTCAGAGCATTCACTTTGCCACTTCCTTAACACTGTTCATTTCCTTCATAGAGAGTATTAAGAACCTTTGTTAAAACGTTCACTTTTCCGAGCAATAAAGCGGCGCGCTCTTTAGCCTCTTGATGCAAAGGGGCCAGTTTATTCTCTAGCTCAGGAAATCGAGATACGATCGACTGATACTCGTCAATCTCCCCAAGTATTATTTCCAATTCGCCCTTATATTCGTTACGTTCATTGCTTAAAATGGAATAGTTTTGAATGGGTACTTTAGGCTTCATATCCGCTTGGTTATTCGTTGTTACATTGTTATGTAACTCTTTAAATTGTTGCGTTTGAAAGTAGCGTTTTTTCCGGCCTGAGCCCTCACTTCGCAACCAACTTTTCTTTTCAAAGTGAAAAATTGCTCGGTACACCTTTTTGTGAGCTTCGGCAGAATTGGAGTCCACATTATCAAGGGATAGCCACAAATCTCTCGCTTCTAGCACGGTGAATCCATCTAACCCATTTTCTATCAATAACTTGTGCATGACAGCACTAATTCTTCGAGCCCGTTTCATTTCCAAAATTACACCAACCAAAAACTAAGGATTGCTTAGTATACAGAAATCCATAAAACTAAGAAAATCTTAGTTAACTTGAGATCAGAGAAATGAAATCTAAGTGTCATTTAAAAACCCAATCCCAGAGCGACTCAAACAAGCTCGAAAAAAAGCAAAGCTCTCTCAAAAATCCCTGGGAGAAAGCATAGGTATGGATGCAAGTTCAGCAAGCCCTCGAATGAATCAATACGAGAAAGGCAAGCACGCCCCAGATGTTCAAACCTTAAAGCTAATCGCCGATGAGCTTGGTGTGCCGCTCAATTATTTCTTCTGTGAAGATGAAAGCTCTGCTGAACTGGCGTGCATGATCTATGAAATGACAGAGAGCGAAAGAAAGAAACTTATTGCAGCACTGAGCCAGAAGAAAGACTTATAATAAGAGAGTTTACTTTAAGTAATACTGATGTTGCTTATGGCGGGAGAGTGAAGTAACGGCAAATTCAAAAGTTATGAACAAAGCTCTGGGTTTAGGTATGCTTATTAAGAACTTAACAGGTAGGTTATGTGAGGTAAGTGATTCCAGCCTGATTTTAAGTAATAACGTAGTGATAGCGTCTTATGCTATCCAAATTGTCTATGAGGTTCGTATCTATGCAGTTTCTGGACATTTCCGTGTTTAGTTATGTACTAATTTAGCTTCACACGGATAACTTTTCGTATTGAAAAATCACTTAGTGAGTTGTCCAGTATTGCTGGAGCAGATCAATTCCGCACCTATTGGTAAATATTACAACCCGTTTGCTGGAAAATTAACTTGGTAACTTCTGGTTTTGATTTTGTGTTAGGTTTAAGTAATTGGAACATGTCCACATTACCCATTGCATACCCACCACCATAAGTCATGGCACCTAGAACTTTATCTTGCCCTTCACTTCTATCGAGGGCAGATGCTAGCTTTGTTTGATCAACTTTTATGGAAGCGATTTTAGCTAAGCCCGCACACATTCCAATTTTGCTATTGTGGTCAAAAGCAGGCGTAGAGGCTATAGAAGAGAATGAGAGCCCAAGTAAAATAGGCGAGATTAAGGCACTAGGTTTCATTACTATCCCTACAATTTTAGTATCGTACCGGCACGAATTGATGTATTTAGCATATCTCAAGAACCTTACCTAGCCAACTGAAAAGCATACATAATGCAGTTCAAATCCAATTTCTAGTTGAAAACCGTGCAAGCACACATTGCTTCCGATTCAAGGCTCGTTATCAGTCAAAAACTTCCCTTTAGTTCTCTACTATTCAATGGCCTAGAACTAGTTGAACAAAATATTCGTGCGTAACTGTTATTGAAAGTCAGTCTGTTGTGGACTAGAAAATTTAGCTACGTTGTTGGAACTCTAGGCATGAGGAAAAGTAAGTCAAATAGCAGGGCTTGAACTTGCGCTCAACTCTCTTCCTAACGCGCAATGGGGCACTTTCGAGCTAGAAAGTGCCACGGGTAAGTTGTGATCACGGGTAAGATTCAGACTAAGAAGGTGCTGGATATGTTCGTGCCAGTAAATCTGCTAATGAAGCTATTGGCGGATTAGTTGATGCATGGACAAGATAACGTCGCCAGCATAGACGCAGCATTTCAGCTTCCTGTTGATTGGCCTTATTAGTATTATTCTGGACAAAGGATTATGAGTTAAACGCATTGATTCTACTCTGCAAATCTTCATGGACCTCTTGTGCATTCGTAACTAAAAAGTTGCTACAGTTAATCATTCCATTTTGAGCATCAGCCTTAACCAATGACCTCATATTTGATTTGATTTTGTTAAATGTGCCTGGCTCATATTTTTCCTGAAGTGAGTCGAGTAAATGACTGATTCTTGGCTCAAAATCTTTGCCGTACACTGAAACCAGATATGGGAATACTTCTTCGTCAAGTATAGGACGACCAGTGATTTCTTCGCCGATACCTACAGCGTAGACAAGGCTTTCCCAAGTAATCACAGAGAATTTGTTCTCATATGTTTTTTCAATTAAGGATATTTGTGGTTTTAAGAAAAAACTACCTTTTTCAATAACCTTTTCAATTGGAACCATGCCCCCTTTTAGGGCTACTACAGCACCGCGAAGAACGCCAAAAAGCAATGAAATTGGTAATAATATTAGCGTTAAAATTACGGTAAATATTCTAGTGATCATTTGTTACCTCATCAGATAATTCACTGTACAGGAAGTCCACATGCTTTTTATTAACAGTCAAGACATTCCCCGTTAGTAACATCATATCGATAAGATCTATTAGTTCTTGCTTGAAGTCATCGGGCACATCATCAGGGCTTACCCCTCTCAATAGAGTATTTAGTTCTTTATTTTCCTCTTCGAAGAACTCATCTTTATCCTTGACTAAGCTCATTAGAGCATTCAAATCATTTTTCATGTCGTATTCCTATATACTATGAAACTTAGACAATAACATTTAATGGTACGACATCTCAAATGTAACTGACACTAAAAGTGCAAAGTTCAGTACACACTATTTTTTATTGGGTAGAGCCTTGGCCTATAACATAGCATTCCAGGAAAATGAGAAATCGCACTAACTCATTCCCTTTATCGATGTTGCGAACAACCTGTAACGCATTGATATGTTGGGATAAATTTCAGGGTATGCCGACAAGATAAGAAGTGCCAGAATTATAACTAGGTTGTTTTCGAGCACTTTGTGACAACGCTCATTAATCCTGCCCAGACGTTGATTATCTAAGTTGTCTTCAATGCTCTGGGGGCACTAGTTTTTGTATCGCAAAATTTTTGGCTCACCATATGTGCCCTGTGGAAGAAACATGTAATGGGGCATACCTGAGCTAGCCATATCAACTACCCCTTAAGCTTACTATTCGTCAAAAGAAACAGCGTATTCTACCCAGTCTATATAATCACTTTTCTTGGCTGCTAGCCCTAGAAAGTTTAATTGAATATAGTTCTTTTCACCTGCATCGTAGTCGTCTCCTCTAGAGTTTGCACGTAAGGATCGCTCTTCAGAACTCTTATCACCATACGATTTAAATGAGCTGTACTTATCCATGCAATACAACATCTCATACAAGCTGAAATCCACTGCTTCCGTATCTTCAATCGCTACAAAGTACCCCGAGTTGCCACGATGTAAGGGTAAGGATGTTTTATCTAAGCCAGCACTCTCCATTACTTTTTGGAGTGTTGTTGCGTTAATATCAGACCCTACCCAACATTCATACACACTATAGTGTTTGTCCCTTAGCGCAAACAACGTTAGGAGTAAGTACGGGTTCATCGACTTATCAGCACTACTAAGTACCGCTAAAAACTTATCAGCTAACTGTTCTGTATCTCTTAAAGACAAGTTAAATCTACCCGCAACTATGGATATTAGATTCCATAAGTTTCCGCCCACCTCAATAGCAGGGGCATAGCTATTCCAACTAGGTTTTATCGCATAATCCTCACCAATCATATTCTTAACAAACTCATATCTCGACTTAGAAATCGGTAGAGAGTAGCGTCGACGAAAAAATCGTCCGAGGTATGTTTGCGCATCGAATCCTTCACCGTAAACAGCCTTAACCGCGTGTTGTAGTTGCGCAGTATCCGTCGCCACAACAAAAACAATATCCTCCAGCTCAAAGAAGTGCTTAATTACCTCTAGCATCTCGACAGCGTAACTTGGGCGGCAGCGGTCTAACTCATCGATAAATACAAACGCAGGTATCTGTAGGTTCTTCTTTGGGTCGATAGCTTTAATTAGAGATTTGATGTCTTCACGAAGATATTCGACGGTCTTTAACTTCTCGTTGTGGTCATCAACTAAACACTTGGCTAGTGCCGCACCAGCTTCACCGCTCAAGTTATATAGGTCTGTGTTCAACGAGTCGTTGTCATCCTTTGGGTTAATCTCGTCGATGTTCATACCCGTAGCTTTCTTAATTAAGCCTTTAGCTAGTAGTGGTGCTGCAGCCTTAAAGAAACGAGTAGCTTTATTTTTCAGCGCTATCGCCTTCTGATTCCCATCAGGTAGGTGTACTTCAAGAGCGTTAATAATAGACGAGATAACCGTCAACATAGGGTCGTCTGAATAGTCCTGCTTCCATGCATCGACATACACAACAGGATGCTTTTCTTTGATGCTATCTATCCAACGATTGATGAAATAGGTCTTTCCTGCTCCCCACTGTGCGTTCAGATTAAGAACGTAACCATTCTGTGATGAGTTATCGACAAGGTAGCCATGTAGAAATTTAGCGTACTTACCTCTGTGTAACGTATCTATAGGGAAAAGCTCTATTGGATTTCCTTCACTGTCTTCACCTAGTACGGGTTCTTTCCAATCAAAATTAATATCGCCACCTGCCATCTGTAAACCACCAACTTTTTAATAACTTAGTCGACACATACTAAAGAAGATGAATATATTTACTATGACAATGATTGGATAATAAGAACTTAACAGCATTACAGTATGACCGTCGTGGCACGTCAAATCTGGCCTTGCAGTTTAGGGCCTTGATATTAGATTTAATAGTGAAGAATCAACTTACTTTCATTAGTACATAGCGCGGTTGTAGCTCGTCTTGGGGCATAGGTGTTCTAGAGGTCATCTGCTTGCTCTCGTGTGTCACGATCCTCGGTGAAGCAGGCCTCTTTATCGAACTGTGACAAACCCCAGCATATGAGCGCCGTATAATAAATGACCATCTTAACTCAACCATTACACGGTTAGCCATAGTGATGAATCTAGTTTAATAAAGTAGTCCTCAGCCAACCTTAAAATCAATTCAGTGCTTAACCACGCTCAAAGACAACTCATCAACAATTACCGTACAATGGTTGCAACTTTCGAAATACATCAACTTTAAACTGGCTGCGTACAATGATTTTGTGGACTCTTACTTCTAACCCAATTGCCCGTCTCTTTAACAAAGAGATCGAGGTTATAGTAGATGACAATGGAATTCGTGTTATTGAAAGAGGGAATGAAGTGCGTTTTGATTGGCATCACCTCGATTGTCCACCGCATCTCACTCTTTCAATAGACGGCGGGTGTTTGGCTTTGCTATCACGCGGTCAAACATATCGCTATCGAATGCTGGGCTATCTAACTCCTTATCAGTATTCAAAAGAACTGTTTCCATTGTGGGCAAATCAAAGTGCGGAGCGCTTGCAAGACTTCCTAAATGATGCCTACAAAAAATGTACATCTAGTTTCCTTAGAGATTCTTCAATTGAACAAATTCAGTCGGTTGTGAGTCTTGAAATAAAGCGTTGGAAAGGCTGGAAAAAGGTACAAGGTCTTTCAGAACTGGCAAAGAAAACGGCATCACAACTTACTAACATCCAAAACTGGGATGCTTCGGATATAGATAAGATACGCAATCGTTATGTCGCAAAACAACTTGCTCAATTTGAATCGTTCTTTGATGGTGTTGAATCGAATCCTCTGACAAATAAGCAGAGAATTGCTTGTGTGACTGATAACGACAATAACCTTCTACTTGCTGGTGCTGGCACGGGTAAAACAAGTGTCATGGTCGGAAGAACAGGTTATCTAGTTAACAGCGGCCAAGCTAGATCAAATGATATTTTGTTGCTTGCTTATGGACGTATTGCCGCCCAGGAGATGGATGAAAGAATCAAGGATAAATTAGGCTTCGATGATGTGAAAGCGAGTACATTTCACAGTCTAGGCGTGAAGATTATCTCTGCTGTTGAGGGTAAAGCACCGAGCTTGTCCAAGCTCGAAGATAGTGCCAAAGTTAAAGCCAAATGGATGAATGATGAAATCGAGAAATTGATGCTCGATAGTCTCTACAAAAAAAACTTACTCGATTATTTCAGTTCATATTACTACGTCGATAAAAACCCTTGGGATTTTGAATCTCAAGGAGCACATCTTAAGTATCTAAATGATAACGACATCCGCTCAATGAGGGGAGAGCAAGTTAAAAGCTATGGTGAGCTAGTGATTGCGAACTGGTTGTTGCGTAAGGGCATCAACTATGAATATGAAGCTAAATATCGATTTGATGTTGCAACCAGTGAATATCGTCAGTATGAACCAGATTTCTACCTTCCTGATTATGATATTTACATCGAATATTATGGCACCGATGAAAACGGAAACACGGCCCCTTATGTTGATAAGGAGAGTTATCACGCAAGTATCAAGTGGAAACGGGAAACCCACAAGAAATATCAGACGGGTTATGTGGAGGTGTTCTACCATCAACATAAAAACGGAAAACTACTTACCGCGCTAGAAAAAGAACTGATTAAGCGCGGCGTAGAAACACAACCTGTATCTGATAACGCTCTGTTAGCTAACTTGGAGCAGCTAGGTCAAGTGACAGAATTAGCGAAACTGCTTGGAGCGTTAGTTGATATGTACAAAGCAGCGTGTCTGGATGAAGATGGTATAAACAAAATCATCAAAGAGTCGATAGATTCTAGACAAACAGCTAAAGCACTCGAACTATTAATGCCGTTATATCACAACTATGAAAAGTACCTTCGAGACCATCAAGTCATAGATTTTAACGATATGATCGGTAAAGCTTTACAGTATGTTCAAACAGGTCAATTCCTGTCTCCTTGGAAGTACCTGCTGGTAGATGAATTCCAAGATATTTCAGAACCGAGGGCTAGGCTTGTTAAGGCACTACGTGATAGTTACCTTGGTTCATCATTGTTTTGTGTTGGTGATGATTGGCAAGCAATATACCGCTTTAGCGGAGCCGATGTACGACTTACTACAGAGTTTTCCAACTACTTCGGTTCAACTTCTGAAACTACGCTGGATATGACGTTTAGATTTAACAACTCTATTGGGGACGTAGCGACTCGATTCGTCACTCAAAACCCAGTTCAGTTGAACAAAAAGATCAACTCACTAGTCCATGTGAATACTCCTGCGGTAAGTATTGTTCGCCAAGGCAGTGATGAGGTTGGATTATCTGCGCTAGAAAAGACGCTTTCTTCAATATCAAACCAAGTACTGGCGTCCAAGAAGGCGAGTAAGAATAAGGTCTATTTTCTTGCTCGTTACTGGTATCAACTTCCTGATTTGCATCAATTAAGAACCCTAAAACATAAATTTCCTACTTTGGAAATTGAAAACCAATCGTTCCATGCTTCAAAAGGAAAAGAAGCCGAATATGTCATAGTAATGGGGTTGAGCTCGGGAAAGCATGGATTTCCATCTCAAAAACAAACCCCACCGCTTATGGATGCACTGTTACCGCAAGGAGATAAGTTTGAACATGCCGAAGAGCGTCGTTTGTTCTATGTTGCTCTAACCCGAGCAAAACACCGTGCTTATCTACTCGTTGATATGATGGATGCTAGTGAGTTTGTAACAGAGTTGGTTCAAGAAAGATATCCAGTGGAAACTAATGAATTTGATGCTTCACTTATTCAGCAGCAAGCTGAAAAGATTTCATGTCACCAATGCGGTGAGGGCACATTAAGGTTGAAAGTAGGGCAATATGGCAAATTTATGTCTTGTTCTCTCTACCCTAGATGCAAAAACAAAGAGACACCTTGCATCAAGTGTGGAAGCCCAATGAGTCGAGATATCAAAAGTGGTCTTCAAGTATGTATAGATGAAAGCTGTAGTGATGAGCGTCCATTGTGTCAGAATTGTGGCAGTGAAATGAAGCTCTGGAAAGGAAAATACAGCGACTTCTGGGGGTGTTCTACTTACCGTAAAGGGATGGATGGCTCCTGTTCATATAAGCTGAAAGGGTAACCCTGAGAATGAACTAGACATTGATTGGCACGCTAATCGAGCAATTATAGATAGAATTAATCTTTACGTAGATCTTTCTGCATGAAATGTTGCGTCGTTTAGCTAAATTTTGGACAATTCTGTATTAGAGACCTCCCTAAATTAGCAATTCATGAATAACTAAAGGTATGGAAAATCTGGACAAAGCAGATTTTTGGCAATTATCTTTGGTTAATACTATGTTCACTCTAATTTTTTCTTTGTTTTGTGGTTTGGATGATTTGGGTTTAACACTTCAAACCCAATAGATTCAAGGCTTTTAACAATGTCATCGTGGTTGTATTTGTTGCCAAGTAAATCCATGTCTACTGCAACAACAAGCTCTGACTCAGCCCTCGTTAATGCAACGTAAACTATATTCCAAGTCTTGTTGAACTTGGTTACAGCATCTTGCATTAAGCATTTGAAAATCGCTGGTGTTAAGACTAATACACAGACCTTAGACTCTAAGCCCTTAGTGCGCTGGATGCTGCTTATTGTGTACTTAGCCGAGTTGTCCTTGGATGAACTATATTGCTCAGCAGTTCGACAAAGATTTTTAAACAACTCTTTTTCATACGGGATTTCGAGCTTGGCAAGAAATTTACGTATGGAACTGTTGTTGTCATTTTTGGACAGCAAAGATGCAAAGAAACGCTGTAATGAATATATGACCACCCCTTCTTCGTATTCGGGGAATTTTACTGTAAGTAGCTCTTCTACCTCAGGGTCAAATTCGGGTAGTGATCCTGCTTGTTTAGTTGAGTAGTTACCTTCTTTTCTGAAGATGCTAACTAAACTCCCACTCTCAATGTGATGGCTAAGTACAGTGTCATAATGGTCATCTTCTGTAGTGATGAATGTGAGGCGTCCTTCGACTTCAGACAAGCTCATCTGCTCTTGCCCTTTGGGGCAGAAGGTATTTGATAGATCAAGAATCCTCTGTGGAACTCTACGAGATGTCGTGATGTTCGGCAGCACTTTTACTTTTTTGTTGGCTTTGTTTTTTGCTAACCAACCTTTGAAATCTTTCGGATAATCAATTGCTTGCTTGGGATCGCCTACCATGTAAATATCAGCAGAGTTCTCGCCGATTTTTTGAAAAGCTTTAAGAGCGGTTTCGTCTAGATCCTGAGCTTCATCAAGGAAAATCTTGTCAATCGCACTGCTTAGGAGTTTATGAACTTTCCTAACTTTAGATTTCTTCTTCTGGCTGTTGTGTTTTGAATAGTTTTCATCGACAACTCTCCATGCAGCAGAATATGTTTCATCGACATGTATTACCCCAATTTTCTTTAGCCTTGAAATGGTGCTCTTGGCTTCTCTTTGTTTTTTCTCAGCAGACTTTCCAGCAGGAAAGTTTGAAAACGTTTTGCATTGTGAAGAGGTAGTGTGTACTTCATTTAAAACAAAAGGAGAGTAAGGGTAAATGACCTCATTCAATAGAAACGTGTGAACTGTGCAAACTACGATATTGTCTGGCAAGTATCCTAATTGTCTGATAATCGCCTGAGAAATGTTCTGCGTGGCATTGTTGGTATAAGTAATCGCAAAGATTTTCTTATGCGATGTTGAGTCGTAGTGCGCAATGATCTTCTCAGCCAGACTATGAGTCTTACCTGCGCCAGCTCCAGCTATCTGAATCTCAATCATTTCATGAAATCCAAGGCTTCTTGAATGTGTTTGGGTAACGAGATCGGATCTTTGTTCTCTTCATCTAAGATGGAGTCAGCTATCCTGAGCATCCTTTCAGCTTTGCTTTTCTTCAGGTACTCAGCCATATCACTAGAGGTTTTGCACTTCTTCTTGAAAAGTGCGTTCAGGCGGCCAAGGTTTCCATCAGCCTCCGCAAGATCATCTTCGAGCGTATATTTGGTAGTGGTTCTTACTCGAATATTGTCGTTATCAGTATCATACTTTTGATGCTTATCTTTGGTTGAGTCATTGTCATCATAATCTCGAATTATGCTTAACTTCTTCTTAGTATTGCCTTTGTTGACTTGTAGCCAAACGTCCATGAAAGTTGTAAAGCCCGTTTGCTCAATAGATATAACTTCAAGACTGCTAACATTTTCGTTATTGCGATAGAGGATAGCGTTAATCAGCATCTCTTCCGTAGTGCCTTCAACGAGAACGGTCTTATTGCTCAGCAGTAATTTTAGAATGTCGAAGTTTGGTCGCTTACGAAGGTAGTTAGTAAGATGTTTCTTACTATCAATTAGGTGGATCGCATTATTTCCAGATAGGACGATCACGTTGGTTAGCTCAAGTTTATTGATGACCAGTGGACTATGGGAGCTAATTAGCGTTTGTAGAGACGAGCCGCCTTTTTGTGTGCTTTTGTATATAAAGTCAGTTGCGAAGCGGAGGTTGTTGACGCTGAGGTGTGCTTCAGGTTCTTCGATACAGCATAGGTTGAGTGCATTCTTGTTGCCGCTAAAGAACTCAAATAATAGGTAGATGTACACGAGGTTACGATATCCAAGACCACGCTGATACAGATAGCTTTCACCCGACTTCAGAGTAATGTTGGATAGGATGCTTTTTAAATTAGGCAGGTTCGGGATACATTCAAGCTTATCAACAACCTCGTCGAAGAAGTTCTCGAAGTCTGGATCAGGTGTAACGATTTTTGTGAATGTCTCGGTGTTTTCGATTGCATCGAAAAAAGAAGTGTATGCGCTGTTAATCTTGGCTTTGTCGGAATCTTCGAGAGCTGAAATCAACATCTTGGTCAGGATGTCGTTTGATTTCTGAGTGTTACTTTCGGCAAAGTCATCACGCTCAGCGTTGATCGAGTTGATGCCTATAAGTCTTAAATCAGAATAGCTAACCCTTAACCCATTGTTGCTTTGTGTTATGTCGTAATCGTACAGCTCAATTGGCAGGTTGAACCAGCGTGTATCTTTTATGTCCCCGATACCGTCAAGTAGCTCCTTGGCAGCCTTAACAAATTGCTCTGTATCTTTGGGCTTGAAGTCGTAACGAATCTTGTAGCTATCGTCGGCTTCTTCTCCGATTATCCACTTGCCAATAACGCCTTCTTCAATAATGTTCTTTGGCTCAGTAAACTCGACCTCAACTCGAACCTTAGGAATCAGAAGCTTGATCTCATCTTCGTCGTTACCGTTGATGATCGCTTGGTAAAACTCTTTAATTGCTTCGCGGTTGATATCCGATACCGAGAGCCGTTTCTTATTGAAGCTAATGTCATTGTTGTTAAGTGGCAAGGCAAGAGCATCGAATAGGTTAGTTTTACCTGCTTCGTTTTCACCAATAATTACGCTTAGTGGTGAAAATTTGATCTCGAAGTTTTTGAAGGCTCGATAGTTTTCAATTTCGACTGTACGAATGTACATTTATCTTCCATGTAGTAATTGTTTGTTATCATTTTCATAAAGTTAACATCAAACAATGTAGGCTGAAACAAACTTAGACGAAAAAATAGCCCTTCATCAAAGCCATTGTGCTATATGGACTTAACCCCAAGGCTTGAACTGAAGCCGCCATGCGTTGGGAACCTGTCTTAACGCTTTCTTATAATGCAAGTTTCACCATATCTGATTTATCACCATTAAACCCAATATCAACCTTGCCACTATGGATACCACTGTCAGACATAGATATATAAAGGTTCATTTTTTGTAAACTAAGTCCTTGCTCTAATGAAAGCCACTTGCCGATTACCTCTGACTTAGCTGTTATTGGTTGTTTTAGTACATTGCTAGTCATTATATCATTCAGTCCCGCAGCACTAAGGTCAACTAGACTAACCAATTCACGATGCCATTTAACATCTACAGCACCTTGAGTACAGAAATTAATAAAATCGTATCCACTAGACATATAGAGTGGTAACACCCTATCTAACAACTTTAGAAAGTCCTTTCGGATTTTTTCATTTCCTGAGGGATAGAAATCATCCTCATTGTCTGACATCCAAAAAATCGGCTTATCGCTTGGTAACACCGATGCCGTCAAAAAAGAAAATATGTGGGCAATACGCAGCGCTGTTTCAATACTCTGTTTAGGTAAATGAAGAAAACCACCATCCTCTAGCGATTGCTTCAAGTAGTTTTTGCTTCCCCTTTGGTCTTCTGAAAATAGCGTGTTTATCTTTTTATCTACTACTACATTCACAAGCAAACCTGGCAACAAATTATTAGAGTGACGCAAGGCGTCCTGAGCTACTGCAAGCATTTTAGGGTTATGACCCATTTTTTTGAACGATAACTCACCACGGTTTAAACCTCGTACCATGCGTGACTTTTCTACTGCTGCATAGTAGTTCCCTACAAAGTCCAAGGGAGTGAAGAGAAAACTATAAATATGATATTTACCATTAGTCTTTCCTGAGTAATCCGAATACACAGCAAATGATTTGAATGGCGCAGTGTCAAAAACTTTGTCGTACTGCTGAATACAACCATCTAAAACAATGCCTAGTGCGTTCCCCTCTGCTATTGGTAGACTCGGGATATTCTTATACATACTCGATACTCCAATTGCCTCATAATGCTAATTATGACGGTCAATAGCCGTCTTTCACTCACTTGTTCACAAATCAATACCTTATCACCAATTCAAAGGAATTAGTCGGCTAAGATGGGCATAATTTCTAAGTGAGCGAAATTCGCATAACTTTTTGTAGTGTAAATTTACGTTAACTAGATATGAATGAGTAAAAGCACTAACGCATAAAGGGGCATAAACGAGTTTTAAATACCTACTGCAACAATGTGATCACCAAGCGATTCTGTCGTATCGTAACTACCAAGCGACTTTGTCATTCGCTTAATTACCGAGGGAAATTGACGGTCTCTATTTTTACGTAATCCTTTGACTAGTGCTACGAATTAGTCAGGGGTGTATAGGATGATCGTTATGGATACTCAATCTCAGCTTACCGTGGATATCATCGCAAAAGTTGCTCTCGGTAAAATCTCAATTACTAATGCCTCTAAGCTCCTCAAGAAGTCTCGCAGAACCATCGAACGTTATCTCAGGCGATATCGCTCTGATGGTATCCGATTTGTGGTTCATGGCAACACAGGAAGGGCACCCGCTAATAAAATCCCCATTACCTTAAAGCAACAAGTTCAAGCTCTTATAAAGACCAAGTATTACGACTTTAACATGCTTCATCTCGCCGATATGTTAGAGGTATTTGAAGGTATCAAAGTAAAACGGGAGACGCTTCGTACCTGGGCACATGAAATCCATCATGTAAAACGAGCCAAACATCGACGTTCTAAGGTAAGAAGACGACGTGAGCGTATGGAAGCCGAAGGCTTAATGCTGCAAATGGACGGCAGTCCGCACCTTTGGTTCGGTGATAAAAAATCCTGTCTTATCGCCATGATTGATGATGCAACCAGTGAGGTTCATGCGGAGTTTTTTCCTTCAGAAACCACCGAAGGATGCCTCAAAGTAATGAAAACTTATATCAAGAAAAAAGGTCTTTTTAAGACTCTGTATGTCGATAGAGCTGGCATCTTCGGTGGACCAAAACGTTGCCACTTCTCCCAGATGCAACGAGCCTGTGAAGAGCTGGGTATAGAAATTATTTTTGCCAATTCGCCTCAAGGCAAGGGTCGCATCGAACGTGCCTTTGATACGTTCCAAGATCGTCTAGTCCCTGAGTTAAGGCTGGCTGGGGTTACTGATATGATCAGTGCAAATAACTACCTACAAAATACCTTCATCCCTGAGTATTGGGCAACGACCCTCACAGTCAACGCCAAATTAATGCGCTCTGAGCATACACCCGTTCCGAAGTACCTCAACATTGACGCGATATGTATTCAAAAAGAATATCGAAAAATCCGTCGAGATCATACCTTCAGTTACGCCAACGCAATGTATCAAATCACCTCCCCATTACGGCACTCTATCGTGAGTCAACAAGTCGAATTACGTAAGCAACTTGATGGTGGTTTTACGGCTTACTTTGCTGACCGAGAGTTATCGATTAAAGAGCTTACTGAGCCTAGCTCTAGGAAAGAATACGGAGAAGAGGTTCAGAAAAAGATCGAGGCTATAGAGCTTGCCAATGAGTTAGGGAATGTTAGAGAAGCGGCCCGACAAAGCGGTTGTTCTGTCAAAAGCATTCACAACAACCGTCAATTGCTTGAAGCCCATGGCCCACTTGCTTTGAAACGTCTGTATGGTCAATCACACAACAATAATCGCATCGATGAAAAGACTCGAAATATCGTCATCTCATTAACACTCAAATCGCCTCACCTAACCTCTATTAGGATAAGTGGTGAGATGAGAAAGCGTTTTAACATCTCGATTAGTCACTCAACAGTAAGGAACATCTGGCTTGAAGAAAAGCTGAATACAAGAGAGTTACGGGAGGCACGTGCCGAGGAATCAATTATCGAATAGAAACTAATCTGCAATAGTGGACTACTATGAATAGAGCAGCGACAGAATCCTTCGGTATTTAGACCGTCAACCTCCCTCGGTAATCACAAATACCTACTGCAACAAAATACTACTGCAACAGCTTTTCCAGGTAACTGTTCCTCTTATGAGAGTGGCTAAGTGCTTCGGTAATCTGCTTCATTTCCTTGCTACTACCGACAATATGAATTTCACTTTCAGCCCTCGTAATTGCAGTATAGAGCCAAGCTCTATCAACTATTCTTCCTTTTTGCAGGGCGATAATGATGCGCGGGAACTGTGATCCTTGAGCTTTGTGCAAGGTGATTGCATAACCCAACTCCATGCAGTCTAGAACGGTTTGTGTTACCTCGACCTTTTCACCCGTATCCAGTGTTACTTCACCGTAACTGTCACCAGAAGGCTTGACGCTGGTTAGAGTGCCAAGAGAGCCGTTCTGAATGCCTTTCTCGTAATGATTCTGCGTGAATAAAACCGCATCATTCAAGCTAAGTGGTAGAAAGAACTTGTCGCCATTGATTTCGAATTCAAGGCTATCGCTGTTTGGATTGACCGCTTGTTGGGTGAGTTTATTAATTTCTGATACGAGCGCCTTGGTTGGAGCCATGACACGACTGCTTTCAGGGGACTCTTGGTAAAGCTCACAACAGACTTTGGCAATGTCTGTTGTGCTGGTTTCGTGAAAGTGTATTGTCCCCGTGCTTAATTGATCAGGTATCACACCTTGATTGATGAGCATTGAGTATTCAGGGATACCCGTTGAACCTTCCTGTCTCTTGACGATATCCAGCATCGTATTAGCCACCGTTTTTGCTTTAACGATATCTGCCAGTACCTTACCACAGCCGATCGGTGGTAGTTGGTCCGGGTCGCCAGTGAATATCAATCGTACAGAGGGATGAATGTGATTCACAAGGCGATACATCGTCGGCAAGTCAATCATGCTCGCTTCATCAATCACCAGTAGATGATTCGGCTGCTCAACACTTGGCTCAATCGGTTCCTTACGAAGTAACTTAGCAATAGTTGAAGTGATAAAGCCGATTGACTCATGTAGCCTCATTGCAGCGCGACCACTGAGCGCAACCGCGTGTATCTCAAAGCCGAGTTGACGGTAAGCCCTGAGAGCCGTTCTAAGTACCGTTGTCTTGCCAGTCCCAGCACCGCCAGTAATGCAGCTTACAGAGTTGTCCAGGCATGTTATTGCGGCCTCGATTTGCTTGGAGGTTAAGTCATAGGGCAGTTCCGCAGCCGCAGAGCAATAGGCAGCATTGGCGTTTTCATCAAATAAGTCATTTCGCTTAGTCAGTGCATTAAGCCGTTTGGCAACGACACTTTCCATCAGAAGTTGCGCCGTTGGGTGGTAGGCTCCTGTGTCGGGATTTAAAATATACTGAGCTTTATCATGGCCGGATTGGAACGACTGAGTGACCAGTGTTTTGTCTTTCAATAGTTTGTTGAGGTAAGGGCGCACATTGGCATGAGTGGTATAGGTGTGACCTTTTTCAATCTCCTTGCGAATCGCCATTTCCAGAGCCGCGCTGAGCCTTCTTGGGTCATCCTTCGCAACATCGCTCTTAAAATCCGTTGCCTTGATAATATCTTCAATGGCACTGAACGAAAGACCAAAGCCCATCAAAGCATAAGGATTATCCTTAATTACCTCTATAGAGGCTTCACCGTGATGCTTGAGCAGCCGTTGCTGCACACTGGCGGGGATGTTTTGCTCACTCATCCAGTTGCAATGTGCCAGATTTTTATATTTGGCGTACCCCTTAAAGAGCGCTTCCACTGAATCGTCACTCAGAATCGATGTTAGACGCTTTCTAGAGTCTGGGATGTCATTTTGCAGTGTGGCATGGAAGTCTTTACCTAAGAGCTGCCAGAGCGCCCTAGCTTTGCTTTCACCAATACCTTTAAAGTCAGTTTCTCTTGCGATAAAACGAATGAGTTGTTCGCCAGTTTCGGGCAGCATGCATTCAACATGCTTGGGTGATTCATACGTGTGCTGCTGCATGACATAATCACCCATCTCCATATTTTTTATCTGGCGAGCGCCTTTGACTGACCAGTGCTGACCCAGCGTTGGAAGCACAGGGATACTATCGGGGTCGGCTTTGATAGTGACGTAATACTTCCCACTATTAGTTTTGTAAGAGTCTTTCGCCAGCGGTACACCGCTGAATATCACCATCTTGTTCGAGCGATAAGGGATACTGGTGACACGCATTTGGTCTTCATGCAAAGCGCTATTCATCGTGGCATCAACCCCATTTCGGATAAAGTTTCAGATAGCTCACCAAAGCGCTCAAGTCGCTTTTCAAGCTCCTTGACCTTGGCTTTCAATTCAATGTTCTCAGCTTCTAATGACGACACCCGTTTTGAATCGAGCAGCTTTCGATTTGCTGTGTTGTCGTAGGCTTGAGGTTTGCCCTCATTTTTGTTGGCAGCGTCGCTCAACGGTGGCAGGACACCTTTGCCGCGCAGTTTATCTTCTAAGGCTTTGAGCGCTTCTTTGAGGGCAGGGTTTTGGTTTAACGCCGATTTTCCACAGCCGATGCCCTTTGCCACCTCGTTTCGATTAAGCTGACCTCGGAACATGATTTGCTTAAAGTCATCGTCCGTCTGTGTGGCTTTCCACACTTCAAATGCTTCCAAGTTTTGCTGTGCTTTCTGCTGACCACTTGCCATGTTATCTCTCGCTATATCGTAATTCGAGGTTTAGCTCTATTTCTACTTATTGCTGCGCTCAACGTCTTGTAAGGTCTTTTGAAACACATCCATGACACTTGGGTTAGTTTTGCCTATGCTGGATAACTTTTGAATGAAAGCCTGAAGCTTACCAATCTCTGACTGTGCGACCGTAAGTTGCGCTTCCAGCTGTATCACCTTTTCTGCTAAATCCACGTCTTTTTGCAAGTAAGTAAGCAATTCCTTGTTTTCAGGCGAAACAGGCTTGCCCCTTAAGGCTTGCTTTTTCTGTTTGTACTCGTGCTTGATATTGGCGTACTTGTCGAGCGTTTGCCTCGTGGTTGCAATACCTAAGCTGGATTCTACTTTTGTGACTAATAAATCCCATGTTAACTTGCCTTCCCAGCTTCGAATAAGGGCCTGTATGGAAATTTGTTGGTCGGTTTCTAGTGATTTAAGTGCCATATTGTTTACCCTAGAGTGAGTCCAGAAAGCCTAAGAAATTATCCGTTGCTTCATCTTGGTTTTTGTCGTTTTTTGCCTCAATAGCAGCTTGCAGGGCTTGCTCGGCATCAGGCAACGCTAACTTTTGCTCTTCCACCGTTTGGGTCTCTAAGTTAGTGATTCTTATGCTGTTTGAGCGAGCTAGCAAGCGCACCATACGACCTTCTTCTATTGCCTCATCGGACAGCACTTCAATGAGTTTTTTTAGCATGCAAGTATTGCGATAATAGGTTTTGTACCACTTGTGCTGCCCTTCACTTGTTTCAAAGTTGATAGACGCTTGAATCCTCTCCAAGTTGTGCGTTTGCACTTTCAAATCCTTTTGGAGTAAGTCTATTGCCTCCCTATCATGGGTTACATGACAAGAAGATGAGCATAACGCACATTGCGTCTCAAACTCCGACATATAAGTACAGGGTGAGAGGGCAAGGTTTTGATCGCAAAAGCCTGTTTCATGGACAAAAGTCGGTGTTTCATTGTCGATTGCCTTATTAAATTGATCCATGGTCGCAATACGAAGCTTTAGCTTATTTTCGATCTCGCTTTCTGGTTCATTAGAGTAAGAGATGTCCCCAATGACAGAAGCGTTCTGAGCGTCAGTGGTATGGATATAGGTCAGTGTTTGCTCGGCGCTTTTTCGGCCTGACAACATAGAAATAAGGTGGTGAGGCAGTCCTTTTTTAGCCAGAAGATCATTTTGCCAATGACGCAGTTGGTGCGGCTTGAGCAAAAAGTTGGATGAGAAGCCGTGTCGCTCAAAGAGCGTAAGCCGATTTTTGTTGACTTTTATTAGGTCACTAGAAAAGAGGCCACTTAGCGAACTGATAGGCACTAAAAAGAAAGGGTGTGCCGCTTTGCCGCCAAGCTGCTTTTGTGTGTAGGCAAATAGTGAGTTCTCAAAATTGACATACCTAGTTTGGTTTTTATTGTAACCTTTTAGGTGAGATTGATTCATCTCGATGGTGTGATTCTGAAATTCTGCCACGGTGAGTTCTTGCTTGCCTGCTGTGTACTTATCGTATTGACGCTGCATTGTAAAATTACATCCTGTAAGGGCTTGAGAGTAAGGGCAATTACTTTTAAACACCAGTGTGTCGAAGGCTTCGAGCTGTGCAATGGGCTTGATGAACTTTGGATGATGCGGTTTATATGTTCTATCTATTGCCCCCTTCGTATCAGCCGTGACGCGAGCACATTTGTCACTACCGTCAAAAAAGCCCAGCAGCAAACCAAGGTGTAATAGGTTGGTTGACTTGCTCATGGAAGGCTTAAGCAGGGCAATATTCTCATCACTGGGCTTGAATTCACCGAGCACTTCTTTCAGAGGGCGGTTCGGCTTTCGATAGAACCGAGCCAGCGCTCTTGCAGGCTCTGTAGCGAGAATAGTGTAGTGCAACGCTCTGTCTAAGCTATCGACCATTTCTGCATTAATGTGGTTGGCATTATCCTTGTACCCCTTCGAGCCTCGCCAGTTGAGGTAATGCACCGTTTTTTTCTTGCCATCGACAACTTGTGTATGAGGCTTTATGCGTTGCACTGTTAAAAGCACTTGCTCTGCGCCAATTCGATTGGGTGAAGCCATGCCAAGTGCTGCCATGGTGCAACTAAAGCTGTCTCGCTGCTTTTGCATTGGTAATAAAAGGGGTTGCCAAGCCTCAGCACCTTCCTTGTCACCATCCTGATAGGCTGGAATAACATCATAGAAGATAGCCCCGAGCGCCAGTAATGCGTTTTCCGACGGAAGCTTGTTTTGTTCCGCTTGCAATGCATCATCGCCACTTTTAGAGCGAAGTGTTTCAGCGTTAGTATTGATGTCGGGCTGACAGCTTTTCGCGAGCATTTTATGTTGACGAAGCCAGTTGATAAAAGCTGTTAAGTTAGTGCTGTATGTCATCAGGTTGATGGCAGATTGAATCCTTTCAAGGGTGGCGGTCGCGATATTCTCATTTAGGTGGCAAAGGAAGACTCTTGCGGCTGTGATTTTTGCTGTTTTATTGACTGTAGATGTGTTTTCTTTCAATATATCAAGTGCATAGGTAAATAATAAGTCATACATTTCAGGTGCTAATCGATCCTCATCCGTGAAGTGTGTTCCCACTTTTGGCATCTTTCTATTTAGATTACAAAACAAAATATTCTGGGTTCTGTCGTCACTGTCGGTAAACGTGACAGCAATATCCTCCCATGATGCAGGCTCACCTTGAGCGTTGGTAAATCCAATCAGAGGCTGCGCTTTCTTTTTGGCGATGTAAGTGTGTTGATTATCAATATAGCGGTTAATCTGACTCATTTGCACTCTCCCACCTTCATGGTTTTTCGTTCTTCGCACAGCATAATTGTCACTTTGATATAGAGAATAATGGTTTGCAGTCGTTTAACCGTAGCGGGGTGGCCTGATTGACTATTAATCGCCAGTTTACGCTCTGCCTTATCTAAATATTGCTGATGGTTTGTGGTTTCCAAAGGTCGAAAGTTATCACAGGGATAGCACCCCATTGGGGCGGCTCCCTTTGATTGACAGCTTGAGCAGTTGGCTGGGTTAAGCTTGTGCCCCATCTCTTCATTAAATGGGCTTTTCACTTTAAAGTCAGCGTGTTGCTGTAATTCTTTCGAAGATACGCTATCAAAACGTTGGATGACACTGTTACCCGCAAAGGCTTCGTCAATTTTGACTCGTTCAGGCGCTTTTAAATCAAGGTAATCTTGTATTGCCTCTACCGTGACACCTGTAATGGCAGCAACTTGCGCAGGGCTTAACCCCATCCAAGCGGCGAGGGTTAACTGGGTATGACGCCAGCGATTGTTTTTAAATGCAAGGGGCTTATGCGCTATTCGGTCACTTTTAATACTTAATTTTTTATTGAAGAGGTAAGCTATATTATGGGCAAGAGCAACCGAAGATAGGTGGAAAGCCTCTGATGTATCGCTCACGGATTGAAAGAGACTCTCCTTGGTATCAAATCCTACCGAGAATAAGCTTTGGTCTGGAAACAAGGGAAGTCGTTGCATCAGCTCTTTTGTTTCACTCTCAGAGAGGACAACGCCGCTCTTGCTCAATGAAGCGCAGAGGAAGGTTTCGTACATTTGGTAATACTGAAGCAACAATTCAGACAGATTTGGCTCCAGGCGATGAGAACGTGACTCGGCATCGACTCTAAACGCTCCATTTTTACCTTTGAAGGTTCGTAGGTGCAATTGCTCTACATCAGAAAAATGATGCTGTGTTAAAGGCTGCCAATCACGGTTGCTTTCTTTGTGCGACTTAAATGTTTGACCCACACGCAAAAGGTCACACCATTTAATTTTAACCAGTTGCGTAGGTCTTCTGACAATGGCCACCATCAACTGACAAGCCAGAACGTTTCTTAGGCGAGTGAAAGGCTTTGCTGTTGCAATCTCACTGCTGAGTGCATGGAGGGTTTCAATTCTTAGTGATTCAAGAAGGTTATCACGTTCGATTTCACTGTAAGCCCCCGTTGTTTCATCAAGGATATTTTTTGAGCCATCTTGTCTGCCTAAATTCTCATTCTTAACGAGGTCATAGAGCGGAGTAAGAAGATTGCTGCTGTACTCATGACTTCGTTTGTTAAATGCGTATAGGGTATTTTTTACTTTCTTTTTATAGTCCGTGAGTGTTAACCACCACGCCTCAAAAGTCGTTGGCTCTAAGTAATCGCAAATGGTTTTTAAGGTGCTGACATACCCATTTATGCTTGAATAAGCATAATGTTTGGCAGCGTGCGCGATAGCCAGTCGTAGGTCGAGAAAGGCTTCGCTATCTAACGCATTCATCCAGCCAAGGTTAAGCAGCTTCTTGTAGCCAAGCAACCATTCATCAGAAAAGAGATCAAACTCGTAACCCGTTTCTTTTGATTGAAAAGTTCGTTTACCTTCATAGCTTTTTTTTAAGCTTTTAAGTTCAGCGCTGTTCATTTGCTACCTCTCAGGTTGGGTACGGATTGGCTCAAGTTCTTGGATGAAATTTCAGCTACCGTCATGGCTAACTGGAACTCGTTGTAGACTGATGCCATTTTTGAATCTTCTACCCAACCCATCGCATATTTGCGAAGGTCTTCGATTTTATCCGGTGAGAACCCTTTGGCTTTGGCTTTGTTTTCAAAGATTTCATTCCACTTATGACGAAGTAGATGTGGATGTAGTGCTATCCCAACACAATCTCCAATCGTCTTAATGACTTTGTGAATTGCGTTGTAAGACATTGGCTTTCCGATAGTTCTTCCTTTTTCTGAGATGAAAACGAAATCATGTTCATGAGAGTTTGGTGTACTTTTGCGCACTGTTTCGATGTAGAGCTTAATCAGCTTCATTAAATCGTGAGAGATTGAAACAGATAATGCTTTTGTTTTGTTTGCAGCGGGAAGACGCCTTGTGTCCGTAGGGTCATCGGGGGTTCGGGTGAGCAGGAACCTAGGATTGTCCCAATCGTCCACTAAATCACTCACTTTCAATTTCAAGACAGCCCCAACACGAACACCTGTATCAATCAATATCTGGGTGATAATTTGATTTCGAAGCTTGCTCGACTTGAAGGGGTTGTTTGAAGAACGTTCTTGAATAACCTCTAATAAATTAAAAAATTTATCGGATGGAATGACCGATTCAAGGGGATCTTTTGTGATGGTATTGTCTTTTCGGGAGCTAGAAATTGCTGTACTGATGTAGAGTTTGAATTTATTAAATTGGTCATCCGTGGAGATTTGCTGTTCAGTCTCAGCTTTATCGTAGTGATGGCACACATATAAAAATTCAATGTAGGCTTTAAGACGGTTGAGGCGTTGATGAAAAGTATGCGCTGATACTTCTGGTTGACTGTTGGATGTCGCATGGATTGCATCCCTAATTCTTTTATCGGTAAGGCTAACTACAGTGCCGCTTTCGCTCTCATCCTCAGTGTCCACATAGAATTTACAAGCACGAATATAACCGTCTATTTCCTCGATAGATAGAAAAGAGCCACTTGCTACACGCTCGACAAGGTCAATGTTCTTTTGCATGAAGAAGCAGTACAAAAACTTCAACTCATAAGCATATTTCTTTCGAGTGTAGAATGATGGTAACTGTTTTGATTTCCCCTTTGAAAATGGGGACTTATGATTGCCATTGAGATAAGCGTTAAGGTGCAAGCAGCAAGGTAGACCACTCCCCCGAACAACTACGGGAAAAGAAGCGTTATTTATATCTTTGTATATCCTAACTTGAATACTTTCACTTAAACCAATCATTACAAAGCTCGTTATCAGTTACACATAATTACACCATATGTGCTTTTTTTATATTTGTAAAGCAAAAAAAAGGATTCCAACTGGAATCCCTATCTTTATCGTACGTTAGCTCTTTACGTTTTTTTTGGTGGAGAGTACTCACATAGGTCTTCAATGATACAGCTGCCACAGCGTGGTTTACGCGCAACACAGGTGTAACGTCCATGAAGAATGAGCCAATGGTGGACATCCAGTTTGAATTCTTTGGGAATAACTTTGAGCAGCTTGGCTTCAACATCGTCGACCGTTTTACCCATTGCTAACTTAGTGCGGTTTGATACGCGGTAGATGTGAGTATCAACGGCAATAGTCGGCCAACCGAAAGCGGTGTTCAACACTACGTTGGCAGTCTTACGGCCAACGCCAGGAAGGGCTTCTAATGCCGCGCGATCTTCCGGAACTTCACCATTGTGTAGGTCAAGTAGCATACGACACGTTTTAATCGTGTTCTCAGCTTTTGAATTAAACAGGCCGATGGTTTTGATGTACTCTTTCAGGCCGTCGACACCTAGGTCGAAAATAGCCTGTGGAGTATTAGCCATAGGGTAAAGCTTATCAGTGGCTTTGTTGACGCTGACATCGGTTGCCTGCGCAGATAAGAGCACGGCGATCAGCAACTCGAAAGGGCTGTTCCAGTTAAGCTCAGTTTCTGGCTTTGGATTGTTTTCTCTTAAACGCTCAAGTATTTCTACTCGTTTTACATTGTTCATAGCGACATTACTTTCAAATAGTTAGGGCTTGAGTTCCAGCGAAGTTCTTTCAAACTTACTCGTTTTAAAATAACAAGTTCCGCAATGGTTCAGGCTTTATCATCGGTTACGCGCTCTTATGAGCGTCATTATTATGTGTACTTGGTTAATCTATTTACCTGCTGAGCGGTTGAGCTACTCAGCAGGGTTTAAGCAACTGTAACTTATCAGGCATTGGTAACGCGAGCGCGTTCAATAGCTGGTTTTTCTTGTTTGGGCTGTCTAGCTTTAGCTTGGTTGTCGATGATGTTTTTCAAAGCAATCAAGAAACCAACACCAATAAAGGCACCTGGTGGAAGCAGGGCTAACAAGAAGCTGTTATCAAATTGGAATATCTGGATTCGTAACACAGAAGCCCAGTCACCAAGGAGCAAGTCTGCGCCATCAAATAGGGTTCCGTTACCAATAACCTCACGCATCGCACCCAATACAACCAGTACCGATGTCATGCCAAGGCCCATCCAGAAACCATCTTGAGCAGCAGGTAAAACTTCGTTTTTAGACGCGAAGGCTTCAGCTCTGCCAATGATGATACAGTTGGTTACGATCAGTGGGATGAAGATACCCAAAGATAGGTAAAGCCCGTATGCGTAGGCATTCATCAGTAGTTGAACACAGGTTACCAGTGATGCAATGATCATCACGAATACTGGAATACGCACTTCTTTTGGCACATGGTTGCGAACCAAAGAGACAGAAACGTTCGAACCGACCAATACAAGCAAGGTAGCAATACCTAAGCCAAGTGCGTTCGTCACTGTCGAAGAGACAGCTAACAGCGGACACAACCCAAGAAGCTGAACTAGAGCTGGGTTGTTGGCCCACATGCCATTTTTAATCAGTGTTTTATGGTCACTCATTATTCACCACCACAATTTAGAGGTTGAGCAAGCAATGCTTGGTTGTTTTGGTTAACGTATTGAACCGCCTGTTTGACGGACTTAACGACAGCTCTTGGTGTGATGGTCGCGCCAGTAAACTGGTCGAAATCACCACCATCTTTACGAACCTTCCAACGATCAAGATTTGACTCGGTTACTTGTTTACCTGCAAAAGAGAGTATCCAATCACTCACTCGAAGGTCTATCTTATCGCCTAACCCCGGAGTTTCCCTGTGGGAAAGCACACGTGTACCCAAAATGGTACCGTCAATTTTCATCCCAACAATTACTTTTATTGCACCATTGTAGCCATCAGGAGCAATGGCTTCGATCGCAATCGCGCTAGGTTCACCGTTGAGTGTAGCAATATAAGCTGGCATTGCTTGTTCTGTTCCAAGATCCTCAGCTTCCACCAAAGTACAAGCTGAAAACAGCTCGTTGTCATGAAGATTGTGCGGGATCACTTGGTTAAGCACAGACAGTAACTGAGCCTGTTCTTGCTGTTTGATCTGATCTTTGGTCAGGTAGTGAGTAACGGCCACCAAACCTGTCGAAGCGCAGGCAAAAATCGCAAGTACAAGACCGTTTTTCTTAATTGCATTTAGCATAGCATCTGCTTCCTTAGTGGCCGTATGTACGAGGTTTGGTGTAGTAGTCAATCAGTGGAACACACATGTTGGCTAACAATACAGCAAACGCTACGCCATCAGGGAAGCCGCCCCAGCTGCGGATGATAAAGACTAGACCACCGATCAGCGCACCAAATACTAAGCGACCTTTCACTGTCGTCGAGGCGGAAACCGGATCGGTTGCAATGAAGAATGCACCAAGCATGGTTGCGCCAGACAATAGGTGAATGGTTGGCGAAGCGGTTTCACCTGGCGTTAAGATTAAGAATACCAGGCTAAACAGCGCAAGGCTGCCGATGAAAGCTACCGGAATATGCCATTGAATCACACGTTGCTTAATCAACACTAGGCCACCAACAAGGTAAGCAAGGTTTACCCATTCCCAACCCACGCCAGCTAACCAGCTGAATTGAGGTTGAGACAGAGCTTCAGAAGCTGTGTTACCTGCCGTTAATGCGGTTTTGAAGGCATCGAGTGGCGTCGCCATAGTGGTGCCATCAATACCAAGACGAGCTTGTTGTAGAGATAAACCTTCATTATTGAAACCCGTAAAGATCATCAAGAAGGAGTCAACAAAGCTTGTTGCTTCAGCGGTTAAGCTGGTCGGCGCATTCCAACTGGTCATTTGAACTGGGAATGAGATCAGCAAAACAACGTAAGCAACCATCGCTGGATTAAATGGATTTTGTCCAAGGCCGCCATATAGGTGCTTAGCGATGACAATAGCGAAGAACATACCTATAACTAGAATCCACCACGGAGAGTGTGGGGGAATCGCGACACTGAGTAGCCAAGCGGTCACAACAGCGCTGTAATCACGTAATGCCATCACTGGCGGACGTTTTCTTAGCAGCATTACAGCGGCTTCAAAGGTAACAGCAAGTGCAATAGCAAATACTAACTGGATGAGCGTGCCCCATCCAAAGAAGTAGGTTTGAGCTAGTAGACCTGGCAATGCACAAATAGCGACCCATTTCATGAGATCAGGGGTGCTTCTACGATTGTGCGCGTGCGGTGAGCTGGCGATAAAGAAGGCCACTACTCTTTCTCCTCATTATTCTTTTTGTCTTGCTCTTGCTGCGCCTTTCTTGCTTTAGCACGAGCAATCGCTGCAGCAACTGCTGCTTTTTTAGGATCGACTGGTTCTGATCGAATCTCAGCTTCCACTTCAATTTCAATTTCAACTACAGCTTCAGGAGCGGTTGCTTCTGCTTCGACCTGCTTAGCTTGCTGTGCTTTCTTCGCTTTAGCGCGAGCTATTGCAGCGGCAACGGCAGCTTTTTTAGGATCGACTGGTTCCGATTGAATCTCAGCTTCCACTTCAGTTTCAACTACAGGTTCAGGATCGGTTGCTTTTGCTTCGACCTGTTTAGCTTGCTGCGCCTTTCTTGCTTTAGCACGAGCAATAGCCGCAGCGACTGCATCTTTCTTGGCATCGCCAGAGCTTTCAACCGGAGCTTCACTTTCGGTTAGAGTAGCTGACTCCGCTTGTTGAGCTTTCTTGGCTTTAGCGCGAGCAATGGCCGCAGCGACAGCATCTTTCTTAGCATCGCCAGAACTTTTAACCGGTACTTCACTTTCGGTTTGAGTAGCTGATTCTGCTGGTTGAGCTTTCTTGGCTTTAGCACGAGCAATAGCCGCAGCGACTGCATCTTTCTTGGCATCGCCAGAGCTTTCAACCGGAGCTTCACTTTCGGTTAGAGTAGCTGACTCCGCTTGTTGAGCTTTCTTGGCTTTAGCGCGAGCAATGGCCGCAGCGACAGCATCTTTCTTGGCATCGCCAGAGCTTTTAGCTGGAGCTTCACTTTCGGTTTGAGCAGCTGATTCTGCTTGTTGTGCTTTCTTCGCTTTAGCGCGAGCAATTGCTGCAGCGACTGCGTCTTTCTTAGCGTCGCCAGAACTTTTAACCGGCGCTTCACTTTCGGTTTGAGTAGCTGATTTCGCTTGTTGAGCTTTCTTGGCTTTAGCGCGAGCAATAGCGGCAGCGACTGCGTCTTTCTTAGAGTCACCTGATTTTTCAACCGGAACCTCAGAAGCTGTTTCTGTTTGTTGTGCTTTCTTGGCTTTAGCGCGAGCAATAGCCGCAGCGACAGCATCTTTCTTGGCATCGCCAGTACTTTCAGCTGAAGCTTCAGACGCTGATTCCGCTTGTTGAGCTTTCTTTGCTTTAGCGCGAGCAATAGCCGCAGCGACAGCATCTTTCTTAGTATCGCCAGAGTTCTCTGCTGGATTATCCGTTGCAGCTTGTTGTGCCTTACGTTCTCTAGCTTGTCTCTTACGCTCTTCTCGTAACTTAGACATTTCAGAGTTATCAGGTCCGGCGTCGTTTGCTTTTTGAGCTGCAGCTTGTTTCGCTTTTGCCTTAGCAATCGCAGCGGCTACCGCAGGTTTCACTGCTGGTTCTGCATTAGGTGTTTGGTCTACTGTTGTTTTTTGAGCTTTAACGCGAGCAATCGCAGCTGCAATCGCATCATCACCATCGGCTGATTTCATATCTTTACGACGGTTGTCAGCAGCTTTCTTGAAGCGGTTTTCACGTTCTGCTTTATCACGCTCCATACGCGCGTTTTTCTCTTCGAAACGAATCTTGGCGCGCTCTGCAGCTGTCGCTTCATCTTTTCTTGTTTTGATTTCGGCTTTCGCTTGGCGATAGTACTGAACAAGAGGGATTTCACTAGGGCAGACAAACGCACAAGCACCACATTCAATACAGTCTTTAATATTCAGCTCTTCACACTTATCCAACTCGTTGGCTTTCGCATGCCATTGCAGTTGTTGAGGAAGTAGAGATGCAGGACAAGCTTCAGCACACGCGCTGCAACGAATACATTCCATCTCGTAAGTGCTTGGTGAGATCTCACGACGCGTTGGCGCTAAAATACAGTTCGACGTTTTGGTGATTGGCACATTGGCATGCGGCAAGGTAAAGCCCATCATCGGGCCGCCCAAAATTAAACGCGGCAGTTTTTTATCTGCTTTGTAGCCAAACTCTTCAAGTAACTCATGTACTGGTGTGCCTAATAGCGCCCAAACGTTACGAGGTTGCTTAAAGGTTTTACCGGTTAATGTCACAACGCGGTTAACCACAGGTTCGCCGTCAATTACCGCTCGCTTAATCGAGTAAAGAGAGCCGACGTTCTGAACCAAAACACCAATGTCTGCAGGGATGCCGCCAGCTGGAACCTCTTTGTTGGTGAGGATCTTGATAAGTTGCTTCTCACCACCAGAAGGGTATTTGGTTGGGATAACGCGAATGACGATATCTTTGTCTTTCGCAGCAATCTCCAGTGCTTTTATCGCATCTGGTTTGTTGTCTTCAATGCCGATAACCGTCAGCTTTGGTTGAAGGATGTGTTCAACCACTTCGATGCCTTTCAATACTTCTTCGGCATGCTCTTGCAGCAACTTGTCATCTGAGGTGATGTAAGGTTCACACTCAGCAGCGTTGACGATCAAAATATCAGTGCGACCTAGACCTGATTGAAGCTTCTTAGCCGTAGGGAAGCCTGCGCCGCCCATGCCTGAAATACCAGCTTGGCGAATTACATCAAGCAGTTCGTCAGAAGTCTTTGTCGAGAAATCTGCAACTGGATTTTTTTCAATCCAAGTGTCTAAGCCATCAGGTTTAATAACCACGCACATTTCGCTCAAACCTGAAGGGTGAGCGGTGGTTCGTGGTTCGATAGCGGTAATCACACCCGATGTTGGTGCATGTACTGGCAAAGTGAAACCAGTCTCTAAGGCCGTCAGTTGTTGACCTTTGAGTACGGCATCACCGACAGCAACCAACAAGTTACCAGGCTTACCGATGTGCTGTTTCACCGGAAGAACGATTTCTTCAGGAAGCCTTGCATGCACGATATCAGTAGTATTCGACTGTTTCTTGTTTTCAGCAGGGTGCACACCGCCTGGGAAGTTCCAAATAGAGCCCGTGCGAATTTGTTCAATTAAAGAGATCATACTAACCCTATGCTTTAGGCTCTGACGCGGTCGCATCAGTTGCTTGGTTAGTGATATCAGTAACAGGAATGATGTTCATCTGCCATTTCCAATTTTCAGTCGTTGTTGCCACTGGAATCATTTCGATACAGTCAGTAGGGCACGGTGCGACACATAGATCACAACCTGTACATTCATCTTTAATTACTGTGTGCAGTGCCTTGGTACCACCAACAATGGCGTCAACAGGGCAGGCTTGAATACACTTGGTACAGCCGATACACATATCTTCATGAATGAAGGCAACGGTTTTTACTTTGTTATCTAAGTCATGAGCGGAGTCTTCAACTTCTACGCCCATTAAATCTGCTAGCTTCTCAATGGTTGCTTGGCCGCCCGGAGGACATTTGTTGATCTTGTCTCCGTTAGCGATCGCCTCTGCGTATGGGCGACAACCAGGGTAGCCACACTGGCCGCATTGGGTTTGCGGTAAAATGGTGTCGATTTGATCGACGATAGGATCGGCTTCGACTTTAAAACGGATAGAAGCAAAGCCCAAAATAGCGCCAAAAACAGCGGCTAAAACGGCTAGCGCAATGATCGCAATTAAAATGGTACTCATGCTTATTTCACCAACCCAGTAAAGCCCATAAATGCCAGAGACATTAGGCCAGCTGTGATCATCGCAATCGATGCGCCTTTGAAGGGCATTGGAACATCAGCAACCGCAATACGCTCACGCATTGCAGCAAATAGGATCAGAACAAGAGAGAAACCAACAGCCGCGCCGAAACCATAGATGATCGACTGGATGAAGTTGTGGTTTTCATTGATGTTCAGAAGTGCCACACCTAATACCGCACAGTTGGTGGTGATAAGCGGCAGAAAGATCCCCAATAGGCGATATAGTGTTGGGCTGGTTTTGTGAACGACCATTTCCGTAAATTGAACAACCACCGCGATAACCAAGATAAAGCTCATGGTACGCAGGTATTCAATACCCAGAGGGGTAAGGATGTAGGTTTCTACTAGGTATGCAGATACCGACGCTAACGTCAGAACGAAAGTCGTCGCGAGGCCCATGCCAATCGCAGTCTCCAGTTTCTTGGAGACTCCCATGAAAGGACATAGCCCTAAAAACTTCACTAGCACAAAGTTATTGACCAGCACTGTGCCAACCAACAACAAAAGGTATTCGGTCATAATGGATTAATTCTTGAGATTCCGATCCCGATATTATCCTGCTTTGCTCACCTAATAACAACCAGTGAACGGTGTGGTTTTGTATGTCTGATGGAAATTTATACGCTTAATAAGAGGATAGCAGATGTAATCGCAACAAATCGGTTGGACTAAAACCTAAGACAAACGCTCGCAGCATGGAAGTACAACGGCTGTTGGGTATGGTTTTCTTGAACATGAAATTAACAATTTTAACGAGTATGTTGTCAATCTTTCTTGTTTAAAGCTAGGAGCCTTACTTTGATTTAGGACTTATACGCATCAGCTTTTAAGAAATCGGTTTCACTACAGAGATGATGGTGATAGCCAATATAGTCAGCCTAAAATGAGTCTAAAGTGCGCAAAAACTTAATCTGTAAACATTAATTTTTTGTAAGTGAAACCTTTAGTGAGCGTAGATAACCGGATGTGCTATAAGTAAGAACAAAAATTAAAAGACATTTCTTGTCATTGTTAGTCAATTTTTTAACTAAATTTAAATATTTCTTAATAATCTAATGAAATTATCTGTTATTTTTTTATGAATTAGTTATCAAATTTTAAATATATGTATTTTAGTTTTTTTTGTTTCATGCCGACGCTTTTTTTATATATAGTTGAGTTTACAAAAAAGTTACTTATTTTTCCCTTTTAAATAACCATTTAATTAATCCTGTTAACGTTCGGTTAGTGGTAAATGGTTGAATGAATCAAGTGACATATAAGAAATTATTTTAAATAACCCCAATATTTATCCATGAAAATTATATTTGTATAAATATTATGGTTATTCATTTTTCAAGGCTAATTTATGTACAAAGTAAATAATTGGTTAATTCACTTAGACCACCCGTTAGTGACTGATTTACTCAAAAATGAAGAAAAGCGCATCGGCTATCACGATCATCTTGTGATTCTAATGTTGTGTGAAAACGCTGGAAAAATTAATACTAAAGAAGATTTGTTGAAAAGAGCTTGGCCAGGAAAACATGTTTCAGAAGGTTCACTTACCCAATCGGTAAGTGCTATACGTAATTTAATAGAAGATAATGGAAAGCAACAAAAGTACCTGAAGACAGTCGCTAAGGTTGGTTATAAACTAGAAAGTGAGGCGGTGTTGTGGCTAGAAGATGATGATGATAAATCCGATAACCAAGACAACTTATTAGCTGGGGAACCAAGCGTTAAGACTGAGAGCTTTGAAGAGAGTTCCGAAAAAAAAACACGATACACATTCGGACGTAATCAAATCTATATTGTTCTAGGCTGCGTATTCATAGCGATTGCGGCATTGTTTCCATTGGTGTTCACTGCAAAAGCCCCTAAGTTAACGAATTGGCTTCCACTGACTAAAATGTTTTTTAGCGAAGCTTTAACTGTCTATTGTGATAATGAAGAAGAGGCCAAATTGGTTGCAAAAGGCGTTAAGCTTTTGGTTTCTCAAGAAGTTAAACAAGGTAGGTTAAGCCGATTGATCCTTGCTCATTCTCAAGAAAGCTTATCTATTGTAATACTCAAGCCACTGGCACCGCCTGTCAATTTAGTGGTTTTGTTTGAATCTCCTCAATCAACGGATGATCTCGTAGGTATGGTTAAAGCGGAGCTTAGTCGCTATGTTCACTAAAAATAAAAGCGTTTACTTTCTTCTGTTTTGTCTTTGTTTAATGCTGGTTTCCATTGCATATAGTCTACGTTCGAAAAATAATGTTTTGGTCAACTCTACGACCCTTTATATGACAATAGATGGTAACTATATGGCCACAGAGTACATGGACGTCGTGATCAGTGATGAAAATTTTGAGGCGGTTACGGTTATAAAAGAAGCTGGACTCAATAACACTTTAGATATATACACAAAAGGAAAATTCATTCGCAAGAGTAATGGGCTATTTAATGTAAGCTTGCGTGAAGAACGCGTTGATCATGGAGATATTGATTTTGAACATGATGACGACATGCTCGTTTATGATAGATATATTGAAGCGCGAAAAAAGCTATCGTTTTTTAAATCGGTTCAAGTTGTTGAAGAGTTGCCGAACCAATATATGCTTGTCATTTCAAATAGTCCTGTAAAGAAAATGGTAGCTGTAAAAGTTGAGGCTTTACCAATTGAAGACTTTTATGATGACTATTAATGTTTTAACTATGGTTTGATATTTTTTTTAGACCTATTTAATTATTATCAATTGTGTCATTATGAGAGGATGCACCTCAGTTTAATAGGAGATGCACTAACCATGATTAAATATCTAATATCAGTCTTGCTCATACTGATCACTCTTACTTTGCGAGCTGAGGAGATCAGCTCACCCCCCAAGATAATGAATTATAACGTTTATATGCTGGATCATCGTCTGGGCATTTTCGTTGGTGGGACTAACCCAAATAAACGAGCACAGTTATTGGCGAACTCTTCGGTTTTTGATGATACTGACGTGGTTGTATTTAACGAAGTGTTCGACAACCAAGCAAGCCAAATACTTATCGATGCACTCGCTCAGAAATTTGGATATCTAACGCCTGTTTTAGGCCGTACAAAAAGTGGCTGGGATCATACTGAAGGTTGGCGATCGACATCTCTTGATGATGGCGGCGTGATTATATTCAGTAAATATCCGATTGAGTATAAGTCACAAGTGATCTTCAGGGATGGGTGCGGTGCAGATTGGGCTTCTCAAAAAGGTTTTATACATACCGTCATTAACAAAGGTGGAGAGAGATACAATATTATCGGCACTCACGTTCAAGCTGATGACGATACCTGCAGTATCCCTCCTTCTATTATTAGACAAGACCAGTTCGCACAAATAGAGAATTATGTTTTCGGGGCTAATCGCTCAGCTGACGAAATGTTTTTTATTGCTGGTGATTTAAACGTAGCAAAGGACTCACAAGAATTTTATTCAATGCTCGAGACCTTAAATGTATCAGAACCGACCAATTATGCTGGTGCACCTTACTCATGGGATCCTGCTGTCAATGGCTTAGCGCACGCAAACTATCCAGATCTAAAAGGGCAATTACTTGACTATGTTCTTGTTGAGCGCAGTCACAAGCAACCCAAGAATTGGCACAATCAAGTATTGGATATTGCATCGAAGAGAGTTGTTCTAACTGGCACACAGGAACCTTATTACTTTTATGAGTATTCAGACCACTTCCCTGTTGCTGCTTTTGAGTATGCCGATGAAAGCACCCCAGTTCACAGTATGCGCCCAACCAATAAGCCATACAATTCAATTAGGTTAAAGCACCGATTGAATGGCGAATATATTTACGCTGACCCAAATGTGTCTGATGGCTGGTTAACCTACGGTCGAGATGGAAAGCAATCCAACGCTAAGTTTAAGTTAGACAATTGGCATCCATATATTGGTACTTGTGTTCACGATCATGACTTTGTACAGTTTTCGAGAACAGATGATTATAAAAATTACTACTGGACCTACAGTGGCAGTACGTATTATACCGAAAATCACGACTCTTCTGACTTCATGAAGATCAGCCGCCAAGTTGAATCTGATAGCTGTATCCAAAACGGTGATGTTGTCTATATTTATGATCATGCGCATCATGTATGGGCGTCAGCAGATAAATATCTTGAGCCTGATAACTCGTATATTAAAGCGACAAACGAACTGCCCGTGAGCCAAAATGGACTTTTCATTATTGAGATGGATAACTTTAAATTCTCCGACTGGGAATCGAGTCTTACTTATAAATGAACATATTCTAAATGTTGATTTTTCTTGAAATTACTTGATTTTCAGTACTACTTGAATCATTTGGTTTATTGTAAATCGTCAAACATTAGAGCGTGTTCAGCGCTGGTGGAGGGTAGTGCGGTTAGTCGGCTCTGCTCTTCTTCTGCCATTCTCGTTAAAATAAAAGCCACATTAATGTGGCTTTTTACAATATAAAAAATGTACTTAATTATAGATTGGTCAGTCAATGATTGATTAAATTTTCGAGAATCATAGTGTGTTGAAAATTGGTTTTGATAAAGACTTGAATTATAAAAAATAGTTGTAAAGGTTTGGCTTTAGTAAGATATTTAATTATGAACTTTGATGGATACTTTGAAAAAATACAAATTCAAATAGAGAAGGTTGATTCGCTAGAAGAGCTACTAGTATGGCGAAAGAGAATTAACATAGGACACTCCGGCCTTTCATTTCGGACAGAACAAGGTCGGCTTATTTTCCATTGCTATCGAAGGTTTAAGGACAAAGAATCTGAAATGACTGATTTAACTTTTCCAGTGAGATATAAAGTATTCAATAACAAATTAATTATTACCCAGGAATATTCAACAATAAAATAGATTTTTTTATCACAATTTAATTGTGAATATATTCTTTTGACTCGCTAATTTTAAAAGGCATCGATATTGGTGCAAATGCAGTTAAAAGGAACGATTGATGAAATTAAAAAGTTTCAGTTTGAGCTTGATAACAGTCTCCATGTTATCTGGCTATGCGAATGCATCTCCTATCCCAGGAATTGATGATGCCTACTTCAAAGGGGCTGATGAGTATGTTGCGTACGATGATCCGGCAACAGCCTGTGATATCTTTAATGCCAAAGTAGAATACATTAATAATCATCTAGAGCAGCAGGATTTACCTGGAAAAATTGCGAACCTCTGTCAGCATGCCAGAATAGAAGATGGTCAAATTGAAGAGCAATTTATTATCACCTCTCAGAATGGTGCTTATGGCCCTGGTAAGGAGAAGTACAAAATCCATGAACAGGTTGATGTCGCACGTACTATTGATCTTTTGATGTTTTCTCAGTCAAATAAAACTAATTATATCATGGCGGTTGACGGCAGCATGAATGTCACGCGGCAAACCCTCGCCGATGGTGGCTATTTTCTCGAGTGGGAAGATGAAAAGGTTGCTCCGCATTTTCATTACTCAGGAGGATACTTAGGTCAGATCTTCCAGGGAAATTCTCAATTTAATTTCATGTCAGGTGAGGATGCTTACAACCAGATGCACCGCAGAGCGGTTAATGAAGCACCTAACAATCTTGAAGAGCAAACAAGGTTGACTTGGAAGTACTTAAGTGAGCGATGTGAAGACGACAAACTCAACGATCATTGTCTCCCTCAAAGCCGACATGGAAATCTGTTTGTGAACCAGCAAAGCTTTCCAAGTTCGAGTAATGTGCAAAAAGAGATTTCTTTAGCTGAGAGTACGTCTTTTAGCTTCGATATTACTGGATCTTTCGAAGCCAGCAAATCAGATGGTCCTTCTGCTGGCTTAGGTGTTGGTTTTGGTTTTAGCCAAACTAAAGAGTCGAGCCAAACACACAGTATGTTGAATTACACCTCGGTCGATGAGGGTAATGATATTGGTCACAGCGTGGTTCAAACGATCAATACAAAAGCAGTGGGAGAAGCTGGCTGGTATGCAGATAATCCATCAAGTGAGTTTTGGCATGTAAAGAACGCTGCTGAGATATGGGGCGAAGACCTGTATCGAGTTTACGACTTAAAGAGCTATGAGACGTGGCAGGAAAACTACACTGCAGATCGGAATACTTGTCGTGATCAAAAACTGGCATTCGGTAATGCGGTGACGGTTTCACGCGCCTATCTCAATATGTATGGTAGCAGTTGGTCAATTTCAGAGGATGAATCGTTTCTTTATCAAAAGGATTCTAACTACGGTATTACGATCGATACCGATTGTACTATTGATGATAAAGGTCAAACGTTCCGCATTATGAAAGAAACAATTCTTTAGTTATTAGAGGGTAAAGAGAATGAATTTTGTTAAAAGTACTATTTTTGCTAGTACACTGCTATTGTCTTTGGCTTCTAATGCTGCGAGCCTATCTACCATTGGAACGCAAGATAATGGTGTATTCAATGAGATGCAGCAAATCCAACTGAAGTCTGCCGGAGAACGAAGCTCTACGAAGTCTGCAGACATCTTTTTTATTGATAGTAATGATGTTCAAGTTGAGGGATTGACCAAAGAGTTACTGAAAGATTTTAACTCTATCGTGATCGTTGGCGACTCATTCAAAAATAAAGAGTTGATGATTAAGTTGGTTGGATTTGGTATCGAGAGAGAAGTCGTGGCTATAACTAATATCCACGATTCATCGAAGCGTCAAATCAATACCTACAGCAAAGGCGACAAAGCTGGCAATGATAAGGTAGCTGCAGTTCTGATGGATACGATTGCTCGTCACCTATAATGCAATTTGAAGTGATTCTGTGAGAGGGATTATCATTTTAGTGATCAACTTATAGTCTCAAAGCTTGAGTAAGCCACGGATTTTCCCGTGGCTTTTTTGATCAACGATGAACGTGAGCGGAACGTTAAAGACTAAAACGCAAAAAGCCGCATCGAGTGATGCGGCTTCTTTAAATTTGGCCCCCTTGTCGAGACTTGAACGCGGGCGGCTAGGTTTGTGACATTAACTTGGAACAAGTTAGTCGCAGTTATATACGAAAAAAGCCCAATCTTTCGATTGAGCTTTTTTCTGAATTTGGCTCCCCTTGCAAGACTTGAACTTGCGACATACGGATTAACAGTCCGCCGTTCTACCAACTGAACTAAAGGGGAATTGCTTGTTAGCGACGCGAATTCTAATAATAGTCCGAATTTCTGTCAATAAAAAATAGCAGAAAAAAATAATATAAAAAACTTTACTTTCTTGGACGCCTTACCGGATTTAGCTTTTCTTTAGTTATCCACCAAAATTGTGGATAAGTGTGTGTGTGAAACTTTAACAACAATAATTGGGATAAATCTGAGAATATAAAAATCTGAGGTAAGGTAATGTATTTAAAAGATTTGTATCAAAATATCACGATTGTATAACTTTTGACGATTATAAAATATACAGTAAAACAAGTGCTATTTTTAGATTTTTTGGGGAAAAGTAGTGGATTAAAAATTGAGTGATTTAGCTGAAGAGATCTTGTAAGGGCACGGATAATACCAAGTTCTAAAAGTAAAAGCTATCACTGATATCTAATCTTAAGAAGCATTTCTCTAGATAATAGTTGCAACGACATAGCTCCTAGAGTGACAATGACCTGATTAAATACACAGTATGGAAATGGCGACCTATGAGTAAACTCTTTGACTTGGTATCGGACTATAGCCCGTCCGGTGACCAGCCGACAGCGATAACCAGATTACTAGATGGATTAGATTCTGGTTTGGCACATCAAACTCTATTAGGGGTAACGGGCTCTGGTAAAACCTTTACTCTTGCCAACGTCATTTCTCAATCTCAAAGACCAGCAATCTTGTTAGCGCCTAACAAAACGTTGGCAGCTCAACTTTATGGCGAGATGAAATCTTTCTTTCCGAATAACTCCGTTGAGTACTTTGTTTCTTACTACGATTATTACCAACCGGAAGCCTACGTTCCAACCACGGATACCTTTATCGAGAAAGATGCGTCGATAAATGCTCATATTGAGCAAATGAGACTTTCAGCGACCAAAGCTTTGTTAGAAAGAAAAGATGCCATTATTGTTGCGTCTGTATCGGCTATCTACGGTCTTGGTGATCCTAAATCTTATTTGAAGATGATGCTGCATTTGAGTCGTGGTGAGGTGATGGATCAGCGAGACATCCTACGCCGCTTGGCTGAGCTGCAATATTCGAGAAACGATGTCGCATTTGAACGTGGTCAGTTCCGTGTTCGTGGTGAGGTGATTGATATCTTCCCAGCAGAATCTGACCAAGATGCGGTTCGAATTGAAATGTTCGATGACGAAGTGGACTGCATTAGTATTTTTGATCCTCTGACTGGTGCGGTGAAACAAAGAGACTTACCGCGTTTTACAGTTTATCCAAAAACTCACTATGTCACCCCAAGAGAGAAGATCCTTGAGGCGATTGAGAAGATTAAGGATGAGTTGCGCGATAGGGCTCAATATTTAAAAGACAACAACAAGCTTCTCGAAGAACAGCGTATTTCTCAAAGAACTCAGTTTGATATCGAGATGATGACGGAGTTGGGTTTCTGTTCCGGTATCGAAAACTATTCACGATACTTGAGCGGCCGTGCGGAAGGGGAAGCGCCTCCAACCTTATTTGATTACCTGCCTGATGATGGTTTGCTGATCATTGATGAGTCACATGTAACTGTGCCGCAAATTGGCGCCATGTATAAAGGTGACCGCTCTCGTAAAGAAACTTTGGTTGAGTTTGGCTTTAGGTTACCTTCTGCGTTGGATAACCGTCCGATGAAATTTGAAGAGTTCGAATCGATCGCGCCACAAACCATTTTTGTGTCGGCCACGCCGGGTAATTATGAGATTGAGAAATCAGATGGTGAGATTGCTGATCAAGTGGTGCGTCCTACTGGTCTGTTAGACCCAATCATCGAAGTAAGACCTGTCGCGACTCAGGTGGATGACTTGCTGTCTGAAATCAGAATCCGTTCAGTGAAAGAAGAGCGCGTATTGGTCACTACGTTGACTAAACGAATGGCAGAAGACTTAACCGAATACCTTAGTGAGCATGGTGTTAAGGTTCGTTACTTGCACTCAGATATCGATACCGTGGAGCGTGTAGAGATCATTCGAGACCTACGTTTGGGCGAGTTCGACGTGTTAGTGGGCATTAACTTACTTCGAGAAGGTCTGGATATGCCGGAAGTATCGCTGGTGGCGATTCTTGATGCTGATAAAGAGGGTTTCTTACGTTCTGAGCGTTCTCTGATTCAAACCATTGGTCGTGCTGCGCGTAACTTGGAAGGTCGAGCGATCCTTTATGGTGATTCGATTACTAAGTCGATGAGAAAAGCGATTGATGAAACCGATCGTCGTCGTGAGAAGCAGCAAGCCTACAATGAAGAGCAAGGCATCACGCCGCAAGCGTTGAAACGTAATATCAAAGACATTATGGAGCTGGGTGATCTAACCAAGTCGAAGCAGCAGCGCCAATCGAAGCAAGTTCCTCTATCTAAGGTTGCAGAGCCTTCTGAAAGTTATGCTGTACTTACACCGCAACAGCTTGATAAAGAGATCAGCAAGCTAGAAGCTGCGATGTATCAGCATGCTCAGAACCTAGAATTTGAATTGGCAGCACAGAAGCGTGATGAAATTGAGCAGCTAAGAAAGCAGTTTATTACCAACAGCTAATCTCACTTTTCATTCGAAGAATTGTTCCCCTCAATACAAGAATTGAGAGTGTTTCAGGCAAAAAAACAGCCAGTAGTAAATGTTCTACTGGCTTCCGTTTGTGAACACTCTGTCCACTAACAACGTCAGTTGGCTAGGTGACCCGAAGGTCATTTATACCGTTGCATCGTTCGTGCCAGATAGATAAAACATTGATTGTTTGAAGTAAGTAAAAAAACACACTACAAATATTGTGGCTAATTTGCATAATGCAAAGCGGAATGCGACTATAATAAGAAATGCAAATTATAAATGGCTAGGATATGCAATCAAAAACGCTAGATAACAAATCGAAGTATTTGTTGATGGTAGAGGATACCGCTTCGGTAGCAGCTTTATATCGCTCGTATCTTACACCGCTCGAAATTGATATCAACATTGTCGGCACTGGCCGCGATGCAATCGAGAGTTTGAATCATCGAATCCCAGACCTTATTTTATTAGATCTACGTCTGCCTGACATGACGGGTATGGACGTGCTATTTGCTGTAAAACAAAAATACCCTGAAGTTCCGGTTATCTTCATGACGGCTCACGGTTCTATCGATACCGCCGTAGAAGCCATGCGTCATGGTTCTCAAGATTTCCTTATCAAGCCGTGTGAAGCCGACCGACTCCGTATTACGGTGAACAACGCGATCCGCAAAGCCACCAAACTTAAAAACAGCTCGGAACACCCGGGAAACCAAAATTACCAAGGTTTTATTGGTAGCAGCCAAACCATGCAGCAGGTTTACCGAACTATCGACTCTGCAGCATCGAGTAAAGCCAGTATTTTCATCACGGGTGAAAGTGGTACGGGTAAAGAGGTATGTGCAGAAGCTATTCATGCGGCGAGCAAGCGTGGTGACAAGCCTTTCATCGCGATTAACTGTGCGGCTATCCCTAAAGATCTAATTGAAAGTGAGCTATTTGGCCACGTTAAAGGCGCCTTTACCGGTGCTGCAACTGATCGTCAAGGTGCCGCTGAACTGGCTGATGGCGGAACACTATTCCTTGATGAATTGTGCGAAATGGACTTAGAGCTGCAAACCAAGCTGCTGCGCTTTATCCAAACCGGTACTTTTCAAAAAGTTGGCTCTTCGAAGATGAAGAGTGTCGATGTTCGTTTCGTATGTGCAACCAACCGTGACCCTTGGAAAGAAGTACAAGAAGGTCGCTTTAGAGAAGATTTATACTATCGTTTATACGTGATTCCATTGCACCTGCCGCCATTGCGCGAGCGCGGTGAAGATGTAATCGAGATTGCGTACTCGTTACTAGGTTACATGTCGGTTGAGGAAGGTAAGGCGTTTGTGCGTTTTGCTCAGGAAGTGCTTGATCGCTTTAATCAATATGAGTGGCCGGGTAACGTTCGTCAGCTACAAAACGTATTACGGAACGTGGTGGTATTGAATAACGGCAAAGAGATTACTCTCAACATGCTTCCACCACCATTGAACCAACCGATTGAAAACAGCTTGCGCTTGAAAGAGAAGCAGAACGAAGACATCACGGTAAAAGATATTTTTCCATTGTGGATCACTGAGAAGACGGCTATCGAACAGGCCATAAAAGCGTGTGACGGCAACATTCCCCGCGCGGCCGGTTTCTTAGATGTCAGTCCATCGACGATATACCGTAAGTTGCAAACGTGGAATGCGAAGCAGTAATCACCAAACAATAAGAAAATCATAATGACGAAAGTATTAAATCAGCAAAAAGTTGATGAGCTCGCCGGTGAAATAGGGCAAGAGAATGTGCCAGTTTTGCTGGAAATCTTCTTAGGTGAGTTGAAAGGCTACTACGAACATCTAGAGATAAATAAAGCGTCGGATACATCTAAGTACTTGGCTGATATAAGCCATGCACTTAAGAGCAGCGCAGCAAGTTTTGGTGCGGATTCTTTGTGTAGTTTTGCGATTAGCTTAGACGCAAAAGTGAAACAAGCGTTACCCGTGACAGACGTTGATTTTCAAGATATGCAAGAACTTCTGTTATCAACGTACACGGAATATCAGCAGTTGATGACGGATCTCTAAAACGGTTGATAGTGGCATAAGCAGATATTAAAAAAGGAGCATTATGCTCCTTTTTTGTTTTTACCGGCTTCTGGTGTTTAGCTTAAGCCACTAAGCCACTAAGCCACTAAGCCACTAAGCCACTAAGCCAGTTGAGCTCGAATCGCTTGTTGAAGCTTTAAACGGTCGTGTCGCCAATCTCGATTAGGAGAGGCAAGTTCGGTGGTCACGCAGTTCCAAAGCCCTTCAAGTTCAGGGTGCGGCGCATTACCCAGCACAACATCAATTTTTCTCGCTTTGCAGGTACGTTCGCACCATTCCAACTGTTCTTGAAGCGTCATTTTTCCTGCAGGGCCATGCTCTGGCGAAAGGTTTTCAATGAAGATAACCTTAGCCTTGGTGTTCTCTGCGATGGCTTTCCCAATCTCAGGAAGGAGAAGAGGGGGCATCACACTGGTTAAAAAGCTTCCTGGTCCAAGGACAATGCAGTCTGCTTGCTCAACTGCAGCAACAGCTTCTTTGGTTGCCGGTACTTCTGGAGATAAGTCCATCATTCGCAGCTTTTCTGTCATGTCATCAACGTTAGTTTCGCCAGTTACCCAACGACCGTCCATTGATAGCGCCGTGAGATCAGAAGGGTGCTCGGTCATCGGGACGATATTGACATCGACCTTGAGCATATTTCGAATTAGGTTAATTGCTTCCAATGGGCGAACGGAAAGGTTGTCTAGCGCCGTTAGCATTAGGTTACCTAAGTTGTGACCATCGAGTTCACCCTGACCGCGAAAGCGATATTCAAACATCATCGAACTGATCGAAGGTTCTGTGATTAATTGGTTGATACAGTTACGAGTATCTCCCCAAGCAATACCACCTTGGCAGTCTCGAATTCTCCCGGTGGAACCACCATTATCTGTTGTTGCAACAATGCCAGTCGCATTGCTACCAAAGTCTTTTAATGCAGCTAGCATACGACCTAAGCCATGGCCCCCACCGATTGCTACGACTTTCTTTGAAGAGTAAATATTCATTTTTTGTTCTTGTTAGATTATTACCAACTATAATTTAGGTTAAATGCTTCTCGTCAGATACTCAACAAGAGTTATTTTGAGGGTTTGATACGTTTTTTTTGCCGATGTGACCCGTTTTTTGTCATCAGAGCTAGATTCACGTACAAATATTAAGTATTTTATTACTCAGCTACTGCACGTGTGAATATAACGTGCAGTTGCCATAACTCCGAGCTCTCGCATGCTAAGTCGCACAGTGGTATTTGCTGTACCGATACGCATCAAGAGCCAGTGACATGTTGTCACAAGGGCTTAATTGGAAATGATTATGCCTCCCGTGTTTGGAAAGGTGTTCCGTGGCGCAACAATTCGAAGATAGATTCCATCGCAAGTTTTATTACTTGCGCTTGTCGGTTACAGACGTCTGTAACTTTAAATGTACTTACTGCTTGCCAGATGGTTATAAACCGTCAGGGCAAAAAAACTCGTCTTTTTTAAGTGTTCCCGAGATCAAACGTATTGTTAAAGCGTTTGCAGATTGTGGCACCTCTAAGATCCGCATTACTGGCGGAGAGCCGAGCCTGCGTAAAGACTTTCCTGAAATCATACATACTGTTGCTTCTACTCCAGGCATCGAAAAAGTAGCCACCACGACGAATGGCTACCGCATGGAGAAACAAGTAGGGCAATGGCGTGATGCTGGTTTAACCCATATAAACGTGAGCGTGGATAGCTTAGATTCACGCATGTTCCATCAGATCACTGGTGAGAATAAGTTTACTGAGGTTATGCGAGGCATTGATAAAGCGTTTGAGGTTGGCTATGAACAAGTCAAAGTCAACGTTGTATTGATGAAAGACCTCAACAGTCAGGAATTACCAGCCTTCCTTAATTGGATCAAAGACAAACCTATTCAATTACGTTTTATCGAGCTGATGAAAACCGGCGAGATGGACGAGTTGTTCGATAAACATCATGTTTCTGGCGTTGCGATTCGCAATCAGCTTATTGCTAACGGTTGGCTGTTAAAAGTCAAAGCTGTTAACGATGGCCCAGCACAAGTGTTTGTCCACCCAGATTACAAGGGTGAAATTGGTTTGATCATGCCTTACGAGAAAGACTTCTGTGAGAGTTGTAACCGACTGCGTGTTTCTGCGACCGGTAAACTTCACCTATGTCTGTTTGGCGACCACGGTGTTGAACTGAGAGATCTGATTCAAGAAGATCAGCAAGAGCAAGAGCTTATTGATCGAATTCAGGCTCAGCTTCAAACCAAGTCCGTTAGCCACTTCTTGCATGATGGCAACAGCGGCATGACTCCAAACTTGGCGTCAATCGGCGGTTAACCCGCTATACATACTCTAAAGCATTTTATCGCTCAGCTTCTTTAAGTTGGGCGAATCAGTCTAGGGCGTGTTGCTCTTTCGAGCTGATTTTTGCAGCGAGTTGCTGGGTATTTATACAAGGCAGAGGCTTTGATGTGTAGCTAGCCTACATGAGAAGCCGATAACGTAGTAGAAATGACCAGCAAACGCTGCCCGAAGGGTTCGGCTAAAAGCGTTTTACTCTTTGTTGAGGGAGATTTGCTTAGAATGACTAGGCTACTTCCCCCTCGCCGCGATTAAAACGCTTTTATCTCGAACAAAATTTAATCACGAAAGGTCAACACGCCCTCATAATTGAAAAATTTATATAGGTGAACAAATGGGTCACGCAGAAAGCAAATTTCAAGCAGCAAACATCGCAGTACTAACCGTTTCAGATACTCGTACAGAAGAAAATGACACGTCAGGTGGTTACCTAGCTGAGCATGCTAAAGAAGCAGGCCACAACGTGGTTGATAAGCAAATCGTTATCGATGACATGTACAAGATCCGTGCGATCGTATCTCAGTGGATTGCTGACGAAAGCGTTCAAGCGATTATGATCACTGGCGGTACGGGCTTCACATCTCGTGACAGCACGCCTGAAGCACTTAAGCCACTATTCGACAAAGAAGTAGAAGGCTTTGGTGAGCTATTCCGTCAAGTGTCTTACGAAGAGATTGGTACATCGACGATTCAATCTCGTGCGATTGCGGGTTTTGCTAACCACACGGTTATCTTTGCGATGCCTGGTTCTACAGGTGCATGCCGCACAGGTTGGACTAAGATCATCAAGCAACAGATGGATGCGAGTCACCGTCCTTGTAATTTCATGCCACATCTTTCTGTATAAGGTGGATTGAGCATGAGCCAATTTACACACATTAACGCGTCTGGCGAAGCGAACATGGTCGATGTATCGGCAAAAGCAGAGACAGTTCGTGAGGCGAGAGCAGAAGCTTTCGTTCAAATGTCAGCAGAAACGCTAGAGCTGATTGTTTCTGGCAGCCACCATAAAGGTGATGTTTTCGCAACGGCACGTATTGCTGGTATCCAAGCAGCGAAGAAGACGTGGGACTTGATTCCACTGTGTCACCCTTTGCTACTGACTAAAGTAGAAGTACAACTTGAAGCCATTGAGTCTGAAAACAAGGTTCGTATCGAATCGGTATGTAAGCTTGCAGGTAAGACAGGCGTAGAAATGGAAGCGCTAACGGCTGCTTCTGTTGCTGCACTGACGATTTACGATATGTGTAAAGCTGTTCAGAAAGACATTGTTATCGAGAACGTACGCCTGTTAGAGAAGACGGGTGGTAAGTCAGGTCACTTTAAGGTGGAATCATGATTACGGTACTTTTCTTTGCACAAACTCGTGAACTTGTTGGTGTTGATAGCCTAGAGATCGATGCGCAATACAATACTATTGAAGCGATTCGCAGCCACCTTGTAACAAATGAAGGCAAATGGGATATCGCATTGGAAGAGGGCAAGCTGCTGGCAGCACTCAACCAATCAATTGTACCTTTGACGACTGAAGTGAAAGACGGCGACGAAGTGGCTTTCTTCCCACCAGTTACTGGAGGTTAACCATGAATGACTCTCGAGTTATTGATCCAAGAGTATTGGTTACTGCTGAAGACTTTTCTGTGGGTGGCGAATACGATTATCTAGCTCAAGGTACGGCTGCGGGAGCGGTTGTGACGTTTGTTGGTAAAGTTCGCGACATGAACCTTGGCGACAACGTGATTGGTTTGTCTCTAGAGCATTATCCGGGTATGACAGAGAAGTCGCTGAGTGAGATCTGTGATCAAGCTGAAGCCCGCTGGCCTATCCAAAAGATGCGAGTGATTCACCGCGTTGGTGACCTAGATATCGGTGACCAGATTGTTTACGTTGGTGTATCCAGTGCACATCGTGGCGCTGCCTTCGAAGCGTGTGAGTTTGTTATGGATTTTCTGAAAACCAAAGCGCCGTTTTGGAAAAAAGAACGTACTACTGAGGCGACTCGTTGGGTTGACTCTCGAGACTCCGACGCGAAAGCAGCGGAGCGTTGGAAGAAGTAATCCACTCCCTAGCGTGCTTCGCTCTTAACGTGAAAGTGTATTTCAGGTTGGGACGTAGATAGTAAGAAAGCCGACTATTGAGGTCGGCTTTTTTGTGCGTGCAACAAAGTTATTTATAAATAAGCGCTGTATTAATAAATGGTTAGTCACTCAGGTTGCATATAAATTCGATGCGTGATTTTGTCTGTCTTGGTGCATTTCCAAATCTGTTTTGGTGCAGTGCTTTATGCTGTTTTGTATAAAGTGATAATCCTCACAAATAGTGGAGTCTATTTAGGGGATATGTGATGTGCAATTAGATTTCATGTGGCATTAATGTTAATTTGCCGACAGTGTTCTAGCATAAGATGCTAAATAAAAGTATCAATTCAGATACATCAACACTAAAGGCTGTTTTTTAATAAATCCCTATGTGTAATTCACTATCCATTAGGTTTTTATTAGAGATTTACACTATGACCTTGAGTAATTCGGAGAATTATCCGATTTTTTGCGACTTGTTTATGGCAAATTACTTCAATGGTTGATAGTGTGTGCCTCAATCTTTGTAAGGTTTTAGATTTTTATGCTTAAATTTTGAGCTAAATAAATCTAAATCACTGCCGTTCAGTGAACTTAGCAAAGAAGTCATGGATGCAATACGTAAAACTTGGAGTTTATTAAATGTACAAGAATAAAATCACTCAGGCCCTTCTTCTAGGTGCTGGTTTGGCAGTGGCTGCCACTTCTACTCTTTCTATCGCTGCTGAAGTTCCAGCAGGCACAGAACTAGCAAAAGTTCAGGAACTTGTTCGCGGTAACGGTACTGAAGTTGCGACTATCGACCCACACAAATCTCAAGGTGTACCAGAATCTCACGTAATTCGTGATCTTCTAGAAGGTCTAGTGAACCAAGATGGCGAAGGTAATACAATCCCAGGTGTAGCCGAAAGCTGGGAAACGACGGACAACAAAACATTCACTTTCCACCTACGTAAAGATGCAAAATGGTCTAACGGCGATCCTGTAACAGCTGAAGATTTCGTTTACAGCTGGCAACGTGCAGTCGATCCTGCCACTGCTTCTCCATATGCTTGGTACATGGAATATACCAAGATGGTGAATGCGAAAGACATCGTAGCGGGTAAGAAAGACAAGAGTGAGCTAGGCGTTAAAGCTGTAGATGCGAACACACTTGTTATTGAATTAGAAACAGCGGTTCCATACTTCGTAATGATGATGGGCCACACAACAGTTAAGCCTGTACATAAAGCAACTGTTGAAAAGTACGGTGACCAATGGACTAAGCCAGATCACTTTGTTGGTAATGGTGCATTTGCTGTTGATAAATGGGTTGTTAACGAACGCCTAGTACTTAAGCGTAACGACCAATACTGGAACAATGATAAGACTGTTCTAAACAAAGTAACGTTCCTACCAATCGAAAACCAAGTAGCGGAAATGAACCGTTTCCTATCTGGTGAAATCGACTTCACAAACGAACTTCCAGTAGAGCATTTCAAACGTCTTAAGAAAGAACACGCGGAAGATGTATCTGTAGCGGGTAACCTATGTACTTACTACTACATCTTTAACACTAAGAAAGCACCATTTGATGATGTTCGTGTACGTAAGGCTATCTCTTACGCAATTGACCGTAATATCGTAAGTGACGCAATCCTAGCACAAGGTCAAAAACCAGCTTACTTCCTAACACCTGAAATCACTGCTGGCTTTAACCCTGAACTTCCTGCTTACGGCAAGATGTCTCAAAAAGAACGTAATGAAGAAGCTGCTCGTCTTCTTGAAGAAGCGGGTTACGGTAAAGACAATCCACTTAACTTCAACCTACTTTACAACACGTCTGAAAACCATAAGAAGATTGCTGTAGCGCTAGGTTCTATGTGGAAGAAAACTCTAGGCCTTAAAGTAACGCTTGAAAACCAAGAGTGGAAAACTTACCTATCTTCTAAAGATTCAGGTGATTTCGAAGTAGCACGTGCTGGTTGGTGTGGTGACTACAACGAAGCGTCGTCATTCCTAACGCTAATGAAGAGTAACAACACTACCGGTGGTGTTCACTACGATAGTGCTGAGTACGACCAAATCATTGATAAAGCACTTAACTCTACATCAGCAGAAGAGCGTGAAGCACTTTACCTAGAAGCTGAGGCGTTAATGTCTAAAGACATGCCTATCGCACCTATCTACCAATACGTGAAATCACGTCTACTAAATCCGCACGTTGGTGGCTTCCCTACTAACAACGCGGAAGATAAGATCTTCTCGAAAGACTTATACATCAAAGCTCAATAATAAGAGCTTAGATTCTAAAAAGTTAATATAACTATAACGATACAGATACTACATGCGCAGGGCGCGCATGTAGCGTCTTTCTAATTTTAATTGTCACAGACTGAAAGAGTGAGTTTATGCTTAAATTCATTATGAAAAGGATATTTGAAGCGATTCCAACCATGTTGGTGTTGATCACTATATCTTTCTTTCTCATGCGTTTCGCACCGGGTAACCCGTTTTCAAGCGAACGTCCATTACCGCCAGAAGTTATGGCTAACATCGAAGCTAAATACGGCTTAGATAAACCTGTATTTGAACAGTACACCACGTACTTGACCAACATCCTTCAGGGTGACTTTGGTCCATCTTTTAAATACCAAGATTACACAGTAAATGAGCTGATTGCTGTTGCGCTTCCTGTATCTGCGAAGGTAGGTTTTGTTGCCTTTATCTTCACATTATTGATGGGGGTAACGGTCGGAACCATTGCCGCCTTGAAGCACAACACCTGGATCGACTACACCATAATGTCGACCGCCATGCTCGGGGTGGTGATGCCATCCTTCGTGTTGGCTCCAGCGCTTATCTACCTATTCTCTCTACACTGGCATATATTTCCAGCAGGTGGTTGGCACGGTGGTACGTACATGTACATCGTCCTACCCGTTATCGCGATGTCTCTGTTATACGTAGCAACCTTTGCTCGTATCACTCGCGGTAGCATGATTGAAACCCTAAACAGTAACTTTATCCGTACAGCTCGAGCTAAAGGTCTAAGTTACCGTTATATCGTTCTTAAACATGCACTTAAGCCAGCAATGCTACCTGTTGTTTCATACATGGGGCCTGCGTTTGTAGGTATCATTACAGGTTCAGTTGTTGTTGAAACCATCTTCGGCCTACCGGGTATTGGTAAGCTGTTTGTTAATGCCGCGTTTAACCGTGATTATTCGTTAGTAATGGGTGTAACCATTTTGATTGGTTTCCTATTCATCTTGTTCAACGCAATCGTTGATATTTTACTAGCGCTTATTGACCCGAAAATTCGCTACTAGCAGGGACGCATGGTTATGTTGAAGAAAAAAGAAAACTTAGAAGCGATCGAAAAATTCTCTGAGAGTTTGGAAATTGAAGGTCGTAGCTTGTGGCAGGATGCGCGTATTCGTTTTATGCGCAACAAAGCCGCAATGATCAGTCTGTTCATTCTAATTGTTATGGTGCTATCGGTAATCTTCTTACCTATGTTGGCACAGCATGCTTACGATGATACTGACTGGTACGCAATGCACGTAGGCCCAAATGCTGATCACTGGTTTGGTACCGACAGTTTAGGCCGTGACCTATACGTTCGTACGATGATTGGTGGCCGTATTTCTCTTATGGTTGGTGTGATGGGCGCATTCGTAGCGGTACTGATAGGTACGCTTTACGGTGCGGCTTCAGGCTTCATTGGCGGTCGCACTGACCGAGTGATGATGCGTATCCTAGAGATCCTATACGCAGTGCCATTCATGTTCCTAGTTATCGTACTGGTGACATTCTTTGGTCGTAATATCGTACTTATCTTCGTTGCTATCGGTGCGATTGCTTGGCTCGATATGGCGCGTATTGTACGTGGCCAAACATTGAGTTTACGTAGTAAAGAGTTCATTGAGGCTGCTCACGTATGTGGTGTCAGTAAATGGAAAATCATTACACGTCATATCGTACCGAACGTATTGGGTATTGTTGCGGTTTACTCAACGCTACTTATTCCAAGCATGATCCTTACTGAATCATTCTTATCTTTCCTTGGTCTTGGTGTTCAAGAGCCTATGACAAGTTGGGGCGCGCTGTTACAAGAAGGCTCGCAAACAATGGAAGTTGCTATTTGGCAACTGGCATTCCCAGCGGCATTCATGGTAGTTACGCTGTTCTGCTTTAACTACGTAGGTGATGGTCTGCGCGACGCGCTTGATCCAAAAGACAGATAAAGAAATAGCAATTAAAAGCTATAAAAGATTAAGGAAGCAATAATGAGCTTATTAGATGTCAAAGATCTGCGCGTCGAATTTACCACGCAAGATGGTATCGTAACCGCAGTAAACGACCTGAACTTCTCACTCAATCAAGGCGAAACGCTGGGTATTGTTGGTGAGTCGGGTTCGGGTAAATCTCAAACGGTATTTGCACTGATGGGACTGCTGGCTAAGAACGGCATCATCTCAGGCAGTGCAAAGTTTGAAGGTAATGAGATTCTCAATCTACCTGAGAAAGCACTGAACAAAGTTCGCGCTGAACAGATCGCGATGATCTTCCAAGATCCAATGACGTCACTGAATCCTTACATGAAAGTATGTGATCAGTTGATGGAAGTTCTTATGCTGCATAAAGGCATGGGCAAAGCGGAAGCGTTCGAAGAATCAGTACGCATGCTGGAAGCGGTGAAAATCCCTGAGGCACGTAAACGTATTACCATGTATCCACACGAATTTTCTGGCGGTATGCGTCAACGTGTGATGATTGCAATGGCTTTGCTATGTCGTCCAAAACTACTGATTGCTGATGAACCAACAACGGCGTTGGATGTAACCATTCAAGCGCAAATTATGGAATTGCTGAACGAGCTTAAAGATGAGTTCAATACAGCAATCATCATGATCACCCATGATTTGGGTGTAGTTGCCGGTTCTTGTGACAAAGTACTAGTGATGTACGCTGGCCGTACCATGGAATACGGCACAGTAGATGAAATCTTTTACGAGCCTAGCCACCCTTATGCGGAAGGTCTGCTTAAAGCAATTCCTCGTTTGGATACCGAAGGTGAAATTCTGCCGACGATTCCAGGTAACCCACCTAACTTACTTCGCCTGCCAACAGGTTGTCCTTACCAAGATCGTTGTCATCGAGTAATGGACCGTTGTAAGCAAGAAGCACCAATTTTGCAACCATTTGCGAAAGATCGTCAGCGTGCTTGTTTTTCTGACTGGGAGACTTGGACAAAATGAGTAAAGAATTACTATTAGATATTAAAAACCTTAAGGTTCACTTTAGCATTGCGGCTAAGTCTGCTTGGCCTTGGGCGAAACCATCAAACCTTAAAGCGGTTGATGGTGTGGATGTTCATCTTTACGAAGGCGAAACGCTAGGTGTGGTAGGTGAGTCTGGTTGTGGTAAGTCGACTTTTGCACGCGCAATTATTGGCTTAGTTGAGGCAACTGAAGGCGAAGTTATGTGGTTAGGTCAAGACCTGACTAAGATGCAGGAAGTGAAACGTCGAGAGACTCGTAAAGAGATTCAGATGATCTTCCAAGACCCACTAGCATCGCTTAACCCACGTATGTCAGTAGGGGACATCATTGCTGAGCCTCTAGAGACTTTCTATCCAGAGCTTTCTAAACAGGAAGTGAAAGATCGCGTTAAAGAGATGATGGCAAAGGTTGGTCTACTACCCAACGTAATCAACCGTTACCCACATGAATTCTCTGGTGGTCAGTGTCAACGTATCGGTATCGCGCGTGCACTTATCTTGAAGCCTAAGATGATCATCTGTGATGAGCCGGTTTCTGCTCTGGATGTCTCTATCCAAGCTCAAGTAGTTAACCTTCTTATGGAACTACAGAAAGAGTTGGGTTTGTCTTTGGTATTCATCGCGCACGATTTGTCGGTTGTTAAACACATTTCTGACCGTGTATTGGTGATGTACTTAGGTAATGCTGTTGAGCTAGGTGAATCAGATGCCTTGTTCTCAGATCCTAAGCACCCATATACCAAAGCATTGATGTCTGCAGTTCCAATTCCAGACCCTCGCTTAGAGCGCAGCAAAACGATTCAGATGTTGGAAGGTGATTTACCATCGCCAATCAACCCACCATCGGGTTGTGTGTTCCGTACTCGTTGCCCTGAAGCAACTGAGGCCTGCGCGCAAACCAAGCCAACCATTCAAGGCGATGACGTACACGCAGTATCTTGCTTGCACGTACAAGTCTAGAACTCGTTTGATACGGTTCAGCCTGTGACAGGCTTAAGCGCAACTTTTTATAGGTTGCGCTTTTTTTATGCTTACGTATTCGAGGATCTTCACCTTCATCAAATTATTTGAACAACTAAGCCAACTTCTTCTAGTTTTGAAAAAGTTGGCTTTTTTTATACTAATACCAATCGTAGTAAATAACTGCTCATCCTAGCTTGTTAAAACGCTCGATAACGGCGTTAGAATTTTTGATTGTAGAATAACTACTAACAGAAAAATTCTTCCTTGTTCTCAAGCCTTTTCTCTGCGCTATTTCTGAACATTTACTTACTGTGATTGGTATAAAAAATTTTGGATGACAGAGGTTTGGATATGGGTAAGTTAGTTGAAGGTGTTTGGCATGACGTTTGGTATGACACCAAAGAAAGCGGTGGCAAGTTTGTTCGCGAAGATGCAGGCTTTCGTCACTGGATAGAGAACAAAGCCGGTGCACAATTTCAGCCAGAAAGCGGTCGTTATCACTTATACGTGTCATTGGCTTGCCCTTGGGCGCACCGAACTTTAATCTTCCGTGAACTTAAAGAGCTAACCGATCATATTGACGTGACGGTCGTCTGCCCAGACATGATGAGTGAAGGGTGGCAAATGGGGCTACCTGAACCTCTATTCGGCCATACTCGTATGTACCAAATTTACACTCAAGCCAAGCCTGATTACTCAGGACGAGTAACGGTTCCAGTGCTATGGGATAAGAAAACCAACACCATAGTGAGCAACGAGTCGTCTGAAATTATCCGCATGTTCAACTCAGAATTTAATGAGTTAACAGGTAACACGGATGATTACTATCCGTGGGAGTTGGCAAAGAAGGTTGATGAGTGGAATGATTATATTTATCCGAACATCAACAACGGCGTTTATCGTACTGGCTTTGCAACCACACAAGAAGCTTATGAAGAAGCGTATGACGCGTTATTTGAGGCGTTAGACAAAGTCGACGCTCACCTTAGTGACCACCGTTATTTAGCGGGTAACGAGATTACAGAGGCAGATTGGCGCTTGTTTACCACTCTGGTTCGATTCGATGCGGTGTATGTTGGTCACTTTAAGTGTAACAAGCAGCGAATTTCAGACTACGTCCATATTCAGGGCTACTTAAAAGAGTTGTACCAAGTAGAGGGTATTAAAGAGACTACTGATTTCTACCATATTAAGCGTCACTACTACTACAGCCACACTGGCATTAATCCGACTCAAGTTGTGCCCAAAGGACCAGCATTAGATTTAGAGTCAGCCCATGGGCGAGGCTAGATTAATCTTAAAAGTATCAAATAACCTTAAGCGTTAGACATAAAAAAACCCTAGATAAGAATCTAGGGTTTTTTGCTTTCTACAAAAGAAAAATTAGTTAATCACTTTTTCTTCAGCTTGAGCTGCTTGGTCTGCTTGGATAGCCGTTAGAGCTACTGTGTAAACGATATCGTCTACTAGAGCGCCACGAGACAAGTCATTTACTGGCTTGCGCATACCTTGAAGCATTGGACCGATAGATACTAGGTCTGCTGAACGCTGTACAGCTTTGTAAGTCGTGTTACCCGTGTTTAGGTCTGGGAATACGAATACTGTCGCTTTACCTGCAACTGGAGAGTTAGGCGCTTTAGAAGCGGCTACGTTTTCCATGATTGCTGCGTCGTACTGAAGAGGACCGTCGATCACTAGATCAGGACGTTTCGCTTGAGCAAGTTTGGTTGCTTCACGTACTTTATCTACGTCTGCACCTTTACCAGATTCACCAGTAGAGTAAGAGATCATAGCAACGCGTGGGTCGATACCGAATGCCGCAGCAGAATCTGCAGATTGGATAGCGATTTCAGCAAGCTGTTCAGCTGTTGGATCTGGGTTGATCGCACAGTCACCGTATACAAGCACTTGATCAGGCAGAAGCATGAAGAAGATTGAAGATACGATAGAAGCATCAGGAGCCGTCTTGATGATCTGGAACGGAGGAACGATTGTGTTCGCCGTTGTGTGAACAGCACCAGAAACTAGGCCGTCAACTTCACCAGCTTCAAGCATCATAGTACCTAGGAATACTGAATCGTCTAGCTTCTCACGAGCGACAACTTCAGTCATACCTTTAGCGCCACGAAGTTCTACTAGACGAGCTACGTAGTTTTCGCGAACTGATGCAGAATCGATGATCTCAACGCCAGCGCCTAGTTCAACACCTTGTTGTGCAGCAACGCGACGAATTTCGTCTGGGTTACCAAGAAGCACACAAGTTGCGATACCGCGTTCAGCACAGATAGAAGCTGCTTTAACAGTACGTGGCTCATCACCTTCAGGAAGAACGATACGCTTAGCCGCTTTACGAGCAAATTCAGTTAACTGGTAACGGAATGCTGGTGGGCTTAGGCGACGAATGCCTTGAGTACCTTCAGATAGAGAATCAATCCAAGGGCCATCAATGTGGCTTGCAACGTGATCGTTAACGAACTCGATACGCTCTTTATCGTCTGCAGGAACTTCTAGGTTGAAGCTCTGTAGGTTTAGAGACGTCTGCCAAGTGTTACCTTGAGCCTTGAAGATCGGTAGACCTGACGCGAATGCTGGTGCACAAAGGTTAGCAATGCTTTCTGGAATGTCGTAACCGCCAGTCAGTAGGATTGCGCCAATCTCAACACCGTTTTTTGCAGCAAGAGCCGCAGCAACGATAACGTCAGGACGGTCTGCAGAAGTTACTAGCAGTGAACCTGGTTTGAAGTGCTCAATCATGTGCGGTAGAGAACGTGCACAGAAAGTGATGCTCTTAATACGACGAGTTGAGATTTCACCTTCGTTAACGATTTCAGCGTTAAGGTGCTTAGCCATATCAACCGCACGAGTAGCGATTAGGTCGATGCTCCATGGCACACAGCCAAGAACACGGATAGGGCTAGAGTTGAAGATTTGCATTACTTCAAGGTTCGCTTGTTGAGCGCTATCTGCATCATCGAAGATTTCAGAAAGGTCAGGGCGAGTACGGCCAGCTTCATCAACAGGTGCATTCAGTTTGTTAATAATAACGCCTGAGATGTTCTTGTTTTTAGTGCCGCCGAAGTTAGAACATGCTACTTCGATGTGCTCTTTAAGCTGAATAGGGTTGTATGTACCCGGAGTCGCAACGAATACGATCTCTGCGCCTAGTGTTTTAGCGATTTCCGCGTTCACTTGGTTAGCAAATGGGTGCTTACGAGTAGGTACTAGACCTTCGATAAGCGTTACTTCTGCGTCTTTGTTGATCTTGTTGTATTGCTCAACAACAGACTCTAGAAGCTCGTCCATTTTTTCGCTACCGATCAAAGCTTCAGCTTTAGTCATTGCGATTGGCTCACCAATCTTAATGTCGCTGTTTGCGCTGATGATAGTAGACGTTAAATCTGGTTGGTTACCACCGCTGCGAGGTTGAGCGATTGGCTTGTAGAAAGAAACACTTACGCCCTTACGCTCCATAGCGCGAAGAACACCCATGCTAACACTAGTAAGACCAACACCAGCGCTTGTAGGGATAAGCATAATAGTACGGGACATTGACGAACACCTTTGACTATTGGAAATAAAAAAAGCTCAACTTCTGTTCCTACCGACATTTAAATTGGGGTAGGAATAGAAGTTGAGCCCCATTTTCGTAGTATGAAAAACTGACTAGCTTCGAGTGAAGCTAGTCAGAAAAATCAATTAAAGACCTGCTAGTTTCGCAGTGTCTTCAGCAATTACTAGCTCTTCATTAGTAGAGATAACCATTGCAGGGATACGGCTGTTAGCTGTAGTGATAGTACCTTCGCCGCCGAAACGTGCTTTAAGGTTAGCTTCGCTGTCAACTTCGATGCCGAAGATGCCTAGGCGGTTAAGAACCATTTCACGGATTGGGCCAGAGTTCTCGCCGATGCCGCCAGTGAAAGTGATTGCGTCTAGACGACCTTCTAGAGTTGCAGTGTAACCGGCAACGTACTTAGCTAGACGGTGACAGAACACGTCCATTGCACGAGTTGCTTCTTCTTTCTCACCGTAGTTGTCTTCAACGAAACGACAGTCAGAAGTCACTTCAGTTAGACCAGCAAGACCAGATTCTTTAGTTAGCATGTTGTTGATTTCTTCAACAGAGTAACCAAGAGCGTCGTGTAGGTGGAAGATGATCGCAGGATCTAGGTCACCACAACGAGTACCCATTACTAGACCTTCAAGAGGAGTAAGACCCATAGAAGTATCTACAGATTGACCGTTCTTGATAGCACATACAGATGCGCCGTTACCTAGGTGACAGTTGATGATGTTAACTTCTTCAACTGGCTTGTTTAGTAGACCAGCAACTTCACGAGTAATGAACAGGTGAGAAGTACCGTGCATGCCGTAACGACGGATGCCGTGCTCTTTGTACAGGTTGTACGGTAGAGCGTATAGGTAAGACTCAGAAGGCATTGTTTGGTGGAACGCAGTGTCAAATACAGCAACGTTTTGTAGACCTGGGAAGTTCTGTTGAGCCGCTTCGATACCGATAAGGTGAGCTGGGTTATGAAGAGGTGCGAAAGTCGCAGCGTCTTGAATACCCTTAAGAACTTCATCAGTGATAAGTGCAGAAGAAGTGAACTGCTCGCCACCGTGTACGATACGGTGACCGATAGCGCCAAGGTTAGCTTTAAGCTCAGGCTTAGAAGCAAGAATAGTTTCTACCATGAAAGATAGTGCTTCTACGTGAGCTGCGCCCGCGCCTAGTTGTGCTTCATGCTTGCCGTCAAGTTTCCACTTCATACGAGCTTCTGGAAGACCAAGACACTCAGCAAGACCAGTTAGGTGCTCAGCACCTGTTTCTGCATCAACAACAGCAAATTTAAGAGAAGAACTACCACAGTTTAAAACTAAAACTAGCTTAGACATTAATGACTACCTGTTTATTTTTCTGATCGAAATCAGTTAAGGATGAAAATTAATCTCAAGAATAGTCGAAGCACATAGGCTTGCGTACTAACCTTGGTCAAAAAAACGTTAATTTCCGTATTAAAGTGAAAGCGCACTTTTTCAGAAAAAGAGGCTTTTGCATTCCTTGCAGAAGTCGTCCCAAAGTTGCTTAAATTGTAAATAAGGGCAACAATGAGATTGAGGTCTGCAAATAATAGCGATATTGTGCAAATATAACAAAAAAATTTGAAAGAATATTATTTTTCGTCAAATTTTTGTGTTTTTAGTTGATGATTTCAACTTTTTTTTAATGGGAGACTCATATGAGTAATAGAGTTGGTTTAGCGAGCAGTTTAAAAGATGGCCAAAAGTACATGGATCTCTGGCCTGTTCGAAAAGAGTTAAACGCTATCTTCCCTGAACAGCGCATCATTAAAGCCACGCGTTTTGGTGTGAAAGTGATGCCAGCGATAGCTGCTATTAGTATTCTGACACAAATGGTCTTCAACAATTATAATGCGATGCCGCAAGCTGTGGTTATGGCGTTGTTTGCGATCAGCTTGCCGCTTCAAGGCATGTGGTGGTTAGGTAACCGTTCGAACACTCAATTACCGCCAGCATTGGTTTCTTGGTATCGAGAGTTGCACGAGAAGATCAGCGAAACAGGTTTTGCATTGGAACCAATGAAACCACGCCCTCGTTACAAAGAGTTGGCGATCATTTTGAATCGCGCATTTCGTCAGCTAGACAAATCATCAATGGAACGTTGGTTCTAGCAGGTCGTCTTATCTCTCCCTCCCTCTAGTCTGAGAACAGTCATACATCATCGATAACTCGTTCTCAGATTTGCTCCTCTCTTCTAATCGCTTCACTTGCCTTTTATTCGCTTAGCCTCCCTTGATCCACATAGCCTTGCCTTTATTTGCCGTGCTTATCTTGTATTCATTGAGTTTCTTACCTTTTAAATTAAACAACCCCGCTTATCCCCGCATAATTCGAACCTTGTTGTATTTTTGTTAAATATCACTTCAAGTTATCAATAGTTACTGGTAATAATGTCAATAGTGATTTTTGATGTTGTTCTCTTCGAGCGAGTAATAACGAGTAGAGCTTGATTTAGGGAGCGATAATGAGTTCTGTAAGAAAGGTATTGGCAGCGGTTTTAAGCTGTCTGTTGTTGCTATGGACTGGCAATGTAATGGCGAACGTTGCCAAAGTGTCGGTTTCACAAGTTGTCGACCATCCAGATCTGAATGCGACGCGTCTAGGGCTTCTTGAAGGATTAAGAGCCAAAGGTTACGAACCGGGAAAAAATTTAGAATTCTCTTATGAAATGGCTGATGGCAACCCCGCTCAGGCAGCAAAAATTGCCAGAGAACTAGTCAGCGAAAACCCTCATGTCTTAGTTGGTATCGCGACACCGACTTCGCAAGCTTTGGTTTCTGCGACTCGCTCAATACCGATTGTATTTACCGCGGTTACGGACCCTATCGGTGCAAGGCTTGTTAAGCAATTGGGTAAACCGGGACGAAATGTCACGGGCCTTTCTGACTTATCACCTATTTCCCAACACGTATCTCTTATTAAAGAATTACTCCCTAATGCGGATTCAATCGGGGTGGTTTATAACCCCGCCGAGGCAAATGCTGTCGCGTTAGTTGGGCTATTAAAGAAGTCGGCACGAGATTTTGGTTTTACTCTGTACACTGAAAAAGCGCTAACCATCGATGATGTAGAATCAAAAACCGAATCCATTGCTAAGAAGTCGGATGTTATTTACGCATTGACAGATAACACTGTTGCAAGTGGTATCGAAGGGCTTATAGAAGCTGCGAACCGGGCTGGAACGCCAGTGGTTGCCGGAGCGACGTCTTACGTGGGTAAGGGGGCGATAGCTGGCTTAGGTCTAGATTACTATGACGTTGGGGTGCAAACCGCCGATTATGTGGCTGCTATTCTGAACGGAGAAAAACCGGGTAAGCTGAGTGTTAAAACTGCACAGAGTTCGCAACTGGTTGTGAATTTGGATGCTGCTCGTGAGCTTGGTGTCACATTGCCTCAGTCTGTGATTGATCGTGCGATAGTTAGCCGTTGATGGAGTAATTGAAAATTGGACCTCCTCTTGAAAAATGGTCGATTCATTTGATCATTTTGAGAGAAATCGACTTACTGTAAACAAAGTGGATCTACAAAGTGGATCTACAAAGCGTGATCTACTTTGACTGATGTTATTTTTCTCGTTGTGGTCAAAGAAATTTTTCATATCTTAAGCAAATTAAATATTGCTCGAGAACCGCTATGAATCCTTTTATCTTTCATGCTCAAACCTCCGATTACTTCCACGAAAAAGAGGGTGTGCTAACCGTAACATTAGTGTCTGAACGCACTGACTGGAATAAGGTACAGCTGAGGCATGAGCCAGATAACGAAGAGTATCTACTCGACATGGTGCAAGTTGGTACTGAAGGGCGGTTGACGCTGTGGCAAGCCTCTTTCCCTGCGAATACAGACAGAAACGTTACTCACTATGCGTTCAAGCTTGTTGATTCAAAAGGACAGTATTGGCTTGATGCTAAGGGCGTCCATAGCCGCGTTGCGAGTCGTGAGTTTCACTTTAAGTTTAATACCCAACATCGCCCACCATCATGGGTGTCGGAGCAGGTATTTTATCAAATCTTCCCTGAGCGATTTTGCAACGGAAATCCGAGTATCAGTGTCAAAGCGGGCGAGTATCGCTTAAAAGAAGATACCTCAGATGTCGTAGTGAAAGAATGGGGCGAGCCTGTCGAAGGACACAATGGAACGGGCGCTGCAGAGTTCTTCGGTGGTGACCTCGCAGGTATTCATAGTAAGTTAGATTACCTGCAAGATCTAGGCATCACCGCGTTGTATCTCAACCCCATTTTTCAGTCACCGAGCAACCATAAATACGACACAACCGATTACTACAATGTCGACACCCATTTCGGGACCAATGATGAGTTCTCTGCACTTTCAAAAGACATTCACACGCGTGATATGAGAATCGTTCTGGATGCGGTATTTAATCACACTTCGGTTGAGCACCCTTGGTTTGATAAACTGAAAGCCACTGACTCCGGTGCATATGACAACCCAGGTTCGGCATTTCATGACTATTATTTTTTCGACCCCGAAAACACTCAGCAATATGTTAGTTGGAAAAATATTAGCTCACTTCCAGTCTTAAACTTCTCCAATGTTTCCGTGCGAGAACATATATTCCAGTCACAAGACTCTGTGATTAAGCACTGGTTAAAAGCACCTTATAACATCGATGGCTGGCGCTTCGATGTGATTCATATGTTAGGTGAAGGGGAGGGAGCCTATAACAACGCACATTATGTGAAAGCATTCCGTGACTCAGCAAAAGCAGAGAACCCCGAAGCCTACATTTTGGGAGAGCACTTCTTCGAGGCCACATCATGGTTACAGGGAGAGCAAGAAGACGGGTCGATGAACTATTATGGATTTGCTCACCCAGTTCGTGCGCTATTGGCAAAGCAAGACATCGCGTACGAGCCGATTGATATTGATATGTTGGCTTTTTCTGATTGGTTAGCTGAAGCGAGAGCTAAAGTTCCTTGGTTGAATCAATTATCGCAGCTAAATCAACTGGACAGTCATGATACGGCTCGACTGCTAACGCTTCTAAATGGTGACCAAGCTAAGCAAAAACTGGCGCTGACACTACTGTTTACTTATGTCGGAACTCCATGTTTGTACTATGGGACAGAAGTGGGATTAGAAGGTGGTCAAGACCCAGATAATCGCAGATGCTTCCCGTGGGATAAAGAAGATACTTCGCATTGGTTCCCTTTCCATAAAGCGTTGATAAAATTGAGAACAGAACGCTGCAGCTTACAAAGTGGTGCTTACCTAGAGTTATATTGTGATGCAGAGACGTTAGTGTTTACTCGTTGCCTTAGGGGTGAAAAGACACTGGTTGTGCTCAACCTATCTCAAGATGAAAAAGTGTTGTCTTTACCTGTGTGGATGCTCGGACAAGAACAAGGGAAGTTGATTGAATTACAAGGTGAGTTGATTGACTTACAAGGTAAAGTGAAGGGCGAGCCAATTGTTAATGGTGTCGTTGATCTTGTGGTCACAGCGATGGAAGCTAAGATTTATGACGTGGTAAATCGTTGAATTTAAACTGACTAAGACAGTATCCGCTAACCCTGCTTAATGCAGGGGTAGTTTTTTAAAGGAGTCGATTGTTCAATGATACGGCCTGATTCATATCAACTTACACTCTTTTACCTCGAGGAAAATGTCCATTAATGTAATAATATTAATGAAGTAAATGAAAACAGCTGATCGCTAAGAGCACATTATATGAAAGTAAACAGGCACTTTAGCCTTACCTTTGTCTTCGGGTTTCCCGCAGTGATCGCCGCGATGCTACTTGGCCTAATAGGAAAGAACCACTTTGACGCGGTAGAAAAAGACATCAGCAGCGAATTCAACCGTATTGAAGATGTGTTCAAAGGAACCACTAAAGTTGTCACCGCCTTAGACTACAGTTTCTCAAATTACTACAAATCCGGTAATCCTCTTTTCCTCGACCACAACAAGCAAGTGGTTGATGGTCTTTGCCGTATTTGGCCTATCGATAGCCTGCTTCTTGCCGATGGCAAAACTACCGACATTCCTTCCGTTGATATTGATTATATGCTGGTCGGTGAAGAATCTTTGTGTACAGAAACCAGCGGTACCTATAAAAGTGCTTCCGAGAAAATAGCGCTAGCACCTATTCTTTCATTTCTCTCTCAACTTGATGAATTCCACAATGGTGTGCATTTTATTGATAAACGCGGATACGTTATTTCGTCACCGGAAGATTTTGCTAAAGGGCTAGGAAAGGAATTACTTTCGACCATCAAAAGCCGTCCATATTGGCAAAGAACCGCTAACAACCCAGATCTACTGACTTTATCTGGCCCTGCATATCGGTTTGACTCCCTTGACCGAATTATTAGTATGACGATTCCCGTGTTCCATCAAGGAGTGCACCAAGGGATGCTCTCAGTAGATATTGATGCTGACAGGTTACTCGCGAGCTCTAATGAGCACCTAGCGGGTCGGATCGATATTATTGATACGACTTTAGCTAACCCGATTGATACGGCCACGTTCTATCACGAGATTAAGCTAGAAGGGGTCGCGTCTCATCATGCGATGTACTACGAGTTGGATCTTGCTAACGAAGTGGAGCACTTTTTCGTTTATGAAAAAGACAGCCTAATCGTCGCTATTATCGTGTATCTGTTCTCGGTTACGATTTTCTTTTATGTTAACTCCAATATTGAACGTGGTTACTTCAAAGAACTAGCAGCTAAAGACCCAATGACCGGGTTATTGAATCGACGAGGCTTAGAAGCGTTCTGGCGCAGCGTAGAGCACGATCAACTGTTTGCCTTAACGGTATTTGATATAGACGATTTTAAGTCAATTAACGATACTCATGGTCACGATAAAGGTGATGATGTGATTCGTTATATGTCACGTCAAATTAGTAACAGTGTTCGAAGTAGTGATGTGGCAGCACGGTTTGGCGGAGAAGAGTTTGTCGTTTATATGAAAGGCGATGATCGTGAGACGCTGATAAGGACATTAGAACGTGTAAAAAATGCGGTCTGCGCGAACTCGGCCGACATTGTACCTAATGGATTTACGGTATCTGGCGGTGTTTGTATTGTTGAAACAGAGCAAAACAAGCTTAACTTTGAAGAGATATTTAAATACGCCGATGAAAAACTGTACGTGGCTAAGACGACAGGTAAAGACCGGATCGTATTTTAGCCACGCTATGAAGTTCAATATCGCGATAGGGGGGGGGAACTAACTCAAACGGGTTGGTGGTATTCTTCTTGATAACGTTGAAGGCGCTCTACAATAGGTGGCGCTTTTTTGAAAGTACGAATTTCTTTAAATAGTTCGTTCGCTTCAGGGTAGCCTTTACTTAAATAGACAAACCATTGTTTCACTCTATTGGGGTAGTACATGCCTTTATCCCCTTTAATTTGAAACTCGGAATAGCGCAGTAAAAGTGCGATTACTTTATCCCAAGGCATTTTCTGGTGGTTGTGCTTAACAACGTTGCCAAGATTGGGAATATTAAAAGCGCCGCGGCAGACCATCAATGAATCAACACCTGTGGCTTCTATGCAATCTTGACCATCTTGGTAGTTCCAGATTTCCCCATTAGCAATCAACGGCAGAGAGGTTTTCTCTCTTATTTGATTGATGTAATCCCATTTGATTTCACTGGCTTTATAGCCGCCAACTTTTGTTCTTGCATGCACAGTGAGTTCGTCAGCTTTTGCTTGCTCGATAGCGTCGACAATTTCAAAGCACTCTTCCGGGTGCTCCCAACCCAATCGGATTTTTGCGGACACGGGAATGTGCGCAGGGACTGCTTCTCGACAGGCGTTCACCACTTGATAGATGAGCTCTGGCTCTTTTAGCAGTGAAGCCCCACCATTACTTTTGTTTACCGCTTTTGCCGGGCACCCAAAATTAAGATCAATGCCTTTAGCGCCTAAGTTTGCCGCTTGAAAAGCATTTTCGGCCATCCAGTTCGGGTGTTGCCCTAGAAGTTGCAGATGGATTGGCACACCAGCCATGGTTTGAGAGCCTTGATGCAGCTCTGGGCAAATACGGTGGAACACATGCGGAGGAAGAAGTTGATCAACGACGCGCACAAACTCTGTCACACAGAGATCGTAATCATTGATCTCTGTAAGAATCTCACGCATTAGGTGGTCTAGTACGCCCTCCATAGGGCCAAGTATTACTCGCATGCTGCTTTACCGAAACTAAGTGGACCGAAAAAATTCGAGGCGTGATTGTACGGTTTGCTTACAGGATTGTCACTATGAGTATGGTTTACCTGTCTTGAGTGCGCACAACTCGTCTTGATGATGGTTTATCGCTTAATAGCGACATCTTGGGGAGTATGGCGTTATAATATCGAAAATGCCCCAATATTCAGAGCTTTCATGACATATCAATTATTAAGCCTACCGGAATCTATCACTGACATAACTCCACAGTTCATTGAAGGTTCAATCCTTGCTTCCAACTTAGCGACCAAACCACTCGATCCAGAAGAATGGTTAGCTATCGTTGCACCTGAAACAGGTAAAGAGCTTGTAACAATCGTGACGGAACAGATTAATCGCCAGCACAACCTGATTCAGCGTAGTGAATACTTACTGACAGACGTACTTGTTGATGGTGATTTTAACGAACAATTCGCAGATTTCGCTGAAGGCTTTATGATGGTTTGGCCAACCGTGGAAGAGCAGTGGCAAAGCGTGACTGTCGCGGATGGTACTCTGCGTATGCTGCAAGCACTCCTAACAACCTTGATGCTTGGGATTGATGAAGAGCAAACTCAGCAACAAATGGTTGCGGCCGGGCTCGAGAATCCACCAGCGCTTGCCGATTTAATCGATCAGATAGATCTGATGATTTCAGAGGTTGCAATGGCGGCTGATGAGGCGATGCTGGGTAATAAGTCACAGAGTGTGAACCCATTTAAAGATATCGGTCGAAACGACCCTTGCCCATGTGAAAGCGGCAAAAAGTTTAAACAATGCTGTGGCAAAAACAGTTAATCACGGCTTGTTGAGTAACTCAGCTTGAGTGACAGACTTTCTTTAAGTGATAAAAAGCTTAAGCGATAAAAAAGTCGACCTTGTGGTCGACTTTTTTGTTGTTCTAATTTAGATGATCTAGTGTTAATCGTTTTTCGATTTTACAAATTGAGATATAACCACAAAACCGAAAGCAACCAAGTTACCCGCAAAGATAATCACTAGCCATTGAGGCATTGAAAGCTCTAAGAACTGCCATACCACCTTGCTACAGTCACCGTAAGCTTCAAACATCCACGGAGCCCATTGGTTTAAAGGTGCCCAGCTAGGGAAAGTAACGAATAAATCACAGGTTGCGAAAGGAGACGGATTAAACTGGTAATCGACGTGCTCTAAAGCCAACGTCAAACCTTTATAGGCGCCAAATCCCCAACCAGCAAGGCCTAACCAACGTGATATCGGGTTATTCGGAGCAATAGCACCAATCATTGCAGCGACACCGATAGCAAGCATAGCAACGCGCTCATAGATGCACATCACACAAGGACCAAGCATCATCACGTGTTGAAAGAAGAGAGCGCATGCCTCAAAAAAGACAATAAAAGCCAGCAGTAAAAGCCAAGATAAACGTCCCTTAGAGAAGTCTTTGAGCATTGCAAAAAAGTTCACGAATTTAATCCCGTCTATAAAATAAAAAAGCTCTGAATACTCAGAGCTTTTTATCTTGGATAAGTTTCCTAATCAACTAATATTTTTGATTAGTTAGATACACTTATTGTGTTTCGCAACACAAAATCGGATTAGTGACCACCAGAGATAACTGGAGCGACAACCTCACCAGTACGCTGAATGATCCAACCTGCATCGTAGAACCAAGCGGTCATCGGCTCAACAAAGAACACGATACCAGCAAGGCCAACAAGAGCCAGTACGATAGTATATGGCAAAGCCATGATGACCATGCGGCCGTAAGACAGTCTAATTAACGGGGCAAGTGCCGATGTTAACAAGAATAGGAATGCAGCTTGACCGTTTGGCGTAGCAACAGAAGGTAGGTTAGTACCTGTGTTGATAGCAACAGCAAGTAGGTCAAATTGGTCACGAGTGATGATGCCTTCAACCAGTGCAGTTTTCACTTCGTTGATGTAAACCGTACCTACGAACACGTTATCTGACACCATCGATAAGATACCGTTGGCCACATAGAATAGTGCGAGCTGTGCGCCTTTATCTTCAACGTGAAGTACTGCATCGATCACTGGCTTAAACAGTCCCTGGTCAATGATTACAGCAACGACAGCGAAAAAGACAGCAAGAAGTGCAGTAAATGGCAGTGCTTCTTCAAAGGCTTTACCCATTGAGTGTTCTTCGATAACGCCAGTAAACGCCGTTGCTAGGATGATAACTGAAAGACCAATCAAACCAACTTCAGCTACGTGAAGCGCAAGGCCTACGATAAGCCAAACTGCGATTGCACTTTGAACCCATAGTTTTGCCACGTCTTGTTTTGTACGGTTTGCGCGTTCTTTGTTGTCAAATTCAACTAAGATTTGGCGAACGTTATTTGGCAGTTCTGCACCGTAGCCAAATACTTTAAATTTCTCTACAAGTGCACAAGTGATAATGCCGCAGATGAATACAGGCAGTGTTACTGGCAACATACGGATGATAAATTCACCGAACTCCCAGCCTGCTTGCTTAGCAATCACTAAGTTTTGCGGTTCGCCTACCATGGTCATTACACCACCGAGTGCAGTACCTACACCAGCGTGCATAAGTAGTGAACGTAGGAAAGCACGGTAGTTTTCTAAATCGTCACGTGTAAGCTCAGAGATCTCTTCATCATGAGTATGATCGTGCGCTGACGTTGTGCCCTTACCTGATGCAACCTTGTGATAGATAGAGTAGAAGCCAACCGCAACGCTAATAACAACGGCGATTACCGTTAGTGCGTCTAGGAATGCTGATAAGAAAGCAGCAGCGATACAGAAAGCGACAGAGAGTAGGACTTTGGATTGAATGCCAAGCAGGATCTTCGTGAAAATGAACAAAAGAAGTTCTTTCATGAAATAGATGCCAGCAACCATGAATACTAATAAGAGTAAAACTGGAAGGTTTGCTTGTAGCTCATGATAAACCATTTCGGGTTTGGTCATGCCAATGGCGACCGCTTGAATTGCCAATAAACCACCCGGTTGAAGAGGGTAGCATTTTAGAGCCATAGCTAGAGTGAAAATAAACTCAACCACTAATAGCCAGCCCGCAACAAATGGGTCAACTAGGAAGAAAACAAACGGGTTGATGATTAAAAAGGAAATGATGGCAAGTTTATACCAATCAGGAGCCTTACCAAGGAAGTTCTTGATAAAAGCGTTTCCGAGAGACATCGGCATGTTAATACTCTTTTATGTTGATTATGAATAGATAAGCAATACAACATTTGAGAATCGAGCTATAGAGGTTGTTAAAAACTATAACTAACAGTGACTTAGAAAAACTACATTCCATGTAATGTTCTGTGGTCTTGCCAAGTCACTCCCTTAGAAACTCAAGCACTGCTAATTTTTGAGCGCAACTCTACTCTTAGATAACATTTAGTCAACAGGAAAACCCCTGTAGCCCTAAAAATACCTCTTTTTTGTTGAGAAACGCGATCAAAGTAGCGCAAGCATACCACTTAAAATGTGATAAAAACCGACTAGAATCAATATTTCAGCGAAATGATTGAAATTAACAGAATAACGACGGTTTATATATGATTATTACAACTTAATATTGCAAATTAATAACTTTGAAATTATGACCAATCTCATTGATTTTAAAGAAAATTTGTTGTGTTAATGGTTTGTTGGAATGGTGGTTTATCGTTGCTTGCTTTTCAAACCTAGGGTGCAAACGTGTGCTGAACTTTAGAGTTTTAACTCTACTGGTGTTTTGGAGGAGTAAAATTTTTGAGGGTGTTTCCGCTGGGTGTGAACTAGTGGTATGATGAGTAAATTAGAACAGAATAATTAAATTGGATTGAAGTGTAGATGGTCATTAAGGCTAAAAGCCCGGCAGGATTTGCAGAAAAGTATATCATTGAAAGTATTTGGAATGGCCGTTTCGCTCCAGGTTCTATCTTGCCCGCAGAGCGTGAGCTTTCTGAGCTGATTGGTGTTACACGTACTACGCTTCGTGAAGTACTTCAGCGTCTTGCTCGTGATGGTTGGTTGACAATCCAACACGGTAAGCCAACTAAAGTTAACCAGTTTATGGAAACGTCAGGTCTTCATATTCTTGATACATTAATGACGTTGGATGTTGATAACGCAAGCAAAATGGTAGAAGACTTACTTGCTGCACGCACCAATATCAGCCCTATTTTTATGCGTTATGCATTTAAAGCAAATAAAGAAGCTTCTGAGCGTACGATTACTAACGTGATTGAATCTTGTGAAGCTTTACTTGCGGCACCGACATGGGATGAATTCCTAGAGTCTTCCCCGTACGCTGACAAGATCAAACAATCAGTGAAAGAAGACGCAGAAAAAGATGAAACGAAGCGTCAAACGATCTTAGTTGCTAAAACTTTTAACTTCTACGATTACATGCTTTTCCAACGTTTAGCATTCCATTCAGGTAACCAAATTTATGGTCTGATCTTCAACGGTGTTCGTAAATTGTACGACCGTGTTGGCAGCTACTACTTCTCTAACCCAGAAGCTCGTCGTTTAGCCATGGAGTTCTACAAAGACTTGTTTGTTATTTGTGAAAGTGGTGAACGTGAAAACTTGCCACTTGTGATTCGTAACTACGGTATCGCAAGCGCACAGATTTGGAACGAGATGAAAACAACGTTACCAACAAACTTTACTGAAGACGACAGCTAGGTCTTTTCATTAAAGTCTTGTTAGGTTGGTTTACTTATTAAGTAAACGACGTAAAGAAAACGAAAAAGCGGCGAGATAATCAAATTATCTCGCCGCTTTTTATTTATCGATAGTTGGTGAAAACTTATCAATAGGCAGTAACTTACCCTGCAAACTCTTCTGAGTCTGGACGGTTAGTAAATTGCACGCCATTTAGAAAATCGCAAAGTAGTTGGTCTTCACATACTTTGTAGTTCTTGTTCTCTGGCTTACGGAAGTAGGCACCAATTTCGTACTTACTTAGGCTGATGCCTACCACTTCTAATATATCTAACACATCTTCTGCTTTCATGTTCAACGCAATACGTAGCTTCATGAAAATCATGTTGTTAGTCAGAGCAACTTCAGGTTTAGGTTGAACACCTTCTTTTTTGCCACGCTTAAGGTTGATAAAACCATTTAGGAATACCGCTAACTCTTTATCTTTCATCGTAGAGCATGACTTGTCGTTGTCGTCTTTTAGCCAGTTGATCACTTTATCGTGAGCAACGGTAACGTCAGCTTGTTCAATAGCTTTGATGATTTGTGCATTTTTAAGGTTTAGTGCGTGTTGAATACGACGCAAGATTTCATTGTTAGTCACAGGGTAGTCCTAAAAAGGTATCTGGGAGTGAACATGGCTCCAATCAAATATATTGGATTTGATAAAGCACATTTTACTCTACATAGCATAGTTGAGGGCGACTCTAACAGAGAACGCTTGTTTTCCATAGATATAAAAAATCCCCATAACATGGCTGTTATGGGGATTTTTAAGTGGCTAAACCGGCATTACATTACGCGCATACCTGGTTGAGCACCTTCGTGTGGTTCAAGGATCCATAAGTCACTGCCACCAGGGCCAGCAGCTAGGATCATGCCTTCAGACATACCAAACTTCATCTTACGAGGTTTAAGGTTTGCTACCATTACCGTTAGCTTACCTTCTAGCTCTTCAGGTTTGTACGCTGACTTGATACCAGAGAATACTTGGCGAGTCTCACCACCGATGTCCAATTGGAATTTCAGTAGTTTGTTCGCTTTTGGTACTTCTTCACAAGAGATGATACGAGCAATACGCATATCGACTGCTGCAAAGGCATCGAACTCAATCTCATCTGCGATTGGCTCTTTGTCTAGTTCAGTTTGGCTTGCTTGTTCTTTTTCCGCTTCTGCTTTTTCTTTTGCTGCTGCTTCAGCGGCTGCATCTTCTTTAGAAGACTCGATCATTGCTTCTACTTTCTTCGGATCAATACGGCTAAACAACGCCTTGAACTTAGTGATTTCGTGATCAGTTAGCGGAGTAGCAATCGCTTCCCACGTTAGCTCTTCGTTTAGGAAAGCTTCAGTGCGAGCGGCTAGCTCTGGCATTACGGGTTTCAGGTAAGCCATCAGTACGCGGAATAGGTTAATACCTACAGAAGAAACTTCTTGAAGCTCTTTCTCTTTACCTTCTTCTTTGGCAAGAACCCAAGGTGCTTTTTCGTCGATGTACTGGTTAGCTTTGTCAGCGAGTGCCGTTACTTCACGAATAGCGCGGCTAAACTCACGAGTTTCGTACAGTTGACCGATACGCTCAGCCGCTGCTACGAATTCGTTGTAAAGCTCTGGTTCGGCAAATTCAGCAGAAAGCTTGCCTTCGAAACGCTTAGTGATGAAGCCTGCGTTACGAGAAGCCAAGTTAACAATCTTGTTTACTACGTCAGCGTTTACACGTTGAGTGAAGTCTTCAAGGTTAAGGTCTAAATCATCGATACGGCTGTTTAGTTTAGCAGCGTAGTAGTAACGTAGACACTCAGGATCTAGGTGGTTTAGGTACGTACTTGCTTTGATGAATGTCCCTTTCGACTTAGACATCTTAGCGCCGTTCACGGTTACGTAGCCGTGTACGAATACGTTGTTTGGCTTGCGGAAACCAGAACCTTCTAGCATTGCAGGCCAGAATAGAGAGTGGAAGTACACAATGTCTTTACCGATGAAGTGGTAAAGCTCGGTTGTGCTATCTTTCTTCCAGTACTCGTCGAAGTTTAGATCGTCACGCTTGTCACATAGGTTCTTGAAAGAAGCCATGTAGCCAACTGGCGCATCTAGCCATACGTAGAAGAATTTGTCTTTTTCGCCTGGGATTTCGAAGCCGAAGTAAGGCGCATCACGTGAGATATCCCACTGTTGCAGGCCAGACTCAAACCATTCCTGCATTTTGTTTGCAGTTTCATTCTGTAGAGAGCCAGAACGAGTCCACTCTTTTAGCATGCTTTCGAACTGAGGCAGGTCGAAGAAGAAGTGCTCAGAATCTTTCATTACTGGAGTTGCGCCAGAAACTGCTGATTTTGGATTAATCAGTTCAGTTGGGCTGTATGTCTCACCACAGTTATCACAGTTATCACCGTATTGGTCTTCTGACTTACACTTAGGGCAAGTACCTTTTACAAAACGGTCTGGAAGAAACATCTCTTTCTCAGGATCGAAAAGCTGAGAAATAGTACGGCTAGAAATGAAGCCGTTCTTTTTAAGTTCTAGATAGATGTGAGAAGCCAGTTCACGGTTCTCTTCGCTATGTGTGCTGTGGTAGTTATCAAAGCTGATATCAAAGCCAGCGAAGTCTTTTTGGTGCTCTTCACTAACAGCAGCGATCATCTCTTCTGGCGTGATACCCATCTGTTGAGCTTTAAGCATAATTGGCGTGCCGTGAGCATCGTCAGCACAGATGAAGTTTACAGTGTTGCCACGTAGACGCTGGTATCGAACCCAGATATCAGCTTGGATATGCTCAAGCATATGGCCAAGGTGAATAGAGCCGTTAGCGTACGGAAGCGCACAAGTTACCAAAAGTTGTCTTGGATCAGTTGCCATACTTAATAATTCGCTTTTTTGATAGGTATAAATTTTGAGAGGTAATACTACTTTATAACGTGTGATACGCCAAGGTATCAGACAAAGGATTCCCCTAGTTTTTTAGGGGTTCAGTCTTCATCTCGTGGGTGATAGCATAAATAAAAAAAGGAGCCCCAATGCGTAACTTTACTTCTAAGCAAGATTTCTGTTCATGGTTGAATGAGTTCGAGTCACCAATCCTCATCCCAGAGTGGGCGCTACACCAAAATATTGTATCGGTTGATCCTCGTGGGTCATTTGTCATTACCTTGCCTTTTGCAGCTAATCAGCTCGCGGTTGAACTGGAACAGTGGATCCACTCCCAGATTGAACAACAGCTTGTCAGCGCTTTTCAGTTCGAAGTAAAAGTGAAGCCGTCTGCGCTGGAAACTACAGTCGCAACACCATTGAAAGGCGTTAAGAACATTATCGCCGTGACGTCGGCAAAGGGTGGGGTGGGCAAATCGACAACTTCGGTAAACCTTGCGCTTGCATTATCTAAGTCAGGTTCAAAAGTGGGCTTGTTGGATGCGGATATCTATGGTCCATCTGTGCCTATGATGCTCGGTCAGCTGGATGCAAAGCCAGAAGTACAGAACAACAAATGGATGATACCAATCGAGGCGCATGGCATTTTCACTCATTCTATTGGCTATCTTGTGTCGAAAGATGATGCTGCAATCTGGCGTGGCCCTATGGCTGCGAAGGCTTTAGGTCAGCTTGTTAACGAAACCGTATGGCCTGATTTAGATTACCTTGTTATCGACATGCCACCGGGCACGGGTGATATTCAGCTAACGTTGTCGCAACAGATCCCAGTAACGGGCGCGGTAGTGGTGACGACTCCTCAAGACTTGGCTTTAGCCGATGCACGTAAAGGTGTGGCGATGTTCGATAAAGTGAGCGTGCCAGTTGCAGGCTTAGTGGAAAACATGAGCTACCATATTTGTAGTCATTGTGGCGAAAAAGAGCATATCTTCGGTGCTGGTGGTGCAGAAGCCATGTCGGAAGAGTTCTTCCTCGATATTTTGGCGCAAATTCCACTTCATATTGATGTACGAGAAGACATCGACGCGGGTTGCCCAACGGTTATACGTCGCCCGGACAGCGAACACACTCGTCATTACTTAGAATTGGCTGAAAATGTGGCTGCGAAAATGTTCTGGACGGGAAAAGCAAGACCGGAAGCGATCAACTTTTCTATGGTTGATTAGAGTAGATCAGCCCTAAAGCAGTATAAATAATATTTGGGTGAGATAAATAGTTTTTGGATTTGGCTAAATAGTCATTGGATTTGTGCAAATAGTTGTACGCCAGTTATTCTAAAGCAAACGATTGTATTCATTTAATGTATAGATAACATCAATTTGACTGCAATTAGCTAGAATGGCGACTAGAATCTATGTTGTTTAGCCCCTATAATCAGGCGGTTTATCTCTTCCCACCACCAAACCATATCGGGTGCAAAATTAATGTCTGATAATAATCAATGTGTCATCGTAGGTATCGCTGGCGCTTCAGCATCAGGAAAAAGTCTGATTGCTAGTACAATTTATAATGAGTTGCGCGAGAAAGTAGGCGACCATCAAATTGGTGTTATCACGGAAGATTGCTACTACAGCGACCAAAGCCACTTGAGTATGGAAGAGCGTGTTAAAACTAACTACGATCACCCAAATGCACTGGATCATGATCTATTATGTGAACACCTACAGCAGCTAATGAGTGGCAATGCGGTAGAAGTTCCTGAATACAGCTACACAGAACACACACGTACTTCTGAAACGACTACACTTACACCTAAGAAAGTGATCATTTTAGAAGGTATTCTGCTTCTAACAGACCCGCGTCTTCGTAAACTAATGCACGCAAGCGTGTTTATGGATACACCGTTAGATATTTGTCTACTACGCCGTGTTAAACGTGATGTAGAAGAACGTGGTCGTACAATGGACACGGTACTTAAGCAATATCAAGAAACAGTACGTCCAATGTTCATGCAGTTTATCGAGCCTTCAAAACAACATGCAGACATCATTGTTCCTCGTGGTGGTAAAAACCGTATTGCGATTGACGTGCTAAAAGCGCACATTGCGAAGTTGTTGAAGTCTTAATCGAATAAAAATTTGCCTAAGTGACTCACTTAGCTTTATTTTTTACCGAATCAGTGGCACTTTTATAGTGCCACTTTCTTTTGGAATCTAAGCAAGGAATATGCGGATGAAGAAACTACTCATTTTCATAGCTGTACCAGTGTTTGTTGTCGTTGCAGCAATTCTGGCACTAGTGCTGTTAGTGAACCCTAACCAATTTAAGCCATTAATTGTCGAACAAGCCCAAAAACACACAGGCCTAGAGCTCGTGATCGAGGGCGATATCAGCTGGCAATTCTTCCCATCTATTGGCTTCGAACTTGGTCAAACTGAATTACGTAACCCTGAAGGATTCACCCAACCAAACCTGTTTAAGGTTGATACCGTTGGCGTTGATGTTTCGGTTACCCCGCTATTTAGCAACCAACTAGAGATCGGCAACATTACTCTAGATGGTGCAGAATTCTATTTAGAAACGCTTAAAGATGGTCGTAAGAATATCGACGCGCTAACGCAAGCATCAGCTCCTCAAGAGTCTGAGCCTGTAGCCGGCGCAAGTTCTGAATCAACACCTGCGCCTCAAGAGCAAAGTGCTACAGACGCATCTGGTTGGACGATCAACCTTGCAGGCGTCACTGTTTCAAATGCATTGTTTGAGATGGACGACAAACAAGCTGGTTCATTCACTAAGCTATACGATGTGTCTTTGAACCTTTCTGAGTTTGCCGTTGATACATGGACAACCGCGACGTTTGCGGCTTCTGGTGAAAACAATCAACAGAAGTTCTCTGCAAACGGCAGTGCTGAATTCAAATTAGCGGAAGGCTTCGCAAGTTACGCACTGCGTAATATTGACCTAAACGCTAAGTTTAATGATCCAGCAACGTCGATTGAGTCAGCAAAGATTGGTTTGAATACGTTTGAGTTCGATAAGGTAAACCAACTGACTTACGCTGTAATCGGTAATGCGGCTGGCCTTGACCTTGATCTTAAAGGTGGCGGTGAACTTACCGTCGATAGCGCGATTTCAAAAGTAACGCTGAACAAATTAACGTTAGACTCAACATTCAAAGGCGACACGCTTCCTCAGTCTCCAATGAAAGTCGACATGCTGTCTGATTTAAGCTTCGATCTTAATAAGAGCCACCTGAGCTTTGTGTTAGAGAAGCTACAAGCTAACGCTATTGCTTTAGACGGTAAAGCCGACGTAACCCTATCTGAAATACCAAAGGTTCGTTTCTCTCTTCATAGCCCGAATATCGACTTGGACGAGTTCTTAGGCTTAGGCAATACAACAGAAACAGCGAGCACAGCTCCTTCTGGTTCTGCTGGTGGCTCAACGTCAAACTCTGGTAGTTCAGCTCCTGCTAAAGAAGTGGAACCTGATCTGTCGGCTCTGAAAACGTTAGACGTGAAAGGTGATATCACAATTGATAAGTTCAAGGCGAACAACGCGAAGATGCAGAATGTTAAAACGGCATTTTCGGTTAACCGTGGTATCGCAGAGCTAACCTCATTCACATCGAATCTTTACCAAGGTTCTATTTCTGCGACCGCTAAGCTAGACGCTCGTAAAACACCAGCGACTTACAAGGCTAAGAAGAAAATTAGAGGCGTGAAGGTTCAACCGTTACTGATTGATGTAGCGAACAACGACATGCTGGAAGGCACGGGTAATATCGATGTTAACGTTAAAGGTAAGAGCCTGACGCCAACAGGAATCAAGAAGAACCTAGTCGGTACTATCGTGATTAACTTTGAAGATGGTGCTGTTAATGGCATCAACGTTGCTCAACTGATTCGAGAAAACTACGCTAAGATCAAAGGCGAAAAAGTTGAAAGCACAAATGAAGCTCAAAAAACGGACTTCAGTGCAATGAAAGCGACACTGAAGGTCGACAAAGGTTGGGTTTCAACGAACGACTTATCGGCACAGTCACCACTGCTACGCGTGACAGGTCAAGGTAAAGCAAACTTCATTAATGAAACGGTCGACTTCCTTGTTCGTACATCGATTGTTGGTTCGCTTGAAGGTCAGGGCGGTAAGAACATTGATGACCTGAAAGATGTGACCATCCCAATTAAGGTAACAGGCCAATGGGCTGACCCGAAATTTGCGCTTGTTTTTGATGATGTGTTGAAGCAAAAAGCACAAAAAGAGATCGACCGTGGCGTGAATAAGCTAACGGATAAGATCAAAGACGAGAAGACCAAAGAAGCGGTTGACGGTTTGTTGAAAGGTTTCTTTAACTAATCTTTGCCTAACTCGCATATAAAAGAAGCGCCATTCCTACTGTAGGAATAGCGCTTTTTTTTGGATGCTGATTATTATCCGGGCTTAGTAAGCAAAGAGATTCCCTATGAGACTCGTCCCTCGTTCTAGGGAATGACGATCGGTGCTCGTCCTTTATTTAGGGGAGTAACACTGAAGAGTCGTCATCCTCGAGAGGGAAGAATGACCGAGTCGGGGATCTCTAGTTGAATGCGATTACCAGTCAACGCCTTGAAGCGCTTTCACACCTGATTCGAAAGCGTGTTTCACGTTACGAACTTCAGATACCGTATCCGCCATCTCTGTAAGAGTACGGTGCGCGCCACGGCCAGTAATGATTACTGACTGCATTTTAGGACGGTTATTCAGAGCTTCTACCACTTCATCCAGTTCGATATAGCCATAGCTCACCATATAAGTCAGCTCATCAAACAGAATTACGTCAATCGACTCATCGGCTAGCATGCGCTGACATTCTTTCCAGATACGTTGTGCGGCTTCAATATCTTTTGTTTTGTCTTGGGTTTCCCAAGTGAAGCCGGTTCCCATGACTTGGAATTCCACATCCAGTTTTTGAAGAACGTTCTTTTCGCCGTTATCCCAAGTCCCTTTAACAAATTGTGCAACGGCACATTTCTTACCATGACCAACGGCACGTGTAATGGTACCAAAACCGGATGTTGATTTTCCTTTACCGTTACCAGTAATAACCAACAATAAGCCTTTCACTTCTTGTGCTGCAGCCACTCGCGCATCAACTTGTTCTTTTACTTTCTGTTGTCTTGCTTTATGGCGTTGTTCTTTGTTGTCTTCGGTCGACATAACAAATCCTTTTAAGTTGTGATTGCGCCTATCATAGCCTAACTTAACGATAGCAAAAACCATCGGAAGAACAGGTGATTAGGGATGAAAAAGATACTCGTAGTTTGTATGGGGAATATTTGCCGTTCGCCAACAGGTGAAGCGGTGCTAAGGAAGAAAGCGCAACAACTGGATATTGACGTTGTGGTCGACTCTGCAGGGACGATTGGTTTTCATCAAGGCAACCCGCCAGACTCGCGTTCCAAAACTGCAGGAGAGAAGCGAGGTTACAGCTTTAAGGGGATTACTTCTCGTAAAGTGGTTGATAATGACTTCGAAGAATTTGACCTGATCCTCGCGGCAGATCAGGCGAATTTAGATGATTTAACGAATCAGTGCCCAGCCCACCTTCAATACAAACTTGCGCTATTCTTGAGCTTTGGAGAGTCACAATATCAAGAGATACCGGATCCTTATTATGGTGAGGGAAATGGCTTTGAGTTGGTGTTGGATTTAATCGAAGAGTCTAGCGAAGCGATACTGCGTTCAATGTAGCGTAGAGGCTGTGTTCTTGGTTGGGCGATAAAGTATCAAGGTTCATCGATATAAAAAAGGCCGACATCGAATGTCGGCCTTTCTAAATCTAGCTTTAAGCCATGACTAAGCTTACTTAGACATTACTTTGTAGATTGGGTCTTCTGCAACGTTCGCTTCAACTAAGCTACCGGCTTTGTGCAGCATAGCAACACAGTCTTGGCTTAGGTGGCGAAGGTGAAGTGTTTTACCTAGCGCCGCGTAACGGTCAGCAATCGTGTCGATCGCTTCAATTGCAGAGTGGTCTGTTACGCGTGAGTTGGCGAAATCAACGATAACATCTTGTGGATCGTTGTATGCGTCAAACAATTCAAGGAAGTTAGCGGTTGAACCAAAGAAGATTGGGCCGTTAACTTTGTACTCTTTAGAGCCTTCAGCGTTAACTGATTTGTCTGCGTAGATGTGTTTAGCATGTTGCCATGCGAACATTAGTGCCGAAGCAACAACACCTACACCAACAGCGACCGCAAGGTCCGTTAGTACTGTTACCACGGTAACCAGAACGATAACGAAGAAATCTTGCTTAGGAACGCGACGCGCAAGCTTGAAGGTTGCCCATTCAAACGTACCGATAACAACCATGAACATTACGCCCACAAGTGCTGCTAGAGGAATCATTTCAATCAGTGCAGAACCAAACAGGATGAACATCAGTAGTGCAACTGCCGCTACGATACCTGAAAGACGACCACGACCGCCTGAGTTTACGTTGATCATCGATTGACCGATCATCGCACAACCACCCATCGCACCGAATACAGAACACGTTACGTTAGCCATACCTTGACCAACACATTCACGGTTAGATTGGCCACGAGTGTTTGTCATTTCGTCTAGTACCGTTAGTGTCAGTAGAGACTCGATCAGGCCGATAGCTGCAAGGATAATTGCGTATGGCAGGATGATCTGAAGTGTCTCGAAAGAAAACGGAACTGCAGGAATAGAGAACGTTGGTAGAGAGCCCGCTAGCGTAGCGGCTTCGTCACCAGACATAGTACGTAGGAAGTCAACAACAGTACGAGTTTCAAGATCAAGGCCTACAACCAAAGCCGTTACCGTTACAATAGCAACCAATGAAGATGGTACTGCTGTTGTTAGCTTAGGTAGGAAGTGGATGATACCCATAGTGAGTGCGACTAGGCCTAACATCAGTGTCATTTGGCCGCTTGGTAACCAAGTTAATGCACCCGTTACGTCTGGCGCTTTAAATTGACCAAGCTGAGCTAGGAAGATCACAATTGCCAAACCGTTCACGAAACCAATCATTACTGGGTGTGGAACGATACGGATAAATTTACCTAACTTGAATACACCCGCTGCAATTTGCAGAAGGCCAGCCAGCATAACGGCTGCGAATAGGTATTGAACGCCATGGGTTGCCACTAGGCTCACCATTACAACGGCCATTGCGCCAGTTGCACCAGAAATCATACCTGGACGACCACCGAAAACGGAAGTGATTAAACCTACGATGAATGCTGCGTAAAGACCAACCATTGGGTCAACGCCAGCAACAAAGGCGAATGCTACGGCTTCAGGTACCAGAGCTAGGGCTACTGTAAGACCTGAAAGCACGTCATTCTTTACAGAGTGCTTTGAAAATTGTGGGAATTCGAACATGTTTGCTCAGCTATGCTAAAAATGGATTTACCGACACGAGTGTATTGCGTAGCCAAACAGTGATGGAAAAGAGCGGCAATAGCGAAGTGTCGAAAAGATAAGTGCGCGAATGCTACCCAAAAATGTGACTAAGTTCAAGGTTGAACCTAACTTTGAGTAATATATCTGTTAATTTTTATTCGATTAGTAGATATGAAAAAGGCTGCTTTAATAAGCAGCCTTTGATTCTATTTACTTGTGATTATCTATCAGTAATCGCTAGTAGTTTGGCTTAGTCATACCTGCGCCAGCTTGGTTCGACGCTGCCTGACTACCTGCACCTTTCGGTACAAAACGCTCAGCGCGGAACGGAGCTGCAACAACTTCAATCTCTTTGATCTCTTGTGGACCAGGAGCTTTAGTCATTGGTGAGCCTGCTTGCTTCTTAGCAACCGTTGCTTTTGGTGCAACTTGAGGAGCTTCTGCTTTTACAACAGGCGCTTCTTCAACTTTTGCACTTTCAGCTTTAGGTGCTTCAGCTTCAACAACTGGTGTTGTCTCTTCTACTGCAACAGCCGCTTCGACTTTCGTCGCTTCTACAATCACTGGAGCTTCAACTTTCTCAGTTTCAACGACCACTGGTGCTTCTTCAACGACTACAGGAGCTTCAGTTACCTGAGCTTCAGAGCGAGTTTCTTCAGCAACAACTGCGTCTTCACGAGAGATGATTACTTTACCCATAGCTAATTCAGGACAAGCAAAACCGCCAGCCATCACTACGTTGCTTTGAGGTGCATTCTCTTGAGCTGTATTTTGCTCTGGAGCTTGAGCCGCAACTTGAGTTTCAGTAGCAACTTGAGCTTCAACAGCAACGTCCATTTCCGCCACTTCAGGTTTTGTCTGATTGTGGTGAGGTTTTGGAATGAAGCGAGGCATCACTTTACCCATAGCCATCTCAGGAGAAGCTACACCACCTTTACGTAGGCGGAATGGGTTAGGGCGACGATCGCGACCGCGACGACGACGTTGACCACTTGCACGTAGGTGACGTGGAGAACGACGGTTACGACGTTGCTTCGGCTCTTCCTGTTCTGTTTGCTCAGCATTTACTTGAGTTGCTTCTACTTGTTCCACAACTTTTTGCTCTTGAGCCACAGCTTGTTCGTGATTTGCTGTTTGTGCCTTTTGCTCTTTTGAAGCGTTATCGGCATTGTTGTCAGCTTCTGCTTGAGCTTGCTGGTCTTTAACTCGAACTAGTTTGTTCAGCTTACGACGTTGACGACGCTCTTTAATTTTCACAGCTTTTGCTTCAGGCTTCGCCTTTGGCGCTTCTGGTTTATCAGCTTGAGCTTCTGCCGCTAGCTGTAGACCTTCTTCTGCTAATTTAGATGGTACTTGCTCTTCTTGTTGCTTCTGCTCATCACGTGGCTTATTGCGACGATCTTGCTTAGGCTTACGAGGCTGACGAGTTTGCTGTGGAGCTGCTTCTTTTTGCTCTTCAGGTTTCTCATCACGTACAGGTTTACGACGGCGTTTGTTATCACGGTTTTCGTTGCGATTGTCGCCACGTTCGTTACGTTGTTCGCTACGGTCACCACGCTCGTTACGTTGTTCGCCACGGTCACCACGGTCACCACGTTGGTTACGACGGCGGTTGTCGTTACGATCACGGCGTTGACGGTTACCGTTGTTGCGATTGTTCTTAGGTTTTTCTTCTTGCTTCTCTTCTTCTTTCTTCTCTTCTTGAGTTGAAGAGCCAAATAAGAAGCTACCGATAGCTTTGAAGAAACGACCAATTAGGCTAGGTTCTTGCGTTGCAGCTGGTTCAACTTTCTTCTCTTCAACAGCTTTAGGAGCTGGTGCAGGAGTAGGTGCTGATTGAGCTGGAGCCGCGAAACCTTTCAGAGCAGGCTCTTCGATCTTCTTAGGACGAATAGTCTGTTCTACTGGTTCTTTGCTTTCTGCTTCTTTTAAAGCTTCTAGCTTGGTAGGCAGCAAGTAAGAGAGTAGATCGAACTCTTCACCTTCACGAACACGGATAACCTCAAAGTGTGGTGTTTCCATGTCAGAGTTAGGAACAACAGTGATCTTAACTTCTTGGTTCTTCTCGATGTGGTTTACTGAGCGACGTTTTTCGTTCAGAAGGTAAGAGGCGATTGGAACAGGCACAACAGCAAGTACTTGTGCTGTGTTGTCTTTCAGAGCTTCTTCTTCAATCAAACGTAGAACAGAAAGTGCTAGAGATTCGTTATCACGAACAACACCAGTACCTGTACAACGAGGACAAATGTGGTGGCTTGCTTCTGCTAGTGATGGGCTCAAACGTTGACGAGACATCTCTAGAAGACCAAAGCGAGAAATACGACCAATCTGAACACGTGCACGATCTAAACGAACGGCATCACGTAGACGGCTTTCAACTTCGCGTTGGTGGCGAACCGGAGTCATATCGATGAAGTCGATAACAACAAGACCACCTAGGTCACGTAGACGTAATTGACGTGCAATTTCATCGGCTGCTTCTAGGTTAGTGTTTAGCGCTGTTTCTTCAATATCGCTGCCCTTTGTTGCACGAGCAGAGTTGATATCGATAGAAGTTAGAGCTTCTGTTGGGTCGATCACGATAGAACCACCAGACGGAAGACGAACTTCACGTTGGAAAGCTGATTCGATCTGGCTTTCAATCTGGTAATGGCTAAATAGTGGCACTTCACCATCGTATTTCTTAACGCGATTCATGAAATCTGGGCGTATTAATTGAATGTGCGCTTGTGCACGTTCAAAAATAGTATTGCTGTCGATTAGAATCTCGCCAATATCACGACGTAGATAGTCACGAATCGCACGAACGATAACGTTACTTTCTTGGTGAATAAGGAAAGGAGCTGCATTTGAATCAGAAGCTTGCTTAATAGCGCCCCAGTGATTCAATAGAACGTTCAAGTCCCACTCTAGCTCTTCTGCACTTTTGCCAACACCTGCTGTACGCACGATTAAGCCCATGCCTTGAGGAAGCTCAAGAGTGCTTAATGCTGCTTTCAGTTGAGTGCGTTCATCACCTTCGATACGACGAGAAATACCGCCAGCACGAGGGTTATTAGGCATAAGAACTAAGTAACTACCCGCCAAAGAGATGAAAGTTGTCAGTGCAGCGCCTTTGCTACCACGTTCTTCTTTCTCAACTTGTACGATTACTTCTTGTCCTTCTCTTAGCACTTCTTTAATGCTAGGACGGCCTTGGTATGTATAACCTTCAGGGAAGTATTCGCGGGCAATTTCTTTAAGAGGGAGGAAACCGTGACGTTCTGCGCCGTAATCAACAAATGCCGCTTCTAGGCTTGGTTCAATACGGGTAATACGTCCTTTGTAGATATTCGCTTTCTTTGACTCGTGACCTGGACTTTCGATATCTAGATCGAACAGTCGCTGGCCATCAACCAAAGCGACACGCAACTCTTCTTTTTGAGTTGCGTTAATTAACATTCTTTTCATTTAGAAATTCTCATTGTCTTTTCTTATTTTCATCATTGGTCTTATCGCTTTATTCGTTTCTCATGGTGCCAGATCCCATGGCTTTATCGGTGCAGCCTCCCGGCTGGAGTAGGGATGCTCTGGGGCACGTCAGTCATCATAGGGAGTTAGCCTATGATCCGCGATGTGGCGGTGAATACTCAACATGAGTGTACGTGAGTAGAGCGATAAGGAACTCAGTTGACCGTGTCTTACGCCGATTGCAGCACTGTCTAATCTGAGTCATCTACTCATTTACTTGCTTATGAATGGTTAGCTGTTTAAATATTAGTCAATCCATTGATAGCAGCTGTGAACTATAGCAGTGGTCGGTAAACACAGCAATCTGCTTTGTCGTAATGCGGTAAAAAAAACAGTTTTTGTTTGGGTTTTGATAGCTCTAACTCACTGTCTATAAATAATTTATCAATTGATATTTTAATTTGCAGGAAGCTTGGTGCTTTTTTGTTCGAAGAATCAAAGAAATATAGAACTTCAATGACCTTTTAGGGATAGATCGGCAGGGATTATAGATAAATAAGTTCAGAATAGGGTTAAGAAAATCTCAATTATCAAAAGTGACAGTGATACAATGGCCCAATGAGCGAAATTAGAACCCAAGTCCAATTTGTCGACATTGACGAAGATATGGCTGGTCAGCGTATTGATAACTTCTTACGCAACCAATTAAAAAACATCCCGAAAAGCATGATTTACCGAATCGTGCGTAAAGGCGAAGTCCGCGTAAACAAAAAACGCATCAAGGCTGAATACAAACTAAAAGCAGGTGATTTAGTTCGTATCCCGCCAGTCACTATTGAAGAGAAAACAGAAGAGAACGTGCCAAGCACGAAACTCAATAAGGTTTCTGAATTAGAACAGTGCATCATTTATGAAGATGATCACATGCTGATTCTTAATAAACCGTCTGGCACTGCTGTTCATGGTGGTAGTGGGCTAAAGTTTGGCGCGATTGAAGCATTGCGTGCACTTCGCCCTGATGCTCGTTTTCTTGAATTAGTGCACCGTATTGATAGAGATACGTCTGGCATTTTGCTTGTTGCTAAGAAGCGCTCGGCGCTAAGACACCTTCAAGCACAGTTCCGTGAAAAAACGGTTCAAAAATACTACTTCGCTTTAGTGATGGGCGAATGGAAGAACAGCTGTAAAGTGGTTAATGCCCCTTTATTGAAAAATGAAGTAAACAGCATTGTTCGCGTTAACCCGAATGGTAAGGCTTCTGAAACTCGTTTTAAGGTTTTGGAAAAATTCCAAGATGCGACGTTAGTTCAGGCAAGCCCAATTACCGGCCGTACGCACCAAATTCGAGTACACGCCCAGTATACTGGCCACCCAATTGCTTGGGATGACCGTTACGGTGATCGTCGTTTTGATGCTTACACGGGTAAAGTAGGATTGAATCGTTTGTTCTTACATGCTGCCAATATTAAGTTTACCCACCCAGGTAGCGAAGAGAAGATGGATATCTCGGCTCCAATGGAAAAAAGGCTAGAGAGAGCACTCACTGGTCTACGTAAGCTTTAAGAAGATACGAGATACGAGATACGAGATACGAGATACGAAAGGGTTAGTTGTTTCTAGCCTTACCTATCTACTAACAAAAAGGTTGACGAAATTCGTCAACCTTTTTTGTTTTCATCTGTTGTAGAAGCTCCCCAACTCGCTCGTTCCTCGCTCTTGAGGATGACGACTTTTTAAAGTCAGGTCCTACATCATGAGCTGATTGGATAATGTAGCTATCTTCGTCCTTCCATAGCAGACGAAGGAGGGAGTAGGGAATCTCCAACAGAGTGGTAAGTCCCTGTTACAACACATTCATTCCTTGCGCTTCTAACATATCAACCAGATCGATCAGAGGCAGACCGATCAAGGTATTCGGATCTTTACCTTCCATTTGCTTAAATAATGCAATACCTAACCCTTCGCACATAAAACTGCCCGCACAGTAATAAGGCTGCTCTTTCTCAACATAAGAAATGATCTGTTGCTCAGTTAAATCGCGGAAATGCACGACGAAAGTATCTAAGCGAGTGTCGGCTTTATTGGTTTCACTATTCCATACGCTTATCCCAGTATAGAAAGTGATACTTTTGCCGCTTTGGCGAGATAGCTGCTCAATCGCTTTTTCACGAGTGTGTGGTTTACCAATGATTTCTCCATCAATCACACACACTTGATCGGAACCAATCACTAGGCTTGGTTGTTCGACAGTACAAGACTTGGCTTTTGTCTCGGCAAGACGCATCACTAACTGTTGAGGTGTCTCTTCTGGAAGTGGTGTTTCATTGCAGTCAGGCTTCGCTGTGACAAAGTCTAACTGTAGTTTTTTGAGGATCTCTTGCCTAAATGGAGATGTAGAAGCTAAAACTAGTTGGTAATTTCTCATTTTAATTTACAATTCGTGTAAGCATTTAGTTCAGGATAACGTAACTTATCCTGCTATTCATAATGCTCTGAACAGGAAAGGTAGGAAAGTACATTTTTTTTGCCATTTCCTTTGACTAAACACGATTTGGAAGATAAGATTCGCGCCCTATGCAAAAGGAAAAAATACCGCGTACAGTTGATCCGGCAAGAACGGCTCAAAAACGACTCGATATGGATGGTATCATTCAAGTCAGTCTTTTGAAGCGTTTAACTGAAACAACTGAAGGCGTAAAACGTGACGCGCAAGTCTCAATGTCATTTGGGCTTGATGAACAACGATTAGTCGTTATCTCTGGTAAAGCTAACGTCGAAGTCGATTTAGAGTGTCAACGTTGTAATGAGGTTTTCGCACATGAGTGCGATGTCCAATTTACTTATACTCCTGTTTACAGCGAGAAAAGTGAAGAGGAAGCACCGGAAGAGTACGATTTGGTAGATCTGAACGAGTACGGTGAGTTAGACCTGATTCAATTAGTTGAAGACGAGTTCATCCTTGGATTGCCACAAATAGCAATGCACGACGATGCGAAATGTAGCGTTAACTCAAATAACTTGGTGTTTGGTGAACTTCCTGAAGAAATTGAGGAAGATAAAAAGCCGAATCCATTTGATGTTTTAAAAAACTTAAAGAAGTAACTTATTAGTAAGTATCTTTAAGAATTTACATAGGAGTAGGGTCAATGGCCGTACAAAAGAGCAAGAAATCACGTTCAATGCGTGGCATGCGTCGTTCACACGATGCGCTAACTACAGCTGCACTTTCTGTAGACGCAACTTCAGGTGAAACTCACCTACGTCACAACGTGACTGCCGAAGGTTTCTACCGCGGCAAAAAGGTTATCAACAAGTAAGGTTGACCTTTGCAAAATCTAACCGTTGCGCTTGATGCAATGGGCGGGGACTTCGGTCCTCGTGTAACAGTGCCTGCCGCCGTGCAGGCACTGTCGTATTTCCCAGAGCTAAAAGTCATTCTCATAGGTGATCGAAATGCGATCACATCTCAATTATCTTCATTAGGTCGAATGCCTGATTCTCGTTTGAGTATCCAGCATTGTGATCGAGTCATTTCCAATTCTGAAAAACCTTCACTAGCCTTACGTAATAGTCAAGGTAGTTCTATGCGTGCTGCTATCGATCTGGTTGCCGAATCACAGGCTGATGCTTGTGTGAGTGGTGGTAACACTGGTGCACTGATGGCGTTATCTCGTTTCAGACTTAAACTCCTTCCCGGTATTGATAGGCCTGCATTGGTTTCAGCTTTGCCTACTGCTTCTGGCAATCGTACATGGATGCTTGATTTAGGAGCGAACGTTTCTAGTGACGCAGATTCACTGTTTCAGTTTGCTGTAATGGGCAGTGCATTGGCAGAACAACATTTAGGTCGCGCTCCACGTGTCGCTATCTTGAATATCGGTGCAGAAGAAATCAAAGGCAATGACCTTGTGAAACGATGCGCGGAAATGTTGTCTAATACTCAGTCTGTGAACTTCATAGGCTATATTGAAGGTAATCAATTACTTCAAGATGCTGCTGATGTCGTCGTATGTGATGGTTTTGTGGGCAATGTCTGCTTAAAAACGTGCGAAGGTACGGCTCAGCTCTTTATTGATAAGCTAAAAACGCGCATGATGGCTTCAACAATAAAGGGTTGGATCGCCAGAATGTTGTTTTCTGAGCTATTTACTGAATTAAAAACCTTGAACCCCGACCAGTATAACGGCGCAAGTTTGTTAGGATTGCGCGGCATTGTCATTAAAAGTCATGGAAGTGCTGATGTGTCTGCAGTCGTCAACGCGATTGGTGAAGCAGTACACGAGGTCAAACGACAAGTCCCCAGCCGCATTAGCGATCGTTTGGAAGCGGTTTTACTCGAGAGGCATTATTAGTCTTCATGTATAGCAAAATTTTAGGTACTGGCAGCTACTTGCCATCTCAGGTGCGTACTAACGCAGACTTAGAGAAAATGGTAGAGACTAGCGATGAGTGGATCGTTGCTAGAACAGGTATTAAAGAGCGTCGTATTTCAGCGGAAAACGAAACCGTTGCGGATATGGCGTTTTACGCTGCTGAGAATGCCATTGAGATGGCAGGTATCGACAAAGAAGATATTGATTTAATCATCGTTGCGACAACCAGCAGTAGCCATACATTCCCGTCTTCGGCATGTCAGGTACAAGGTAAGCTTGGTATCAAAGGCTGCCCTGCGTTTGATTTAGCTGCGGCGTGTTCTGGCTTTGTCTATGCACTGTCTGTTGCTGATCAACATATCAAGACTGGTATGTGTAAAAACGTTTTGGTAATCGGTGCGGATGCACTGTCAAAAACCTGTGATCCGACTGACCGCTCTACTATCATCTTATTTGGTGATGCTGCAGGCGCGGTGGTTGTAGGCGCAAGCGAAGAGCCAGGTATTTTGTCTACTCACATTTACTCTGATGGTAAATATGGTGAGCTTCTAAGCTTAGAAGTTCCAGAGCGTGGCGGTGATGCAGACAAATGGCTGCACATGGCGGGCAACGAAGTATTTAAAGTGGCGGTAACTCAGCTTTCTAAGCTAGTTAAAGACACATTAGCGGCGAACAATATGGATAAGTCAGAGCTTGATTGGTTAGTTCCACACCAAGCGAATTACCGTATTATCTCGGCAACCGCTAAAAAGCTGACGATGTCGCTTGATCAAGTTGTGATTACTCTTGATAAGCACGGCAATACGTCGGCAGCTACCGTACCAACGGCCCTTGATGAGGCTGTTCGCGACGGGCGAATTAAACGTGGTCAAACGCTTCTACTCGAAGCATTTGGCGGCGGCTTCACTTGGGGTTCTGCGTTAGTTAAATTCTAACCCCAAGCGATAATCAACAAACAAGGCACATAACTTATGTGCCTTATTCAATTTTTTGCTTTGCTTAAAGGAAAATTACAATGAGCAAATTTGCTATCGTATTCCCAGGCCAAGGCTCTCAAGCTATCGGTATGCTTGCTGACCTAGGCGAACAGTATGATGTTGTTAAAAAGACATTTGCTGAAGCTTCAGAAGCACTTGGTTACGATCTATGGGCATTGGTTCAAGATGGTCCAGTAGAAAATCTAAATGAAACTTTCCGTACTCAACCGGCTCTACTCACTGCGTCTGTTGCAATCTGGCGCGTATGGCAAGAGCTTGGTCTAGAGCAACCTGCAAACCTAGCAGGCCACAGCCTAGGCGAATACTCTGCACTAGTGTGTGCGGGTGTTATCGACTTTAAAGAAGCGATCAAGCTGGTTGAGCTACGTGGTCAACTGATGCAAGAAGCGGTTCCTGCGGGTGTTGGTGCAATGTACGCAATCATCGGTCTAGATGATGAAGCGATTGCTAAAGCGTGTGAAGAAGCGGCACAAGACGAAGTTGTGTCTCCAGTTAACTTCAATTCACCAGGCCAAGTTGTTATCGCGGGTAACAAAGCAGCAGTAGAGCGTGCTGGTGCACTATGTAAAGAAGCAGGCGCTAAACGTGCTCTTCCTTTACCTGTATCTGTGCCGTCTCACTGTGCCCTTATGAAGCCTGCAGCAGACAAGCTAGCGGTTGCTCTAGAAGCTCTAGAGTTCAACACACCGGCACTGCCTGTTATCAATAACGTCGATGTTATTGCTGAAACAGACCCTGCAAAAATCAAAAGCGCACTTGTTCGTCAGCTATACAGCCCAGTTCGTTGGACTGAAGGTGTACAAGCGATGAATGAGCAAGGCGTTGAAAAGCTACTAGAATTAGGCCCAGGTAAGGTTCTTACTGGTCTAACAAAACGTATTGTTAAAACTATGACAGCTGCTGCAGTTAATGACACTGCATCACTAGACGCTGCTAAGTAAATAACCAATTAATAGAGAAGTTATGATGAATTTAGAAGGCAAAGTTGCACTAGTTACAGGCGCAAGCCGTGGCATCGGTCGTGCAATCGCTGAGCTTTTAGTTGAGCGTGGTGCTAAAGTTATCGGTACTGCTACGTCTGAAGGCGGCGCTGCTGCAATCAGCGAGTACCTTGGTGAGAACGGTAAAGGTCTTGCTCTTAATGTCACTGATGTTGACTCAATTGCTGCTACACTGAAAACCATCAACGATGAATTCGGTGCGATTGACATTCTGGTTAACAACGCAGGTATCACTCGTGATAACCTTCTCATGCGTATGAAAGACGATGAATGGAATGACATCATTGATACTAACCTAACGCCTATCTTCCGCATGTCTAAAGCTGTATTGCGTGGCATGATGAAGAAGCGTCAAGGCCGTATCGTAAACGTTGGTTCTGTAGTAGGTACTATGGGTAACGCTGGTCAAGCTAACTACGCAGCAGCAAAAGCTGGTGTGATTGGTTTCACTAAATCAATGGCTCGTGAAGTTGCGTCTCGTGGTATTACAGTGAACACTGTAGCGCCAGGTTTCATCGAAACAGACATGACTAAAGCGCTAAATGATGACCAACGTGCAGCAACTTTGGCGAATGTACCAGCAGGTCGACTAGGTGACCCTCGCGAAATCGCTGAAGCTGTGGTATTTTTGGCGTCACCTGCGGCAGCTTATATCACAGGTGAAACACTTCACGTCAATGGCGGTATGTACATGGTGTAAATTATGTGCAACATTTGTGCATGATTTAAGTCAAGATCATACGTAATTTCGGTTAAAATCGTGAAAATTGTGGTTTGACCAGAAAAGTTGACCTTGCAACTTTCAATAGATTGAATAAACTACGGAAAACATCGCATAAAGCGAACTCTGTAAAGGAAAAGAAAAAATGAGCAACCTCGAAGAACGCGTAAAGAAAATCATTGTTGAACAGCTAGGTGTAGACGAAGCTGAAGTTAAAAACGAAGCTTCTTTCGTTGATGACCTAGGTGCAGATTCTCTAGACACAGTTGAGCTAGTAATGGCTCTAGAAGAAGAATTCGACACTGAAATCCCAGATGACGAAGCTGAGAAAATTACTACTGTTCAAGCTGCTATCGATTACGTAACTAGCGCTCAGTAATAATCTCTCCCAGGCGGTCACCTTGACCGCCTGTGTTTTATCTAACTCATCTATCCTCATCTTAAATCACCTCAATCCCCGGAGTGTAATATCGTGTCCAAGCGTCGTGTAGTTGTCACTGGCATGGGTATGTTGTCGCCGGTAGGCAACACTGTAGAATCTTCTTGGAAAGCCCTGCTAGCTGGTCAAAGTGGTATCGTTAATATCGATCATTTTGATGCAACCAATTTCTCAACTCGTTTTGCAGGTCTAGTTAAAGACTTTAACTGCGAAGAGTATATGACTAAAAAAGATGCTCGTAAGATGGACTTGTTCATCCAGTACGGCGTCGCAGCAGGTATTCAAGCTTTAGATGATTCAGCCCTAACTATTACTGAAGAAAACGCTCCTCGTGTAGGCGTTGCTATCGGTTCTGGTATTGGTGGTCTTGGTTTGATCGAAGCCGGTCACAAGGCTCTAACTGAAAAAGGCCCTCGTAAAATCAGCCCGTTCTTCGTACCGTCGACGATCGTGAATATGATTGCGGGTCACATGTCTATCATGCGTGGCCTACGCGGTCCAAACATCGCGATCTCTACAGCATGTACGACTGGCCTACATAACATTGGCCACGCGGCTCGTATGATTGCATACGGCGATGCTGACGCAATGCTAGCGGGTGGTGCTGAAAAAGCATCTACACCACTAGGTATGGGCGGTTTTGGTGCGGCTAAAGCACTGTCTACTCGTAACGATGAGCCTCAAAAAGCTTCTCGTCCATGGGACAAAGGCCGTGACGGCTTCGTTCTTGGTGACGGTGCAGGCATGATGGTTCTTGAAGAGTATGAGCATGCTAAAGCTCGTGGCGCTAAGATTTACTGTGAGCTAGTTGGCTTCGGTATGTCGGGTGACGCTTACCACATGACATCTCCAAGTGAAGATGGCTCTGGTGGTGCACTAGCAATGGAAGCGGCTATGCGTGATGCTGGCATTACTGGTGAACAAATCGGTTATGTTAACGCGCACGGTACCTCGACTCCTGCAGGTGACGTAGCGGAAGTTAAGGGCATCAAGCGTGCTCTTGGCGAAGCAGGCAGCAAGCAAGTCTTGGTTTCTTCTACGAAATCAATGACAGGCCACCTTCTAGGTGCTGCAGGTTCTGCTGAAGCGATCATCACAGCGATGTCTCTAATTGATCAAATTGTTCCACCAACAATCAATTTAGATGATCCTGAAGAAGGCTTAGATATTGACTTAGTACCCCACACTGCGCGTAAAGTTAGCGGTATGGAATATGCTGCATGTAACTCATTCGGTTTCGGTGGTACAAACGGCTGTTTGATCTTCAAAAAGATTTAATCATCTTATTAAAGATGTAAACATTCGTAGATAGTCATAATTAGACTTGTTTTTAAACGGCTTGATGCTTTAGCATTGAGCCGTTTCTTTTTATGGGGAAAAACATGTTTTGGGTTGATGGAGAAAGCCAGCAAACTGTCGATATCTTGGATCGTTCGTTCCAGTACGGGGATGGTTGTTTTACCACCATGCTTGTCCAAGAGGGTCAGGTTCAGCATTTTTATGATCATCAATGTCGTGTCGACGAATGCCTTAAAGCGTTACGTATACCAACACTTGATTGGGATGTTGTTAGCCTTTGGATCGATAATGCACTTCAACATATCCAAGATAACGATCTTCATGGAACAAAGAGCCTTTATGGTTCAAAGATCCTCCATGATACAAACAAGCCTCATAATCAAAAAGCTGGGATAAAGCTACACGTTAGCCGTGGGGCCGGCGGTCGTGGCTACAGTACCAAGAATATCGCCAAGCCAACGATAACCATCAGTACATTTGATTTCCCTAGTCATTATTCAGCGTGGCAAGATTCTGGTGTAGAACTCGGTATCTGCCAACAAGCACTAGGTTTGAGCCCATTGCTCGCAGGTCATAAGCACAATAATCGTCTTGAGCAGATCTTGATGAAAGATGAAATGGATCAGGCCGATGAAGCTGATGGTGTAGTTCTTGATATCTCGGGCAATGTGATTGAAACCACCATGGCTAATCTGTTTTGGCGCAAAGGTCAGATGATATATACACCTCAACTCACGCAAAGTGGTGTGGCGGGGGTTATGCGTAAGCAAGTGTTAACCGCGCTGAATCAAGCTGAACTTTCCGTTACAATTAGTGACTACTGCTTATCTCAACTCATGCAAGCTGATGAGATTTTCATGACCAACTCCATCTTAGGGGTTGCCCCAGTTACCCGTATTAGTGATACCCAATTCAACATTGGAACCGTTACTCGTAGCCTTCAAGGACAACTAAACTCGTGATCAAAAAGTTATTTATTTTTATTACCTTGTGCTTAATTGCAGCCGCTGCTGCTGGTTTTTATGTTTACAACCAAGCGCAAGATAACCTGAAACAAGTTATTCAATTAGAAAAACCGCAGGTGGTTACCGTTGCTTCAGGTAGCAGCTTTAACCGTGTTCTAGCACAGTTGATTAACGAGGGGCTTTTTGAGGCTTCTCCTTACGAGAAATTAATCCGTAAGTTACATCCTGAGCTTGTAGACGTAAAAGCGGGTACATTCCTGCTTGAACCGGGTTTAACCTTAGAGCAGGCGCTACAAGTGCTTGTAGAAGGGAAGGAGCACCAATTTACCATTACCTTCGTAGAAGGCAGTCGTTTTGACGAGTGGCTTGTTCAGCTAAAAGACAACGAATTCATTCAGCAGACGTTGAATGATGTCTCTGAAAAAGAGATCGCACAAAAGCTTGGTATCGAAAATGAAAAGCTAGAAGGCCTTTTCTTAGCGGAAACATACCACTACACCTATGGCACAACGGATTTAGATTTGTTGAAACGTGCCCACCGAGACCTGATGAACGTGGTCAATGATGAGTGGGAAAATAGAGCCGATAAACTGCCTCTTAAATCGCCTTATGAAGCGCTAATTCTTGCGTCTATCATCGAGAAAGAGACTGCTGTCGCTTCTGAGCGTGAGCGTGTGTCTTCTGTGTTCGTTAATCGCTTGAACAAGCGTATGCGTCTGCAAACTGACCCAACGGTTATCTACGGTATGGGCGATAGCTACAAAGGCAACATTCGTAAGAAAGACTTGCGTACTCCAACGCCATACAACACCTATACAATGAGTGGTTTACCACCGACGCCGATTGCAATGGCGGGCAAAGCGTCTATCAATGCTGCGCTGAATCCAGAGAAGAGCAACTACCTGTATTTCGTTGCGAGTGGAACCGGCGGTCACGTATTTTCAAAGAGTTTGACTGAGCATAACCGTGCAGTACGAGCTTACTTAAAGCAATTAAGAAAAAACAAATAAAGAAATAATTATGAATCAGTCGAAATTTATCGTAGTTGAAGGCCTTGAAGGTGCTGGCAAAAGTACAGCAATCAATGCCATCGTTGAGACATTAAAAGCATCGGGTGTTGAAGATATCGTCAATACTCGCGAGCCGGGTGGCACTGTCTTAGCTGAAAAGATGCGTTCATTGGTTAAAGAAGAGCACGAAGGTGAGAAGCTTCAAGATATGACGGAACTATTGCTGATGTACGCGGCACGTGTTCAATTAGTAGAAAACGTCATCAAGCCCGCATTAGACAGCGGTAAATGGGTGTTGGGTGATCGCCATGATATGTCATCTCAAGCTTATCAAGGTGGTGGTCGTCAGATAGCACGCACTACGATGGAATCTCTGAAAGCAACCACGCTAGGCGGCTTTAAGCCAGATCTAACGCTATATTTGGACCTAGACCCTAGAGTAGGACTAGAGCGTGCCAGAGGCCGTGGTGAGCTTGATAGAATTGAAAAGATGGATATCTCATTTTTTGACCGAACGCGTGAGCGCTATCTAGAAATCGCAGGGCAAGACGATTCTGTACTCGTGATTAATGCGCAGCAAGAAATTGAGCAAGTAGCCGCTGATATTAAAGTCGCGCTAAGTACTTGGCTCAATAAACAGTAGGTAGTCATGGCTGAAGTGTATTCTTGGCTCACACCGGTATGGAGTGAGTGGAAAAAAAGTCTCGATGCAGAACGTTTTCCTAACTCTGTTATTGTTAATGCACCGGAAGGGCTCGGCGTTGATGCGCTGATTAGCCAACTTACCGATGCATTGATGTGTACCAATTACGAAAGCGAGTCGTGTGGATTTTGCCACAGTTGTGAATTGATGAAGTCGGGGAGTCATCCTGATTTCCATGTGATTGAACCTGAGAAAGAAGGTAAATCGATTACCGTTGACCAAGTACGTGCGAGTAACCGCTGGGCTCAACAATCGTCCCAGTTAGGTGGTTTGCGCGTTATCTTGCTTAACCCTGCAGAGGCGATGAACGAATCGGCGTCGAACGCATTGCTGAAAACTCTAGAAGAGCCATCAAGTAAGTGCATCTTCATTCTTTCTACTCGTAACAGTAATCGCTTAATGCCGACCATTATTAGCCGCTGTCAGCAATTCAATGTGGTTAGCCCACAGTTGGATACTGGATCGACTTGGCTAGATGGGGAAGTAGGTAAAGCGGTTCCGCAGTATATTCTAGCGCTCAATGACAACGCGCCTTTGAAAGCGAAAGCGATGTTTGAGCAAGGCGGTGTTGAAGCCTCAACAAAAGTGCTCGATGGTTTTGTCAATGTTATCAAAGGCACTCAACCTGACATGCTGAAGTTTTCCACAGAGCTTAGTAAAGATCCTTTGGTTCAACTAGGCTGGCTATGGCACTTACTGTCTGACGTGCAAAAGCTGCATTTTGGTTTGGCGAATCAGGCGATGACTCCGAGTGCGAAAGCTTTGGTTGAGGTAATGTCTTATCAAAGTGCTTACGCAACATCGAATAAACTGTTGATATTGATTGAGCAGTTAAAGCAACACCCCGGGCTCAATACGGAGCTACTCATAATGAACTGGCTGATTGCCACTTGCGAGGAAACATGTTCGTAGATTCCCACTGTCATTTAGACAAACTGGATTACCAAGATTTACACACCAGTGTAGAAGACGTGGTTAATAAGGCGAAGGCAGCAAACGTAGACCAACTGCTTTCTGTCGGTGTGACATTAGACTCGTTTGAAAATATGCTTGAGATGATCTCTCCGTTCGATAACGTTAAAGCTTCTTGTGGCGTTCACCCTCTCGATGTAGAGAGCGATTTCTGTCTAGAAAGAATGCGTGAGTATGCGAGCAATCCAAAGGTTGTGGCGATAGGTGAGACAGGCTTAGATTATCACTACCAGCCAGAGACGGCAGAACTACAACAGCTCAGGTTCAAGCAGCACGTTGAGTTGGCTGTTGAGCTTAATAAACCTTTGATCATCCACACGCGTAACGCGCGTGAAGATACGTTAGCTATTTTACGCGATGGTGGAGCAGAGAAGTGCGGTGGTGTGATTCATTGCTTTACTGAAGATCAAGCGTTCGCCGAAGCGGCAATGGAATTAGGTTTTTATATCTCGATCTCAGGTATTGTGACCTTTAAACAAGCCACAGAACTTAAAGATGTTGTGAAAAACCTACCGCTAGATAGGTTGCTGATCGAGACGGATTCGCCATACTTGGCTCCGATTCCATATCGAGGTAAACAGAATCAGCCTGCATATGTGGTCGAAGTAGCGGCTTATATCGCGCAGTTGAAAGGGCTGTCAATGAAAGAGGTTGCTGAACAAACAACCAAAAATTACCGAAAACTTTTTTTGCGATAAAAAACTAACTAAACAAATAAAAGGGAGCGAAAGCTCCCTTTTTGTGTTTTTGATCACCAAAAGTACGTTTTTTTTTAATGTTTACTAATTATGTTGAACTTGAGAGCACTATTTACATCATTTGTAATTTTGTTACTAAAAATAACATTAGCTCCTATTTTATTTACCCAGTAAAATAATACACCCATCAAAAAAAATATTTATATTTCAATGATTTAATGTCTTGTAAAGCATTGCATTTCTAGATTTGACATGTGATCCAAGACGTGTTTTGAAACTAAATTTCGTAAGTGACTAGAAAGTTAGTTCCGCATCAATATATATTTAGCGGCAGAAAATATAATGCAATACATGGTTACATTTTCACTGGGTGCTAACATATAGGCTACGGGGGTGTGCCGTTAGAACCCATATAATTATTTTATCTTTATCAGGAGCATAAACATGTTTAAGAACCTTTTTGCTAACCTGCAGAAAGTTGGTAAGTCTCTGATGCTACCAGTATCAGTTTTACCAGTTGCGGGTATTTTGCTAGGTGTCGGTGCAGCAGACCTTCCTTTCATTCCAGAAATTGTTTCAAACTTAATGGAACAAGCGGGTGGTTCAGTATTCGGTCAAATGGCACTACTGTTCGCAGTAGGTGTAGCACTTGGCTTTACTAATAACGACGGTGTAGCGGGTCTAGCTGCTATCGTTGGTTACGGCATCATGACTGCTACACTTGGCGTAATGGCTGGTGTAATGGGCGTTGATAAAATCGATACTGGTGTACTAGGTGGTATCCTAGTCGGTGGTGTTGCTGCTTGGGCATTCAACCGTTTCTTCCGTATTCAACTACCAGAGTACCTAGGCTTCTTCGCTGGTAAGCGTGCCGTGCCAATCATCACAGGTTTCTCTGCGATTGGTCTAGCAATCCTACTATCTGTAGTATGGCCACCAGTTGGCGGCGCTATCTCTGCGTTCTCTGATTGGGCTGCTCACCAAAACCCACAAGTGGCGTTTGGTATCTACGGTATCGTTGAGCGTTCTCTAATTCCATTTGGTCTTCACCACGTTTGGAACGTACCTTTCTTCTTTGAAGCTGGTACTTGTGTAAACGCTGCTGGCGAAACTCAAAACGGTGTTCTTACTTGTTACCTAGTTGCTGATGACGCATCTCGTGCAGCGGGCAATGGCTTCGGTCAGCTAGCTGGTGGTTACATGTTCAAGATGTTCGGTCTACCTGCTGCTGCAATCGCAATTGCACACTCAGCTAAGCCTGAAAACCGCGCTAAAGTAATGGGCATCATGGCTTCTGCTGCGTTGACTTCATTCCTAACGGGTATCACTGAACCAATCGAATTCTCATTCCTATTCGTTGCTCCAGTACTGTACGCAATCCACGCTCTACTAGCTGGTTCTGCATACGTTCTTGCGAACACTCTAGGTTTTGTACACGGTACATCTTTCTCACACGGTCTAATCGACTTCCTAGTTCTATCTGGCAACGCGTCTAAGATGGGCCTAATGGTTGTATGTGGTATTGGTTACGCTGCAATTTACTACATTGTATTCCGCACTGTGATTAAAGCACTTGACCTTAAAACTCCAGGTCGCGAAGACGAGTCAGAAGACGACATCGTTGCAACTGGTACTGAGCTTGCTGGTGAGTTAGTTGCTGCATTCGGTGGCAAAGCGAACATCACTGGTCTTGACGCTTGTATTACTCGTCTACGTGTAGCCGTTGCTGATACAGAAGCTGTTGACCAAGACAAACTGAAGAAACTAGGTGCTGCAGGTGTTGTTGTAGTTGCTGGTGGCGTACAAGCTATCTTCGGTACTAAGTCTGACAACCTTAAGACAGACATGGATGAGTGGATCCGTAACAACGGTTAATTCACTGATTCAATAAATTGAAAGGAGGCCGAAAGGCCTCCTTTTTTGTTTTCTGCTCTATGAAAGACCTTTCTGCGTTTAATCCCCATCAACTCAGAGAGTTACCGCTCAACTCGATCAGTTGATGGTCGTTCCCCAATTTTTCGTGTCTTTTATCTTTTACCTAGCGATGACACCTTTCGCTGAGATTCCAGTAAACTCCCTTTTTTAAACACAGTCTGAGAATATTATGAAACATCGTTACTTGATCGGCCTTATGTGCTGCAGCGGAGCCTCGTTTGCTCACGCTTCTGAAGCTCCAGCTTTGGAAGTTGGACTCGCCATCGACCAAGACCTGAGTGTCGTTGTGGAATTTGATCAGAAATACCGTGCTACGATTGGCAATGACGGCGCTGCATTTGACTATATTTTTAAGCGTGGTCAGTTTGAAACTGAAGCGCCTTTAAGTTGGTATGTTGGTGCAGGTGCTTGGGCTGAATGGAATGACGATTTTGGTTTGCGTTTGCCGCTAGGCGTGAAAGTGAATTTCTATGAAGGTTGGAATGCTTACGCACAAGTTCACCCTGAGCTCGACATGTACAAAGGTGTTGAGTTACAAGTAGGCGGCGCACTAGGTGTGACCTACAAGTTCTAAGTTGAACTGAAAACCGTTTTTATAATGAAAAAGCCAGCATCAAGCTGGTTTTTTCATTTCGTTAGAATACTTCTAGTCTAAAGACTGATTGATCCAATATGGGGACTCAACCTAGAAGGTAAAACTCAATCCGACATTGGCTTGGAATTGGTTCATCCAGTCAGTATCAAAGCGGATGATACAGTCTTGGCCATTGCTCGGTACGTTACAAACACCAGAGGTGTCGTTGTCGACCACAGTACCTAGCCAACGTAATTGTGTATTTAACGCTAAGCGGTCACTGAATTTGTACTCTAAGCCACCAAAGATAGAAGTTGAGAACCCATATTTATCTTTCGCCCAATCTACATCAACGTAAGAAGCACCAAGACCTAACCCTAGATATCCTGACAACGCAGAGGAAGCAGGGTAGTAGATACTGCTTTGAAAGTGCAGGTATTGAATTGAGGAGCTTAGATTGAGCGTTTCTAACTCAGAGCTCTGATTGGAATAGAAAAAGCCGATACGACCTTTCTCCAGCGGAGTTTCAATGGCGAAGGTGAAGTTTTCTGAACCTTCCATATCATAAGTATTACCATCCTGGTCTTCGACGCTACCACCACCTGTATAACCAATCATCGGAGTGATAATGATTTCCGGCGCTGCATACAAGTTTGAAGCGGAAATGAGCGCAACAAGCGCAATCATATTTGCTTTGTTATTCATGAGTATATCCTTATCCATACACTTACTAATTGTGATGGTTACATCAATATTGTGCGACTAATTTCGACGATTCTTGAAGATACTTCACACACCTGATAATACTTAAATAGCGACTCGACAAATTAATAATAAGCCAGAGGTGTTTATGGACCATAACCTGAAAAATGCGCTACAAATAACAGTAGTAATCTACACCATCATTCTTTCATTTGGCTTTATTGCGATTGGTAGCTAATACCATCTATTGCGAGGCTGAGTTTTTATACTCAGGGAATAATGAATAGTGGGATTATAACCAATATTGATTCGGCAATAGACTTAGATTACTACGCTAAGTTTATTGCTGGAAAAACTGCACTGGTTGCCCAAGGCGGCGGACAGCGAAGTATTTTTACGGCTGGTGTGCTGGACGCATTTCTTCTTTCTAATTTTGACCCTTTCGACGAATTCTTTGGCACCTCAGCGGGTGCGCTTAATTTGTGTGCCTATCTGTGCCGTGATAAAGGGCTAGGTCGTTCTTTCGTTCTTGATTTAACGACGGCTCCAGAATTCTTCAATCTTTTCTCTTATATACGAAAGCGACAGAACTTAGGTTTAGAGTGGGCCTTAGAACAGATCATGGCTTACCCATACAAACTTGATCTTGATTTGGGACGACAAACCTTAGGTGATCGCCATTTCTCTGCGGCAGTAACGGATTCTAAAGATTTACGAGACCATTATTTTCCTCTGATGGGAGAAGACTGGTACAAAGTGATGATTGCGACTTGTGCCATCCCTCGTCTGTACAATGATGAAATTTTCATTGGTGACAGTGCTTATGTTGACGGTGGCGTGTCTGCGTCTATTCCTGTGCAAGAAGCATGGCGTAGGCAAGCTCGATCGATAGTCGTGATACGTACTGAGCCTGTATTGGAAGAGGGAGCCGAGCTATCCAAGGAGATTCAAGGTAAACATGCCTTAATGAAAGCACCTAAGCCTATATCGGCTGAGGAGTTGGAATGGTTCCGTGAGTCGTTTGATAGTGTGCAAGATCATTGGCAACAAAAAGTAGAACAATGGAAAACCGATTGGACGTCATTCTTTCAGCAGCAAATTCTCCGTTCAAAGGAGCAAAAGCGCGATAGAGGGCACCTTGATCTGCTCAATGGTGGACGATGGCTATTTGGTGCTGATGATATTTATCGTTTAAGTCATTTGATTGGCGATAAGTTTGATTCTGGCTTAGCTGACATGTTGATGGTTCATTATCAGACCTACTCATTAACTCAGAACTTTTTGAACTCTCCACCGGACGATGCGTTTGTTGTTCAAATTGCACCCAGCAAACCGCTTAAGTCGAGCTCTTTGATGAGTGACAAGGAAGATTTGTTGTACGATTACGACTTAGGTTTAGAGGCGGGTTACCGATTTGTAGAAACCTATACTTCAACGGAAAACGCTCGCAGCTCACATATGCCACAGTTGGCGATTTGCGCTGCTGATAAATAATATTCGAAATTGCTAAGTAATATTCGAAATTGATAAGTAATACTCGAATTTGAAAGTTAGTACGCAATGAGCTAACAAGGTTCTGAAGTGAAAAAGGGTTACTGAACTTAGTTCAATAACCCTTTTTTGATCTTGGCTGGGTCGCTGATCAACGAACTGACCTAATCAAACACTAACTGATTAAGTGACAGGCAAGATTCTCATACAGTTGGTTGATCCTGCCACGTCCATAATGTCGCCTTGAGTGACGATCACGAGATCGCCAAACTTAAGATGCTCTTTCTCTTTTAGGCAAGTGAGCGTAGATAGGGCAATGTCAAAGCTATCCTCGGCTTCTGTCTCGAAGTAGATAGGTGTCACACCGCGGTATAGGGTGCAGCGATTAAGTGTTCCTTCGTTACGAGACAGCGCGTAGATAGGCATATCAGCACTTAGACGAGACATCATCAATGCAGTACGGCCTGACTCGGTGAGCGTGACTACGCCCTTAATGCCTTCCATATGGTTTGCAGAGTAGATGGTTGCCATTGAGACAGTTTCTTCGGCGGTGACAAAAGTACGGTCAATACGGTAATTGGATTGGTTATTAATGCCCGCCATTTTCTCTGCGCCAATACAGACTTCTGCCATCGATTTTACGGTTTCAACCGGGTAATCACCGGCAGCGGTTTCACCTGAAAGCATTACCGCATCTGTTCCATCAAGTACCGCATTGGCAACGTCCATCACTTCGGCACGGGTTGGCATTGGTGCTGAGATCATTGATTCCATCATCTGAGTTGCGGTGATGACGGTTCTGTTAAGCGCTCTAGCACGGCGTATAAGCTGTTTTTGTACTCCGACCAATTCAGGGTCGCCAATCTCTACTCCGAGGTCACCACGAGCCACCATGACCACATCTGAGGCCATTATGATGTCATCCATGTTCTCAACAGTGGCTACCGTCTCTGCTCGCTCTACTTTTGCTACAAGGTGAGCTTCTAAGCCCGCTTCTCGTGCAAGCTGACGAGCGTAGTGCATGTCTGCGCCGTTGCGTGGGAAAGACACTGCGAGGTAATCCACTTTGATTTGGGCTGCGGTGACGATGTCGCGCTTATCTTTTTCTGTTAGCGCTTCTGCGGAAAGGCCACCGCCTTTTTTATTGATGCCTTTGTTATTTGACAGTGGGCCGCCAATGATGACTTCTGTATGAACGCGACAGCCTTCCACTTCGGTCACTTTCAGCTGAACACGACCATCGTCGAGTAACAGGATGTCGTTAGCTGAAACGTCGTTAGGTAATTCTTTATAATCAAGACCGACCGCTTGTTGGTTGCCTGCACCTAAACCTAGGCTACTGTCGAGAGTGAATTTGTCACCCACAGCAAGTTGGATTTTACCATCTTTGAATGTCGATACTCGAATCTTGGGGCCTTGTAAGTCACCGAGAATAGCGATTTGAGTGCCAAGTCTTTTTGCAATTGCTCTGACGTTTTCTGCGCGTTGTATATGGTCGTCGCTGGTGCCGTGAGAGAAGTTCATACGGACGACATTGGCACCGGCTTTGATGATCTCTTCAAGCACGTTACCTTTATCAGTAGAAGGGCCTAGCGTTGTGACGATTTTCGTTTTTCTTAATTCGGCTGTCATGAATACTCCTAGAGTGAGGCCAAGTAATCTTTTAAAAGACTGAATTAAGTATATGCATTAATTGATTATTTATTGGGAGCTAGGGAGATATTTCATTATTTGTCTCTAATTATTGAATTCAGGGCTCAATAACGATGTTTTATTCTGAAAATTAAGTCTCAATTTATCGATTTTGGTGTTAATTTTCCTCGAACTATTTGACTCGATACACAAAGATTCATGTATATACGTGATACTGGTCACGGCGATATACCAAGTGACTTCACAATTACTTCGCAAAGTAAAAAAATTAACTCGTTGATGATTTCTGGAGCGTAAAATGTACATGGCTCAACCGGGCCATATTGATCATATCAAACAGGTCAATGCTGGTCGTGTATATAAACTAATTGACCTTAAAGGTCCTATTTCTCGTATCGATCTGTCCAAGCAAAGTGAGTTGGCTCCGGCGAGTATTACTAAAATTACCCGTGAACTCATTGAAGCTCACCTTATTCACGAAACGACGGTTCAAGAAGCCACGACTCGTGGGCGTCCTGCTGTCGGTCTGCAAACCAATAACGAAGGTTGGCAGTTTCTGTCGATGCGTCTTGGTCGCGGATACTTGACGATCGCGCTTCATGAATTGGGCGGCGACGTGCTTATCGATACCAAGATTGATATTCATGAACGTGACCAAGATGATGTGCTTGCGCGTCTTCTACATGAAATTGATGAATTTTTCCAAACCTATGCTGAGCAACTCGATAGGGTAACAAGCATTGCGGTTACGCTACCGGGTCTTGTGAATTCTGAGCAAGGTATCGTGTTGCAGATGCCGCACTACAACGTTAAAAATTTAGCGTTGGGTCCTGAGATTTACAAAGAAACGGGTCTGCCTGTCTTTATTGCCAATGATACGCGAGCTTGGGCATTAGCAGAGAAGCTGTTTGGTCACTCACAAGACAACGATAATTCAGTTCTTATCTCGATTCACCATGGTGTAGGTGCTGGGATCATCCTTGACGGCCGAGTGTTGCAAGGTCGCCACGGTAATATCGGTGAACTTGGGCATATCCAGATCGATAAGCAGGGCAAACTTTGTCATTGTGGTAACCGAGGCTGCTTAGAAACAGTCGCGAGTTCTCAGGCGATCCGTGATCAAGTAAAAGAGCGACTGGCTAATGGTGAATCATCGTCCTTAACTGTGTTTGAAGATGTCACTATTGAACAGATCTGTGCTGCCGCTGCTGATGGCGATCCATTGGCTGTTGAAGTTATTGAACAGCTAGGTCGTTACTTAGGTGCCGCGATAGCGATTGTGATTAACCTTTTCAACCCTGAGAAAATCTTGGTGGGTGGTGTTATCAATCAGGCTAAAAGCGTGTTGTACCCTGCGATTCAAAAGTGTATCGAAGAGCAGAGTTTATCGGTTTACCATCAAGATTTAGAGCTGGTGGAATCTCGATTCTATAAACAAGCAACCATGCCTGGTGCTGCGCTTGTTAAACAAGCCTTATATGATGGCCAACTGTTAATGAAAGTTGTTGAAGGTTAACTCCTTATACTCGTCTTTTAGCCTCACCCGAAACCTTTCCATGTACTTAAGCTTTGTATAACATCATTTGTTGTACTTAGTTTAAGCATTCTGTGCATTGGCGCTTTGCTTTAACCTATTGAAGTAGGCTATTGTAGCCACAGTTATTATTTGTCACTAAGGTGTTGTATGTCTGGCGTTTTAAATTCGGTTGATCAGAGAACCAAACTGGTCGGTGAAAACCGTCTGGAGCTCTTGTTATTCAGCTTAAACAGTCGTCAACTTTTTGCGATTAACGTATTTAAAGTGAAAGAAGTCCTAAAAGTGCCAGTACTCACTCGCTTGCCGGGCTCTCACCACCATATTACGGGTGTTGCGTCTCTACGTGGTGAATCGGTGCCTGTTATCGATTTGCGCAGCGCGATTGGCTTCCCACCGTCACGAGATGAGACTCAAGAAAATAACTTGATCATCACGGAATACAACCGAACTGTACAAGGTTTCTTGGTAGGACAAGTGCGTAATATCGTGAATACGACGTGGACTGAAATTCAGCCGCCTCCAAAGACAACGGGTCGTGCCAATTACCTGACGGCTATCACGCATATTCAAGAAGAAGAGCAGCACAAGATCGTTGAGATTATTGATGTTGAAAAGGTACTCGCTGAAATCATCGATTATGATGTTTCGATTTCTGACGGTGTTTTAGATGAGCAACTTGCCAATGAAATGGTTGGACGTAATGTACTTATCGTTGATGACTCTTCAACCGCGCGTAACCAGATTAAAGGTACCTTATCGCAACTGGGTTTGAACATTATTGAATGTTGTGATGGTTTAGAAGCACTGACCTTACTTAAGGGCTGGTGTGATGAAGGCAAAGACATCAATCAAGAAATATTGTTGATGATCACCGATGCCGAAATGCCTGAAATGGACGGCTATAAACTGACGCATGAGGTGCGTACGGATCCAAGAATGCATGACCTATTCATCACGCTAAATACTTCATTAAGTGGAAGTTTTAATGAAGCTATGGTTGAGAAAGTAGGGTGTAATCGCTTTATTTCTAAGTTCCAACCGGACCTTCTGGTTGAAGTGACTCAAGAGCGAATGCGTCAGATTTTATAATTAAGACTGCTGTACGGTTATTTTAAGTGACCTTATGGAAAACGTTTGCTAATATTCATGCGGCATATTTTTCTTAACGAAATATGCTCAACTACTAGCGTAACTTTTCACACACAATCTAAGGTAGTTCCTCTTAATGATATGGTTGACTTCTAAAGTCGTAATGACTTTGAGCTTATTACTGTATAGGGAATTTAAGAAAAGACGTACGGAAGCTGAAGTTGAGTCATAACTCAACAAATTGAATTGAAGGGAAGCTGATGCTTCCCTTTTTCGTTTCTTTCCTTTTTCGTTTCTCCGTCTATCGTTTCTTAGTCAATGGACGATAGAAAAACAGTTGATACATCGCTAATGAAAATCCCGAGACTTGGTGTTCAAGCCAACAATCTCCTCGGTAATATCGATGAGCTTACCCGCTATTACATGCACGACTTCCCCTTCTTTTTCTAATATCCCTTGTACCTTTAAAGCCTTGGCTGTGAGGTAAGCTTGTTGTTGGGCGCGCGCGGTGGCTCCCCAGACCACAACATTAATATTGCCTGTGTTATCTTCCAATGTGACAAAGGTGACCCCAGCTGCGGTGCCGGGTGATTGCTTACCCGTGACTAATCCGACAACGGTGACCATGGATTTGTGTCTTTGTTGTATTAAATCTTTCATGTGTGTGAATCGACCTAATTGTCCCGCTTCTTCGAGCAAAGTGATTGGGTGTTTGTTTAATGAAATCCCGACACTGGTGAAATCTTCGAGTAGATCTTGCATCTCATTAGGCTTGTGCAGTGCATGTTCGTCATGTCCTGCCTCAGCATCGTCATAGGCTTGGCTAAACAGAGGTAAATCAGAAGCGGAGTCCATGATCGCCCAACGCGTCTGAAAACGATCTCCGGAGACATTATTCAGCGCATTTGCGGAGGCCAGTAGTTCGATATCTTTTTTATTCATCGATAACTGTTTCACCTGGCTAGGGTGGCGATAACCGGATTGTGGGCGATTGGCGAGCACACTTTGAATTCCATGCTCGCTGAATCCTTTGATTTGTCGTAGCCCTAAGCGAATCGCTAAACCATTCTGATGTTCAACGACTATATGGTTGTCTTGTGAGGCGTTCACACATACCGGAAGTATCACCACATTGTGTCGTTGTGCGTCTTGTACCAACTGTGAAGGGCTGTAAAAGCCCATGGGTTGGCTATTCAGTAAAGAAGCGTAGAAACACTCTGGGTAATAGTATTTCAACCAAGCTGAGCAATACGCTAACACCGCAAACGAAGCGGAATGGCTTTCAGGAAAACCGTACTCGCCAAAGCCGCATATCTGTTTAAAGATCTGCTCAGCAAACTCTGTCTCATAGCCACGCTTTTGCATTCCCTCGATGAGTTTGTTTTTAAACTTAAAGACGTTGCCATTTTTCTTCCAAGCGGCCATCGCGCGTCTGAGTTGATCTGCTTCTCCGCCTGTGAATCCTGCAGCGACCATCGCGAGTTTGATCACTTGCTCTTGGAAGATAGGTACACCTAAGGTGCGCGACAGCACCGATTCCACGTCTTTAGATGGATAACTGATTGGCTCAATGCCATCTCGACGCTTGAGAAACGGATGCACCATATCGCCCTGAATAGGCCCTGGACGAACGATAGCGATTTGAATCACCAAGTCGTAATAAGTCCTCGGTTTAAGCCTTGGCAGCATGCTCATTTGCGCACGTGACTCAATTTGGAAGATACCGACCGTATCTGCTCGCTGAATCATGCCGTAAACCTGAGGATCGTCTTTGAGGCGTGTGATCTCTGCGATCGTTAGTGAGCGACCATGAATGCGTTTGATTTGGTCAAAACATTTACGAATCGCAGAGAGCATACCCAGTGCAAGCACATCGACTTTAAGCAGCCCCAAGGTTTCTAGATCATCCTTATCCCATTGAATTATGGTTCGTTCGTGCATCGTGGCATTCTCGACAGGAACCAGTTCATACAAAGGCCCAGAAGAGATCACAAAGCCACCGACGTGTTGAGATAAGTGACGTGGAAAACCGATGATTTCATTCACCAAGTGGATAAATTGTTGCCCCTTCAAAGAATCAGGTTGCAGCCCCAATTGAGTTAACTGAGCCTGCCAACCTAGGCTTTTGTCCCTACGGTTGGTGTTCTTGATGAAGTAGTCGAGCTGGGTTTCTTGTAGTCCTAACGCTTTACCGACATCTCTTACTGCACTTTTGAAGCGATATGAAATCACAGTTGCGGCAAGCGCAGCGCGTTCTCTACCGTATTTTTGATAGATGTATTGGATGACATCTTCACGTCGTTCGTGCTCAAAATCGACATCAATATCAGGCGGCTCATCGCGCTCTTTACTGATGAAACGTTCAAACAGCACTGAGATCTGTCTTGGATCGACAGAGGTGATTTCTAGGCAGTAACAGACCACGGAATTGGCCGCAGAACCTCGACCTTGGTAAAGAATCCCTTGGCTTTTGGCAAACATGACGATGTCATGAATGGTGAGGAAAAAGAAAGGGTAGTTGAGCTCACCAATCAATCCGAGTTCTTTATCTATGATTTGTTGAATATTGCTAGGCACACCTTGTGGGAAGCGAGCTTGTTTCCCTCTCTCGACCAACATGCGTAGATAACTCATGGGCGTCTCACCTTGAGGAATCAGTTCACTGGGATATTCGTAGCGCAAGCTATCCAAATCAAATTCACACAGCTCAGCGATGCGGTTGCTCTCTTCTAGCCACTCAGTTTTGAAAATACGTGAGAGCTTATTGATGCTTCGTAAACAGCGCTCGGCATTGGCCAGTAAGTGACTACCCACTTCAGTAATGGGTTTTTGGTACTTGATCGCAGTGAGTGAGTGCTGCAAGGGTAAGCGGTTAGCATTGTGCATCAATACACCGCCGCAAGCCGTTATCGGCAGGTGATGATGTTGTGACAGCTCGACACAGTAATCGATGTACTGCTGGTCGGTTTGTTTTAGGTGTCGTTGTAAGCCGATCCACAACCGGCCTGAATGATGCTGGGAGAGCCATTGCCCCCAGTGTGCGTCTTCATTTTTCTGTTGAGGAAGCCAAAGAATGAAGCAGTGCTTAGCCGACATGATATCCCACTCAGAGAGTTGATAATGTCCTTTACTGCTACGGCGTCTCGCGTTGGTAATAATACGGCACAGTTCGGCGTAGGCTTGTCTGTTTGGGCATATCAAGATCACTTGGCACTCTTCATTTAACCAAAACATACTTCCGACAATTTGCTTGAGCGACAGTTTATGTTGCTTGATTGCAGAGTGAACCTTAACGATGCCCGCCACTGAGCACTCATCAGTGACAGCGAGTGCTCTGTAACGTAAGAAGTCGGCCTGTAAAACAAGCTCTTCTGCGTGTGAAGCTCCCTCAAGGAAGGAGTAATTACTTTGGCAAAATAGCTCTGAGTATTGCTGAGACATAACGTAATATCACTTAACCATTGCGAGTGAACATGATTGAAAAGGGATGTTGAAATTGAGTACGTGGAACGGACGAGCTAACGAAGTTTCTTACTGACTTTTTTACAGACTAGCTTTCTTACTGACTTACTTTCCTACAAGCTAGCTAAATAAGCCGTGCAAAAACCACTGTTTATCTGGCGTTCTAAAGATCCATAGCCACCGACCGTTTTCGCTGTGAGCAATAAAGTAGTCACGAATGATTTTCTCGCCATCCCACCAGCCAGAAACAATGCGCTCAGGACCTTGAGACAGGGTGACGCTTTCGGTTAAGGCTTCGGGCTCTGGCAGTAAAATACTGGGCCTGAGTCGCTGTTGGTTGATATTGAAAGCAGTGGTTTGTTGTTCGAACTCTGGGGGTGTTTGCTTCTTTGCCACAGACTTACTCAGTGTTGGAAGCGAGTACTGATTGGCTTTTTCTGGCCTTGGATCGTGCTGTATTTTCGGTGTTTGAATGCAGGCTTGCCCTAACTTAGCTTGCAGTAATGAGAGCAAATCTAACGCGGCAAGTGTTCCTGTATTGCCATCAAAAAGATCACGGTAGGCCATTTGCGGTTCTCCATGACGAATTACGGAAAGGGTCAGCCCCTGAATCGGTGCCGTGGTTTTCAGTGATTCTAAGGTTAGATGAGTCAGGTTCGCCCACTTTGCAGCAAGGTAATCGCCTTGTGCTGAATAGAAAGAGACAGGGTGGTCGTCTTTATCTCTCAGATGCAAAGTCAGCGTTAACTCGAAAGCAACTCGGTCGCGTAGCTTCAAAAAACACTCGAGTTGATTTAATAATTTCAGTAACGGCTTTTCGATAAACAGGATGTTTTCAATATCAAACAATAGCTCGAGATATTGCTGAAAATTCTCCGGTGGATGGTAGAAATCAATCGGGTGCTTGAACTGGCCGTTAAGGCGACCCACATAGTTCACCAAATCGATATCAAAGCGACGTGCGACATCTTGCAAAGGCAGTTTCAATAGGTCATCCACTAAGTTAATGCCGACACGGTTCAGACGCTCCACTTGCTTAGTTGGCAGCTCGCTGGAACTTAATGCTTGTTGATTGACCCATGCTTTCATTTGCTCAACATTATTAGTGACTTGGTTGATGGATTGCTTACCCAAAAGGATCGCAGAAAGTGGCGAGTAACCCGTCGCGAAGCTGAACTGGATATTGAGCGTTTCTAAGTGGCTTTTGAGCTCATGCCAGTAGTTATCTAGCCCATCGTAAAGTGACAGCATATTAGAAGCTTTAATCAACAAACCATTCGGTGGTAGTAAAGCCATGTCAGAAGTGACCAAATACGCCCATTGAGCGATCTCTTTGAGCTTACTTTTTTCTAGCTCAATACTGTAAGGGTGGACGTGTAAATTATGGCAAAGCGCCGCCGCAGACCCTAGCCCCATACCAAGTGAAATTCCCGATTGCAGCGCAGCTTGGTTAGCTTGCAGCACACGGTGATCTTTTTCATCCACGATGATAATAGGTTGCTCGTGTGACTCTTCATTAGAGTGAACTTTCTCGGAGTTAGATAGCTCAGAATTAAACAAGGTATCCAACTGCAGAGATGGAAAGTGCAGATAAAGCCACAACATACGCTAGCCTTGTTTCGCAATAGGAAAAGCCAGCACGGTGTTATTTGATAAAGCACTATGTGAACTGTCTTGAAGGGTGATTTTTTCAGTGAGTAATGGCCAATTTGGGCTCATGTCTAGAATAAAGCTGCCATACGACCAACTGCCTTTCCTTTTTGTGACCTCAACCTTTAACCCTTGGGCGTGAGAAGATAGCTTCATGCTTAGAGAAACGGGTAGGGATAACTGATTATGGCTGGTGGCCTTAAAGTGAAATTGCAGACACTTACCGGTTTCGCTTGCTGCTTGCAGGCGCTTGGTTTGATGTATTTCTAGATCGGATCCCCATAGCAATACCGAGTGACAGGCGCCGCTTTTAAGGCACTGCTCTGCTGCCCACAATGCATCGAGATCGCGCTGAGGTTGGATAACGAGGATGTTCTCTAGTTCAATACCTTGGCTGCTAAAAAACTCGGCGCAAATCTTCCCCGGTGGGTTAATGAAGATGGCCAATTTTTGTGAGTTTTGTTGAGCTAAATAAGGTGTAAGCAGACGAAGTTCACCGATCCCTTGTTGCGATTCAACCTCAATAACACCATGCGTCGGAAAGCCACCATCAAGCTGTTTATCCAGTTGAGGATAGCCTGTTGAAGTAGTACTTCCTTGCGTTGTTGATTGTAACCCTGTCCAGATTAGCTGGCGGTCTTGTAAGTTTTTTATTAGTTCATGCATAATTAAATACCTGTATATTTATACAGTATATTTAACAATGGAAAAGATGCAAAGAGAAATGATGAAAATTAGCGGAAGTAAGTGTTAGTTGATTGATTTAGATACAAAAAAAGCCGCTATGGAAGCGACTTTTTACTATTGATCAATGATATCAGTTACTTAGGTTGAGCATCGATACATTGGCCATTAATGTCTGTCACACTTGGGTTCATTAAGTGTAGATACAGCGGGATGATGTCGAGTGGCGTTTTCAGCTTGTTCGCATCTTCACCTGGGTACGCTTTTGCACGCATGCGTGTTTGAGTGCCGCCAGGGTTGATCGCGTTTACACGGATGTTGGTGTCTTCAAGCTCGTCCGCTAGGATTTGCATCATGCCTTCAGTCGCAAACTTAGAAATCGCGTAAGTGCCCCAGAACGCACGGCCAGAGTGACCAACTGTAGAAGAGGTGAATACGATACGACCGGCTTCAGCTTTTTTAATGACAGGCAGCAATGCTTGAGTCATTAGAAATTCAGCTTTAACGTTGATTTGCATAACGCCATCAAATGTTTCTTCATCGATTTGATCAAATGGGCTTAGCGTGCCAAGCACACCTGCGTTATGCAGTAGGCCGTCTAAACGACCGAACTGTGATTCAATGGTTTCAGCCATATCAATGTAGTTCTGCTTTGTTGCTCCTTTGAGGTCTAGCGGAATGATCGCAGCCTGAGGGTAACCAGCACTTTCGATTTCATCGTAAATGAATTCAAGGTTTTTAACATTGCGGCCTAACAGAATGACAGTTGCACCATGTTGAGCGAAGCTTAGTGCGGCTTGGCGACCAATGCCAGCTCCGGCACCTGTAACCAAAATTACTTTATCTTTGAGGGCATCTGTAGAGATTGGGTAATCCACTGTGCTTATCCTTCTTTCTTTTATTATGTTCGTCATTCCATTGGTGTTTTATCACACAGATAAACGCAGGAATGATGAGAAATTCTTGGTAATCGTGACAAGATGGTTACAATACACTAATTCATACATTAGGGGATATGACATTGGAATTTTTGTTGGACTACGGCTTGTTTTTAGCCAAGATTGCGACCGTTGTAATCGCCATCATTGCAATTTTAGTGATTGCTAAATCGGTGGGTGGAAAATCAAGCGCGATTAAAGGTGAGCTGGAAATCACGAACCTATCTGAGCACCATAAACAGACGATTGAACAATTAGAGCACCATCTACACGATGATGCTTTCATCAAAGCCCGTGATAAAGCAGAAAAGAAAGCGGAAAAAGAAAAAGTAAAATCACGTGGCAAAGAAGTGAAAAAAGCAGCGAAAGAGGGTGAGCTTGATAGCAAGCGTGAACCACACCTATTCGTTCTCGATTTTAACGGCAGCATTGATGCGAAAGAAGTGGCTTCGCTACGTGAAGAGGTAACGGCGGTGTTGGCTGTGGCTCGTGAAGGTGATGAAGTCTTGCTTAAGCTTGAATCTGGCGGTGGCATGGTTCACGGCTATGGTTTGGCGTCTTCTCAACTCGACCGTATCAAAGCAGCAGGCCTGCCTCTGACTATCTCTGTAGACAAAGTAGCCGCGAGTGGTGGTTACATGATGGCATGCATCGCAGACAAGATTGTATCTGCACCTTTTGCTATTGTTGGCTCTATTGGTGTTATTGCTCAACTGCCAAACTTCAATAAACTGCTTAAAAAGCATGATATTGAGTTCGAACAGCTAACGGCGGGTGAGTACAAACGCACACTTACTATGTTTGGTGAGAACAGCGATAAAGCACGCGAGAAGTTTAAAGAAGAGCTCGAAGAGACACATGGCCTATTCAAAGACTTCATCCGTGACCATCGTCCAGCACTCGATCTTGAAAAAGTAGCAACGGGTGAGCACTGGTTTGGTACACAAGCACATGAGCTTGGGCTGGTGGATGAGATCAGCACTTCTGATGATTTAGTCGTAGCGGCATGTAAGGACAAAACGGTTCTAGCGATTCACTACGTACAGAAGAAAAAGCTGTCAGACAAACTAGCGGGCGTGGCAGGTAAATCTGCAGACAGCGTGCTGATGAAGCTGATTGAACGCGGCCAAAAGCCGATTGTTTAAGCTTATTTAGTTTTAGCTCTAGTATCTAGTATCTAGTATCTAGGTTTAGTGCCTTGCGTCTATTGAAGACGTTTGAGCCTTAAAAAGAAAGCGCATAAGTCATCAGACTTATGCGCTTTTTTATTGCTCCACTTCCGAGCGGGTGACCACTATGTTGTAGGGGGAGCGGAGTTTTATACCAAGCACTTACTTACTGTGATTGATATTAAATCTTGGCTCCATAATCATTACGTTTTGGACAAGTAGTCAGAATCTCTCTATGACCCGTATCTTTGAGCTCTTCCAAAATTACATCAAAGCCCCATAAGCGATAGAGATGTTTCATCACTTCGTCGTAGCCTTTATCAAGCGGTATACGGCCGTGAGGCACATACTGCAGTGTCATCGAGCGATCACCACGAACATCGACGTTAAACACCTGAATATTCGGCTCAAGGTTACTTAGGTTGTATTGCGCCGCAAGCTTTTCACGAATCAAGCGATAGCCTGGGTCATCGTGAATAGCACTTATCTCAATGGTGTTTTTGCGGTCGTCGTCGAGCACAGAAAATAGTTTAAAGTCTCGAATGATCTTTGGTGAGAGGTATTGGCTGATGAAGCTTTCATCTTTGAAATTGTGCATGGCAAAGTGCACCGCTTCTAACCAATCACTTCCGGCTAACTCAGGGAACCACTCTTTGTCTTCATCGGTTGGTTCTTCACAGATACGTCGGATGTCTCTAAACATCGCAAAGCCAAGCGCATAAGGGTTTATCCCGCTGAAATAAGGGCTGTTGTAGGCGGGCTGTGCGACCACGCTGGTGTGGCTGTGTAGGAATTCTAATATGAACTTGTCACTCACCAAGCCTTCGTCGTAAAGGTGGTTAAGAATGGTGTAGTGCCAGAAGGTTGCCCAGCCTTCGTTCATTACTTGAGTTTGCTTTTGAGGGTAGAAGTATTGGCTCACCTTTCGAACGATACGAACACACTCACGCTGCCAAGGTTCAAGTAGTGGTGCGTTCTTCTCGATAAAGTAGAGAATGTTTTCTTGAGGTTCGCTAGGAAAGCGAATTTTGGTCTCTTTTTCCTTGTCTTGATTTTTAGGCACAGTTCTCCACAGCTCATTGACTTGAGATTGCAGATACGCTTCACGTTCTTCTTGCCTTGCTGTCTCTTCAGCTATGGAAATCTTCTCAGGGCGTTTGTATCTGTCTACGCCGTAATTCATGAGGGCATGACAAGAGTCGAGAAGTTGTTCGACTTCGGCAACACCATATTTTTCTTCACAATCGGTAATGTATTTTTTAGCGAATAATAGGTAGTCGATGATGGAACTGGCATCGGTCCAGGTTTGGAATAGGTAGTTGCCCTTAAAGAAAGAGTTATGGCCGTAACAAGCATGAGCCATTACGAGCGCCTGCATCGTGACCGTGTTCTCTTCCATCAGATATGCGATACAAGGATCTGAATTGATCACGATTTCGTACGCTAATCCCATCTGACCATGCTTGTAGTTTTGCTCGGTTTGAATGAATTTTTTGCCAAATGACCAGTGATTGTAATTGATCGGCATACCGATGCTCGAGTAAGCATCCATCATCTGCTCAGAAGTAATCACTTCAATTTGGTTCTGGTAAGTATCTAAACGGTAATGCTGCGCCACACGCTTGATTTCTACGTGATATTGTTCCAAGAGGTTGAATGTCCAATCTGGACCATCAGGCAGCATCTTGTCGTTTCTCTTCTGTGTCGCTTTGTCTTTTTCTGCAACGTTTGATTTCGCTGTCATGGCAAGCCCCCTTACGCTGTCTCTTTCTGGAACAATTCTCTAAACACAGGAAAAATATCATCCACCGTTTTAATATTTTTCATGGCGAAGTTGTCAAAGCTACTCTCGAGTTTTTCGTATTCGTGCCAAAGTGTTTGATGAGAGCGGCGTGTTATTTCGATGTAAGAGTAATATTGGCAAGTTGGCAGAAGTGTATTGACTAATAGCTCTTTACAACGAGGAGAGTCATCAGCCCAGTTATCGCCATCAGAGGCTTGTGCTGCATAGATGTTCCACTCATTTGCAGGATAGCGGTCTGCGACAATTTCCTTCATCAGTTTCAGTGCACTGGAAACGATGGTGCCACCGGTTTCTTGTGAATAGAAAAACTCGTGTTCGTCGACTTCTTTAGCCTGAGTATGGTGACGAATAAACACAACATCGACGTTTTCGTAGGTGCGATTTAGGAACAGATACAGAAGGACATAAAAGCGCTTCGCAATGTCTTTCGTGGCTTGATCCATTGAGCCAGATACATCCATTAGGCAGAACATAACGGCTTGACTAGATGGAATAGGGCGCTTCTCGTAGTTTTTAAAACGCAGGTCGAAGGTGTCAATAAATGGCACGCTTTCAATTTTTTTACGTAACTCGGCAATCTCTTCTTTTAAACGACTTTCTTCAAAGGGTTGTGCTGGTTCCGTCATTTTAACTTGGTCAAGCTGCTCCATCAGTAGGTTAAGCTCGCGCTTTTTACCTGCTGTCATCGCGGTTCTACGAGCCAGAGATTGCTGCAGTGAACGCACGATTGCGATGTTGGAAGGAATCCCCGCGCTTTGATAACCAGAGCGATGTGTCTTCCATTCGGTGATTTTGTTGACCTGATTCTTCTCTAGATTAGGAAGAGCTAAATCTTCAAAGAGAATATCAAGATATTCATCTTTTGAAATTTGGAATGTAAATTCATCTTGGCCTTCGCCATCAGGGCTTGCGTCACCCTGGCCTGCGCCACCACCTTGACCGCCACCTTTAGGACGTTCAATTTTATCGCCCGTGATGAACTGGTCATTACCTGGGTGAACGCGTTCTCTTACGCCGCCTTGACCTTGGTGAAAGCTTGGCTCTTTGATGTCTTTATGGGGAATAGTGACGTCTTCACCGGTTTCAGTATTGGTGATTGAGCGTCGGTTGACTGCATCGGCCACAGATTCTTTGATTTGCTCTTTATGGCGTCGTAAGAAACGCTGTCTATTCACAGCACTCTTATTCTTGCCATTGAGCCTCCGATCGATAAATTGTGCCATAAGAACTCCCTCTCAGCTGATGTCGCGATCCTACTTTTTATTGGTTGTAAGAGTTATTGGTTTATTAGAGCTATTCGTTTATTAGGGTATAAAGTTATTGGTTTGTACGAGCTGCTCAGTTGAGCAGCTCAGTACGGTTTGGTTATGAGGATTTACGAACTCTTAGGTACCACTCGGATAGCAGTCTCACTTGTTTCTCGGTGTAGCCTTTTTCCATCATACGAGCAACGAAGTCATCATGTTTTTTCTGATCATCCGTTGAGGTCTTAGCATTGAACGAAATAACAGGAAGCAGTTCTTCTGTGTTAGAGAACATTTTCTTCTCAATCACAGTGCGCAGTTTCTCGTAGCTTGTCCAAACTGGGTTTTGACCGTTATTGTTGGCTTTGGCACGAAGCACAAAGTTCACAATCTCATTTCGGAAGTCTTTAGGATTACTGATACCGGCTGTTTTCTCTATTTTCTCTAGTTCACCATTCAGAGAAGCACGGTCAAATAGCTGGCCTGTTTCTGGATCACGGTACTCTTGGTCTTGAATCCAGAAGTCAGCGTAGGTGACATAGCGGTCGAAGATATTCTGACCGTACTCAGAGTAAGACTCTAGGTAAGCGGTTTGAATCTCTTTACCGATGAACTCAACGTAGCGTGGCACTAGGTATCCTTTCAAGAACTCAAGGTACTTCTCAGCGGTCTCTTGAGGGAACTGCTCACGTTCGATTTGCTGTTCAATCACATAGAACAGGTGCACTGGGTTTGCGGCTACTTCGGCTTGGTCGAAGTTAAACACACGAGACAGGATCTTAAAGGCGAAACGCGTTGATAGCCCAGACATGCCTTCGTCAACGCCAGCATAATCTCGGTACTCTTGGTAGCTCTTCGCTTTTGGATCGGTGTCTTTTAGAGTTTCACCATCGTAAACACGCATTTTTGAGAACAGAGAAGAGTTTTCAGGCTCTTTCAGTCTCGATAGGATGCTGAATTGCGATAGCAGATCGAGTGTGCTTGGTGAACAAGGGGCTTTGGATAGCTCACTGTGCTCAAGCAGTTTTTGGTAGATCTTAACTTCTTCAGAGACGCGCAGACAGTAAGGGACTTTTACAATGTACACACGGTCGAGGAAGGCTTCGTTGTTTTTGTTGTTACGGAAGGTCTGCCACTCGGATTCGTTTGAGTGAGCTAGAATCATACCGTCAAACGGCAGTGCAGAAAGTCCTTCAGTACCGTTGAAGTTACCTTCTTGCGTTGCCGTTAGAAGTGGGTGCAAGACTTTGATTGGCGCCTTGAACATCTCCACGAATTCCATCACACCTTGGTTGGCTTTACACAGCGCACCAGAGTAACTGTAGGCATCAGGGTCATCTTGAGAGAAGTGTTCAAGTTTACGAATATCGACTTTACCAACCAGAGACGAAATATCTTGGTTGTTTTCATCACCAGGCTCTGTCTTCGCGATCGCAACTTGGTCGAGAATCGAAGGGCGTAGTTTGATGACTTTAAATCTAGAGATATCACCACCGAAATCATGGAGGCGTTTCGCTGCCCAAGGAGACATGATAGAGCGTATGTAACGTTTCTCTATTCCGTACTCTTGTTTCAAAAGGTCGCCATCTTCGTTTACGTCGAATAGACAGAAGGGGTGATCATTCACAGGGCTTCGCTCACCATCTGCAGACAGCACATAGATTGGTAGCTTTTGCATCAGTGCTTTGAGTTTTTCAGCAAGGGAAGATTTACCACCGCCCACAGGGCCAAGCAGGTAAAGGATTTGCTTCCGTTCTTCTAAGCCTTGTGCAGCGTGTTTTAGGTAAGAAACAATCTGTTCAATCGCATCTTCCATGCCGTAGAAATCTTTAAATTCGCTGTAGCGTGAGATGACACGGTTTGAGAAAATACGACTTAGATGGGGGTCTTGAGCGGTGTCTATAACCTCCGGTTCGCCGATGGCCAGTAGTAAGCGCTCAGCAGCGTTAGCGTAAGCACTTTTATCGTCTTTACACAGCCCTAAGAACTCTTGCAATGTGAGCTCTTCTTCCTTGGCTGCTTCATAACGTGATTGATAGTGGTCAAAAATACTCATAGTCACATTCCCCTTGTTAACCAGTCAAAACTGATGAGCGATTGAAAAATAGGCTCTCCCTACATTTTAAGGTTAGACCCGCTTGCACAATTTTGCTTAACAATTATGTATTTATTTACAATTTTGCGTGTGAAAAACCTAGCGAGCGCAATAGGCAACTTGAGGCGTGTAGAATCCAATTATTTTACATTCGAGGGGATCTAGCCGTTTGTTTTGTGATTTTAGGTCGCTTAATAATACTCACACTGGATTTATGTGTATTAGATGTATAACTGAGCTCTATTGATTTACTGGAATGAAGTACCATATAATGCGCGGCGTTATCAAAAATTGCTCAATAAATAGGTAGATGTAGTGAAGAATTATGGGTTAAAAATAGTGGTTATCAGTGTTGCGTTACTGGCTTCGACAGCAACACATGCAAAAATCTCGCAGTGGTCACTGGGCGTTGCCGCCTCTTATTCTCCGGCTGTCTATAAAGATACACCGTCAAACCGCGCTGTGATTCCTATGATTGGCTATGAAGGTGAGCACTTTTTCATGCGTGGATTCAGTGCGGGTTATCGCTTACTTCCTGCGGGCTCACCACAGAACATCGTGTTTCGAGCGGTTTATGATTCGAGGACATTGAAGCCGGGTGATTCTGATAACGTTGATATTCAAAAGCTAGATGAGCGTAAAGCATCAGTACTAGGTGGCATTAGCTACCAAGTGATCACCTTGGTCGGGATGTTTGAAGCGACAGCAGGCTCTGACTTAGGGTTTAGGCACAACGGTATCTATGCGGAAGCCGCATGGCGTTTGCCGATTCGTCGCAATGGGTGGGCGATTACACCCTCTATTGGTTATGCTTATAACAGTGAGCGCTTGAATAACCACCTGTACGGGGTGGGTTCAGCAGAAGCGTCGAGAACTAATTTGAATGAGTTCGATGCAGACTGGGATGGTCAGTACTTTATTGGTTTAGGTGGTTACTTGCATGTGACGCCAAATATCCGGGTCACTGGTGGCGTTCGTTATACCAACCTTGAAGGTGATATTGAGAACAGCCCAATACTTGAAAGTGGCATTAACATGGCCGCAAACGTCGGTGTTGCCTACGTCTTCTAGTTGCTTTGGTTTCTCTCTCTAAATGCGGACATTAAAAAAGGGTTACTCATGATGAGTAACCCTTTTTATTTATGCGAAGTACCGACCGATTATTACAGTAATCGAATCAAGGAAAGACATGGCTAGATTTAGCTCCCACCAGTGACTTTTCTACAAATCAATTTACTACCAAACTCTTCACCTAGTGGTTTAAAAACTTGGGGCAGCGGTTAACGCTAAGATACCAAGAATAGCAATAACGATGATCAGCTCAATTAGTGTAAAACCTTTCTGTTCCATATCTTAGAAAGTGAAACCGGCCTGTAGACCTAGAGTGCCGTCACTGCCTAGATTTAGACCACCTGAGCTGAAGTCGTACCAATCAAAACCAACACGTGCCATAAACTTCGAGTTACCAAACATTGGTTGCACTGACTTAAATTCAGCACCGATGCCGTAAGTTGCCCCCCATTCACTATTTGAATGCTTGTTATTCACTGAGCCATCTTTATCAGTGATCGTTGATTTAGAATTAAAGTTTGAGTAAGCAAGACCAACTTTACCGTAGATAGCAAAAGATTCATCGAAACTATATTTATACATTGGCGCTAGAGACATTTTGAAGTGTTGGTAATCGCCCTTGTGCTTAGTTAGGTCGCCGTTTACGTCTGAAGTAACATCGCTGATATCTGAATCGATGTAATTCATGGTTGATTCTAAATAAAAGTTTGTATCAAGAACTTGTGAACCAACAGTGAATTGTGCGCCTGTGTCGTCTTCGTTAATGCCAACGCCGCCAAGTACGTACATTTCGTTAGCTGCGAAAGCTGAAGTAGACATGATAGCTAGTGATGCAAGGATGAATTTTCTCATTTTGTTTATCGCTCTGGTTAATAAATTTCGGGGAGCATTCTAGCTATCATATTTAAAATAAAAAACACCGTTCAAAATCGAACGGTGGTTTTTAATTTGTATTAAATGTTTCGAAGTGGAATTAATAAAGATGAATGACTTAATTGGTTGTAAGTTCTAGGTTTGTGTTCGTTGGCTAATGGGCGATATCAGAGAAATTAATTGAAAATGGTTCAATGTTTAATATCTTATCTTCATGATTAATTTGCGTTTTCTGTATATAAAGTACACTTTTTATCCACATCGCTTCATAAGTCCCGTTTTCTGTTTGTATGCGAACATTAAAAAAGGGTTACTCATGATGAGTAACCCTTTTTCTTGAAACTTTTTAAAAAGTTATCGCTGATCTATTAACGTATTAAGCGCTAAAGATTTGAGATAGCTCTGTCGCACATAGGTGGTACTGACGAGGGCAGTTGCGCCATGTTGTTAGCATGCGACGGTACTTCTCTAGCATTGGCATTTGGCTATTGAAGTGGTGATCTGCTTTGTCGAATTGAGGGTAAAGACCTTCAGAATCAACAAGGAAACGCACGTAATGTACGCTCTGAGCTTCAGAAGCGATATCAAAACCTAGGAACTGTAGGCGACGTTGGTCTACTTCAGCACGTTCTTGCTCTGCAAGCATTTTGTTCGACTCTTGCATGGCATGGTACATCTCCATGATGTCGATAACTTCGCGACATTCGGCTTCAGTCAAACAGCCAAATTCTTTATTAAGTTCACGCATTTGAAGTTCGTAACCACGTTCTACAACCGTTTGTAGACGTTGGTATTTAGCGGAGTTCTCAGGATCCATTTGAGACATTAGGTAGTATTGATTTGATAGAATTAGACGCTGAGCATTGGTCATTTCCATGGGAGGAGCCTCACTAAAAAACTAAATGTTATATTCTTTTGTTGCAGTAAGAGTAACAGCATTCCTACGAGTGGAAACATGATCTCAACACGGATTTAATATGATTTTTTGAATTGATAAACAAAAGTTGTAAAGAAAAGTGAAAGGATTATTTTAATACCAATCACAGTAAATAAGTGATCATAAATAGCGCAGGAAAAAGGCTTGAGAACAAGGCAGAAAGTTTCGATAAGTGGTTATTCTACAATCAAAATTTCTAACGCAGTTATTGAGCGTTTTAACCAGCTAGGATGACCAACTATTTACTACGATTGGTATAATCATAAAACAAAACGCCCCAATCGAAATTGAGGCGTTTAAATAGAGGTTGAGCACCGTCTTTATTCGAACTTTAGCAGTACTAGTACTTTACGTTTGAATGGTACTGGTTTAGAACAGCAACAATCTCGTCCATTTTCTCTTTGCTTGGCGGATTTGTACCTTCAAGAGGGTAGTCATAACCAAGCGCTTCCCATTTATGAGCACCAAGCTTGTGGTATGGAAGCAGTTCTATTTTCTCGATGTTATCCATGTCTTTAATGAATTCACCAAGAAGATGAGCATCTTCAGGCGTATCCGTGTAGCCAGGAACTATCACGTAACGAATCCACGTCTTCTTACCGATTTTGTGCAGGTAGCGTGCAAAATCCAGAGTACGTCTGTTTGATACGCCAATGAAATCGTGGTGTATCTCATCTCGCATATGTTTAAGATCCAACATCACTAGATCAGAGGCTTCTAGTACTTCATCGACCACTTCAGTGTGCTTACGAATGTAGCCATTAGTATCAAGACAAGTGTGAATGCCTTCAGCTTGCGCCGCTTGGAAAAAGTCACGAACAAACTCAGGTTGTAGCATCGCTTCACCACCAGAACAGGTGATACCACCGCCCGATGCTTTCATGAAATGACGGTATGATTTTGCTTCGTTGATGATCTCTTCGACCGTTACTTCCTTTCCGTCATGAAGATCCCATGTATCGCGGTTATGGCAGTACATACAACGCATTAAGCAGCCTTGAAGAAACACAATGAAGCGGATACCAGGGCCATCGACAGTACCACAAGATTCGAATGAGTGAATGCGACCAGTTGTAGACATGAGCTATTCTCGTAGAGGAATTTATACCGTGTATTTTATTACAAAAACGGTACATAAAATAGGGTCAAATGGTAACGAGGTCTTTAAAAATAAAGGCAATCACCTGTGAAGATGATTGCCTTTATTAAACTTGAAAAGTAAAGGGCGAAAGCCCTTACGGGTGGCTAGAAGAAAGCAAACATTGTGATACCGCCAGTGGTGTACACTGACTCTTTTGCTTCTTCGTAATCCGGTGTTTTTGCTGTTAGTGCAAAAGAGGCACCAACGTATTGGTTATACCATGCCACACCCAATACAGCTGTTGCTTGAATATTCTCTAGGGTGACATCGTATTGTTCTGGATTCGGCCAATTATCTTCGATTTCAGAACGATCGCCTTCGATAGTCAGATCGTTGAATCGGTAACGACCTTCAAGGCCTGCATAGGTAAACCAACCTGTGTTTGATGCGCCGATCATGCCCGGTTTGAATGGGTTTTCTGTGGTGATGTTAGCTGCACCAAAGTTACCGCCTAAGTCCGTACCCCAACGAAACATAAAACCAGTCGAGATATCACTTCTAAAGTTACCCACATTGATCTCTGAAACGTTAGAGATCTCGAAGTCTGTATTTGCTAGTGCTTGATTACGCATTAAGTTGAAATGGCTTAGGTAACCAACGCTTCCCGCCCACTCATCATCAACTTGGTATTCCCAACCCATAGGCTCATCTGATTTTGTGATCGAGTGGACCAGCTTTTGAGCATCTTCAGACAGTGCACGTTCGCCCGTAGTACCAAACGTGATATTAAAACGCTGGGCTTGCTGTGGGTTCAAGCTGATGTAGTTGAATTCGGTGTGAAGGTAACCTGCGTATGGGCGATCATTAGGCGATGGTGTTTCTAACTCAATGTCAGAAGGTGTATACATCTTGTGGCCAATGGTGATTTCCCACTTGTCTAGAGAGCTTGCCCCCCAGTAGGAAAGACTCAATGGTTTTACCCAATTATATGGCGTAATACTTGATGATGTGTAACCCAGAAATAAGCCGTTGGTATAGTCTTGGTCAACACCAAAAATACCATCGTTATCTAAAGCAAAAGTCAGCGTAGAACGATCAGATGCCAAAGATGAAAAAGAGAGGAGAATCAGGGGTAAACAACGCAGGTATTTCATGGAGCAGTTACTCTTAAATTATGAACAGAGATATTACCGTAATTTAAGTGAATTTGTGGAAAAAAAGTGAATGATTGGGTGCTTTCTTGCTCAACCTAACATTTTGGGAGGTAGGTGAGTTCAGTGCGATTTACAGCAGATATAAAAAAGCCCCGCACATTGGCGAGGCTAATATTATTTTACTTATCTATTTAGCGTGAGCTTATAGAGACTCAGTAAATGTACGTGCGATTACGTCAGCTTGCTGCTCTGTAGTTAGAGAGTTGAAGCGTACAGCGTAACCAGAAACACGAATCGTTAGCTGAGGGTATTTCTCAGGGTGCTTAACTGCGTCTTCAAGAGTTTCGCGGTTAAGAACGTTAACGTTAAGGTGTTGACCACCTTCAATGCCAGCTTCGTGGTGGAAGTAACCATCCATTAGGCCTGCAAGGTTAGCACGTTGGCTGTCTTGTTCTTTACCTAGCGCGTTTGGCACGATAGAGAAAGTGTAAGAGATACCATCTTGAGCATCAGCAAACGGTAGTTTACCTACAGACGTTAGTGAAGCTACAGCGCCTTTCTCATCACGACCGTGCATTGGGTTAGCACCAGGAGCGAAAGGAGCGCCAGCACGACGACCGTCTGGAGTGTTACCTGTCTTCTTACCGTATACCACGTTAGACGTGATAGTAAGAACTGACTGTGTAGGGATTGAATCACGGTAAGTCTTAAGCTTACGGATCTTGTTCATGAACGTAGAAACTAGTTCACAAGCAATGTCATCTACACGAGAGTCGTTGTTACCGTATTTAGGGTAATCGCCTTCGATTTCGAAGTCAGTTGCAATGCCATCTTCGTCGCGGATTGGTTTAACAGTCGCGAATTTGATTGCAGACAGTGAGTCAGCAGCAACAGACAGACCAGCAATACCACAAGCCATAGTACGACGAACGTCACGGTCATGAAGAGCCATTAGAGACGCTTCGTAGCTGTACTTGTCGTGCATGAAGTGAATGCTGTTTAGAGCTGTCACGTATTGCTTAGCTAACCAATCCATGAATGTGTCTAGGCGACCCATTACGTCATCGTAGTTAAGTACTTCGTCAGTGATCTTGTCGCCAACTGGACCAACTTGCATCTTAAGCTTCTCATCAACGCCGCCGTTGATTGCGTAAAGCATAGTTTTTGCAAGGTTAGCACGAGCGCCGAAGAACTGCATTTGCTTACCAACGATCATTGGTGATACACAACAAGCGATTGCGTAATCATCAGAACCAAGATCAGGACGCATTAGGTCATCATTTTCGTACTGGATAGAAGAAGTATCGATAGATACCTTCGCACAGAAACGCTTGAAGCCGTCAGGCAGTTGCTCAGACCAAAGAACCGTGATGTTTGGCTCTGGAGAAGGACCCATAGTGTATAGAGAGTTAAGGAAACGGAAGTTCGAACGCGTTACTAGCGTACGACCATCGACACCCATACCACCCATAGACTCTGTAGCCCAGATTGGGTCGCCAGAGAATAGCTCATCGTACTCAGGAGTACGTAGGAAACGAACCATACGCAGCTTCATTACGAAGTGGTCGATCATCTCTTGTGCTTGGTCTTCTGTGATTTTGCCAGCAGCGATATCACGCTCGATGTAGATGTCTAGGAAAGTCGAAGTACGACCTAGAGACATTGCAGCACCGTTTTGAGACTTAACAGCAGCTAGGTAGCCGAAGTAAGTCCACTGGATAGCTTCTTGAGCAGTTTGAGCTGGCTCAGAGATATCGAAACCGTATTTTTCAGCCATTTGCTTGATTTGACCTAGAGCACGATGTTGCTCAGAGATCTCTTCACGCAATTGCATTGTTGCAGAAAGATCTTCGCCGTTCTCGAAACGCTCTTGTAGAGATGCGAATTGAGCCGCTTTGTCTTTCATTAGGAAGTTGATACCGTATAGTGCAACACGACGGTAGTCACCAATGATACGACCACGGCCGTAAGCATCAGGAAGACCAGTCAGAACACCAGACTTACGACATTTTAGGATATCAGGAGTGTAGATATCGAAAACGCCAGCATTGTGTGTTTTGCGGTATTCTGAGTAGATTTTTGAAACCATTGGGTCAAGAGTTTCACCGTATGCTTTACAAGAACCTTCAACCATACGTACACCACCGTTAGGGATGATTGCACGTTTTAGTGGCTTCTCAGTTTGTAGACCAACGATAGTCTCAAGATCTTTCTCAATGTAACCTGCATCGTGAGCAGTAATGGTAGAGATAACAGAAGTATCGAAATCTACAGGTGCTTTAGTTGCGTTTTCCTGTTTGATACCTTCCATTACCGAAGACCAAAGCTTGTTAGTTGCTTCAGTACCCTCAGAAACTAGGAAAGACTCGTCGCCTTCATACGGCGTGTAGTTCTTTTGAATGAAATCACGAACGTTTACTTCGCTTTGCCACTCACCTGCAGCAAAATCTTCCCAAGCTTTAGCAAATTGCTCTGCCATGACATACCTACCTTTTTAGTAGAAAAAATACGTACATTAACACTGTTGAGCCAGCGCCCCTCGTAAGGGTAGTACACTCTTATTAATAACAATATATATGAGCATATTCGCATCATATGGTTATATATATTGTCACTACCTTTTATATGTTGTCTTTACTCTATGTATTCAAGACTACGCTAAAAAATTTCTGTAAACCTTAAACTAAATCAATAAATGCCAAAAAAAGTTGAAAAAAAAATGGGTGGCAGGGGTTGCCACCCAAACTTTTTTTTAGTCTCAATACTACTTTTGTGTAGTGAAGACCATTATAGCCAAGCTTTTAGACCATATTGGCTTTCTAGCATACCAACTGCAAGCATTGCTACTAGACAGATAACCAGAACACCGACTGGGATAACAATCTTGTCGACAAATGACAGACGCTTCGCACGCTCTTTATCACCAATCAGACCGTTGTTATCAAGCAGCATTGTTAAAGCCCAAGCTAATACCGGGTTAACAACTGCTGAACCAAAGATACAGATACCAGCCGCTTGTGAATCTTTTGAATCCTTAACCATCTGCATACCTGCTTCAAGTAGAGGCAGAGATACACCTACAAGTAGCGCAACACGCATCACTGGTGGCCATACTGCTACGTCCATTGGGAAACCAAGAATCGCAACAATAATACATAGAGAACCAAGCAAGATTGCGCCGCCAGGAATTGGACGTTTCGCGATTGCTGCTGGGATCATGTACGTACCCCAAGAAGATGTGATGTTACCACCACCCACTGCAGTACCGACCATTTGACGCACAGAACACATCGTCATTGTGTCATCAACATCCATCAGAACTTTTTCAGAACGTTTAGGGTAGTTCAGTTCTTGGAAGATACGGTGACCTAGGAAATCTGGCGACCACATTGCTACGGCAAGAATTGCGAATGGTAGAGAAGCGATGAAGTGTTCAACGTTTGGCAAGCCAAGCATCCAACCTTCAGAAGTAGAACCCCACCAGTAAACTGGGTTTAGGTTTGGAATACCCATTTCAGTTTCGAATACGATATCGAAACCAGCGCCCAATGCTAATGCAATAGCAAGGCCGGTGAATGCACACACAGGGATAGCTAACCAACGCTTGTTCACTTTTGCTAAGAAAGCGTAGATAGCGATAGTAATAGCAAGAACGATTAAACCAACGTAACCCATGCTACCCGCTTCAACAGTAGAAGATTGAAGACCAACCGCCCATGCCTGAATCGAGTTAATTTGGCTCATGGTACCGGTTAGGCCTAAGAAGATAAGCAAGCCACCTGCCGTACCTTCCGAAGTCAGGTTAACAAGTTTAGAGCCGCCTTTAAGGAAACTTAGGATTAGACCAAAGACACCGATAAGGATTGCCAATGCAAGAGGGTGAGCACCAGCAAGAGCGATGGTACCGATAAGAGGGATCATTGGGCCGTGGTTGCCGGCAAGGTTTGCTTTAGGGTTAAAGAAACCAGAAGCAAGAATACAGAACAGCAGTGCAGGAATAAGCATTTCTACACGAGCAACTTCAATTGCGAAGTCTTTACCTAGGTTTACGTGATCCCAAGCTTGAGTTAGGCCATCAGCCCAAGACATCATTACTGCTGAGTACATCGCGATGATACCGATGGTACCAGCAAGTGCAGGAACAAGGTCTTCAAGTTCAAAACGGAAATCACGGCCTGGAAGGTTTAAACCGAAGCGGCGAGGCTTCATGATTTGAAGTTCGTGATCTAGATAATCTGAGCGGCTCTCAAATTCCGAAGAAGGGCGGTGTAGCTCTTTATAGCTTTTCTCTTCTACTTCAGAGTTCGCATTATTCACAACGTCTGACATAGATTCCTCATATTTTTATGTTAGTAATTCTAAAATTGAATTAAATAAGTTCGCGTAATTGCGTTATTTCTTAGTTATAACTTATTAACATTATGTTGCACGGTTTTGATGTGCTTTATGCAGCTAAGTTAAAAGAAATATTTGGCATTTTTAATGCCTTATTTTGTATTGAGGAGTCTAACAAGCTTACCCTTTAGGGTGATTGATCTTGATCACTTTATGAGTGTATGTGAAAGAAAGCTACAAAACGCAGCGATTCATTAACGTACCGTTGATAAAAAGTGTAATTTGTTTTCACAAACTGACGTTTTCCAATCTTCTTTGAGCCTCTCCCGTTATGGCATTAGCTGAATTCTCAACGCCAACTGAGTTATTTCACTATTATTCGATTGTCATCCATTCCTCTTGAAATACTTACCATGTAATGACTTCAAACAGAACAGTGATTGATGGAGGGGATGTGCTGAATGCTCTGGTTGCATGTTTTCGACAGCGATGTTTCTAAGTTCACAAAACGTGTTTTTCTTGTGAGCTATCAGGCTACGAGAATCTCATTTTGATTAACTTTATTTAAACAATGTAAGAGTGGTAATTACGACTTATTGATAGAACTCATTCATTAAATTGAGGTGAAAACGCTACCTTTTGCATAATAAGTCAGAGTGAATCGCTATTTATTCCAAATTATTAGGTTAATAATTTGTTGCATGTTATTCCGTGTGGTGCTAGTTTGTATCGCATGAAAAGGTCGGAGTACCTTGCATTTTCACAAACTTGGGAGAGAAAGCGCATGAAAGATGTACCAGCGCTGGACATAAAGGATCTACACAAAACGTTTGGTCAAAATGAAGTTTTAAAGGGAATTTCACTTTCTGCGCATAAAGGCGATGTAGTCTCGATTATTGGATCTTCTGGGTCTGGTAAAAGTACTTTCCTTAGATGTATCAACCTTTTAGAGACACCTACCGCCGGCGAGATTTGGGTTAATGGCGAATTAATTCAAATGAAAAACAACCGCCAAGGTGTTTCAGTTCCTGCCAATGAAAAACAAGTACAGCGAATCCGTTCTCGCCTAGCGATGGTTTTTCAGGGTTTCAATCTGTGGTCTCACCTGACCGTTCTCGAAAATGTTATCGAAGCGCCTGTTCACGTCCTAGGTGTACCTAAAGCACAAGCGATTGAAAATGCAGAGTTACTACTGAAGAAAGTCGGTCTGTATGAGCGTAAAGATTACTACCCAGGTCATTTGTCTGGCGGACAACAACAGCGTGCTGCTATTGCGCGAGCGCTAGCGGTTGATCCTGAAGTTATGCTGTTTGATGAACCAACATCGGCATTAGACCCTGAGTTAGTAGGCGAAGTGCTTGGTGTAATGCGCGATCTAGCAGAAGAGGGCAGAACCATGCTTGTGGTAACACACGAAATGGCTTTCGCCCGCGACGTATCAAATCATGTGATGTTCTTGCATCAAGGTCTAGTGGAAGAACAGGGCGATCCAGCTAAACTGTTTACGGAACCTGAATCTGAGCGTTTACAACAATTTATCTCATCGATTTACTAATCAGAATTGAAATACCGCCGCTAAGGAAAATGGCGACGGTATGAACAATAAAACACAACAAGTAAGTTAATAAGCAACAACAAACAAAATATTAAAATTAGCAAAACATAAAAACCTAAATCACAGGAGTAGGGATATGAAAAAGTGGTTATTAGTCGCGGCACTTGCTGCAACTGCTGTAACGGGCGTAGCTCAAGCAAAAGAATGGAAAACAGTACGTTTCGGTATTGAAGGTGCTTATCCTCCATTTAGCTGGACAGAAGCTGACGGTTCACTAAAAGGCTTCGATGTTGATATGGCTAACGCGCTTTGTACCGAAATGCAGGTGCAGTGTAAGATCGTTGCACAAGATTGGGATGGTATTATTCCTTCTCTACTTGCTCGTAAATATGATGCAATCATCGCGGCAATGTCTATCACGGAAGAGCGTAAGAAAAAGATCGACTTCACTGGTAAATACGCACTTATCCCAAACAAGTTCATCGCTAAAAAAGGTGCAGGCCTTAACTTCGATGATCTAAGAGGTCAAAAAATTGCCGTTCAACGTGCAACAACTCACGATAAGTACCTAACAGACAACTACGGCGACACAGTAGAAATCGTTCGTTACGGTTCATTCGATGAAGCTTACCTTGATCTAGCTAATGGTCGTGTTGCTGCTGTACTGGGTGATGCATCGGCTCTAGAAGAAGGCGTACTAAACAAAGCGGGTGGTGAAGACTACGAGTTTGTTGGTCCATCATTAACCGATCCTAAATGGTTCGGCGATGGTTTTGGTATTGCTCTACGTAAGCAAGACAAAGATCTGACTAAGCAATTAGATGCGGCAATCCTTTCACTACGTGAAAAAGGCATCTACCAAGATATCGCGGCTAAATACTTCAACTACGACGTATACGGTCAGTAATATCTAGCGTCAATTCTTAAGGGAGAGGTTCTCCTCTCCCTGTCTTACCAACTTTTTCGCAGTTCTGTTGGAATTCATTATGTTTGATTTACAAGGATATGAAGCTTCGATCCTGAAAGGGGCGGTGCTTACAATCGAAGTTGCCTTGCTGTCGCTAATTTTAGCTATGGTTCTTGGTATGCTAGGTGCCTTAGCAAAACTTGCGCCTTATCGCTGGGCTCGTGCAATTGCAACCCTCTACACAACCGTCATTCGAGGCATCCCCGATCTCGTATTGATGATGCTGATTTTCTTTGGTGGACAAATCCTTTTAAACAACAGTTTGTATTCCATCAATGAGTGGCTCAATGAGTGGTTCACATCAAGTGATCCTAACCACGAGTGGACCGCTTACTTACCAGATTATATTGATGTCAGCCCATTTATTGCTGGTGTCTTAACCATTGGCTTCATCTTTGGCGCTTACATGGCTGAAACTTTCCGTGGTGCAATCATGGCTGTCGACAGCGGTGAGATGGAAGCGGCAAAGGCCTACGGCATGGGGCCCGTTTTAGCGTTCCGCCGTATTTTATTACCTCAAATGATTCGTCACGCACTGCCGGGTTTTGGTAACAACTGGTTGGTTCTACTAAAGACCACCGCGTTGGTTTCGATTATCGGCCTAGAAGACATGGTACGTGTTAGCGCGTTGGCTGCAGGCTCAACCAAAATGCCATTTACCTTTTATATGACAGTGGCACTTATTTTCCTATTCTTCACCAGTGTTTCGACGGGCTTGCTTAAGTTGGTTGAACGTAAATTTAGTATCCACGCGAGGTAGTTATGGACTTTTCATTGATAATTGAAAGCCTGCCGATTTACCTTAGTGGTTTATGGACAACGGCTTGGATGGTTTGCGTCGCTTTGATCATTGGCTTATGTGTAGCAATACCATTAGCTATCGCTCGTAACAGCCCAAATATGCTGATTAACGCTCCTGCTTGGTCGTTCATCTATTTCTTCCGTGGTACGCCATTATTGGTGCAGTTGTACCTGATTTACTATGGAATGGATCAGTTCTTCCCGGTAAAAGATACACTATGGGAGAATGCATGGTTTTGTGCTTTGGTGGCATTCATTCTTAACACATCGGCATACACAGCAGAAATCATTCGTGGTGCTATCAACGGCTTGCCTAAAGGTGAGGTTGAAGCAGCAAAAGCTTATGGTATGAGCACACCCAAGACATACCGCCGCATCATTCTTCCAAGTGCTTTACGTCGAGCATTACCGGCTTACAGTAATGAGGTTATCTTTATGCTTCATGGCTCAGCGGTAGCAGGTATCGTAACCATTATGGATCTAACGGGTGCTGCCCGTTTGGTTAACTCACGTTACTACGCACCATTTGAATCGTTCCTAACAGCAGGCCTGTTCTACATGGGGTTAACGTTTATCATCATTGCGATTTTCAAATTCGCAGAGAAACGTTTCTTAGCTTACTTAAGACCACTTAGCTAATCACACGTTACAAATCATAGTTAAAAAAACGGCGCTTCTATAGCGCCGTTTTTAATAGCATTAAACAAGTCGTGTGCTTTTGAATTCCACGAACTTTCGAGAAGCTACATCCCAACGAAATAGTTACCTTGCTTCAAATTAAACTCACGCATTCATGAGATTGATTGCTTTAGGTTTGGCGATAGATAGACTCATCGAAATTTTGTTGTTGTATGGAATAATGATGAAAAAGAGTTACTTACTGTCGAATTTGGTTGTTTGTGTTATCGCGTTATCACTTTTAGGATGTGGAGGTGGTAGTGGCGGTGAAAGTGCCCAAACTGGTTCTGGAGGTTCTGGAGGTTCTGGAGGTTCTGGAGGTTCTGGAGGTTCTGGAGGTTCTGGAGGGGAAGGTAATGAAGGCGGCGGAAGTGGCGAGCCTGGTATCACTCCGGTTCCACAAACTGCTGTTCAAAAGGCGTTGTCCACAGGTGACGCTTCTTATGTAGCAGACTCCAATGAATTCATTGATGCAAGCCAAACGTTAGTTACTGAATACAACTCGAACTACAACCACATTAAGCAAGCTCTATCACAAAACTCTGATGGTGAGCCTTTACGCAATCTTCATTGGGATCCAACACACGATACGGCAATTATCTTACCAACTTATGGTTTTAACGATGTCATCTTGCAAACCAATAAAGCGATGCAAGATGGGTATTCCGACCAAGAGCTTGTCATTGGTATCGCGGGTTATACGTCAGATAACAGTCGCTATGCAGCATTGGCAAGTAACCCGTTTCGAACTAAGCAACGCTTTCCAGATTCTGTCAACGAAGAGATGGATATTTGGCTAGAAAACTTGGTTAAGTGGGCTGCTGATAATGATTCACCACAAAATGTCGTATTAGCTCAGCTCGATCAATCTCATTATTTTCCTGACGACCAAGCTACACGCAACTGGTTGACTAGCAATATCAATCCTTCAATGGTTATTAATGCCGACAATACTTGTGATGGCGGTAAGTTGAGTCAATGCATTGAAAACAATAACCCTGATTTACTGGTTTTGTCTCAAAAGCTGAATGATGGTGATGACATTGAAGATGTGATTACGGGTTTACGCTTGGCGTTCAATAAAAATATACCAGTGTTATATCTACACCTTGATGGCGGCATGACGGATTTAGGTAACGCGCTATTTTCAGAAATGCACATGACTTACGTTGGCGACAACTATTGGCGTAAGCTCGGTTTATCGAACTGGGATTCTACACAGCTGATAGATCGAATACCGGATAATATTGTTCAACAACAAGCGCTTTTACAGCGACTGAAAGACAACAGCTTCACCGTCGATCTGAATTCCTGTGATGACAAATCTTGTCCTGACGATTCCAACATGAATGAAGAGTTCTATGCTGCTGCGAACAGTATTCGTTCACACCTAACGACTCTTGATAGCAAAAAAATTGATCTGTTTGCAACCGATGATTACGAATATGAAAAGTTGTTGCTGTTACTCGCTGATCGTTATCGCCAAGATGTTCAATACCCGATGGGTAAAGGCGTAACTGAGAGAATCGAGTTTCTCCATTCTTACTATAGTGATTACGCCACATACAACAGCCGTTTGTATAATGCAGCGCAACCAAGCTTAGGTAATTTCAGCTCTAAGAGTTTTGATAATGTACCGTTGGTCACCAAGCTTATTTCTTTAGAGTCTAAGAGAAACTTTCGTGCGGCCGGTGTTTATGCTTTGCCGGGTAAGACAATCAAAGTGACTCGTTTGGACAGTAATGAGGTGGCGACATCGATAGCATTTAATACCCTACGTAGTGGCGCGACTCACGAATTTTCGGGCGATGACGGCTATGCTAGGCCGAAGTTTTTGACCTCAGTAACCTATCCCGTGAAAACAGGAGAGACGATTTATCTGACTTCTGCCTATGGCGGAACATTACAGGTTCATTTTGATACCAATGATATTGATGTTGAACTGCGTTTTGAGAATGTTGCTCAACACCCTGTTTGGCGAAGTGAAGCCGACAACGACAGTTTTGTCGCCCAGCTTGAAGAAGGAAAGTTTGATTGGGCCGAGTTGGTTACACCTGGGTTCGAAGTCCATTCTAAACTAGACAAGATGAAAGAGTCTATCGGTGCCTCAGATTGGGCGCAGCCGCATGATATGGCACTCGCCACTGAGCGTTATGTACATAACTTTCCTCATGCGCTTGCAGGTTTTAGAGGTCCTGGGATTGATGAAATTACTGAAGTACATCAATACGGTGAGGCAAAGGGCTGGGAAATCGCGAACATTGATATCGTGAAGCACATGAATGCCGATCAAGCGAACTGTGGTTACGGCTGTTCAGGAAATCCTTACGATGCTTACTGGTCTTTTCACCCGTTAGGGCATGGTGATCTTCATGAGTTAGGGCATGGCTTAGAGAGAGGTCGTTTCAGATTTTCTGGATGGGATGGTCATTCAACAACCAACTACTATTCGTATTTTAGCAAATCGAAATACTACACAGACACCGGAAAGGTATCTTCTTGCCAAGGCTTAGATTTTAAAGGGCAGTATCAGCTTTTACAGCAGAGCCGGACTCAACCTGATCCCAATGCTTTTATGGCGGCTCAAAATCAAACTGGTTGGAGTTGGGGAGCTCGTATCTACATTCAAATGATGATGCTTGCAGAGCAGCAGGGTGTATTGAATTCGGGTTGGCATTTATTAGGGCGCTTGCACTTGATTGAGAGAGAGTTTAATCGCTTGAAAGGCGGTGATGAACTTTGGAACGATCGAAAAGGCTCGATTGGTTTTTCAGATTATACGAGACAAGAAGCGGTAGATATTACAAACAATGATTGGTTGCTTATCGCATTGAGTTACGTTGCAGAACGGAATATGACGCAATACTTAGACATGTGGGGGTTCAGTTTCAGTGATAAAGCGAAGCAACAAGTCACGGCTCTTAGTCTAAGTAACATGCCCTTGACATATTTTGCATCATCTAATCAAGGGTATTGTTTAGACGAGTTTGCCAAGGCAGCGCTGGATGTTGATGGCACGACTGCTTGGCCGCTGAACTAGACCATACGATATAAAAAAGAGAGGGGATATTATCTCCTCTCTTTCCTTATTAGCTTCTGATCAGCGTTGTGAGCACTATTTGTTTGCTGTTTGCTGTTTGCTGTTTGCTCTAGCTAAGTTTTGTTACCTAAAAATAACTATTTAAACGTCGACCAAATTGGCGCGTGGTCAGACGGCTTTTCGATGCCACGCAGTTCGTAGTCGATGCCTGCTTCAGTGCACTTATCAGCAAGCTTTTGAGTTGCGAGGACCACATCAATACGCAGGCCGCGGTTGTCTACGAAGCCTTTTGAGCGGTAATCAAACCACGAGTATTGATCGTTCACTTCAGGGTGTAGTAAACGGAAGCTGTCCACAAAACCCCAATCCATCAGTGTTTTCAACCATTCGCGCTCTTCTGGTTGGAAAGAACACTTACCTGTTTTCAACCAACGTTTCGCATTAGGTTCACCAATACCGATATCAATATCGGTAGGGCTGATATTAATGTCGCCCATTACGATCACTTGTTCATCTTTGTTGTGGTAATCGTTCAGGTACGTCATTAAGTCTTTGTAGAACTCACGCTTATACGGGTATTTGGTTTCATGCTTAATGTTATCCCCTTGAGGGAAGTAACCATTTAGTACGGTAACCTTTTCACCATTTTCATCTTCAAACGTCGCCATGATCATGCGTTTTTGATGGTCTTCATTGTCAGTAGGAAACCCCTTCTGTACCGAAGTTGGCTCTTGCTTACACAGCATTGCTACACCGTAGTGCGCTTTTTGGCCGTGGAAGTAAACCTTGTAACCCATTGCTTCAACATCGGCTAATGGGAAGGCTTCATCGTGCACTTTTATCTCTTGAAGACCAATCACGTCGGGTCGGTGCTTATCGATAATAGCTTGCAGTTGGTGAAGACGGGCTCTAAGGCCATTTATGTTGAAGCTAATGACTTTCATTTGTTTTTATACCTCTCGTAAACCCTTGTGCTTGCTTGTTTATCAAGGGGTTGTTGATTTGGTGGATTTCATGGTTCATCGTATTTAACCATGCTTAATAATTTCTGTCGCCACTTTATAAAGACTAAATGGCGACGTTAAATTGTGTGAATACCTACAGTTACGCTGAGTCTACTGAGTTTTTAGTAAGTCTAAAAAGAACGCGTATTCAAGTGCGTCTTCTTTCAATCTTTTGAAGCGACCAGAAGCCCCGCCGTGACCAGCTTCCATATCGGTTTTGAACAACAACACATTATTGTCTGTTTTCATTTCACGCAGTTTCGCCACCCACTTCATTGGTTCAAAGTACTGTACTTGTGAGTCATGCAGGCCTGTTGTTACTAACATGTTCGGGTAGCTTTGAACTTTCACATTGTCATATGGTGAGTAACCTAGCATGTAATCGTAGTAGGTTTTATCGTTGGGGTTGCCCCATTCGTCATACTCGTTTGTGGTGAGAGGAATCGATTCATCAAGCATAGTCGTCACCACGTCTACAAACGGAACATGTGCACCAATACCACGGTACAGTTCTGGTGCTTGGTTGATGATTGCGCCCATCAATAGACCGCCAGCAGACCCGCCTACCGCAAATACTTTATCTTTAGCGCCATAACCTTCTTCAACAAGCCCTTTAGTGACATCAATAAAGTCGTTGAACGTGTTTTGTTTGGTCAGTTTCTTGCCATCTTCATACCAAGGGCGACCAAGCATCTCTGAACCACGGATATGTGCGATAGCATAAACGAATCCGCGATCAAGTAAGCTGAGGCGAGCCGATCCAAAGGTTGGTTCGATTGTGTGGCCGTAAGAGCCATAGCCATATTGGTAGATAGGGTTGGTGCCGTCTTTCTTGAATAAATCTTTACGATAAACCAAAGAGACAGGAACTTGCTTACCATCGCGAGCCGTTACCATGATTCGCTCTGATTGGTAGTTATCCGCTTCGAAATCACCTAATACGGGTGTCTGCTTCATTAGCTCAGATTCACCTGTACTTAGATCGAAATCATAGTAAGTACCTGGCGTAGTTAAGCTGCTGTAATAGACACGAACTTTTGAGTTATCTAATTCATAGTTACTCGTTAGGTAAGCGGCAAATGCGGTATCGTTAAATTCAAGTGGGAACTCGTTGCCTGTTGAGAGTTGGCGAACTTTCACGGTAGACAAGCCATTCGCACGTTGTTCGTAAACAAGATGGTCATCAAACAGTTCGAAATCGACAAGTTGAGTGTCGTCGTCTGCTGGGACGACGTCGACCCATTTTGAACGGTCATGCATGTCTGCCGTGTTTACTTTCATTAAACGGAAGTTGACGGCTTGGTAGTTGGTGTCGATGTAATACCAATCATCTAGCTTAGCGATGCTGTACTCGATGCCAGTCTCTCGTGGGTAGAAAGGTTTTGCTTTCGCGTTTGGGTTGTTGGCATCAATGATCGAAACACCACTGGTCTCAGTGCTCGAGTGCCAAATGTAGACCTGTTCACCATCTTTGTTTTTACTCAAAGAGGTGTAGTAAGCGCTGTCGGTTTCTTCGTAGATTAGCTCATCGCTTGTCTGAGATGTGCCCAATACATGTCGTAAAACTTGGTAACCCAGCAATGTTTGTGGATCTTTCTTGATGTAGTAGAAGGCTTGGTTGTCGTTTTGCCATGCAATTGCACTCGAGGCACCTTCAATTTCATCTTTCAGATATTCACCTGTCGTGAGGTCTTTAATCTTGATGGTGTAGATTCGGCGGCTAAGCGTATCTTCGCCATAGGCTAACAAGTTTTCGTTTGGACTGATCGTCAAGCCACCAACACTGAAGAATTCATGTTCTTTTGCCAGTGCGTTAACGTCTAAAATGATTTGCTTGTCTGCGCCTGCAAAGTCTTTTGCACGTAAGTGAACGGGGTATTCGTTGTCACCTGTGACTTCATTTGAATAGAAGTAGCTGCCTTTGCGAACCGGTACTGAATTGTCGTCTTTTGCGATTCGCCCTTTGATCTCTTCAAATAATTGTTTTTGTGCCGCTTCTGTATGTTTAAGCACCGTATCTGCGTACTGATTCTCTTGCTCAAGTTGTTTCAAGATCTCTGGGTCTTGGCGTTCATCATCGCGCATCCAGTAGTAATCGTCGATTCGGGTATCACCATGAATCGTCATTGCATGAGGGACTTTCTTAGCAACAGGAGCTTGTGTTTGCTGGGCGACAAGTTGCGATGGAGAGTAGTGGTTCATGGTTGTTATTCCTTGATTGCTGCATCCGGCGACAAGCGCTATTGATACGGCTAATGTGGTTAAAGCGAAACGCATCTTTATATCCTTAGTGTGCACCTTACTCGTTTTAATGCCAGCATCCTTTGTTGGTTAGGTTTCTTCCAGTGATGTTATTTATAATTGGATTCTGGATATGCACTTTCAGCGTAAGTGTCTGTTATTGTTTTCAAAAAATCAAAGTAATGTTAAATGAAATTGCTGATACGTGAGAGTGGAAGGAATAAGTGCCAAACAACGAAAAGGGACACACTTTTCAGTATGTCCCTTTTCGTTGTTTGGACTGGGTTCGAGTTTTACTTTAGATAGCCAATGGCATTTCGTTTGAATGGTCAGGTTTACGATTAACCCAACGTAAACCAAGCATGGCGATGAGTGACATTGCAATCATCAAGCAACCGAGTGGCAGTTGGTCTTGAGCAGGGAAGAACGATGCCAATAGTGTTGCGATGCCAGCACCTAGATTTTGCATACCACCGAGGATCGCGCCCCCTGTACCTGCGTGGAATGGGAATGGCGAAAGCGCTCCCGTTGTTGCTGCTGGAAATAAGATACCAGCGCCTAAGAAGTAAATCGTTGCACCGCCAATCAAAGTTAATGCTGTTGTTTGACCGAATAGACCCGGTATCAATACCACTGTTGAGCCTACCAAGATAGCAACTAGACCAACATTCAGTACACGGCGCTCACTGCGACGTTGTGCGATGTAACTAGATAGGCCTGCACCGATTAAGTAACCTGGAATGGGTAAGACAAACAACAAGCTTACTGTGGTTGCAGGTAAGCCAAGTACGCCGGCAAGCAACACACCTGCCGCTGCTTCAAATACGGCTACACCAGCAAAGGTTGCGACTAATACCAATAAGAAACCTTGGAAACGTTTGTCAGACAGAACGAATTTGTAGCTGTTGGCAACTGATTCATGTTTGCGTCGTTCTTTCGGCAGTGTTTCCATCATGCTCGTCATCATGGTAATCACAACGGCGATACCAAACAGCGCAAGGAACAAGTAGCTAGAACGCCAGCCGAAAGCTTCTGTTAGGTAACCACCCAATACAGGAGCCATCAATGGTGAGAAAATCACACACATGCTAATTAAGCTGTTTGCACGGTGCAGTTCTGCGCCTTCAAAACAGTCGCGAGTCAATGTACGAGACATCGCACCGCCACAACCGATACCCAAACCTTGGATAAAGCTACCCGCTAAGAACCATTCATACTCGTGAGCGAACAATGCCACCAGAGTGCCGATGATGTAGATGATCAAACCAATCACGATGATCGGTTTACGACCTAGGCGATCAGAAAGTGGACCGTAGACAAATTGCGACAGACCATAAGGGATCAAGTAACACGCCATCACTGCTTGGAGTGAAGACGCCGAAACCAAGAACTCACCTGACATATGACCGATAGAAGGCACATACATCGTTTGAGTCATTTGACCTACAGCAGTCAGAATAGCGATTAAAAAGGTAAGTTTCGCTAATGGAAACGAGGCGGACATTTGCGTATCTCTCCAAAAAATAAAGACGTAAAAAGCCTTAGCGCTCCTTTGAGGAGAGCCAAATGAATAAAGTGTTCAGGGAATCTAGGCGCGAGATATTAGATCTTGAATGCCGAGTTAGCAATCAAAAAGTGTGAAGTTGATCAAGATAAAAATCTATAGTTTGGATTATTAAAACTAATCCGAAGTTACTGTGTTATCAAAGATCAAAAGGGGGAATGTTTTTCCTAGAAATTTCGATGCTATGGTTATGCCTAAAGTGTTAGTTCAATAGTTATATGGCCCATGATGGCGTGATTACATTTAGTTGAAATCACAGAAAAAAGGCAAAAGACACGGCCTATTAACATTTATGTAAACTTTCGTTTTATATGTAAGCAATTTGTGCTGTAATTATCCGCTAAGCTATTCGTCAAACTTATTTACATTGTGCTCTTCAATTCATCTCAATGTGGTAGTTACGGTTATGGAAGTCTTTTGGCTTAAATAAGGATATTAAATGCGCTCACTATCGGTACAGTGGAAAATCACCCTGCTTGCAGGCTGCTGTCTAATCATTACTTCACTGTCTCTTATTGGTTTTTCAATCTATAACGCGACCAGTAACCAACAAGTCATCAAATCTCAAAGCTCAGAATCAGTTATCAATAAAACTCAGCAGTTGCTGGCGTCTGTTTCTCAGCTTAATGCTCAAGAAACCCAACGCTATGTAGACGAAGCGGTTTACCGCGCAGAAATGTTAGCAGCCAGTGCTCAGTTTCTAAAGAACAATGCGGATGAAAACTTTACCCCAAGTGAAGAGCTTCGTACTGCGTTAGATGAAATGGTTCGTCGCTCAGTTTTGAACTTTGATTCTATTCAAGGTGCATATTTAGTTTTCCAACCTGATTTACTTGATGGTGAAGATGCGAATTATGTCGATGCGGACTATGTTGGATCTAATGAAAAAGGTCGTTTTGCTCCTTATTGGAAGGTGGCGGATAACGGCGAAAATGTTCTAGCGAACGTTCTGTCAGAACCTATCTTGAGCGATGATAGCAATAGCGAACGCTTTTATTGTCCTTTGTCTTCAGGGCAAACGTGTATTAGTACTCCACGAGTCGTGAACAGCGGTGGTACTGCATTACTTACCTCTTCAATTTCAGTACCTATCTTAGTTGATGATGTTGCTATTGGCTTCTTGGGTATTGACCTAAGGTTAGATGGCTTGACCAGTGTGGTCACGCAATCGGATCAAAGCTTATTTGATGGCGCTGGTGCCGTTTATGTTGTCAGCCTAGACGGTTCGGTTATTGCTTCAGATGACTCAAGTATTGCAGTCGGCTCGGTCTTTCAAAGTGACAATACCAACAGTGATTTAATGACTGACTTTATTTTCGGTGGTGAAGCGACGACTCAATGGAGTGAGAATGGTGAGTGGTTACTCGCATTTGCTCCTGTTACCGCGGCAAACCAAACTTGGGGCGTGCTGTTTGAGATCCCGCGAGAGAGTGTGGTTGCCGATGCTAACCGATTGGATTCAATCATTAGTACTAAAGTAAGCGAAGGCATCCAAACGGAAGTGATTGCAGGCGTCATCTTTATTCTTTTTGGTTTAGCTATTATCGCGTTTTCTTCATTGTCTATTGTTAAGCCTATCCGACAGGTAGTCGAAAGGCTCAATGATATCGCTTCTGGTGAAGGTGATTTGACTCAGCGTTTGGAAGTGAAATCTCAAGACGAAATTGGTCAGTTATCACAAGGGTTTAACCTGTTCTTAGATAAGCTTCAGCACACGATTAAAGAAGTGATTCAAACCACTGAGCAAGTAGCGAGTACGACAAGTCAAGCTAAGGCATCAGCATCAAGTACACGTGAAAGCAGTGAATCTCAATTTAAAGAAGTCGATCTAGTGGCAACAGCCGCAGAAGAGATGACTCAGACTGCTGGATTAGTGGTACAAAATGCAGAAGTTGCAGTTGATGCTGCTTGTGAAGCGAACCGTTCTGCTCGACAAGGGCAACAAGTCATCGAACTCTCAGCTGGAGAAATGAGAAAGCTGGTGGAGCGTATGTCGAGCGCTGTTCCTATTGTTGAAGAGTTAGCTAAAAATAACGGTAACATCACCGAAATCTTAAGTGTTATTGAAGGGATCTCTGAGCAAACCAACTTACTAGCATTGAATGCGGCGATTGAAGCGGCGAGGGCGGGTGAGCAAGGACGAGGTTTTGCTGTTGTAGCTGATGAGGTAAGAAACTTAGCAAGTCGTACACAATCATCGGTTGGTGAAATCAGAGCGGTGATCGACAAGGTTCATGCTGGAACTCAAGATGTTGTTGAAGCGATACAAGAAGGTAATATATTAGCCAATGATACTGCGTTACATGTTCAAAATGCAGTTGAAGATCTTGGTTCGATTTTCACTTCAATTGAAGAGATCAGCGATATGAATAGCCAGATCGTGAGAGCAGCAGAAGAGCAGCAATCGGTTTCCGGTGAAGTGAATCAAAGTGTGGTTAACATTCGCGACTTAAGTGCGAAAATTTTGGAACAAGCTGCAGCTTCTGAGCAAGTGGGCAGCGAAATCGAGCAACTATCTCAACAGCAACAGAAATTGGTGAATCAATTCAAGGTCTAGTAGTTCAAAGTCTAGATGGTCACGGTTTAGCTATTTAAGCTTAGTTGACTGTTGAATAGAAAAAGGGACAAATGAAGATTTCATTTGTCCCTTTTGTTTTTCTTAGGTTCTAAGGCTTTAGATCTCGATGATATCCACCGAAACCGATTAACGAAGTTAGTCTTCGATAAACCAGTAACCTTTGTTTACCAATTCAGTCACGACAGTGACACCTGAAGGCGTCAAAGTGGTTGCTGAGTTAATCACCGAGTCATCACACAGTACGTTTAGTAGCGATGAATCCGATTTTTCAACCTTGACCACTTCACCATTGATGTAAGCCGTGTTGCTTTCATTCTCATGGTAGAGCGCTTTTAAGCCCGATACTCGACAAATCTCGCCTTCTGACTCTAAGTGCTGAGCGATCTCTTCTTCTGTCCATAATGGCTCAGGAGCGACGATATCAAGCTGGTGGCGTGATTGGCTTAGCAAACATCCCATGAATTCGCTGATGGTTTCAGGTTGCTCTAATGCAGATTTCAACATGTCAGTTAGATTGCTTAAATCCGATGAACGAATCTTGCCGTAACCATCTTGCGTTTTGAATTCTGGATCGTGAAGATGAATGTCACCCATATCATGAGCAAGTACAAAATCGGCGAAGTTGCTGATTAGCTCTTGTTCTTTAGGGGAGCGATAGCCAATAGAGTAGCTCATTGATGGCTCTAACGTGTTGCCTTCATGAGGGAAACCCGGTGGGATATAAAGGATATCGCCCGGCTCTAAAGTTTCATCAATGATCGGTTCAAAACCTTCGATTTGACGAAGTGCAGAAGCTTGGACTGTCTCTTTGTATTGGCCAACATCTTTCGCGCCAACCTTCCACTGACGTTTACCTTGGCCTTGAATGATGAATACGTCATATTGATCAATATGGGGGCCTACGCCGCCTTCTGGTGCTGAGTAGCAGATCATTAGGTCGTCGAATAACCAGTTTGGTAAAGCTTGGAACGCTTCTGTCAGCTGATTTGCACCTTGGTGCCAGTGGTTCGCTGCTTGAACGATCAATTGCCAATGTGTTTCAGTTAGCTCGCCAAATTTCTCTTCGGAGAATGGACCATGTTCTGCAGTCCATTGGTTGTCGAGGTTAGAGACAAAGCGAGAATCCACTTCTTCTTCCATCGATAAACCAGCAAGTTCTTCCGGCGAAATTGGGTCGACGAAGTTTTGGAAGCCACCTTTTAAGATGGTTGGTTTTTTATGCCAGTAGTTTTCAAGAAATTCGGGCATAGAAAAGCTAAGTTGGTACATGTGAATCCTGTATGTTTTGATGCTAGATGCTAGATGCTAGATGCTAGATGCTAGATGCTAGATGCTAGTTTGGCTTGTAAATCTTGTTGGACAATCTTAATTGCTTCTAACGCCACTTTTGGGTCGATTTCGTTGCTTTCGAGCAGATAGATCAGGTCGACAGCTAACTTAACTTCTTCTGGCGCATTATCCAGTGGTGATGATGTGTTATCAGTGTTCATTTCGCTTAGGGTTCTCTAAGTTAATCAGTCTCTCAATATTTTTCATTGAGTCTTCACAGCGTTCTAATCGTTCTTTTGCTAATTGCCAAGCCTCGTCCGCTTTTTTCTTATTGTGGCGGGGCGCAGAATCAAACGCTAACTCTCGTACTCGTACTAAATCGACCAGTCGTTTTTGCCAATCTTGGTGCTGAGCGAGTTCGTTGTATAGGTCGTTGAGATTCTTGCCTGACTTACTTTTTCGGTCTAAGCGTAAATCATGGTTAGCGAGCTCCCTTTGGATTGCAGCTATCTGGTTAGTCAGCTTTTCCGTCAGGTAGTTGGCCCGAGATGCGGTCAGTTGATTTGTCGCTTGTTCACGAATAATGGTGTTGTACGTTGTTTGAGTTTCAAGTGCGTAGGGCAGTAAAATAGAAGAGCTGCACTTAAATAAGGTTCGGTCAAACAAGGCTTGATGATAAGCACCACGGGCTTTGTCGACCTGAGAACTGTGCCCAATTAAGGTATCCAGTACACTTTTAAGATTTGAAAAATGGTTCATTTCGCTTCCCATTGGCTGGTGGCTATAAGTTTACAAACCACGCTTCGTAAGCCAGTTTAATCGCAAGGACACTCACAACAGTCACAAAGACAGGTCGTATAAATGTAGCACCAAAGCGAATAGCAGAATGTGCTCCAACAAATGCACCAGCCATCAAACAAAGCCCCATGGTTAAACCTAGAACCCAATCAATATGACCGAGAATCGCAAAGGTCACCAAAGAGGTGAAGTTGCTAGTGAAGTTCATCGCTTTAGACAAACCAGAAGCCAGTAAGATATTTAAGCGATAAAGCGCCATAGAACTCACCGTCCAAAACGCGCCAGTACCTGGGCCTGCAACACCATCATAAAAGCCAAGAATGAATCCTTGGTACTTTTGTTTTCTTTTAAGTACCGGACACGGTTTAGGAGACACATTATGGCTCACATCCGGAGTTTTATGAAAAATGGTATAGACAGCAGCGGCAAGAATAACTAATGGCAATACCTTCTCTAACCACTCTGTACTAATGGCATCAACAGTCAGGGTGCCGATTGTTGCACCTATTAATGTCGATATGAAAGCATTGGTCCAACATTCAGGTTTGAACAGTTTCTTTCGATAGTAAGTAAAAGCGGCAGTTGATGAGGCAAACGTTGCGGCCAGCTTATTAGTTCCGAGTGCAATATGTGGCGGTAAACCAAGCGATAGCAAAGCTGGGACCGTTAACATCCCTCCGCCACCGGCGACAGCATCGATAAAGCCTGCTGCAAATGCAACCAAGGCAAGTATGACCAACATGGTTGGCTCAATCATTTCCATAAATAGCTAGTGTTCTCGTTATCGGCTGTTAGGGCAGCCACATGAATAATCAATGGATTAGTCATGTTGGGTTGTGAATGCAAGGGCCTAGCGATGACAGGCCCATAACTACCTTGAGGGCAGTAAAATTAGTATTTTATTGTTCTTTTAAAAGGCGGTAGCGAATCGAGTAGGGATTTCCCGTATCGCTTCGTGACTATGCGTCTATCAAGGATCGTGACTCTACCAGAATCTCGTTCTTTACGCAGCAATCTACCCACAGATTGAATAAGCTTTTTACTCGCTTCTGGAACAGTAATCTGCATAAAAGGATTACCGCCGCGTGATTCAATATATTCTGAATGTGCTCGCTCTACAGGAGAGGTAGGAACACCAAAAGGAATCTTGGTAATAACGAGGTTTTCAAGTAGCTCACCAGGTAGATCAAGACCTTCAGAAAAGCTACCCGTTCCAAAAAGGACGCTGGTTTTACCTTGGTCTATCAGATTTTTATGTTTTTTTAGGATTTCGGTTCGTGAAGTATCACCTTGAACCTGCAATGCCCACGACTTTTTAACGAAATCTGTTGCCAAAGCTTCTGCAACTTTATTCATTTGCCAGTAAGAAGAGAATAAAACGAGATTGGCTTTGTTGTCTTCTATTACCTTAGGCAATATTTCAATAAGATATTCAGTAAACTGAGGTGCTTGTGGTTCGTACTTCATTGCAGGAACAACCAGCTCAGCTTGGTTCTGATAATCAAACGGCGATGCCAAAGCAAGAAATTGTACACCGTCTTCGGCTTTTTGACTGATACCAGCTTGATGGCAGAAAAAGTTGAAGGAGTTAAGTGCTCTCATTGTCGCAGAGACGAGTACTGCACCAACACAACGACTCCAGATCTGTTGGTCCAGTTGCCAACCCACCTCTAGTGGCGAAACATTCACAACGAAATCGCCTTCACTTTCTTTATTCAGTTCAAGCCAACGCGCTAAAGGCGCTTCTTTTTCGCGTTTAGGCTCAGCCATTAAGCGCCAAACCTGAGCAAGGTTTTCTGTCCTTTGTATATAGAAACCAATTTCTGCAAGCGCAGGCTCTGCCAGTTTTGCAGAAAGCTCTCCGTCTTTAACTCGCTCTGCAATCAAGTCTGCAATCTTCGCAACGGCTTGGCTCGCCTTTTGTGTGAGTTGCTTGAGATCTTTAGATTCATTCTCTAGCCAATCAGGTAAGTCGCCATGCTCGAAGCGATACAAGCCGTCTTCAAAGTGGCTAGCATCAAACTGTTTGCTCATTTGAGTAAGAGTAGGAATCAGCTGTTGTACAGAATCCTGCAATTCATTTCTGAATCGACCCACTCGCTTTTCATCCGCCAAGCCCGAAAGCTTGGTGATTGATTGATTCAAACGCTCTAACCATGAAGCGGCACCCTTTAAGCTCGCCGCTGCAGAAGAGTGATCTCTTGCTACGTGTGGTAAGTGGTGAGCCTCGTCAAATATATAGATGCTATTTTCTGGTTCGGGCAGTATCACGCCGCCACCAAGGTCGGCATCAGCCATCACTAAACTGTGATTGGCGATAATCACGTCTGCTTTATCCAGTTCCGAGCGTGCTTTTTGGAAAGGGCAGTCTCGATGAGTCGGCATACTGTTGTTACAGCTATGCTTATCACTGACAATCATCAGCCAAATCATATTGTCGATTGGCTTTGGCCACGAATCACGGTCACCATCCCATTTACCTTGGGTTAGGCTTCGATACATAGTTTGAAGTTGGTCGATGTCTTTCTTCTTTGGCTTAGATTCGAACATTGCCATTTGTCCGCCATCAATTTGTCCACCATCAAGCCCACAAGCAGCGGCTAACTTCTCGGAGCAACAATAACGCTGTCTGCCCTTCGCTAATATGAAAGAAAATTCTCGATCAGTCAGTCTTCTATATAGAGGGAGATCTTTATTGACGAGTTGTTCTTGTAGGGCAACCGTCGCTGTCGAAATGATGATTTTTCGATTATTTAGCACAGCGACAGGAATCGTTGCCATGAGATAGGCGAGTGATTTCCCGATTCCTGTTCCCGCCTCGGCAACAATCATACGATTACTTTTGTGGTATTGACCACAAAGTGTCTTAGCTATTTCTGCAACTAGGTAATTTTGAGCACGTCGAGGTACAAAGTTGTCCAACTGATCTTGGAGGTTTTGATAACTGGTGCGAATGGATTTTTGAATTTTAGTAGTTAGCATACTGTGACCTACATAACGGAGCGAGGATAGTAGCACATATCACTAGTCGGTACATTTGCGGCGAAATAGCTTGCTTTTGAATCAAAGGTAGATCTTGTTCACAAAAAAAAACTGAACCATCAGGAACTTAACGATTTTATTTATGTTGTGAAATATAAATTTTAAAAAAGACTGGCTTGTAGGTGTTAAATTCTAATTTGTTGCTTTTTTATTGGCTTATATAGCTTTAAGTTCTGTTATGTTCTTTTTTTATATTATTATATTTCCTGATAAAACTAAGGATAAGTTACTCGTAAAACAATGAAAAAAAATGTAAGTCTTTGATTGTTATTGCTTTGTGTTTTTTTTAGATGTGTTTTTAGTTTATTTGACACGCAGGATAATCTTTTGCAATCTAGACCTCGAAATTTAGTGACGGTGATTAACCAACAAAGAGTGGTAATGACCAGTCGCACAAAATAAAAAAAGGGAACCGGGCAAGGATCTCCCATTCTTAGAAAAGGCAGTGGATTTATTATGAAAAAGACTCTATTAGCGTTAACAATCGCAGCAGCTTCAACTTCAGCTTTCGCGAACGTAGGCCTAGGCAACGCAAAACCAACATTTGAATTTGACCCAATGCACAAAGAACAGTTCTCTGTTTCTGGTTCACTTGGTCTTGGTGGTTACTACGATACTAAAACTAACGCTATGTACGATGACTGGGCAACAGCTCTTACTCTAGCAGTTAGCTACAAAAACAACCGCCTAGTTGGTTACTTCGAAACTGATTTCGAACTTAACTGGACAACTGACGAAAACGACAACGGCTTCGGCGTTAAAAATGAATTCGGTACTGACGTTGATAAAGCATGGTTAGGTTTTGACACTGGTGTTGGTGTTGCATCTTTCGGTTGGGAAAACGATACTGCTCTTGATAAAGTTGATGGCGCTGGCGACATGACTTACGAGTTCGGTTCTTCTGCTGGTGATGCTTCTGATGCATTCAACGTAGTTAAGTTCCAAGGCGCTACTTCAGGCTTCGCTTACGGTATCTCTTACTTCGAAACTGATGACGACCACTCTGCTGCTGATAAAGGCGTGAACGGTTACGTTGGTTTTGAAAGCGAAGTAGTAAATGTTTACGGTGGTTACGAAACTCGTGACGAAGCTGATTACCAAGTTTACTCTGTATCTGGTAACTCTAAAGTTGGTGAGCTAGACCTAGGTGTTAACTTCTGGATTAACGATGGTTCAGACGACAAAACAGCGACTAAGAACACTACTAACCTAGAAACAGTTGGCTACTACCTATCTGCCGGTTACCCAGTAACTGAGCAACTAACTCTTGCCGCTGGTTACAACGCTAACTCTACTACTGAAGATGGCAAAGCTGACAAAGACATCTCTCGCGTAAACGTTGCTGCAATGTACACACTTAACGACCGCGTAGATATGGGTATCGATATCCTACAAGACATCGATGCTGGTAAAGGCAACGACGAAGAAACTTACATCTTCGCAGCTGCATTCTACAGCTTCTAATAGTTACTTAATCAGTAATTGTTAAATGTTGATAAAAGCCAGTCTTATGACTGGCTTTTTTGTGTCTGAAATTCATCAATGCATATAAAAATGGCCACTTATATAGCGGCCATTTCTCTACTTATCGAAGTATCACTTTAAATCTCTTTCCACTCACCAGGCTGAAGTTGTCCTACATTCATGTTGCCCATTGAATAGCGAATAAGTCGCAGGGTAGGGAAGCCGATATTTGCTGTCATTCGTCTTACCTGACGGTTACGCCCTTCAATGATAGTAATCGCTAACTATGTTGTCGGTATTGCGGCTCTGAAACGCACTGGAGGGGTTCTTTCCCACACAACAGGTTCAGACATCACCTCAATTTGAGCAGGCAGTGTCATGCCGTCTTTTAGCTCGACACCTTTTCTCAATTTATCTAAATCTTCCTCAGAAGGTGCGCCTTCAACCTGCACCCAGTAAGTCTTTGGTGATTTTGAGTTTGGTTGAGTCAATTTGGCTTGGAAGATGCCATCATTGGTCAAGACCATTAACCCTTCACTGTCGCGATCAAGTCGACCCGCCGCGTAAACATCTTTAACAGGAATAAAGTCTGCGAGTGTTTTCCTGCCTTCGCCATCAGTGAACTGGCTGAGAGTATCGAAAGGCTTGTTGAACAAAATGACTTTGCGATCTTCGATTGCCACCTTAGGTTTCATGTTGGTAGATTTGCCTTTATATCGGTGCTTACTCGAGTGCGATTTTTTATGCGAACTACCCGTGTTATTTTTATCACTGCTTCGGTTTTGTCTATTACCGCTTTGTTTTAATGTTGCACCAGCACGAGCTGGTTTGTCTGAACGAGATACGCTGTGTGAGCGAGTAGACATGTTAACTACCTTGCAAAAATGTAAACGAAGTGTGCTGAAAAGTTTTCACTGAAACGGAATTGAGCTATCATTTGCGCGCCTAAAAGACACAAAATAGAACAAGTTGATGGACTCTTAAGCCTGATTTGTTTAATTATACCTTCGTGTTTTATTATAACAACGCACTCACGGATTTGGTTCATGCTGTCATCAAGATTGCATGAAAAATAAGATAGAGTACGACTATCGAGTAAGCAGTTTTCACTCTTTGAGTGGCTTACTGGTCAATTTATAACATGCTCACTACTTTAAATGAGCTTGTAAGAACTATAGGGAAATTTCATGCCTACTGAAAAACCAACGATCATCTATACCATTACAGATGAAGCTCCGGCGCTAGCAACTTACTCTCTGCTGCCAATCATTCAATCTTTTACAGCTTCTTCTGGTATTAACGTTGATACTCGCGACATTTCACTTGCAGGGCGCATTATTGCCAACTTCCCTGACTATTTGAACGAAGAGCAACGTATTGGTGATGCATTAGCAGAACTAGGTGAATTGGCTAAGACACCAGAAGCGAACATTATCAAGCTTCCAAACATCTCGGCATCTGTACCTCAGCTTCAAGCAACGATCAAAGAGCTACAGTCAAAAGGTTACGCACTTCCTAATTACCCAGAAGAAGCAAACACTGACGAAGAGAAAGCCGTTAAAGCAACTTACGATAAAATCAAAGGTAGTGCAGTAAACCCTGTGCTACGTGAAGGTAACTCGGATCGCCGTGCTCCACTTTCTGTTAAGAACTATGCGAAGAAGAACCCACACTCAATGGGTGCATGGTCTGCAGATTCTAAGTCGCACGTTTCAAGTATGGACGACAAAGACTTCTTCGGCAGTGAAAAGTCAGTAACGATTGAAGGTGCTACAGAAGTGAGCATCGAATTTGTTGGCAAAGATGGCGCGAAGAAAACACTGAAGCCAGCTTTTGCACTGCAAGATAAAGAGATCATTGATGCGTCAGTTATGAACAAAGCTGCTTTGGTTGCGTTCTTTGAGAAAGAAATCGCATCGGCTAAAGAGCAAGGCGTACTGCTTTCTCTTCACATGAAAGCGACGATGATGAAAGTGTCTGACCCTGTGATTTTTGGTCATGCGGTTAAGGTTTACTACAAAGACGTATTCGCTAAGCACGGTCAGCTGTTCAACGAGTTAGGTGTTGATGTAAATAACGGCATCGGCGATGTATACGCAAAAATCGCTGCACTTCCTCAAGATCAGAAACAGGCAATCGAAGCTGACCTACAAGCAGTATACGAAACTCAGCCTCCACTAGCGATGGTTGACTCAGACCGTGGTATTACTAACCTACACGTTCCAAGTGACATCATTGTTGATGCATCGATGCCTGCAATGTTACGTTCTTCAGGTCAAATGTGGGATCCAGAAGGTAAGCAAAAAGATACGAAAGCAATGATTCCAGATCGTAGCTACGCGAGCATCTACCAAGCGGTTATTGATTTCTGTAAAGAGAACGGTGCTTTCGACCCTACAACGATGGGCAGTGTACCAAACGTTGGCCTAATGGCTCAAAAAGCGGAAGAGTACGGTTCTCACGATAAGACTTTCATCCTTGAAGCTGCTGGTCAGGTTCAAGTTGTAGACGCTTCAGGTTCAGTGCTTCTTGAGCAAGACGTAGAGGAAGGTGATATCTTCCGTATGTGTCAGGTTAAAGATGCACCAATTCAAGATTGGGTTAAGCTAGCGGTTACTCGTGCTCGAGCATCGGGTGTTCCTGCGGTATTTTGGCTAGACGCGTCTCGCGCACATGACGCTCAGCTTATTGAGAAAGTAGAAGCGTACCTTCCTGAATACGATACTGATGGTCTTGAAATTAAGATCCTTGCTCCACTTGAAGCAACTCAATATTCATTGGTTCGTATCAAAGAAGGTCTAGATACTATTTCTGTTACAGGTAACGTATTACGTGACTACCTAACGGATTTATTCCCAATTTTAGAGCTTGGTACGTCAGCTAAAATGCTATCGATTGTTCCACTAATGAACGGTGGTGGTCTGTTTGAAACTGGTGCTGGCGGTTCTGCTCCTAAGCACGTGCAACAAGTAGAGAAAGAAAACCACCTGCGTTGGGATTCTTTAGGTGAATTCTTGGCATTAGCGGCATCTCTAGAGCACCTAAGCGTGGTCACTGGCAATGCTAAAGCACAAGTTCTAGCTGACGCGCTTGATAAAGCGACGGGCGAGTTCCTAGATAAAAACAAATCTCCTTCACGTCGAGTAGGTGAGCTTGATAACCGTGGTAGCCATTACTACCTAGCAGCATACTGGGCTAAAGCGCTTGCTGAGCAAACGGTTGACGCTGACCTTGCTGCTGAGTTTGCAGGTGTGGCAAGTCAATTGGCTGAAAGTGAAGAAGCTATCGTTGCTGAGCTAAACAACGCTCAAGGTCCAGCAGGTGATTTAGGTGGTTATTACCTACTTGATGATGCATTGGTTTCATCACTAATGCGTCCAAGTTCAACACTGAACGCATTCATTGACGCATAGTAATTAGACTCACCGTTAGCAAATTATGGTCATGATTTACTAACGAGTTGCTTGGTCTGACAGTTAGGTCGTAGACCAAGACAAAACGAAAGACGCTTTAACGATAACGTTAAAGCGTCTTTTTTGTTTATTCATAATGCTTTGCTAGGCCTAGACCTAGACCTAGACCTAGACCTAGACCTTGAACTACTTTGGGGGCAAACATCCTCGAGCGAGTCGTATTGTGAGCAACGTTATAGCTTCTAGATCGAAAAACCGCTCATTTAATCCTGTATTAGGGGTATCAAATGAGCGGTTTCAATATTCTGCTTACCTGTCAGCCGTAATTACGACTGATGGAGGTCAACATGATTTGGCCATCGCCTATTTAGCGGCGCTGCCTTCTACAGGAACAACAGAGCTAGCGTGCGAGCCTTTAGGTCCACTTTCTACTTCATAGTCGACCTGCTGACCTGCCTTTAAGGTTCGATAACCTTCCATCTGTATTGTGGAGTAGTGCGCGAAAATATCGCCGTCTTCACCTTCTGGACAAATAAAGCCAAACCCTTTGGCATTGTTAAACCATTTTACTGTACCTGTAGCCATGCTATACATCCCTCATGCATTTTGTTACTAACGTTGTTATATCAATTGTTGTAAGTGCGATTGATATCATTCCTACCAACTAAAGAATTTCAGCTGATAGCTTGAATCTCATACATTGCTTACGGAAATTAACGCTACCCTGCGTAATTATTCCTTATTGTTCATTCTTAACGCGTATTACTCGATTTTGAATCTTGTTATAAAGTTGTATCAGAAAAACCTTTTAGCTCCAATGTAGCTAATGATTGAGCGCAGTCAATAGTAAATTGGTATAAAAGTGATCAATTTTAATAACAAATCACATTCGAGATTAACTGCAAACTATTAACTAAATAGTAACTTAGCGGTAATCTTATCGTTAGCATCAATAGTTATGGTGTCTTTTTAATCAATCACATATGTTAATCCTGTTAATAGAGATCTTTTATTTGCAGCGATGGAAATGGTGGATTAGGCTCAGTATAGAGGAATATTTTTTGGTACTGTTTCTCGGTGCAGTTTCTTAGTACACCGTAATGCGTGAATGTGGTAAATTTGAATGACGTAACACTCACGACTTCCGAAAAATAACTCTTAGCAAAGCGATATGAGCAGAAACTTTGAATGGGCATCTCCAGGCTCAGATTTACTGGAGAAAGAAGAGACAAAAGTAAAGCCACCGGCGATGTATAACGTTGTATTGAATAACGATGACTACACGCCTATGGACTTTGTAATCGAGATCCTAGAGCGATTCTTCTCACTAGATATCGAACAAGCAACGGAAGTGATGCTCAAGGTTCATTATGAAGGTAAAGCTATATGCGGCACATACAGTGCTGAAATAGCGGAAACAAAGGTAGCGCAAGTAAAGATGTACTCAAAGGAAAATGAGCATCCGCTACTATGTACAATGGAGCAAGTATAAATTGCTCGAACAACACTGTTGTTCCCTTAGGAGGTACTTATGCTAAATAAAGAATTAGAGACGAGTTTAAATGGTGCATTTGCTCGTGCGCGAGACAAGCGACATGAATTCATGACTGTCGAACACCTCCTACTAGCATTATTAGAAAATGATGCGGCCAAGGAAGCGCTCCAAGCTTGTCAGGCTGATCTCGATGCTCTTCGCAATGAGCTCGATATTTTTATCGATCAAACAACCCCACTTATCCCAGAAAGTGACGAGACTCGTGAGACTCAGCCTACGTTGAGCTTCCAACGAGTACTTCAACGCGCTGTTTTTCATGTTCAGTCTTCAGGTCGTAGCGAAGTTACAGGTGCAAATGTACTTGTGGCTATTTTCAGTGAGCAAGAATCTCACGCGGCATATTTACTCAAGAAAAACGACATTAGTCGCTTAGATATTGTTAACTTTATTTCTCATGGCATTACCAAAGCCAGTAACGAAGGTGATAGTTCATCACCGTCTGATTCATTTGGTGGTGCAGAGAATGCGGAAGAAGCTAACTCTGAAGATCGTTTAGAAAATTTTGCAACTAACCTTAACGAAGTAGCGAAACAAGGGAATATTGACCCGCTTATCGGGCGTGATAAAGAGCTCGAGCGTACGGTTCAAGTTCTATGTCGTCGTCGTAAAAACAACCCTTTGTTAGTGGGTGAAGCGGGTGTGGGTAAGACCGCAATCGCTGAAGGTCTTGCATGGCGTATTGTTGAAGGTCAAGTACCTGAAATCATTCAGAGTAGTGTGATTTATTCTTTAGATATTGGTTCACTTCTAGCTGGGACCAAATACCGTGGTGACTTTGAGAAACGTTTTAAAGCGATTCTTAAGCAACTAGAGAAAGAAGAAGACGCAATCCTATTCATTGATGAGATCCACACCATTATTGGTGCAGGTGCAGCATCGGGTGGTCAGGTTGATGCGGCAAACTTAATTAAGCCACTACTAAGCAGCGGTAAATTACGTTGCATCGGCTCAACGACATACCAAGAGTACAGCAGCATTTTTGAGAAGGAGCGTGCTTTAGCTCGTCGCTTCCAGAAAATTGATATTATTGAACCATCGTTAGATGACACAACCAAGATTCTGATCGGTTTGAAACCAAAATACGAAGCTCATCACGAAGTGCGTTACACCAACAAAGCGTTGCGTGCCGCTGTGGAGTTGTCAGCTAAATACATTAATGAACGTCACCTTCCAGATAAGGCAATTGACGTGATTGATGAAGCTGGCGCTCGTAGTCGTCTGGCACCAGCAAGCCGTCGTAAGAAAACGGTAAGTGTGGCTGATATTGAGTCAATGGTCGCGAAAATGGCTCGTATTCCTGAGAAGTCAGTATCATCTTCAGACAAAGATACGTTACAGAAACTGGATGACCGCATGAAAATGTTGGTATTCGGACAAGACCCAGCGATCGATGTATTGAGTGAAGCGATTAAGCTGACTCGTGCAGGGTTGGGTGCAGACAATAAACCTGTTGGTTCATTCCTATTCGCTGGTCCTACTGGTGTAGGTAAAACAGAGGTGACTGTACAGCTGTCTAAGTTGATGGGTATTGAACTGTTGCGCTTTGACATGTCTGAGTACGGTGAGCGTCACTCTGTGAGCCGTTTGATCGGTGCTCCTCCTGGTTATGTTGGTTATGACCAAGGTGGTCTACTCACTGATGCTGTAATCAAGAATCCACACTCTGTTGTGTTACTTGATGAGATAGAGAAGGCTCACCCAGATATCTTTAACTTGCTACTACAGGTGATGGACAACGGTACGCTAACTGACAACAATGGTCGTAAAGCGGATTTCCGTAACGTGATTCTAGTGATGACGACCAATGCTGGTGTCGCTGAAACTGAGAAGAAATCGATCGGTTTGATCCAACAAGATCATGCGCCAGACGCGATGGGTGAAATCAAAAAGGTATTTACACCTGAGTTCCGTAACCGTCTTGATAATGTCATTTGGTTCAACAGCCTTGATCCAAGTGTGATTAACCAAGTTGTCGACAAGTTCATTGTTGAGCTTCAGGTTCAACTGGACGCTCGAGGCGTGTCTTTAGAAGTTTCTGAGGATGCTCGTCATTGGTTAGCTGAAAGAGGTTATGACAAGACTATGGGTGCGCGTCCTATGGGACGAGTGATTCAAGAGAAGCTTAAAAAGCCTCTTGCTAATGAGTTGCTGTTTGGTCGTTTGGTTGACGGCGGTACGGTTAAAGTATCCCTGATTAAAGACGACCTAGATTTCATCTATGTTGGTGCTAAAGAAGAGGTTATGCATTAAGCCTATTTCTTAACTGCTTAAGCTGTTGCTGACTGCTTATTGAGAGCGCGGTACAGCTAATCACGATAATAAACGCATGACTTCGGTTGTGCGTTTTTTTTAGTTATAGAGTAGCTGAAACAAAGAGAAAGCTGTGGATTGGGGTTGTGGCACTGTTTGACCATAAACCGTTTATGCTGGCTAACCTGCGCATATACAAACAGCGATTGGTGACACTGTTATTGGTGATACAGTTATTAGGGAAAAGTGTATTGCAGGGGAATGTTACGAGAGACTGAAGGTATTGTTGGGGCTCTTGGAGAGCTAACCAGGTGTTTCTTTAGTATTTGTTTGGTCGATAAAAAACGGAGCATCAAGCTCCGCTTCTTATCGTATTCGGTAATTAAAAATTAACGAGCACGGAAGACGATGCGGCCTTTAGAAAGGTCGTATGGAGTCATCTCAACAGTTACTTTATCACCAGTAAGAATACGGATGTAGTTTTTACGCATTTTACCAGAGATGTGTGCTGTCACTACGTGACCGTTTTCAAGCTCAACACGGAACATCGTGTTTGGTAGAGTATCAAGGACAGTGCCTTGCATCTCGATTACGTCTTCTTTAGCCATCTAATCCTCTTTCGAAATTTGGCGGTTTTCAACGGCTTGATTGTGCCGTTAAAATCAAAATATGTAAAGTTGTCGCGTATTCTACCCTTGCCACCGCTGATTTACTAGCCTTTGATGACGTTGAAATCGTACTTTATAGTTCATCGCAGGACATTCATCGATTTGATAACCCAAATATAACCACTGTTTCTGTTCTTTCTGGGCGTGCTGGATTTGAAACAGAACACCTAGTGTTCCCATAGAGATGTCGATATCAGGATCGAAGAAGGTATAAAATGCGCTTGTGCAGTGAGACATCACATCAGTGACGGCGATGCCGACTAACTGGCTATCATCATAGATGTGCATGAACTTTGTGGCAAGCCATTCATTTTTAGAGAATTGTAGAAACTCTTCTTTTTTGGGGGGATACATGGTTCCGGAACGGTGACGAGCGGTTATATAGCGACTATATAAGTCAAACCAGTTGTCATCCATCTCGTCTTTCAATTCCCAACGTAGTGATTTGGCTTTGTTGAGGATTCGTCGTTGGCTTTTGGAAAACTTGACCTCGGGAATCGAGAGGCGAATAGCTTGGCACGCAGAGCAATTATCGCAATGTGGCTTATAAATGGTCGCTCCACTGCGGCGAAATCCGTTGGCGAGCAGGACTTCATAATTATCTGAAGTATGCATGTGCTCATCAAGCGTGACCGCCACTCTTTCTTGAAGATGTGGCAGGTAGCTGCAAGCATGGTTATCGGTCAATCCAATTCTGATTTGTTGTAAATCTGAACTCATGAAGGCGTTCCCTTTAGCCATTGTGATTTAAAACATCCATCGCTAAGTTGATTTTCTTTAAGTATTTTCAAAGCACTAAGGAACTCATCTCTTTCTACTTCGATAGCGCCCAAGGATTCCAAATGAGGGTTCATGACTTGGCAATCGATGAGCTTTCCTCCGAATCGTGTAAAGTGTTCACAAAAATACCACAGTGCAATTTTAGAGGCATTGGTCTTCAGACTAAACATCGATTCACCACAAAAGACTTGGCCTCTTTGTAAACCGTAAAGTCCGCCGATAAGCTCGTCTCCTTGCCAAACCTCAACGGAGTGGCAGAAGCCTAATGAAGAAAGTTCGCGGTACGCTGACTGCATGTCACCGTTTAGCCAAGTTTCTTCTTCGGGTCTTAGCGAGGAGCAGTAGCCAATCACTTTGTCTGTCGCTTGGTTGATGCTGACACGGTAATTATGCTTTCTTTGAAACTTTTTAAGACTTTTTGACGGTTCGAATGTCTTAGGATTAAATACCGCTCGTGGTGCTGGGCTCCACCAAAGTATAGGCTCCCCTGGGCCGTACCATGGAAATATACCTTGGCTATAAGCGTTTAAAATTCGCATGGGTGACAAATCACCACCGAAGGCGAGCAGACCGTTAGGTTCATCAAGCGCGTCGAAAGGCGAAGGAAACTCTATACTAGTAGTATCAAGTTCGGTTAGGTATATAGTCATAAGTACCGCGTTACAGATTAATCACTGACCAAGAGGTCTTTAGGAGTTTTACCATGAAAAAGTTGCTTTGGATTTTACTTGTTTTACCCATGTTGGCAAATGCAGCTTACAACAGAAACCAAGCTCGACCAGTCAATGAGGTCGTTTATGGTGAGATTGATACGGTCAGATACATTACCCAACAAGAGATCGTAGAGTCGAAAGCGAATGGTTGGGAAACCTTGTTAGGAGCGGCTATTGGTGGCTTGATAGGTAATCAATTTGGTGGAGGTACCGGCAAAGAAGTCGCAACGGCCGTCGGTGCTGTGGCGGGCGCCGGGATTGCTCGCAATCGAGGTAACACACAATACAAAGTGGAATATAAGCTCGTCGAGTTATTGGTCAAAACTAAAGATGATAAGTTGGTTAACATCATTCAAGACGTCGATAACTCGATGTTGTTTAACCGAGGTGATGATGTGCGAATTCTCTATTTTTCAGATGGCGTTCGAGTTGATCTCGTGTACTAGTATGTAAATGTGTTTGGTTGGCTAATTAATCGCCTTTATCGAGGGGATTAGCTCTGGAGTTCGTTGGAAAAGTTCGTTAGTCTGCAAGTACGAAGAATTATTCATCACCCGAAAATAAATACGCGCCAGTGACTTCGGGTGGTACAAGGACTATAAGATTTAATGGAAAGCCTTACGTTACAACCAATTCAAAAAGTGAGCGGGGAAGTTAATCTACCTGGCTCAAAAAGTGTTTCCAACCGTGCACTTCTTTTGGCTGCACTTTCAACGGGAACCACGCGCCTAACAAACTTACTAGACAGTGATGATATTCGCCATATGCTGAATGCTTTGACGCAATTAGGTGTTGATTATCAGCTGTCTGCAGACAAAACCGTCTGTGAAGTGACGGGTGTGGGTGGTGCATTCTCAAGTGACAAAGCCCTAGAGCTTTTCTTAGGCAATGCGGGTACGGCGATGCGCCCGCTGGCTGCTGCACTTTGTTTGGGGCGTGGTGAATATGTTCTGACTGGCGAGCCTCGCATGAAAGAGCGACCAATCGGTCACTTAGTGACTGCACTGCAAGAAGCCGGCGCCGACGTTGAATACCTAGAAAACGAAAATTACCCACCATTGAAGATCACGGGTACTGGTCTTAAAAGCGGTACGGTTTCAATCGATGGTTCTATCTCTAGCCAATTCTTGACGGCATTTTTGATGGCTGCGCCTTTAGCTGAAGGTGAGGTAACAATCAAAATTGAGGGTGAATTGGTCTCTAAACCTTACATCGATATCACGCTACACATTATGAAACAATTTGGTGTGGATGTGATCAACAACGATTACCAAGAGTTCGTAATTCCGACTGGGCAATCTTACTCAGCACCGGGTGATTTCTTGGTTGAGGGTGATGCATCATCTGCGTCATACTTCCTTGCAGCCGCAGCGATTAAAGGCGGTGAGATTAAAGTAACGGGTATTGGTAAAAACAGTATCCAAGGTGATATCCAATTCGCTGATGCGCTTGAAAAAATGGGTGCTGAAATTGAATGGGGTGACGACTACGTTATCTCTCGTTGTGGTGAGCTGAAAGGCATTGATATGGATTACAACCATATCCCAGACGCAGCGATGACTATCGCAACGACAGCTTTGTTTGCTAAAGGTACAACGGCAATCCGTAATGTTTACAACTGGCGTGTGAAAGAGACCGACCGCTTAGCGGCGATGGCGACAGAGCTTCGTAAAGTTGGCGCAGAGGTCGAAGAGGGTGAAGATTACATCATCGTTAACCCTGTTGCTCAACTGACACATGCGGCGATCGATACCTATGATGATCACCGTATGGCGATGTGTTTCTCGCTGGTGGCGTTGAGTGATACACCTGTGACAATTAATGATCCAGGTTGTACTTCAAAGACTTTCCCTGACTACTTCGACAAGCTGAAAATGCTGAGTCAATACAAATGCTAAGCATATAACGGTCCAGGAAGTAAAAAAGCTTGCCTAAATGGCAAGCTTTTTTGTTATTGCTGAAGCGTAAATTCTTTTGAAAGATGGTGCGCTAAGTATTTAAACATGTTAAATACTGCGGTTGTATTCTCTGTCGGCATTCCATTGCTGTCTAAGAAGTATTCACCTTTGAAGATGAGGACATCGTCTTTTTCTACTACGCTGTTTGCGCGCATGCCTTCAATGTAGTCATCATGTGATTGGATAATTTGGTTTGCGATCAGCAGTAAATCAAATTCTGCTATTACTTTCTTTGTCATGAGTTTATCTCTGATAACCGAATATAACGTTGAGTTTATGGTGTCGAACTAGAAATTCAATGATTTCACAACCGATTAAGAGAGTCTTTTCAAACATCCACAATTTATTTTGTGATTTACGGCAAAAATAATTGAATGGGGCTCGCGTTAGATTCGCGGACAAGCTTAGTATGAGCCCGTTTAGACGTAATGCCTGATGAATAGGCTCTTGCAAGTATTCTTAGTGAGTACTTTATAGCTTCTTTATATTGTGCCCCTTTTCTCTATGAGTCGTCGAATTGTCGAGCGATCAGATCCAATTTTGAAAAAAGCGGTTGATCTTCTAGTAATCTCGCACAATAGTAAAAAAAGAAGCAATGAATTTAGAATATCATGCGTAAAAGCCCACAAGCTAAATTGTTGGTGCTGAAGCATCGTGATTAAGGACGTTAGAGTCAATATGGGTAAATCGCTCGTTATAGTGGAGTCGCCAGCCAAGGCTAAAACTATCAATAAATATCTTGGCAAAGACTTTGTCGTTAAGTCGAGTGTAGGTCACGTACGTGATTTACCAACGGCGGGTCAAAGTACTGGTCAAAAGGCTGCTGCAGTTTCAACCAAGGGTATGAGCCCAGAAGATAAAGCTCGTATCAAGAAAGAAAAAGATCGCAAAGCTCTCATTAAAAAGATGGGTATCAACCCATATCAAGAGTGGGAAGCGAACTACCAAATTTTACCTGGTAAAGAAAAAGTTGTTGCTGAATTGCAAAAACTGGCTGAGAACGCAGACCATGTTTATCTCGCAACCGATTTGGACCGCGAAGGAGAAGCTATCGCATGGCACCTTCGTGAGATCATCGGTGGTGATGAAACGCGATACAAGCGAGTGGTTTTTAACGAAATTACCAAAAATGCTATCCAACAAGCTTTTGAAACTCCAGGTGAGCTAAACATTGATGGCGTAAACGCACAACAAGCACGACGTTTTATGGACCGTGTTGTTGGCTTTATGGTGTCGCCACTGCTTTGGAAGAAAGTAGCACGAGGCCTATCCGCTGGCCGTGTTCAATCAGTCGCTGTAAAACTACTGGTTGAGCGCGAGCGCGAGATCAACGCTTTTATCCCCGAAGAGTTCTGGGATGTGCATGCTGATACCAAAACAGCAGAGAAAACAGATTTCAGACTGCAAGTCGCTCAGAAAGACGGTGTTGCGTTTAAACCCGATAATGAAGCGCAAACACAAGCTGCAGTTAGCGTTTTAGAAAAAGCTCAATACGAAGTATGTAAACGTGAAGACCGCCCAACTAAGAGTAAGCCGTCTGCACCTTACATCACGTCTACGCTGCAACAAGCGGCGAGTACGCGTCTTGGTTACGGCGTGAAGAAAACTATGATGTTGGCTCAACGTTTGTATGAAGCGGGTTACATCACTTATATGCGTACTGACTCAACCAACTTGAGTTCAGAAGCTGTAGAAGCCGCTCGTGAATACATTGGCTCTGAGTACGGCGCGCAGTATCTTCCACCTAAAGCACTTGTATACGGCAGCAAAGAGGGCGCTCAAGAGGCCCACGAAGCGATTCGTCCTTCAAGTGTGGATGTAAAGTCGGAAGACCTAAACGGCGTAGACGCAGACGCACACAAGCTATATTCACTGATTTGGAATCAATTCGTTGCTTGTCAAATGACACCTGCGCAATACGATTCAACGACAGTAAGCGTTAAAGCGGATGAGTACACGTTAAAAGCGAAAGGCCGTATTCTTAAGTTTGACGGTTGGACTCGCGTTCAACGTCCAATGGGCAAAAATGAAGATACTATTCTTCCTGCTGTACAGGTTGGTGAAAAGCTAGACTTAATCGCACTCGACCCTAAACAGCACTTCACTAAGCCACCAGCACGTTTCACTGAAGCTGCGCTAGTTAAAGAGCTTGAGAAGCGCGGTATTGGTCGTCCTTCAACTTACGCATCAATCATCTCGACGATTCAAGATCGCGGCTATGTAAAAGTTGAACAGCGCCGTTTCTATGCTGAGAAGATGGGTGAAATTGTTACTGACCGTCTAGATGGCAGTTTCAATGATCTAATGAACTATGACTTTACTGCTCGTATGGAGCAGAAGTTAGACCAAATTGCAGAAGGCGAAGCAAGCTGGAAAGGCGTGCTAGATAACTTCTTCGAAGACTTTACTGGCGATTTGGAAAAAGCGGATTTAGACGAAGACGCTGGTGGCATGAAGCCAAATCATATCGTAGAAACCGATATTGAGTGTCCAACTTGTAGCCGTAAAATGGGTATTCGTACAGCTTCGACAGGCGTATTCCTAGGTTGTTCTGGTTATGCACTTCCACCAAAAGAGCGTTGTAAGACAACAATCAACCTTGGTGATGAAGAAGGTATTATCAACGTTCTTGAAGAAGACGTTGAAACAGCAGCACTTCGAGCGAAAAAGCGTTGTCCTATTTGTGAAACGGCAATGGATGCTTATCTGATTGATGATAAGCGTAAGATGCACGTGTGTGGTAACAACCCTAACTGTGAAGGTTATGTGGTTGAACATGGCGAATTCAAAGTCAAAGGCTACGATGGTCCACTTGTTGAGTGTGACAAATGTGGTTCTGACATGGTTCTGAAGAACGGTCGTTTCGGTAAATACATGGACTGTACGAGTGAAGATTGTAAGAACACTCGTAAGATTCTGAGAAATGGCGAAGTAGCGCCACCTAAAGAAGACCCAGTGCATTTTCCTGAACTTCCATGTGAAAACTCAGATGCGTACTTCGTACTTCGTGACGGTGCTTCTGGTCTATTTATGGCAGCGAGCAACTTTCCTAAATCACGTGAAACACGTGCGCCATTAGTGGAAGAGCTGGTGCGTTTTAAAGACCGTATTTCACCTAAATTCCAATATCTGACATCAGCACCAGTTGCTGATCCTGATGGCAAGCCGACAGTCGTTCGTTTTAGTCGTAAGACAAAAGAGAACTACGTTCGTACTGAAGCGGATGGTAAACCATCTGGTTGGACTGCTTTGTACATCGATGGTAAGTGGGAAGTTACGGATAAACGTAAAAAGCCTAAAGAGAAGTAACTGAACGTTATTTGAAGAAAAAACAGCCATTAGGCTGTTTTTTTTTGACCAAAATACGACTAATTATGCAACTGGTTGATTTGGTGTGTCGATTGCGAGAATTTATTAAATTCACAGGGCGAAATAAATGGAGGTGATTAATTATATCTTCTTATGCAACTTTAACGAGAATGTAACTTAATTCAAATATTGTAACTCAAAGATCAGTGTTTAGTTGTATACCTGATGTGTGACGGGTGTTAATGTAATGTTTCGCCCGAACGGTGTAGTGTGAGCTGCTTTAAGTCTTAGGAAAGCAATCAGCTTACATAGCACAGAATGGCGTATTAAAAATTGAAATCGACCGAAAAGTCGATAACGTATATAAAACCAAGTGCAAAGAATAGTGCACGCATAACAACGTTTGGCTTAGGATATTGTCACTGTATGTGAATGAATATTCGTTAAGTACCGAAATAAGTGTTAGTGCTCATCCCCCAGAGGAAGACACCTCTACGAGTACTGACATCGACAAGCTATAGATATATGGAGAATAAAATGGCTGGTGTATTGGGAATGATTCTTGCTGGTGGTGAAGGCTCTCGCTTAAGACCTTTGACTGAATCTCGCAGCAAACCCTCGGTTCCTTTCGGTGGTAGTTACCGCTTAATTGATTTCGCTTTGAACAACTTCGTTAATGCTGATCTTATGAAGATCTACGTATTAACACAATTTAAGTCACAATCTCTGTTCCACCACATGAAAAAAGGTTGGAATATCAGTGGCATCACAGATCGTTTTATCGACCCAATTCCTGCGCAAATGCGTAAAGGAAAGCGTTGGTATGAAGGCACAGCAGATGCTATCTACCAAAATATGGGTTTTATGGAGCTGGAAGAACCTGATCAAGTCTGTATTTTTGGTTCTGACCATATCTATAAAATGGACATCAAACAAATGCTTGATTTCCATAAAGAAAAGAAAGCAGCATTAACCGTTTCTGCACTGCGTATGCCGCTTGCTGAAGCATCAGAATTCGGTGTTATCGAGGTTGATGCTGAAGGCCGCATGATTGGCTTTGAAGAGAAGCCTGCAAATCCTAAGTCGATTCCGGGAGACCCAGAGTCAGCGCTCGTTTCAATGGGCAACTACGTGTTTGAAGCGAAAGAACTTTTTGCTGAACTAACGGAAGATGCAGATAAACCTGAATCTTCACATGACTTTGGGAAAGACATTATTCCAAACATGTTCCCACGCGGTGATGTGTTTGTTTATGATTTCAGCACCAACCGCATTACTGGTGAGAAAGAAGAAGTTTACTGGCGCGATGTAGGTACGATTGATGCGTACTGGCAAGCACATATGGACCTTCTTAAGAAAGATGCACCATTCTCGCTATACAACCGTAAATGGCCTCTACACACTTACTATCCGCCACTACCACCAGCTACATTTACTGACTCGGCTAATGGTCGAATTCAGATCATTGATAGCCTTGTGTGTAGCGGTAGTTACGTACGTGGTTCGCGTATTGAAAAGAGTGTATTAGGCTTCCGAAGCAATATCGCATCAGCGTGTGATATTAGTGAGAGTATTTTATTAGGTGATGTGAAGGTGGGCGAGGGTTGTATACTTCGTCGCGTTATCATTGATAAAGATGCAGACATCGCACCAGGCACTCAAATTGGTGTAAACCTGACAGAAGACAAAAAGCATTACCACGTATCTGACGATGGTGTAGTTGTTATTTCTAAAGGAGCACGAGTTGGTTACTAAAACTCTCTCGGTACTTTTTGTAGCGTCTGAAGTTGAAGGCTTGATTAAAAGTGGTGGCTTGGCTGATGTAGCCAAGGCACTGCCGAAAGCGTTACAAACACTCGAACAGGACGTTCGAGTGACTATCCCCGCGTATAGAAACATTCCAAACATTGATGCAGCCGAAGTCATTTTATCGACCGAGCTCGATCATTGGCCTCATACCGCTTACCAAGTCAAAAAACTGAGTGTAGAAGGTGTTCAAGTTTTTGGTATCGAATGTGCCAAATATTTCGACCGTCCAGAAATGTACGCAGAAAATAATCAAGCTTACGCAGATAACGGAGAGCGTTTCTCGTTCTTCAGTGCAGCCTGCCTTGATATGCTTCCTAAGCTTGCCTTCCAACCTGATATCATTCATGCAAATGACTGGCATACAGGCTTTGTTCCTTTTTTGCTTAAGTCACGTTATCAACAACATGATTTCTTTGAAAATACGCGCAGTGTTATCTCAATTCACAACGCAGTTTTCAAAGGTGTGTTCGCATACGATGAACTGCAATTTCTACCAGAAATGCATAGCTACAATGTGCCTGAAGCTTCAGTGAGTGACACGCATGTCACAATGCTGAGAGCCGGCGTGATGTGTGCTGATAAGGTGAACGCAGTCAGTCCAACGTATGCCGAGGAGCTGAAAACGGAATTAGGCAGTCACGGTATGGCAGCAGAATTCCAGTACAGATCCGCGGATCTTTTTGGCATTTTGAATGGTTGTGATTACGGAGCTTGGAACCCGGAAACGGACGCTTTCCTTCCTCGTAAATTCAAAGCGACAAAGCACAGCATGGTTCGTGGGAAGTCAGCTTGTAAGCAAAAACTGCAGCAAGATGTTGGACTCCCCGTCACCGATTGTGCGGTTTATGGCATGGTTTGTCGTTTGACTAATCAGAAAGGTGTTCATTACTTACTGCCTATCATCGAACAGTTTTTGAAAAACGATCTTCAGATCGTGATTGTCGGTACTGGTGATCCAGTTTTAGCGAGTCAGCTGAAAGAGCTGTCGGCACTTCACTCAGATAAGTTCTCGTTTGTAGAAGCGTATAATAATGAGCTTGCGCACTTAGTTGAAGCGGGTTCTGATTTCTTCTTGATGCCTTCGGAGTTCGAACCTTGTGGCTTAAACCAAATCTACAGCATGGCTTACGGTACGTTACCGATTGTTCGCTCTGTGGGCGGTTTAAAAGACAGTGTGAATGATTACGATCAGGATCCCGAGATAGCGACCGGCTTTGCTTTTGAAGAGCCAACACCGCAAGCGTTACTGGCAGTATTGCATCGTTCATTACTACTTTATGCACAAAACCCCGCTGAAATTAAGCGTGTTCAACTTTACGCGATGCAACAAGATTTTAGTTGGGAAGATGCGGCAAAAGAATATCTTACGATGTACCATTCTGCATTTTAACGTGCTGAATTAGCTGTAAAATAAGCTGATGTATAACAACTGAACTTAATAGTAGAAGGCGCTCTGATAGTAGAGTGCCTTTTTGTTTTCTGGTCAGATCACATCACGTTTAGGAAGAGAAAACTTGCAAACTCATTTTAGTCAGGTAGAAAAGGTGGGGTAGGTATTCACATGGCTAATGTTAGGTTTGACACTATTATCACTTAAATTTCTTGATTGCGTGATATCCTTAGCCATCGCCTTGTGATGAGGCAGAGCTCCATTCCAATAATTAAAGCGATAGGTATGTCTGAGAGTTTACTATTTCATAAAACATTTACTCACCCTACGAGCGATGAGTGGGTTGTATTTGTGCATGGCGCAGGAGGCAGTTCCTCCATTTGGTTTAAGCAGATCAAAGCGTATAAACAGCACTTCAACTTGCTTCTCATTGATTTGAGAGGGCATGGTAAATCAGACAACATCCTCAAAGAGTTGATTTCGAATCGTTATACGTTCAAAGCGGTAACGCTCGATATTCTTAAGGTGTTAGACCATCTAAAAATCCGTTCTGCACACTTTGTAGGCATGTCTTTGGGCACGATTATTGTCCGTAATGTCGCAGAGCTAGCGGCTGGCCGAGTACGTTCAATGGTACTGGGTGGTGCCGTGACCAAACTCAACACTCGCTCTCAAGTCTTAATCAAGCTGGGTAACCTCAGCAAGCACATCATTCCTTACATGTGGTTATACAGCCTTTTCGCTTACGTTGTGATGCCACAAAAAAGCCAAAAAGAATCACGTAACCTGTTTATCCGCGAAGCCAAAAAGCTGTGCCAAAAAGAGTTTAAACGCTGGTTTATCCTTACGGCTGATGTGAACCCATTGATGAAGTACTTCAAAGACCGAGAGTTGCCGATTCCAACTTTGTATTTGATGGGCGAGCGCGACTACATGTTCATCAAGCCAGTAAAAGAAATGGTAGAAGCGCATAAGTCGAGTGAGTTGGTAGAAATTGCCAACTGTGGGCATGTGTGCAACGTAGAAAACCCTGAAGAATTCAATCAACGATCTATCGCTTTTATTCAAAAGCAAATTCAGTGATTCTTTAGCAGAACAGATGCTCGAATAGAATTGAAACAAAAACGGGAAGCTAATTTTAGCTTCCCGTTTTTATTTGGAGGAGGTATCTGACCGAATCGTTCTATAAGGTCACTGAAACCTTACTATTCAGGTGAAGCAGCACCGCACTGCCAGCAAGAGCCGAATTGCGCTTCGTTGACTTCATGACACTCACCACAACGCCACTCTTCATAGATGATCGAATCTTGCTGTTTCTGGTAGTCATTAACAACTGCCCGGGCTTTGCTCGCCAATTCTAGCTCATATAACCATACGTAAGGGTCAGTTTCTTCAGTGAATGGGATTTCCCCTTTCAATCCGAACAACCCTTCACCACGGACTTCACAGGCAATATTCTCGCTTTCTAACAATCCACAGATGATATGAGCTTCTGTCGGATTCGATGCACTGAAGATTTTCATTGAGATAGAACCTTATCTGGCTATATGCGTTATTTAGCTATTATAAGTATACGTTATTCAGTTATATACGTTATTCAGCCACAGGTGCTGAGCGAAATTTATTCATCAACCATTTAGCAATGATTGGGAATACACCCAGTAAGGCAAATGACAATAGTACTGAAGGGGACACGATACCCGAAAGTGAATCAATTTCCGCGAGTTGAGTACCAGCATTCAAGAAAACAGCAGTACCCGGTAACATCCCTATTTGACTCGTAATGTAGTAACGACTCACTGACATCGGTGTTAGACCCATCAACAGATTGATAAGGAAAAACGGGAAGACAGGAATCAGACGCAGAGAAAATAAGTAAAATGCTCCGTCTTTTTCAACGCCCTTGTTAATCGTTGCTAATTTGTCACCAAACTTGGTTTGAATCCAGTCACGTAACAGATAACGGCTACTTAAGAATGCTAAGGTCGCACCGATCGCACTCGCGAAAGATACCAGCAGCAAGCTGTTCCAGAAGCCAAATAGCGCGGCCCCTAATAGGGTCACAACAGCGGCACCAGGAATGGAGAAAGCAGTAATCATTATATACGCGACAAAATAGATAGCAGCGGCAGCAATGAAGTTGCTATCAATGTAGTCATTTAAAACGGCTTGTTGGGCCTTGGCATTTTCAAGCGTTAGGTATTGGCCGAAATTGACGCCTAACAAGACGATGGTTACGACCAACACAATACCCAATATCATTTTCTTACTCATTGATACTTCCTCCAAATTTTCAATGTATACCATTAGTATAGATAGACAGGCAAAGCATAGATTAACTTTCAGCAGATATAAAAAAAGCCGCAGTAAATGCGGCTTAGTTATATAGATAATTTGCACTGACAATGTTAATTGACGCGATTGATAAGCTCTTCACGACGCTGCTGCGGTATAACAGACCAATGTGTGCCATTGATCGCGCCTTCTAACGCCCAAAGTAGTTCAATACTGACAGAAGACGCATGTGATTCTTTGATGGCGTTAAATGCGTTTACAGAGCCAGATTCATATAAACGTTCTACGGAATCGATCCCTGCTTTTTTCAACATACGCTCAGTGGCGAGTCGAAGGTTGGGCAGATCTTTGAGTCGAGTAGGCTTAGCTGAAGATTGCTCAGCTTTTTCTTCTTTAGCAAAACCCAGAGACGTCGTTGCAAGCTGCAAGATTTTCTCTTGGTCTTGCCACAGGCCTTCAGGTAAAGCGAAATATTTAGTAACGACAGGGAAACCACGTTTTTTGTAGACGTACGGTTGAAACCCTTGTTGTTCGAACTGTTTCGTTGTGCATTTGTCTGCTCGTATGTGCAACTGGTCATTTACAACCAGAGCAAACATAGTGTCATCAGCAAAAAGACCGAAGCCACCAAACATCGAGCGTGATTTTATTTTTCCTAGGGATTCAAATAATTTCATTGAATCCTTTAGTATCGGTTTATCCATGTTATTTATCTCGGTGTATTTGAACTACGCCACCAAATAAGCAGGTCCGAGAGATTAGCAAAATGTTGCAATTAAATTGTCAATTAGCCGTAAATTACTAAATTATTAGTAGTTACTGCATTTTGCCATCGGTAACCCCGCTACCATACCAACGAGTGGTTTAGGCCGGAAGCTTTGCGTCTCACTCTTTCAAGTGATTTGCCCTGTGCGTGACTGATTGAATAGAATAAAGTTTTTGTTGAATGAGGCTCACACTTGTTATTTCAAAATGTGATATTGCTTCAATTAATGATCTTTCCAGTATGATACCAGGTTCATTCATGTTGTTGATAAAAAAAGCGCACCTAAAGGTGCGCTTAATTATATTAAACTGAATTTATCAATTAATTTAACGTTTTAACTGTGCTTCGCTCAACAATTTCAGGATGCATTTCGAACACACGCTTTTCATGGTCTTTATCTTTAATGCGTTCTAACAAAATTTCGAAAGCGTTCTTACCAACACGACGTTTGGGTTGGTGAACCGTTGTTAACGGCGGAGAGAAGTATTCAGCCAGCTCGATGTTGTCATAGCCGATCACTGAAATATCTTCAGGGATACGAATTCCTTTCTCTTGCAGTCTGCTCATTAGGCCGAGTGCCATCGTGTCGTTAAAACAGAATACGGCCGTTGGGCGATCTACCATCTTAATGATTTTCTCTGCCGCAAGAACCGCAGTATCACACTCGAAGTTACCTTCAATGATCATGTTATCATCGGCAGCAATCTTAGCTTCGTTGAGTGCGCGTTTGTAACCCGCGATGCGTTCAACACATGCCGCTTTGTCTAAGTGGCCACTTAAACAAGCAATCTTGGAGTGACCGTGATCAATGAGGTATTTGGTCGCTAGGTAACCACCTTCTTCAGAGTTGTCGATGATCTTATCTGCTTGAGAACTCTCAGGGCCCCAATCCATAATCACTTTAGGAATGTCAGCGTGACGGTCTAACATGCCTCTCAGCTCTTCAGTTAGGTCAGAACACATAACTAAGATGCCATCTACACGTTTCTCTGCAAGCATTCGAATGTAGTCACGTTGCTTCTCATAGATACCGCCCGTATTACACAGGATCAAAGTGTAACCTTGACGGTAGCAGTAGCTTTCAACACCATCGATAACTTCAGAGAAGAATAGGTTAGTTGATTGAGTAACTAGCATGCCGATAGTGCGGGTTGTATTGCACTTCAAACTACGAGCAACGGCACTTGGTGCATAGTTCAGTTCGTCTACGGCTTTATTTACTTTTTCTTGCGTCGCTTCTGCAACAAAGCGAGTTTTGTTGATTACGTGAGAAACGGTTGTTGTTGATACGCCTGCTAAGCGAGCGACATCTTTTATAGTGGCCATGGTTTTATCCTATTAGAAGCTACTTTCCCAAAGTACGGAATGAAGTAGCCGTTAAGCTACCTAACTAAGAGCTTAAATTTGTAGGGCTCTTTGGGTACTAAAGTGCTAAAAAACAAAAAACCGCTATTGAGCGGCTTGTCTTAACACCGAAATGCTCAAAACTATAATAAGCATAGCATTTCGTGAATGTTTCATATTTTATCGTTTGCGGTCACAATTTTAGACTGACTAGAAATTACTCGCAATAAAATTCACCCGGAAATCCGGGTGAATTGTCACATTCTTCTGAATTTATTTAACGAGTCATCCAATAAGCTTATTCACCAGCGAGGTATTGTGTGTCCAATTTGCAGAATGCAAGTAACAGAGATGAGACTGATGCGTAGAAACCGAATTCGTCAACGTCATGACATTTAACGTTGAACTTTGGTACCCAAGTAAGAAGTTGTTGCTCGATAAATTGCTGTTGAACAATGAACGATTTTTCTAGCTCTTCTTCAAGCTCAGTTTCATTAGAACGGATGATCAAGTTGCCAAGGAAGTCGAGTTCGATAGCGATGTGGTCAGCTGGTTCTTTTAGGTCTTGGTTCACCACTAAGTTGTGCTTAGCCATGATCTCTTCCATATCTTTTGCTGGCTTATCATTCAAAAGGCCAGTCTCACCGATATACATAGAAGCGTAAGGAAGTGCGCCATGCTTATCTGTTTTTAAGAATAAGTCACAGAAGTCAGCAGACAATTCTAGTTGAGCATCTTCACGCGTTTGTAGGCGGTTTAGCGCATCCACTAGGCTATCGATCGCTGGCTTTAGTGTTTCATTTTCGCCTAAACCAGTTAGGAAAGAACGAATTTCAACAGAGTGGTAGTGATCGAGTTCTTCTTGAGTGAGCTCTTTAGCGAATAAGCTTGATAGCCACCAGTATATTTCTGCTCTTTGCTCGTTGAACGCTTTCGTATCTTTCATTTCTTAGATCCTGATTTAGTCTTGTGGTGTTACTTATATGCATCTTGAAGTCACTAGTGCATAAGCACACCAAGGCTGAATAACAAGGTTATTTGCGAAACGCAAAGTTACTCGTTAGTAGTAATGCCTATATTGAATTGCGATGGACGATAAATAGCAAGGTTTAAGATTGTCTTGTATCAAAAAAGATCCATGTTTCTGGCTTTTATCTTGTGTACCACTAGAATTGTTACGAGTTATGAATAGAATAGTCACTGAAACTATTAAATAAGAAAAGTGGTGTAGATGAGCTATCACGTATTAGTCGTAGAAGATGATGTGGTAACCCGCAGTAAACTGGTCGGATACTTCCAGAACGAAGGTTACACAGTAAGCGAAGCAGAAAGCGGCGCTCAAATGAGAAACGTGTTAGAAGAAAACAACGTTGACCTCATTATGCTGGACATCAACTTACCAGGCGAAGATGGATTGATGCTAACTCGCGAATTACGCAGTCAATCAGACATTGGAATTATTTTAGTTACTGGACGCACGGATAGCATCGACAAAATCGTTGGCCTTGAAATGGGCGCTGACGATTACGTTACTAAACCCTTCGAACTTCGCGAGTTATTGGTTCGAGTTAAAAACCTACTTTGGCGCATTTCTGCCGCTCGTAAAACAGCAGCAGGTAAGGTTGAAGAGACTGAAGACGAATCTGTGGTTCGTTTTGGTGAGTGGACGTTTGATATCCCTCGTCGTGCGCTAAGCAAAAACGGCGAACCGGTAAAACTGACTAAAGCTGAATATGAACTGTTGGTTGCGCTCTCTTCTTATCCTAACCAGGTATTAAGTCGTGAACGCATTCTGAATATGATCAGTCACCGAGTGGATGCTCCAAACGATCGAACTATCGATGTGTTAATCCGTCGTATGCGTGCGAAGATGGAGTTTGACCCTAAGAATCCACAAATTTTTGTAACGGTTCACGGTGAAGGTTACATGTTCGCTGGTGATTGATTTCCTGCGGGAGTGATTAATCAACAACGATATTTAAACGTAAAAAGCCGAGACATCATTGATGTCTCGGCTTTTTTATTGCTTAGCTTCTAGTGTTTACGAACTGGAAACCTGCAAATTACTTGGTTAATCAGTCTTGCCTATCTGGCCGAATCTACAGATAAGACTATGTCTACAGGTAAGATTATGTCTACTGATAAAATTCAGTTTACTGATTCGGTTGAGTTTATTGAGGCTGAGCCGCAGAAATACCACCGTCATCTTCAACTAAGCGAGATGTTTCAGGAACAACAATGGGTTCTTCAACGGTGTCATTGCTTGTATCAAGCCAATCACGCAGGCTTTGCCACATCAACCCCATTGTTTCGTGCTAGTAACGCTCAGTTTGCTCAAGGTAAAGAGCTTTAGGCATGTACTTATTCCAAGGTTCAACAATCCCTTCTTGTGCAAGGTAATTGGTTGGGGCTGGTAATGGCTTCATGCCAGCTGCATGGAATTCATTCAATGCGCGAGTCATATGGCTAGCGGAAGTTACCAGTACCATTCTTTTATTTTTAACGAACGCAGCGGCTTGTCGGGCTTCTTCCCATGTGTCTTTCGCTGTTTCAAGCAGAATGATATCGGGCTTTGCGACACCTAGAGCCAACGCAACTTTGGCCATCATTCTAGCATTGCTCACCTCAGTGCCTGCGCCATAGCCAGACAAAATGAGTTTTGCACCAGGGTAAAGGCGTAGAATACGAATCCCTTCACTTAAACGCATTAGACCGGTGCGACTAAGCTCTGATGTTGGTGGGATTTGGTCGTCTACGACGTGACCACTTCCGAGAACCATCACGTAATCGACGGTTTCATCGACAGGTAAAAAAGCGGTGTGTTGCCTTTCCATTGGCATTAAAAGTTGACTAGAAACTGGCTGGAAAGCGATTAGGAAAATACCACATAGGGCTGAAAGGGTGATTAGGCAACCCGTCTTCCTTTTGGTAGTAAACATCACTAGGGCTAAACCCAGAAAAGCGAGAATTAACATTGCTGGCAGTGGCATCAATAGCGAGGACACTACTTTTTTCAGCTCAAACATATCCGAATAGTCCGAAAAAACATCACTTAGTAGTAAAAAGAGATATCGCCTCTTTATTCCTGAAATTCCTGTGACAGAATAGCAGGCACGATAGGACATAATAACTCAAGTAGCCGTGACTGAAGACCGTAATTTCGACGATATTGCCCACAAATTTGCAAAAAATATTTACGGCTCTGACAAAGGAGAGATCCGTCAGATCATCGTATGGGAAGATTTAGAACAAGCTTTGAGCAAATTTGAGCAATCAGCTTCGCCGCTGCATGTGCTTGATGCTGGAGGCGGCCTTGCGCAGATGTCGCAAAAAATTGCGTCGCTTGGGCATAACGTTTCTCTTTGTGACCTATCTTCTGAAATGCTGAAGCTAGCAGAAGAAAGTATCAGTGAAGCGGGTTTGCTAGAGCAGTATCGGTTTATTCATTCTCCGGTCCAAAAAGTAGCAGGGCACCTTGAAGGCCAAGTTGATTTTGTGATGTTTCATGCCGTAATGGAATGGCTCGCAGATCCTAAAGAGGCGCTTGATTTATTACTGGAACAAGTAAAACCCGGTGGCGTTGCTTCGATAATGTTTTACAACCACCACGGATTAGTCCTGAAAAATGTGATTTGTGGCAACATTCCTCATGTATTGAATGGGATGCCACATCGAAAACGGTTTAAGCTGCAACCACAAAAAGGCTTGAAGCCAGAAGAGGTTTACCAATGGATAGAAGACGCCGGTCTAGAAATCTGTGGTAAATCAGGCATTCGTTCTTTCAGTGACTACATAGGTAATATGGAGTACATGGGCGATTACCAATTTGAAGATGTATTGGAACTAGAAAAACAGCTATGCCGCCAAGAGCCATATCTGTCACTAGGCCGTTATATTCACGTTTGGGCTCAAAAACCTGCGCAATAGCAGCGGTGAATGTGGTAAAAGAAGCCACAACATGCGCTATGCAATCGTAACAAGCCCGCGTCATAAAGAAATAGGCGTCATATCTAATACGTTCGATATGACGAAGAACAGTAACAGGAACCACAATGAGTGAAATGACTCAAACTGCCGAAGAGCAGCCAATTGATGAGTTGGTGGGCTGGGTCAAGCAGCATGATTTTTCATTAAACTTGCCACCAGAGCGCTTAGCATTCTTGATTGCTATCGCAGTACTAAGCAATGAAAGGTTCGATGAAGAGTTGGGCGAAGGTGAACTGCACGATGCATTTACCATTGTCACTCGACTGTTTGAAGATACTGGCGAAGCGTCTGCGTTTCGTGCCAACAATGCCATCAATGAGCTAGTTAAACAGAAGTTGATCAGCCGCTTTACCAGTGAAATCACCGATGGTGCGAGCATCTACCGCTTATCACCGTTGGCCGTTGGTATCTCTGATTATTACTTACGTCACCGTCAGTTCTCTAAATTAAAACTGTCTATTCAGCTTTCTATGGTTGCCGATGAGATGGCAAAAGCCATTGAAGCTGCGCAGAAGGGCGGAACTCCGGGGCATTGGAAAAAGAACGTTTACGGCGTGCTCAAATATTCAGTTGGTGAAATTTTCGATCAGATTGATCTTAACCAACGTGTTATGGATGAGCAGCAACAAACCGTTAAGCAGCAAATTGCCGACCTTTTAAATAAGGACTGGCGAGAAGCGATTAATAACTGTGAAGCTTTGCTATCAGAAACTTCTGCGACGCTAAAAGAATTGCAAGATACCTTGCAAGCGGCGGGTGATGAACTGCAAACACAGATCCTCGATATTCAAGAAATTGTTTACGGTGACGATGAACTCGAGTTCGTTGGCGAAACCCTGTTCGGTTTGCAAATGAAGCTTGACCGAATCACCAGTTGGGGTCAGCAAGCAATCGACTTGTGGATCGGCTACGACCGCCACGTTCACAAATTTATCCGTACCGCTATCGATATGGATAAAAACCGTGCCTTTAGCCAGCGGTTGCGTCAGTCAGTCACAGACTACTTTGATGCGCCTTGGTTATTGACCTATGCCGATGCTGAGAAGCTGACAGATCTTCGTGATGAAGCGCTCGTGCTTCGTGATGATGAAGTGATGGGACAAGCGCCAATCGACGTTGAGTACGAAGAATTTGAGCAAGTGAATGATCTGCTTTCAGAACGAATTGCAGAGATGTTAAAAGCTCATAAACAGCAAGGCGCGCCAATTGACCTTGGCCTTGTGCTACGCGATTACCTCGCAGCACACCCTCGCACACACCATTTTGATTTAGCCAGAATTGTTGTCGACCAAGCCGTGCGCTTAGGTTACTCAGCGTCTGACTATCAGGCTATTCAGCCGGATTGGCAGGCAATCAACGATTTCGGTGCAAAGGTACAAGCAAATGTCATTAACAAGTACTGATGATTACATGCCAGAGAAACTGGTAAAAGCGATAGCGAACCCGTTGTTCCCTGCGCTAGATAGCATGCTGCGTTCAGGTAAGCATGTTTCAACAGAAGACCTAGACAACCACGCGTTGCTTTCTGATTTTGAAGTGGAACTTCAGCATTTTTACCAACGCTACAATACGGAACTGGTAAAAGCGCCGGAGGGTTTCTTCTACCTGCGTCCGCGTTCTACGTCTCTGATTGGCCGTAGTGTGTTGTCTGAATTAGACATGCTGGTTGGTAAGGTGTTGTGTTTCTTATACCTAAGCCCAGAACGTCTTGCTCATGAAGGTATCTTCACCAATCAAGAACTGTTTGATGAATTGATGTCGTTAGCGGATGAGAAAAAGCTCATGAAGCTAGCAACGAACCGCGCATCTGGTTCTGACTTAGACAAAGAAAAGCTCTTTGAAAAAGTACGTACTTCTTTGCGTCGTTTACGCCGTATCGGCATGCTGATTGCGATTGGTGAAACCGGCAAGTTCCGTATCAGCGAAGCGGTATTCCGCTTTGGCGCTGACGTTCGTGTTGGCGACGACATGAAAGAAGCGCAATTACGTCTTATCCGTGATGGTGAAGCTGTGGTTCATACCCAAGAACCTAACCAAGGCAGCTTGTTGAATGAAGAACAAGCGGAAGCTGTATCAGAACTAGACCTAGACGTAGATGAAAACGGTCAACAAGACATTTTTAACGATCAAGCCGGCTTTGACCTTGAGTCAAACGATGGCGAACAAACAAAAGTAGAAGGTGAAGCATGATTGAAAGAGGTAAGTATCAATCATTAACCATGATCAACTGGAACGGCTTTTTTGCGCGTACTTTTGATATTGATGGGTTGGTTACAACGCTTTCTGGCGGTAACGGTGCAGGTAAGTCGACCACAATGGCGGCATTCATCACAGCGCTGATCCCTGACCAAAGCCTTCTGCATTTCCGTAACACAACGGAAGCGGGCAGTTCACAGTCATCTCGTGATAAAGGCCTTTACGGTAAGCTTCAGCCGGGCGCATGTTATGCCGCGCTAGATGTTGTGAACTCTCGTAATCAGCGTCTATTGTTCGCAGTAAAACTGCAGCAAGTAGCGGGTCGTGATAAGAAAGTAGACATCAAACCGTTCGTAATCCAAGGCCTTCCAAGCCATGTAAAACCAACGGATGTGTTGATTCAGAACGTTTCAGACAGCCATGCTCGCGTGTGTCAGTTAAACGACGTAAAAGCGGCGGTTGCACAATACGAAGGCGCGCACTTTAAAGCGTTTTCTTCGATTGTTGATTACCACTCACAGATGTTTGAATACGGTGTAGTACCGAAGAAATTGCGTAACAGCAGCGACCGTTCTAAGTTCTACCGCTTAATTGAAGCATCACTTTACGGTGGTATTTCTAGTGCGATTACGCGTTCTCTGCGTGATTACCTTCTACCGCAAAATGGTGGCGTGAAGAAAGCATTCCAAGACATGGAATCAGCACTACGCGAAAACCGCATGACGCTAGAAGCGATCAAAACGACCCAGTCGGACCGTGACTTGTTCAAGCACTTGATCACTGAATCTACGAACTACGTGGCAGCAGATTACATGCGCCATGCCAACGATCGTCGCAACAAGCTTGATCAAACTATGAAATTCCGTGGTGAACTGTTTGGTTCTCGCGAAACCTTGCTTGATCAAAACAACTTGTTGAACCGCGTTCAAGAAGAACTAGAGCTGTTGGTCGATCAAGAATCGGCACTAGAGCAAGATTATCAAGCGGCTTCGGATCATCTTCAATTGGTTCAAACTGCACTGCGTCAGCAAGAGAAAATTGCTCGCTACAGTGAAGATTTAGAAGAGCTTAATGAGCGTCTAGAAGAACAGATGATGGTAGTTGAAGAAGCTCAAGAGCGAGTACTTCTTGCTGAAGAGCAGGCAACCATTACTGAAGAAGAAGTGGATAGCCTGAAAACTCAGCTTGCTGACTACCAACAAGCGTTGGATGTTCAGCAGACTCGTGCACTTCAATACCAGCAAGCGGTTCAAGCATTAGAGAAAACTAAGCAGCTACTTGGTGATGAGTCTATTACTGCAGAAAGCGCATTAACTCTGGTTTCTGAGCTAAAAGCACAAGAAGAATCAAGCACTCAAACGTTACTGTCGACTAAGCATAAACTAGACATGTCTTCTGCTGCGTCTGCGCAGTTCGACAAAGCGCTCGCTCTTGTTAAAAGCATCGTTGGTGACGTTGAGCGTAAAGAAGCATCTAACAGTGCTAAGCAAGCTTTAGAAAAAGGCCGTAACGCAAAACACGTTGTTGAAAACGAACAACAGTGGCGTGCTCAGCACCGCGACATGGCTCGTGATGTGGCGCAGCAGCGTCAAGCAAAAGAGCTTGCGACTGAATACCAAAAGCAACACAACATCTCACTGACTGACGAAGCGGTTTTCGATGAAGAACGTGAACGCCATGCAATGCAGATCGAGTCTCTTGAGTACGCTCAAGAAGAGCTGCGTGAAGCGAAGAGTGAGCAACGTCGTGTGCAACAAAACCACGACCAAGAGATTCAAAAACTTGAGTCTATTGCTCCAGCGTGGATCACGGCGAACGATGCACTTGAAGCACTAAGAGATCAAACAGACGCTGAGCTAGAAGATAGCCAAGCAGTAATGACTCAAATGCAGCAAGTGCTTGAAGACGAAAAATCTCAAGCGGTCGCGAAAGATCAATTAGCGACTCGTCGTGCGCAACTTGAGCAAGAGATTGAACGCTTAGCTTCTCCGGGTGGTTCTAACGATCCTCGTTTGAAAGGTTTAGCTGATACGCTTGGTGGGGTTCTGCTTTCTGAGATTTACGATGACATTACCATTGGTGATGCGCCATATTTCAGTGCGATGTACGGTCCTGCTCGTCATGCGATTGTGGTCTCTGATCTTGATGGTATTAAAGAGAAGCTGGTGGATCTTGATGATTGTCCAGATGACCTTTACATCCTTGAAGGCGATGTCGATGCGTTTGATGACAGCTCATTCAATGCTGATGAGTTAGAGGGCGCAGTCTGTGTTCAGCTGAACGATCGCCAAATGCGTTACTCTCGTTTCCCTGAGATCCCATTGTTTGGCCGTGCGGCTCGTGAACAACGATTAGAGAAATTGCGTGAAGAGCGTGATGTTGTTGTGGAAAACCACGCCAAAGCGGCGTTTGATGCACAAAAGCTGAATCGCCTATACCAAGCATTCAATAGCTTTGTTGCTAAGCATCTACACGTTGCGTTTAACGCTGACCCTGAACAGGCATTAGTGTCTATTCGTGACAAGCGTAACCAGATTGTACGTTCTTTAGCTGAATTAAATTCTAAAGAGCAACAGCAACGTAGTCAGCTACAACAGAGTAAACAAGCGTTGGGTGCGCTAGACAAATTAGCCCCAATGGTTCGTATTTTAGAAGACGAAACATTGGCTGAACGCCTCGCTGAATTAGAAGCGCAACTAGAGCGCTTGAGCGAAGCTAAGTCGTACTTGAACAACCATGGCAAAGCACTTGCTTCGTTAGAGCAGATCGTTTCTGCACTAGACGCAGACCCTGAACAGTTCGAGACACTAGAAGCGCAATATCAACAAGCTGACCAAGCTCTACAAAGCTTGAAAGGCAAAGTGTTTGCTCTGTCTGACTTAATCGAACGTCGTCACTACTTTGCTTACGCGGATTCTGTTGATCTTCTAAACAAGAGCAGCGAACTGAGCGAGCAATTGAAAGCGAAGTTGGTTCAAGCAGAACAAGCAAGAACCAAAGGCCGTGATGGCTTGAAGCAAGCTCGCGAACAGATGAACCAATACAACCAAGTATTGGCAGCACTGAAGAGCTCACATCAAGCGAAGCAAGAAACGGTTCAAGAGTTCAAACAAGAGCTGCAAGAGTTTGGTGTCAATGCTGATGAAGGCGCTGAAGAGCGTGCTGTACGTCGTCGTGACGAACTGCATGAGCGTTTGCATACTTCACGTGGTCGTAAGAGTGAATACGAGCGTACCATTACATCAACTGAACTTGAGATGAAAGCCTTGGCTAAGCGTCTTAAGAAAGTTCAAAAAGAGTACACAGAGCTTCGTACCTTCGTTGTTGCAGCAAAAGCAGGCTGGTGTTCAGTACTTCGCTTAGCTCGTGAGAATGACGTTGAACGTCGTCTACACAAACGTGAACTGGCTTATCTAACGGCGGGCGAGCTTCGCTCCATGTCGGATAAATCACTGGGTGCGCTACGTCTGGCTGTAGCCGACAATGACGACCTGCGTGATTCGCTGCGTCTATCTGAAGACAACGCACATCCAGAGCGTAAAGTTCTGTTCTACATTGCGGTTTACCAACATCTTCGTGAGCGTATTCGCCAAGACATCATTCATACGGATGATCCGGTTGAAGCAATCGAAGAGATGGAAGTTGAGCTAGCTCGACTAACAGAAGAATTGACGCAGCGTGAAAATCGCCTGGCAATCAGCTCTGAGTCAGTAGCAAGCATCATCAAGAAAACGATTCAGCGGGAGCAGAACCGTATTCGAATGCTGAACCAAGGTTTGTCTAACATTTACTTTGGTCAGGTTAAAGGCGTACGTCTGAACGTTAAGATCCGTGAAAGCCACGAGATCTTGCTATCAGGGCTAGCGACTCAACAAGAGCAACACAAAGACTTGTTTGAATCAACGCGCTTTACCTTCTCAGAAGCGATGGCGAAGTTGTTCCAACGAGTGAACCCGCATATCGATATGGGTCAACGTTCTCCACAAGTTCTTGGTGAAGAGCTACTGGATTACCGTAACTACCTAGAGCTGAGTGTTGAAGTTAACCGTGGTTCAGACGGTTGGTTACAAGCTGAATCGGGCGCATTGTCTACGGGTGAGGCGATCGGTACGGGTCAGTCAATCCTATTGATGGTTATTCAGAGCTGGGAAGAGGAATCTCGTCGACTTCGTAGTAAAGACATCGTTCCATGTCGTTTGTTGTTCCTTGATGAAGCAGCACGTTTGGATTCTAAGTCGATCTCTACGCTGTTTGAACTGTGTGACCGTTTGGGTATGCAACTTCTGATTGCAGCACCTGAAAACATTAGCCCAGAGAAAGGTACAACCTACAAACTGGTTCGTAAGGTCTTCAAAGACCACGAACACGTACATGTTGTTGGCCTGCGAGGTTTTGCTCAAAACAAACCGGCATCTCCTGTGCAAGAGCTTATCGAAGAAACTGAGCAATAACTTTGATAGCCGAATTATAATCTTGATAGCCGAGCAATAACCTTGATAGCGCAGCTATAAGCTCGAAAGTGACTCAATGATATTTGTTCAAAGCCCCTAATCATTAGGGGCTTTTTTGTACCTTGAATCTAATTTCTTATTCCTTACTTCTACAGCAGAACACCTTCCGCCTAATCGTCTCGTCGATACTGATAAGACCACTCATACCTTATGGTTATTATCAATGGAACTTGTTTGAGGTCACACGCACAAAACCACAAATAATGTATGGTAATGACATAGATTTAATAATATTAATAATATTGTATTACTTAAATTTTAATTATTGATAACTCGCGTGTGCGAAAGGTAAAGGTAGGAATTAGGTATGATTCAAATCGTTATTGATGGGAAATATCGAATCGTCGAGCAAGGACAAACCGTTCTTGAAGCGGCAAAAACATGTGGTTTAGAGATCCCATCTTTATGTGGTTTGAACAAAACAGCGGATAAAGTACCGTGTGATTTGTGTGTCGTTGAAGTTGATGGCGTTGGTGTCACTCGTTCTTGTGAGCTTGAAGTGTCTAATGGGCTGAATATTACCACCCAGTCAAAACAGTTAACGATTCATCGGCAAGACGCGTTGAACCGTATCATGACCGATCATTACGCGGATTGTGAAGCGCCATGCCAAACAGCGTGTCCTGCTGGGGTCGATATCCAATCTTATCTGCATCATATTGCTCAAAATGATCACATCAAAGCGATAGAGGTCATCAAAAAGACACTACCAATGCCCCTTTCGATTGGTCGAGTATGTCCTGCTTTCTGTGAAACGGAATGTCGTCGCAACTTGGTCGATGAATCCATCGCGATTCGCCAACTCAAACGACACGCTGCCGACGCAGATTTAGCCGCTCAAGAGAGCTACATGCCAACTAAGAAACCAATCAAAGGCAAGAGTATTGCGATTGTTGGTAGTGGCCCCGGTGGTCTTACAGCAGGTTATTACCTATCTAACGAAGGCTACGATGTTAGTGTTTATGAGTCGATGCCCAAAGCGGGAGGTTGGTTGCGTTACGGTATCCCTGAATATCGCTTACCTAAGTCGATTCTAGATAAAGAAATCGAGCTGATGTGTCGTAATGGGATGTCGGTAGAGTGTGATAAAAAACTCGGTGTTGATTTTACACTGTCTGATTTGAGTAACGATTTTGATGCGGTTTGCTTGGCGGTTGGTGCATCGCAAGCGGTTGAAATGAATTATCCGGGCAGCGATCTTGGCGGTTGTTATCTAGGCGTCGATTACTTGAAAGATTACGTGATCGATCAGCAGTATGTCACTGGTAAAAAGGTTGCAGTGATTGGTGGTGGTAATACCGCGATTGACTGCGCTCGAACAGCGGTGCGTGATGGCGCGGATACTACGCTGATTTATCGTCGTACTCGAGATGAGATGCCGGCAGAAGATTACGAAATCGAAGAAGCTGAGCATGAAGGTGTGAAGTTCCATTTCTTAACCAACCCGGCAGAAAACATAGCCGATGAAAATGGTCATGTATCAGAAATACGATTAGAGCGTATGGCTTTGGGTCCGGCTGATGCTTCAGGTCGTCGCAGCCCTAAACCAACAGGCGAATTCTTTGTTGAAGCGTTTGATACGGTTATTGCTGCCGTGTCGCAAAAGCCGGATCTGAGCTTTATGGACAATGAAGCGATTGATATTCCTCTTACTCGTTGGAATACCGCTGATGCCGATCCGCAAACCATGCATACAGGTACTGGCAATATCTTTAGTATTGGTGATTTCCGACGCGGCCCTGCAACCGCAGTGGAAGCGGTGGGGGATGGGCGCATTGCTGCACAGGCGATTGATCGGTTCTTTCATGGCGATATGGATAACATTCCGGTTAAACCGTTTAATTCAAGAAAGCACAAGCAGCTCAAAGCGGTGGATCCTGAGCAATACAAATCCATACAGCGTATGGCGCGTAAGATCATGCCAGAGCTAACACCCGAGCAGCGTGAACAAAGCTTCGATGAAGTAGAAACAGGATTTGATAATGCCGATGCCATTGCGGAAGCAGCAAGATGTCTAGAATGTGGCTGCCAGGCCAATACTGATTGCGACCTACGAGACTACTCGACCGAATACAAGGCAACGCAAACACATCCAGAGTACAAAATCGATGTGGCTTCGAATGAGAGTTGGCAGGCGATTCGTGCAGAAGAAGCGAAGGTCGGTTTAACAAGACAAAAATTTGTAGTTGATGACAGTTCAGAATTTATTATCTTTGATGCCAACCGCTGTATCAGTTGCGGGCAGTGTATCCAAGCGTGCCGCGAACAGAATGTCCATGGCGTTCTAAGCTTCATGAATCAATCTGATGGCAAGCCTGCATCAAGACCTGAATGTCGTCCTAATTTTGGGGCAGACAAGACCTTAATGGGTGACTCAAACTGCGTTCAATGTGGATCTTGTATTCAGGCGTGTCCAACCGGTGCAATGGTGGATGCTCGTGATAGAAAGCAGGGAGACACAGACCTACTCAAGAAAGTGGATACCATCTGCACCTATTGTGGTGTGGGCTGTAAGCTAACCATGCATATTGATGAGCAGAAAAACAAAATCCGTTATATCGAAGGCGGTGACTCTCCGGTCAATGAAGGCATGTTGTGTGTTAAGGGGCGATTCGGCTTCGATTTTGTGGGCAGTGATGCGCGTTTAACCACACCATTAATTCGTAAAGATGGCTGGTTGCAACCTGCAAGTTGGGAAGAAGCGATTAAACTCATTGCTGATAAATTTACCGCGATTAAACAGGGCTTTGGTAGCAATGCTTTGGCGGGCTTCTCGTCGGCGAAAACCACCAATGAAGACAACTATGCCTTCCAAAAATTCATACGCCGTGAATTAGGCACTAATAACGTCGATCACTGTGCACGTCTTTGTCATGCTTCTACTGTTACCGGTTTAGAGGCTTCGCTGGGTAGCGGGGCGATGACCAATGATATTCCAAGTATCAAGCACTCAGATGTGATCTTTATTATCGGTTCAGACACGACTTCAGCACACCCAATTATTGGCTCGCACATCAAGCAAGCGGTGAGGCATGGTGGAGCACGATTGATCGTTGCTGATCCAAAACGAATCGATATTGCTGACCACGCTGAGCTTTACTTAGCGCACCGACCGGGCACCGATGTGATGCTGATTAATGGTGTGATGCAGCAGATCATCAAACACGGTTGGTACGATCAAGATTATATTGATGATCGTGTCGACGGCTTTGATACCTTATTGCAAGAAGTCATGTCACCAAGCTACTCACTTGATAAAGTCGAATTGGTGACTGGCGTGAAAGCGGGAGATATCTTCGCGATGGCTCGCTTGATTGGTACTGCAGAACGCACCGCAGTGTATTATTCGATGGGTATTACGCAACACACCACTGGTCACGACAACGTACGTTCAATCGCTAATCTACAACTATTGTGTGGCAACATTGGTATTGAAGGCGGTGGTATAAACCCATTACGTGGCCAATCCAATGTTCAGGGCGCGTGTGATATGGGGGCATTGCCGAACAACCTTCCAGGTTATCAGAAAGTGTATAACCCGATAGTTCGTCAAAAATTCGCGATGGAGTGGGGTGTTTCTGACTTACCAGCGGAAGCGGGGTTAACGCTCACCGAAATTATTGATGGAGCGTGCCATCGAGATGTTCGTGGTCTGTATGTCATGGGTGAGAACCCAGTGTTGAGTGACCCAAATCAAGCGCATGTGATTGAAGGCCTTGAAGCGTTAGATTTCCTAGTGGTTCAAGATATTTTCTTAACCGAAACCGCTCAGTATGCCGATGTGGTTCTGCCGTCTTGTTCGTTTGCTGAAAAGTCTGGCCACTTCACCAATACAGAGCGACGAGTCCAACGTATTAATCCTGCTGTTAATCCGCCCGGTGACGCGAAAGAAGATTGGGTGATTATTCAAATGCTAGCCAATGCAATGGGCGGCGGTTGGGACTACAAAACCGTTGCTGATATCACCAATGAGATAGCACGTGTAACGCCGCAGTATGGTGGTTTACGTTGGGAGAACATTACGGTGAACGGCGTCCAATGGCCAACTAATAAGAATAACCCTGACGGTACACGCATCATGCACCAGACTCAATTCACTCGCGGGCGTGGTCAAATGGAAGCGATTCCGTTTAGATACGCAGCAGAACTTCCTGATGCGGAATACCCGCTAGTATTAACGACAGGTCGCATCCTAGAACAGTTCCACACCGGGACCATGACACGTAAAACCAAAGGGCTTGATAACTTGGCAGGACCACGTGCGATGGTGAGTGTTCATGATGCCGAAGCGTTAGGGATCTCGAATGGCCAGATGCTCAAAGTATCAACCCGTCGTGGAGAAATTGAAATCGCGGCGTTTGTGACTAAGCGAATGCAAAAGGGTGTGGTATTTATTCCCTTCCATTTTGTCGAATCTCCAGTTAACCGCTTAACTACGACTGCAACCGATCCGCACGCTAAGATCCCAGAGTTTAAAGTGGCGGCAGTCCGCATTGATCCCATTCGTGAGTCTGAAGCAGAAATAACAGAAGCTTAGTTCCGAGCGTTAAGCTAATTAACGATAGGCATTAAAAAGCCGCGTAACTCTCAGAGTTATGCGGCTTAATTTATTGAGCTAGACTCGGTGTCAAATGACCAAGTTAATCACTTAGTTTGAAGCGAGTTCGTTACCGTGAACACCAAATTGCTTTGCGGCGTATGCAACGCGCTCGGCAGGTTTTGGATATTCAGCTGGCGTGCCTAGGTTTTCAATATGATGCAAGCGAGGCAATAAACCCGCGCCGTTTGCAATCTGTATTGCTAATCCTGGACGAGCGTTTAGCTCTAGTACCATTGGGCCTTCTTCTTGGTCTAAAACCATGTCAGTGCCCATGTAACCAAGGCCTGTCATTTCCCACGCGCTTGATGCTAGCGTAAGCAGTTTTTCCCAATGCGGTACTTGAAGTTGTGCCAACTCTTTGTCCGTGTCTGGGTGGTGAGTCACAGGGTGGTCAAATTGAACCGCACGAACGGCTTTACCCGTTGCGATACAGATGCCCACACCCACAGCGCCTTGGTGCAAGTTTGCCTTGCCGTCAGAAGCTGAAGTAGAAAGACGCATCATCGCCATCACAGGGTAGCCTTTGAATACGATAATTCGTACATCGGGCACACCTTCATAACTGAAGCCATCAAAACACTCGTCAAACTTGATGAGGTTTTCAACCACGGCTACGTCGTTCTTACCACCCAGTGAGAAAAGACCCGCGAGAGCGTTACTGATATGACGCTCTACGTCTTCTTCATTGATAGTAGAACCTGATGGCTTGGTATAAACACCATCCTTGTGAGAAATAACAACAAGGATACCTTTACCACCACTACCTTGAGCGGGCTTGATTACAAACCCCGGCCACTCTTTAACCATCTTGTGGATTGTTTTTACTTCAGCTTGATGACCAATAACGCCAATCAGTGTTGGTACGGTTGCACCAGCTTGTTCAGCAATAATCTTAGTCTTAAGCTTGTCATCAACGAGTGGATACTTGGAACGATCATTGTAGCGACCAATATAGCTATGGTTACGCTTGTTCATTCCCATTATGCCTTTGTCTTTCAACTTAAACGGTGAAGTAAATTGATCAAACATAACTTAGTCCTCCGCTAGCGGTTTAAAGCGACGAAGCTCGGTTAGACGGTAGCCTGTGTAGTTACCTAGTAGCAAGATGGTCGCTAGAATAACAAGCTGTAAACCAATAAAATTAAACGTTAAATGCTGGATGAACGGGTTAGTCATGCCTAAGTAAACAAGAACAGCGGTAAATAGAGAACCACCACCTTGTAGCACTACCTCTTTCGCCCCTTCTTCTTCCCATAGGATAGACATACGTTCGATAGTCCAAGATAGGATAATCATTGGGAAGAACGTAATCGATAGACCTTCAGTCAGACCGACTTTAAACGCCACTACAGTAAACACAGAGATAATCATGATTACCGTAATGATTACGGCGGATATCCTGGCGACCAGTAGCAAGTTGAGCTTGGATAAGTAACTTCGAATAATAAGACCTGTACCTACGATAAGTAGGAAGCCGACAATACCCGTTACCAATTGTGTTTGTACAAAGGCTACTGCAATCAGTACAGGCATGAACGTACCAGACGTTTTCAGGCCGATGATGACACGTAGGAACACAACAATCAGAGCACCGATAGGAATCAGCATGATGGTTTTAAACATCGCTTGCTCTTCTAGCGGCAGACTATGAATGGAAAGGTTTAACAGCTGATCCGCAGAGACTTTACTGTTGGTTGCTTCAGTGGGAGTCACCTCCTGAGCAATCATCGAGAAGTGAACTTTACTGTTCTGACCGCCAACCACGTCTAATAGAGATACATTTGATTCATCCCAAATTAGCAGGTTTGGCTGAACTTGCTGTTCGCTTGATTCAGGAGAGAATAAAACCCATTGGTCGTTATCCCAGATCTGGTTCATTTGCTGGATAGATTGACGACGACGGCCATCTTCTAGCTCGATAACGCCAACCACTTTATTGTGGATATTTGCTGCTGAAAGTAGCTTGTGTGTTGCTTCAACTTTGCTCATGTTATTCAGAATCAGCGCAGAGTTTTGGCTGTCTGGATCATTAAGCGTTTTGATAAGTTCACGAGTGAAGGTTATGTTGTCTGCTGAGCGCTTGGTTGCTCGGTCAATCAGTGCCAACGCAGCCGCTTCTTCTGGACCATCAAAGCTTGGTTGCGTAATTTCACCTTCTGGTGGTATCGCATCAATTTTTGCTTGGTTATCAACTAGGAATTGAGTCTTGTAGTAGATAGTTTGCGGGCCATCAGCGTGGCGAATAGACCATTCTGCACGACGACCTGACTCGGTGTTCAAGTAAGAGATGCCGTAACCTGGAGATGAAGCTGACTCACCAATAAGTGTGTAATTAGATTGAGTGTGAGGAGCCGCTAATGAAATTTTTGCTTCTTTACCAACCGCATTGAACTCGATACGAGCTTCAACGTCCCAAACCTGCCTGGTTTCCCCTGGAGTCCAAGGTACACCGTAGGTTGTATGTCTGAACATACTCAGTGTTATACCTGCCACGATGAGCAGGAAAATAGAGATATAAAATGGAATTCTTGACGTCATAGCTTACCCTACTATTGTTATTTAACTTCCGTTTGTACGTACTTTTTACTTACATCTACTAGCGCTATGTCTTTGATAAATTCGCGCCCTAG